>JAZTZN010000025.1:0-200845 GCA_045637445.1 Muribaculaceae bacterium
CCGTGTTGGACAGACCTCCTGTGAGCCTGTTGTACCGCCAGGTGCATTGCAGGGTAGCAGCGTCTGGGTAGGATAAGTGCTGAAAGCATCTAAGCACGAAGCCAGCTCCAAGATAAGATATCAATGAGGGCCGTTGAAGACCACGACGTAGATAGGCTGCAGGTGTAAGCATGGCGACATGTCAGCTGAGCAGTACTAATTGCCCGAATACTTCGTAAAGCAGGCAACTGCCAAAATAATGAACTCTGAATCAGAGCGACGATACACAGCGAAAGAGTGATAAACGTCAGTTTCCGGCATGTGTACTTTTTTAACATATACGTATATCTTCAGGCTCAGGGGAGTCATAAAAAGGGGGATATATCGAAAGAGATTAAGGTGATGACAGCGTGAGGGCTCCACCTCTTCCCATTCCGAACAGAGAAGTTAAACCTCACCGCGCCGATGGTACTGCGAAAGTGGGAGAGTAGGTCATCGCCACCTAAAAAGAGTAAAGCTCGAGCAAACGCTCGGGCTTTATTTGTTATAAGCCGACGTCCGGGATCTACGGAGCTTCCGCGCAGAGATAGTATTGATAGTAATAATAGATATAATAGATATAATAGATATAATAGATATAATAGATATAATAGATATAATGGTGTTATAGATATGCTTAATTGGGGTGAATGGTTAAGTTTTTTGAATTATATCGAAATAAATCAGTTCTTTGATTGTTATGTATTAAGGTAAACAAAATATACAGATTATGATTAAGGAGATTTATTTGGCTGGAGGTTGCTTTTGGGGTACTCAGCATTTTTTGAAACAGATTAATGGAGTTGTGTCAACAAGCGTGGGGTATGCTAATGGTACTGTGCCAAATCCAACTTATAATGAGGTTTATACTGATAAGACAGGACATGTTGAGACAGTCAAGGTCCGTTATGATTCCGATGTTGTCAGTTTAGAGATGATTTTAGATTTGTATTTTCAGACAATCGATCCGACTTCTTTAGATCAACAAGGTCCGGATATTGGTACGCGATATCGTACCGGTATATATTATACGGATGCGGATGATGTTGATGTGATAAAAAATGTTACTAAGAGGATTGCTCTTCAGTATATTCAACCTATAGTGGTAGAGATAGAACGATTGGAATGTTTTTATTTAGCAGAGGACTATCATCAGGATTATTTGGATAAGAATCCTACAGGATATTGCCATATACCAAGGTCGATGTTTGTTTTAGCTAAGAATGCAAATCGTGGCAATGATTGATTTTTTAGCCCTATTACCTGGTGTTTTGGTCATTAGATAGAGTTAGTAGATATTCATCAATACTTTTAACTAACTTATTTCAATAGGCTGTGTTTGCCGGGTTGGGATTTGATAAAAATAAAAAAGGAATGTATTTCTACATTCCCTTTTGGCGGAGAGGACGAGATTCGAACTCGTGGTAGGATTACTCCTACGTCAGTTTAGCAAACTGGTGGTTTCAGCCACTCACCCACCTCTCCTTATCGGTATTTGCCGATTTGCGAGTGCAAAGTTAAGATAATTTTTTATAATGTGCAATAGTTTGTGGAATTTTTTTTGTAATTTCGCACATTATCAAATAGATTATGGCATCAGATACAAATATTGCAGAGGAACAATGGTATGACCGGACATTATTAATGTTGGGACATGAGGCGTTTGCCAAGATGCAAAATGCTCATGTGGTAGTGGTCGGCGTCGGTGGAGTAGGAGGATATGCAGCTGAAATGCTGGTGCGTTCCGGTGTTGGCAAGATAACTATAATCGATTCTGACAATGTGTCTGTAACTAATATAAATCGGCAGTTGATAGCATGTCATGAGACTGTAGGAATCTCAAAGGTTGAATTGTTTAAGAAGCGTTTCTTAACGATTAATCCTGATTTGGAAGTAAACGCAGAACATTGCTATTTGACTTCGGAAAATATCACTAATTTCATTAATGAAAAGGTGGATTTTGTGATTGATGCTATAGATACTGTCGGACCTAAAGTTTCGTTGATAGAATTTTGTATTAAAAACAAGGTGAATATTATCAGTTCGATGGGTGCCGGAGGCAGAGTTGATCCATCGATGATAAAATATTGCGATATTTGGGAAACGAAAGAAGACGGTTTGGCAAGGGTTGTGCGTCAGAGATTGAGAAAAATTGGTTTGCGATGCAAATTGCCTGTCGTTTGCAGTATGGAATTGCCGAAGAGATATTCCATAATAGAATTGAATGAAGAAAATAAGCGTTCTTCCTTTGGGACATTAGGCACCATTCCGTCATTATTTGGAATTTATTTGGCAAATTACGTAATAAGAAAATTAACCGGAATATGATTGAGATAAAAAATATAAATAAGTCATTCGGAACCTTGCATGTTTTGAAGGACATCAACCTTAATATCAAGGATAGAGAAATTGTGACTATATTTGGACCAAGTGGTGCAGGTAAAACAACATTGTTGCAGATTATAGGTACATTAAGCAATGCCGATACGGGCAGTTTGCGATATGGAGGCGAGGAAGTAACGTCAATGGCAGACAAGGCATTGTCGCAGTTTAGAAATTCACATATAGGTTTTGTCTTTCAATTTCATCAGTTGTTGCCTGAGTTTACTGCAGTTGAGAATGTGATTCTTCCCGCCTTGATTGGTGGCATGTCACGTAGTGAGGCTGTTAAGAAAGGGGAAGATTTGCTGTCAAATTTGGGGTTGACCGGCAGATTTTCTCACAGACCGGCAGAATTGTCGGGAGGAGAGAAGCAGCGTGTCGCAATAGCGCGAGCTTTAATTAATAATCCGGATGTGATATTGGCTGATGAGCCGACCGGAAGTCTTGACTCTATAAATAGGGAGGAGATTAAACAATTGTTTAAAAGATTGCGTGATGAGTATGCCCAAACGATTGTTATTGTGACACATGATGACTCATTGGCAGAAATAGCTGACAGGGTTGTCAAAATGCGAGACGGTGAAATCGTAGAAATTATAAATAATAAGTCATGAAATATTGTCGATTAATAAATTCGATTGTGTCGAATCAAAAAGTCGGTGTGTTTCTGTTGATGTCGCTCATGTTTTTATTGGCAGGCTGTGGTGATGATGACGTGGAATATCCGACAGATTATAGATATGTCGAAATTTTGACAGTCTTAAAAAACGATAAAGGGATGATATTGGAGAAAGTCGGCATCAATGATGAAGAAATCATTAAAATGACTACAAATCAATGGGTTGATGCTGATTTGGAAAGGGGAAGACGAGTCATTGCGGAATATTCGGTAGAGGCAGATAAATTGAATCAGCGACCAATGCCAATCAAACTGCATCAAATGGGATATATACAGTTTGATACGGTGAAATATCAGCCGAAGAGTGTGATCGAAAATGGCTCATGCCCTAAAATAGAAATAATAAGTTTGTGGCGAACCGGACGTTTTATAAATCTTCAATCAGAAGTCGGTTATGATGGCAAAAGCCAATTATATACGATAGTAGCAGATAAGATGACAGCCGACCAAGCAATTGTGGAATGTTATTTGCAGAATAAAGGAGAAATTGTCGGTGATAATTCGATATATCGACACTCGTATGCTTCTTTTTATATCGGAGAAGTATGGGATAGTCCGACTTTGGAGCGTGTCAGATTATATCTTCCAAGCAGTGGGAATGAAAAATATTACATCGATATTGTGAAAAATTCATATTGAATTATTAACTTTGTAGGAGATTATAAATGATATTAAAAACAATAAAAATTTAGAGAAATGGCAAACGAAAATAACCAAAACAAAAATCAATTACAAATTCAGTTGAAGCCGGAAGTCGCAGACGGCAAGTATAGCAATCTTGCAATGATCGGTCATGGACCAAACGAATTCTTGATTGACTTCATTTTTGCAGCTCCCGGAATGCCTCAAGCTCCGGTTGTAAGCCGTATCGTAATGTCGCCTGAGAATGCAAAACAATTGATGTATGCATTGACAGACAATATTAAGAAATACGAAGCAAACTTTGGAGAAATTACACAAAAGCGTCCTGTCGGTGGTAATAACATGCCTCCATTTGGAAATTTTGGCGGTAATAATTAAAAACGAATAAGAATCTCTCTTCACAAATAAGTATGGAGCACAATCTAACGCTGTATAACAGTCTGACTCGCAAGAAGGAAAAATTTGTGCCTATTCATCCTGAAATAGTAGGGATGTATGTGTGCGGTCCGACAGTCTATGGACCGGGTCATTTAGGTCATGCACGTCCGGCGATAACATTCGACATCTTGTTTAGATACTTACGTCATTTGGGATACAAAGTGAGATATGTACGCAATATCACAGACGTCGGTCACTTGGAGCATGATGCAGATGATGGCGAAGACAAGGTGGCAAAGAAAGCACGAATTGAGCAATTGGAGCCAATGGAAGTGGTGCAGATGTATCTCAATAGCTACCACAAGGATATGGAGGCATTGAATGTGCTTCCACCGAGCATTGAGCCTCATGCCTCAGGTCATATCATCGAGCAGATTAACTATGTTCAGAAGATTTTGGATGCCGGATATGCGTATATCAGCAACGGGTCTGTCTATTTTGATGTTGAAAAATATAACAAGGATCATCATTACGGCAAACTATCGGGACGAAATATCGAAGAAACGGTAGCCAATACACGTAATTTGGACGGTCAAGACGAAAAACGTAATCCGATTGACTTTGCGCTATGGAAATGTGCGTCTCCGGAGCATATCATGCACTGGCCATCTCCTTGGAGCGAAGGTTTTCCGGGATGGCATCTTGAGTGTTCTACCATGGGTACAAAATACTTAGGAGAGACTTTTGATATTCATGGTGGCGGCATGGACTTGATGTTCCCTCATCATGAATGTGAAATTGCGCAAAGTGTGGCGGCATGTGGCCATGAAGCTGTGAAATACTGGATGCATAACAATATGATTACCATCAACGGAAAGAAGATGGGTAAGTCATACAACAATTTTATCACACTTGAAGAATTTTTCAATGGTTCGCATCCATTGTTGAGTCAGGCTTATTCGCCAATGGTAATCAGATTCTTTATCCTTCAAGCACAATATCGCAGTACTGTCGATTTCAGTAATGACGCATTATTGGCATCAGAAAAGGCATTGCAAAAGTTGACCGACGGCTATCGCAGATTGCAAAATCTATTGCCTGCAGAAGCATCGACTGTTGAATTGCCTGACTACGGCAAATTGTGTTACGATGCTATGGATGATGATTTGAATACTCCGGTAGTAATCGCTCACCTCTTTGACGCTTGTAAATATATCAATCAAGCGACAGACGGATTGATAACGCTCAATGCTGAAGATATTGCAATATTGCGTCATCTGTTTGATGTCTTCGTAGGAGAAATTCTTGGTGTTAAGATGTCAGGTGAAAGTGCTGATAGTGGCAACAATAAAGCATACGAGCAAGCTGTCGATTTGTTGATGGAAATTCGTGCTAATGCTAAAGCAAATAAAGATTGGGCAACATCCGATCTTATCAGAGACAAAATGGCTGCGTTCGGATTTAATATCAAAGACACAAAGAACGGTGTTGAATGGTCGTTGAAGTAACCCTCTATTTGAGACAGATATTAATGGGTGGTGGCAAAATTGTTTGTCGCCACCTTTGTTTATCTAAGAGTAATTGATTAATTTTGTCATCACATTAAGGGAAGTATCCCAAATGAGCAAGTATTAACTAATTCCGGAATTTTTAGAAGTTCCATAAAGACGAATCAGATGGAAAACAAATCACGTAATAAAACGACTACTCCCAAAAAACGCGTCAATAAAAAGAAGCAAGTAAAGAAGCCTAATAGATTTAAGAAGTGGCTTATATTGATTGCGTTGCTTGCAGTCGTTGGGGCTGTGGCATTGGGATATGTGCTTGTCAATGGCGCTGACGACGATGTGATAATCAAGATTCCACGCGACGCTAAGATGGAAAATGTGGAGGACTCTATCGCTAAATATCTTGGCGAGGAGTATGCTTCAATGGTAGTCGGCGTAATGAAGACGCAGAAAGTAGATTTGTCGGAGCGCAAAGGAGCTTACAAGATAACAAAGGGAATGAATCCGGCGAAAGCTGCCAGGGTGTTGACTCATGGAGGGCAAACGGGTGTTAAGCTGGTTTTGCGACATTTTAGAACGAAAGACCAATTGGCAGAATTTTTGGCCGCTAAATTGGATATGACAAAGAAAGAGTTTCTGAATGCTTTTAATGACAGAGATATTCAGGCTACATACAAATTGAAACCTGAGGAGATGATAGCATTGTTCATGGAAGATACATACGAAGTGTATTGGTCGATAACTCCGGAAGATTTGATTGATAAAATGGCAGGGTACTACTTAAAATTTTGGAACGAATCAAGAACGGATGATGCTGCTGATTTGGGATTGTCGCCAATAGAGATGATGACATTGTGTTCGATAGTTGATGAAGAGACATCAAAGGTTGATGAAAAAGGAAAAATCGGTAGGCTGTATATAAATCGCCTAAACAAAGGCATGAAGTTGCAGGCTGACCCTACTGCAAAATTTGCATCAAAAAATTTCGGACTTAGAAGAATAACATCGAAACAGACAAAATTGCGTTCTCCATATAATACATATTATGTGAAAGGCTTGCCACCCGGTCCGATTGGGACAACAAGCAAGCAAACCATTAATGCGGTGCTGGATAGTGATGATAGCGACTATTTATATATGTGTGCCAAAGAAGACTTTTCGGGATATCATAATTTCGCGGTAACATACGAAGAGCATCAAGCCAATGCACGTCGTTATCAGAAAGCCCTCAACGAGCGTGGCATAAAATAATTGAGCGATAGATTTCTAAAGTCATTTCGATGAATTAAAAACAAAAGATTTAAAAGTGATGTTATAATGTAAAAATCACTAAATAAGAGTTGCTATGATATTGTTTAAGGATTATAGAACAGAAGCAGAAGCCTACATCGATAAAGGTCTGCTTGAAGATAACGGTATTAATTGCGTTATCATGGAAAATGCGTTGACTTCAATTTACCCGGCTCCCGATTCGACAATGGGCAGAGTGTCGCTTTATATTGAAGACGATAAGGTGGAAGAAGCATGCAGATTATTGTCTGAAAAGTGTTTATAATAGTCTGTTTCTTTGTCTTAATTGGACGTTATTGATAATTTTAGTTTGTCGAATGGCTTAAGATTGGGGAATAATTTGTAATTTTGCCGTCTGATTTTTAGTAGTATATCATTTATATCGGAATTGTAGTGCGATTGATCGTCAAAAAAAATATTAATAGATTGTGTGTTATGATGTTAATGTTGGTATCAGCATTTGCAGCATCGGCACAGGAGGAAATAGATACAATTCCGAAGGTGACGCCTACGGTAAAGCCTATTGAGCGGAAAGATTGGTTTGAGGAGTTGAAGAAAGGCAGGTTTGATCCCAAGGATACGACCGTTTATTACCCGAAGTTTATGCAATTTTGTGTGGATGTCTATAATTGGGCTGACTACACATTCAATTCAGTTGATACGACATATATTGCATCGACCGGCCGCCGGTGGAAAGCCGAGATACGAAATGATAATTGGACAGATAGCTATGCTTTTCTTTTCGATAAAATGCCTGTCAGAATGATGTCAGACATAAAATGCAGCGTAGGTGGCTATCTGACGTATATGGCAGTAAGCGCCGGCTATGCGTTTGATTTTGGTAATATCATAGGAAATAAGCCTTCAAATCATAAAAAGATGGAGTTTAACTTCAGCTGTGCGCGTTTTTCTATCGATGCTTATTACTCAAAAAATGAGGACGGAACGATAATACGCCATTTCGGTAATTACGAAGGAGGCGATTGGGTAAAGTATTATTTCCCGAATTTATATCTGAAGTCATACGGTATTGATGGCTATTATTTCTTTAACAATAAGAAATATTCTCAAGGAGCTGCATATAAGTTCTCAAAAATACAACGTCGCAGTGCCGGATCGTTGATAGTCGGTCTATCGGCTGCTCACTACAACATTGACATGGATTTCACAGATTTGCCGCAAGAAATGACCATATATCTGCCGACAGATCAACGAAGATACTTCTTTAATTATTGGGATTACAACTTCCTTGTCGGTTATGGATATAACGCGGTGATGGGAAAGCATTGGCTTTTCAATGTCACAGCACTGCCGTCAATAGGATTTAAACATTCGCGAGAGACAGCCACCGTTGACGAAAATCGTGACCGCTTTTCGATGAATCTAAAAGGAAAAATGTCATTCGTCTATAACAATAAAGACTTTTTTGCCGGTGTATTCGGGAAAATTGACGGACGATGGTTTATGGGCCATGAATATCAATTTTTCAATTCCATAGCCTCCGTTTCGGTCAGTGTCGGCGTTCGCTTTTAAGGGAACTACTATTAATCCGCGGATTTGGTTAACGTCTTTAACTCAGTGGTGT
The DNA here is from genome assembly GCA_045637445.1 of Muribaculaceae bacterium. GTDB lineage: Bacteria > Bacteroidota > Bacteroidia > Bacteroidales > Muribaculaceae > Lepagella. The sequence continues at coordinate 8,483 of JAZTZN010000025.1, forward strand.
AGATAGCGATATTCATTGGCTAAAACAAAAATATCCAATCAGTCAAAATTCATAAATCAACATACAGCAATTTAAGGAAGTTTCCTTATTGTAGATACTTCTAATGAAGTTCGCTTAAAGTTGTTATAAAAAAATTTGTATATATCAGCAAAAGGTTGTACCTTTGCACTGCAAATTTGCCTTCCGAGGCATCAGCGGATGCAGAAATGGTGGAATGGTAGACACGAAGGACTTAAAATCCTTTGGCCTTTATCGGCTGTGCGGGTTCAAGTCCCGCTTTCTGTACCAACGGAGACAATTCATCAATTTTCGATGAATTGTTTCTTTTATTTATAGGTAGCTGTTCTTAAATAGTGAACCGATTATCCGAACTCATTAGAAAATCAGTGGTAGATATGTGTTGAGGGGATGAATATATAAATTGCATATTAAGTCCTCTTTTGCAAACGATGAAAAAACTTTTGGTAAAGTAAAGGGTGTCTTATGATGAGGCATCCTCAGTTATTTTTATGGGGTGAGGGTGCGAGTTAGGCGGATGTGGGAGGATTGGTAGGGGAAGGCGATTAGCATGAGGTGGTTGCCTTCGATGTGGGCTGTGATGTCTTTGCTTAGTGGTCTCATGGCAGAGTCATACCAAATAACGTTGTATGTGCCGTTGAATTTTGTTGGAGTGAGAGTGGCTTTTATCATGCCTGTTTTCCAACTTTCGGGGTTGATAGTCGCTCCTCCGACGTAGATCAGGTAGTATCCGTTGTTGTTTTTAATCAAGGCGAGAGAATAGTTTCCTCCCATGCGAAGCAAGTCTTCGTCAAGCGAACGATCAAGAGAAGCCCAATAGCCCTCAAGTGGGTCAATTGACTCTGAAATGTGTTTGCTGATGCTTTCGTCGCTCCAATTTGTCGTCAAATTTTTAGAAGGAGGGTTCGTAATCGTCAAAGCAATTCTATCGATTTTGATATTAGCGGCAGGGTATGTCGTAAATCCTATGGATGAAATGAAGAATCCGTCGATGTCTGCTGATATGATTTCCTTTTTGGTTCGTGCTCCGATTTTTGCGCATACGGTCGAGTTTTGACGACTGAGGCAAATGGTGTTCAGTCCGGTAAATGGCTCTATGTCCGGATAGATACACCGGGATTGAGCTATTATAGAGTCATTGTGGATTAATGCTATGTTAAGACAATCGGCTGAGGAATATTCCCAATCGGAAGTTTGAGAAGTGGAAATTCGCAGTTCCAATTTATTTCCGAGCGAGTCAAACGCCACGATGCCCCATGAAGGATGTTTGACGTGTTTTGTGGAGCCGTCGGCATCGGAGTATTTGTAGCGCTTGTTGGGCTTATTGTTTATGCTTGAGAGGCGTGTCTCAAACGAAAAGTCGCATAATCCGATGCGAGAAGATATTGTGTCGAATGTCGGGAGGTGAGTTTTGTTTGTGATGTTCAGCCCGTTTTGGGAAGCATTTAAGAAAGGATGAAAGCTATGAAAATTGTCCCAATAAAAACTGTCTGCTTGAGAGAAAAAGAAGCAGAAAATAGCTAAAATGATTGCTGTCAATCCCTTTTTCATAGCAACCATTAAGGGATAAGCTCAGTAAAGCTCTTGATAATTCCCACCAAAGCAAAAAGCAAAATTACGGAGCCGATAATTCGGTTTATCAGCCACATTGAGCGAAGATTGAAGTGGGCTCTGACTTTATCGACAAAGTAGGTCACTACATACCACCAAAGGTTAGCACCAATGAAAATAAATAAGAAACCGGTGATGTAATGGTAGAATCGATAGTCAGCATTCATGAAATTAAATCTGGCAAAAAGCCCGATTATTAGGAAAAGTATCAGGGGATTGGAGAAGGTGAAAAGAAATCCGGTCAGGATGTCCTTCTTGATAGAGGTTATCGCAGTAGTGGGCTTTTGCAAGTCTTTGGTAGGGTTTTTCTTGAAGAGGTATATGCCAAAACCGATTAGCACCACGCTGCCAATCAATTGAATGATTTCTTGATGAGCATTGATAAAACCTTCGATAAAAGACAAGCCGAAGCCTGTGAGCAGACAATAGAAAATGTCTGAAGCAGAGGCTCCTATGCCGGTAAACAGTCCTGCAAGTCGTCCTTTGTTGAGGGTTCGCTGAATGCATAGAATACCCACAGGACCCATCGGCGCAGAGACAATAATGCCTATTGCGAGACCGGCGAAAATCATGTGTAGCAAACTATCCATCATTTATGTAACAAATATTTAGTTAGCAAAGTTAATCAAAATTCTCTATAAAGCTGTCTGTTTATAGAAAAAAGGTAAAAATAGATATAAATTAGCGAGTAATAATGTATCCACCCATGCTTGCAGGAATGCAACGATATGGTTGCAAGCGATATTTGACTTCGCCGGTTAGAGCCGGTCCATCGACAGGAGCACCACCCGCCGCAACTACATCATATCGTGACCCACACATAGTGCAAACGGCATCTAAGTTGTTGTCGTCGATACGTACTCTGATTTCGCGCTTACATTCCACCGGGCATGCCATGTCGTAGGCCAAAGGGATATTTGTTTCAGCCGTAAAAGGATCCATTCCTCCGATAAGCAACACCCCACCGAATCCGGTGTAGGTCGATTCGTTGAAAGGGAAATTGCCGGGTTCTCTTGTCTCTCTGATGAAATAGCGATAAATCCCATAGCCGCCGACACCGTATGTGTTCCATAGCCCGATGTTGTCAAGTCGGATATTTACCGATAGGGCAGGGATACGGTTGTTGTCAATTGTCTCACACGATGTTACGCCGAACAAGAGGAATATAATAGATAAAAACTTTAAAAGAGTTTTCATGCGTGACATTATAAAACCGCATTGAAATCCTGTAAGGAAAATCAATGCGGTCAGAGTGATTATTTAGTCGTTAAAAGGGATTGCAGTAAGGACAGAGCCAAATTGATCGACTACTTTTTGCAACGGACCGGCTACCATAGGCTTTAGCATAGGAGGGATGTCGGCGTTGATGATAGTCTGTTGCAGGCAGTTTTCGCCTGAAGGCTTAAGGTGTAGCTCCAAAGTCAAAGACAAAGGAATGTCTGCAGCTTGAAGTTTAATCAAATTTGGCGCATTACGCTCGATTACTACAAATTTTACTGCACCCGTAGGACCACCTTGGAATGCAATTGAGTCGGGAGTTATTTCGATGCTTTTGAATTGTTCTAACTTGTCGGCAGGAATTTTGTCGGCAGGTATCTTATCCAAAAAGCTTTTGAAATTTTCTAAATCAGACAACTTGTTGAACACCGATTCGATAGGTGCGTAAAGAGTTGTCTCAGCACTTTTAAATTCAGCCATGATTATAGTTCGTTTTTTGTGTTAGGCACCCAATTGGCAGGATCTTTTCTCCATTCTTTGAGAGCTTCAAGGTCGCTTTCTTGAATGTAGTTTGTCTCAACAGCGGCTTCAAGCATTGCAGAATAGTTTGAGACAGTCAAAAGTTCTACGCCTGCTTTTTGGAAGTTTTCGACAGCGAGAGGGAATTGGTATGTGAAAATAGCTACCATTCCAACAACTTCGCAGCCTGCTTTGCGAATAGCCTCAACAGCCTTCAATGAGCTTCCGCCTGTCGAGATGAGGTCTTCGATTACGACAACCTTTTGACCCGGCTTGAGATTGCCTTCGATAAGGTTTTCAAGACCATGATCTTTCGGAGCTGAACGAACATATACGTATGGCTTATTGAGCGTGTCAGCCACCAAAGCTCCCATAGCGATAGCTCCTGTCGCAACGCCTGCGATAGCGTCTGCTTCAGGGTAGTTCTCAAGAATCATACGACACATTTCGACCTTGATGATGCTGCGAATCTCAGGATATGAAAGAGTCTTGCGATTGTCGGTATATATAGGAGAATTCCAGCCTGATGCCCATGTGAAAGGATTGTTTGGCTGAAGTTTGATAGCACTTATTTCTAATAGTTTTTCAGCTAATAAACGTTCCGGTTGTTTCATTGTGATAAAGTTTTATGTGAATAAATTTTTATTTATCTGCGAAATTACGAAAAAAAATCATAAAACAGACCTTATCGCAAGAAAAACTTATGACAATTATTAAAAAAACATGAAAATCGTACTCTGCATATAAAAATGAAGGATTTCTATAGTGTGGTAGAGGTTGCTTTTTGCCGTCTTATTGAGGCGTTGCAGCGAGGGTAAGGATTGAAATTTTGGTGTTTGGAATTTTTAGGATGGCTTGTGCAGCAGCGATGAGAGTGGCGCCGGTGGTGCAAACATCGTCGATAAGGAGAATGTGTTTGCCTTCTAATTGATGAGGTCGTTTGACGCTGAATGTGTCGGTTGTGTTTTGCCAGCGTTCATATCGGTTTTTAGCCGTTTGGGTGGAGTGGTGGCGACGAGCGTAAAGATTGGTGGCGACGTGGCAATCGATTACCGAAGCGACACCTTTTGCCAGCATCCGGCTTTGGTTGTATCCTCGTTTTAATCGTTTGACAAAGTGGAGAGGGACGGGGATTATGCAGTCGATGTCGTTGAAAAATCCGGAAGTGTAAAGCTCTTTTGCCATAATCATTCCCATGTGAGTAGCCAAAGAAGGAAACTCTCGATATTTGAAATCGTGGATGATTTTTGCTGCGTCGGAATTTCGAGTATAAATCAGCAGACTTGTGGCTCTTTCAAATCGGATTATGCCGGCAAAACGTTGTTCGACGGGATTAAACAAAATACGATGATACATCGTGTATGGCAAGGTGTCAACGCATTTTTGGCAAATGAATTTTTCGTGCTCACCGAGATGCCCTTTGCAAATGTGGCATCTTTGAGGAAATATTATCGACAGTATGTCGTCAAACAGATTCATTAGCGCTGATGTAGTTGTTGATTTCACGCACTATCATACTCGGCTCATATCCTTTGGCCGCTATCTGACGATAGACGGTATTGCGTTGGTTAAAATCTTTTAAATCAAAGCGTTTGGCTTTAGTGCTGATTATTGCAGCCAGGTTGCTGACATATTGTTTTTCGTCGATTTGTGCAATCGCTTGACTGATAGCGTATGAGGGGATGCGTTTCTGACGTAACGCCAATTCAATTTTGATTCTTCCCCAAGCGCTAAATCGTACTTTGTCGTTGGTGAATGCTTTGGCAAAGCGTTCATGGTCGATGAAATTATGGTCAAACAGATAGTCGATGATTTCGTCGTGGAAGTCGGCTTCAAGCCCCCAATTGTAAAGTTTATTGCGTATTTCAAATTCGCAGTGCTCGGCTCTGCTGCATAGCTCTGCGCAATTCAATAGAGCAGAAGATTTGTCGATAATCTTCTTTTTTGTCATTCGATGTTATGAGGTTTTGATGCGCAAGCAAAGCGCTTACGATTGTGAATATCAAGGTGTATTTCGACGTCGCAGAAGCCTTTTCCGATTAAGACGTCTTTGAGTCGGTCGGCATATATTGGGTTTATTTCGAAGTATAATTTGCCGCCACCACGCAAGGCTGTCTTTGCAAAGTCTGCAATTGCGATGTAGAAACAAAGAGGGTTGTCGTCTGAGACAAATAAAGCAGAATGAGGCTCGTAGTTTAGAACGTTAGCTTCCATGTCGGCTTTTTCGCTGTTTGCTATGTAAGGTGGATTGCTGACAATGATGTCGAGAGAATCTTGCTGAGGAAGAAGAGTGAAAATGTCGGCGGTGTGGAATGAAACTCTATGAGCCTTCATCGATTTGGCGTTTTCAGTGGCAATCTCTATTGCTTTAAGAGAGATGTCAATGCCTGTGACTATAGAGAAAGGCAGGTTGAAAGCCAGAGAAATAGCTATACATCCGGAGCCTGTGCCGATGTCAAAGACTTGGAGATCATCAATATTGGCAAAATCCTTGATAATCATTTCGACAAGTTCTTCCGTCTCTTGTCGAGGGATAAGCGTGTCGGGGGTAACTTTGAAAGAGCGACCAAAAAATCGACCTTCGCCAATGATGTATTGTATCGGCTCGTGTTGCTTAAGGCGAGATAGAATGTTATCAATTTTTTCGGTTATATAATCAGAAAGGATGTCGTCTCGATGCAAAACGATATCGACCGGCGACCAATGCTTCAAATGGTCGAAAATAATACGAATTATTCCTTCTATTTCGTTGCTTGGATAAAGTGGGGATAATTCTTGTCTTATTTTTTTTAGATTAGATAACATGGATAGTTTAAGCAAATGTTCCTTGGAGTGGCAAAATTAATCACTATATATCAAAAATACAATAGTTGTGGCTCAAAAAATGTAAAATACAATAGCAATGCATCTGAAATTTAGAATGATTCGAGATAAATCACTATCTTTGCACAAAAGCATAAGATAGATGTGCTAAATGATGATATGGAAATAAGAGAAGAATATATGTGTCGTGCATTGCAATTGGCGGCTATGGGACAAGGACGAGTTTCGCCCAATCCCATGGTTGGCGCTGTGATCGTTTGTGACGGCAAGATAATAGGCGAGGGGTATCATCGTCAATGGGGTGGACCGCATGCAGAAGTTAATGCTGTGGCTTCAGTAGCAGATAAGACTAAACTGTCTCGCTCGACAATGTATGTCACGTTAGAGCCCTGTTCGCATTATGGCAAGACGCCACCCTGTGCAGAGCTGATTATAAAAAATGGTATTCCGAGAGTTGTGGTCGGCGCAATGGACCCGTTTGAGAAAGTGAGGGGCAGAGGTGTCGATATGTTGCGAAAAGCCGGCGTAGATGTTGTGACCGGTGTGCTGGAGAAAGAGTGTGAAGAGCTAAACAAACACTTTATGACTGCTCACAAGTCAGGCAGACCATTTGTGCTTCTCAAATGGGCAGAAAGCAATGACGGTTTTATTTCCGGAAAAGGAGGTGAGCCGGTGGCGCTTTCGAATGAATTGACAAAAATGTGGATGCATAGGGAGCGCAGTCGTTATGACGCAATAATGGTCGGAACAAATACGATAATAACCGATAATCCACAACTTAGCGTGAGAGAATGGCCGGGAAGAAATCCTCGATGTATTACATTCGATCTCAAAGGACGTTTGCCAAAGGATTGTCAAGTGATCGGTAAGGAAGGTACGATTGTCGTTACAGAAAATATTCCGTTGGATGATTTGCTCGGTCGATTGTATAAAGAGCATGGCATCACATCATTAATGGTAGAAGGTGGAGCGAAATTATTGCAAAGCTTTATTGATGGCGGATGCTATGATGAAGTCAGGATAGAGAGATCAACCTTAAAAATCGGGGAGGGAATAAAAGCTCCGAAGATTTTGAGTGAGAATATGACTACAGAAGAAGTCGGTGGGCATAAAATTCATCTAAAAAGGCGTTAAAAAGTCATAAAAAAGACAATAATTGCACTTTGCGTCGGTTTTGTAGGTGTAAATTAAATAAGAAATGCTAAATTTGCAGTTTGAAAAATAGTGAATGAAATTTAGAATATAAGTTTCAGATAGTAAAAACGGAAAGAAAATTATAAAATGAGGCTACAACAATATTTGTTTTCGATGCTAATCGGCTTGATGCTGATTTTCGGAATGACAAGTTGTAATACAAAAGCAGAAGACGATCCTGATTATGTGGTGTCGTCTAATGTCGCAGTATCAAATTTTTATCTCAAGAGAGATGGTAAATTGTTGGAAGGAATGGATTCTGTCTTTTTTTCAATCGACTTGAAAAAGAGAATTATCTTTAATGCAGACTCCTTGCCAAAGGGTATTGATGTGCGTAAATTGATACCGGTGATTACAATGCCAGGCAAAGCATCGTCGATGATATTGACTATGACCGGAGGCACATATCGCACAGGCGAAGTCGATTATATCAAAAATCCGACAGACTCAATTGACTTCACAGGAGATGTCGTCTTGTCAGTAGTGGCTGAAGACGGTGTGAGTAAGTGTGATTATATGATTAAAGTCAATGTGCATAAAATGGAGCCGGATTCATTGTGGTGGGATCAGCTGGCTGTGGCAGAATTGCCTTCGCGACTACCTTCTCCAATCAGACAACGCACTGTTGAATTTGGTGGAAAAGTTGTGACATTTGTCGCTGAAAATGACGGCACATTCACGAAGTCATATACCGACAACCCGACAGCCGGCGAATGGGTGCAGCAAAAAGTAGAGTTCGGTTTTACGCCTGATTTGAGATCTATTGCGGCGACAAGCGATAAATACTATGTGCTTAGCAATGAAGGAATGTTGTATGAGTCGGTAGATGGTGCTTCATGGAAATCGACAGAGCAACAATGGGTTGCAATATTGGGTGGATATGGAGAAAGATTGCTTGGTATTGAATCGGCAGAAGACGGCTTGCGCCATATAGAATATCCGGAAGGTGGTGGCGAATCAGTCGATTCGGAATTCCCTATAAAAGGATATTCAGGCTTTAAGACATACTCTAATAAGTGGATTACGACACCAATCGGACTTTTGACAGGCGGTGTGACCCAATCAGGAACTTATACAGGAGCAACATGGGGATATGACGGAGATAAATGGGTGAAATTAAGCTCAAATCCGGCACCGGCAGTTGATGGCGGTACAATGATACCTTACTACATGTATCAAAAAAATTCCGGATTATATGCTTCGGATATGTATAACGTATGGATGTTTGTCGGTGGAGTAATGGCTGACGGAACATTTAATAAAAAGATGTATATGACCTACGATAATGGAGTGAATTGGACAGTCTGTGGCGAAATGATGCAGCTGCCGGATTATATTCCCGGAATGAAGAGCATGGATAGTGTTGTGGTCAATACATCAATGGAAGGCAATTTCGAACCAAAAGGATGGACTACGAAATCGTCAAAGAAACTTCCCGGATGGTATCGTGTGAAATACGAAATAGATGGATACAATGTGAAATGGGAATGTCCGTATATCTATCTAATGGGAGGAGAAGATGCAGAAGGCATGCTCTATAATACCATTTGGAAAGGAGTCTTAAACAAATTGACATTTGTTCCAATCATATAAAAAAATAAGAAGGTTGAAGCGTATTTTCTATATATTATCATTTGTCGTATTAATGATGTCGATGCCGAATAAAGCATCGGCACAGGAAGATTATCGCTTCGAAATAGGTGGTGGCGTCGGCATGACAGGATATTTGGGCGATGCCAACACAGCAAATCTGTTGAAATATCCGAGTTGGGATGCAGAGGCAATGTTGCGCTATATTATTAATCCCCGATTGGCATTGAAGACTAATTTTTATGTCGGAGGATTAAGAGGAAACTCAGCAGATATGACAAATGTCTTTCCGGATAATAAATCGTTCGAATTTTCGACTACGTTTTATGAATTGGGAGAAATGTTTGAGTTCAATTTCTTTAATTACGGGATTGGTCAGACATATAAAAAACTAAAGAGGTTTACACCATATATAACTGCCGGATTTGGGTTAATGCTATGGCAGACCGACGGCAGTGCATCGTTTTCGGTAAATATACCGTTAGGAGTCGGCTTTAAGTATAAAGTGAGTAAGCGAGTCAATCTCGGATTTGAGTTTTTGATGAAAAAATGCTTTAGCGACAAACTTGATGGCAAGGATTTATCGGATCCGTATATGATTCAGAGCTCGTTTGCGAAGAACACCGATTGGTATTCGACAATGACGTTTACAATAAGTTATGAATTTAGCAAACGATGCGAAGTGTGTCACTATAAAGAATAGAAAGCATGGAAGAATTGCAAAATAAATTGAACCGGATAGATATGTCAAGGCTTCCGCGACATGTGGCCATAATAATGGACGGCAACGGACGATGGGCAAAGCTCAGAGGCGAAGATCGTTGTATGGGTCATGTCGAGGGTGTCAATAGTGTGCGAAAAGCAACAGAACTATCGTCAGACTTGGGCATAGACTATCTGACTCTTTATGCTTTCTCAACAGAGAATTGGAATCGTCCTCAGCAAGAAGTCGATGCGTTGATGCACCTTATCGGTATGGCAATCGAACGCGAAACTCCCGATTTGATAAAAAACAATGTGCATCTGAATCTCATAGGAGCATTGGACAGAATGCCAAAAGAAGCCTACGACAGATTGCGCAGATGTGAACTTGCGACAGCGCATTGCACAGGGTTGACCATGACTTTGGCGCTAAGCTATTCATCTCGTTGGGAAATAGTGGAGGCGGTCAAAAAAATTGCGACGTCAGTCAAATCCGGTGAAATCAATGAGTCGGAGATAGACGACAATCTTTTTGCTCAGCATCTTGCAACAAGTGACATGCCCGACCCTGATTTGCTCATTCGCACAGGTGGTGATAATAGAATATCAAACTATTTGTTGTGGCAAATAGCTTATAGCGAATTGTATTTCACTCGTACTTTGTGGCCGGATTTTGGCAAAGCAGAGTATGCTGATGCGATAATAGAATATCAGCAAAGAGAACGCAGATATGGTAAAACCAGTGAGCAAGTGCAACAAGAAAGTTAATTAATACAAGAATTATAGATAACAATATAATGGATAAACGTTATAGGATTATTGCATTTATTTTGGCACTCATGGCTATATGCCCATTCAAGAGCAACGCTTTTGAGTTGGCAGTGCCTACGGATACTATTTATAATCCGAATGTCATATATTCTCCTATTCCAAAAGTGTATGAGATAGCCGGCATAAAAGTAAGTGGTGTCGATCATGTCGATGATTATGTGATTATAGGTTATTCCGGCTTGGCTGTCGGCGAAAAAATTGAGATACCGGGTGACGCTATTACAAATGCCGTAAAACGTTTCTATCGACAAGGACTTTATTCAAAAGTTCAGATAAAACTTGAAAAGGTGGTAGGCGATAAAGCATGGTTGGAAATAGTGCTTCGTCAGCAACCTCGTTTGTCAGAAATGAAATATATCGGTGTCAAAAGCAATGAAAAGAAAGATTTGGAAGAACGATTGGGTATGATACCCGGTCAGCAAATAACACCTAACATCATTGCCAGAGCCGAACAAATTATTCGCAATTATTATGCCGCAAAAGGGTTTAAAAATGCGTATGTCAAGATCGAGCAACACAATGACTTGAGTAAAGAAAATCAAGTCATTTTGGAGGTTAATGTCAATAAAAATAACAAGGTCAAAGTCAACAAGATATATATTGACGGCAATGAAGTGTTGTCGGACAATAAGCTTAAGCGTACGATGAAGAAGACAAATGAGAATGGTAATATTCTTAACTTGTTCAGACAGAAGAAGTTTGTTGATTCTGACTTTGCCGACGATAAAAACAGAATTATTGAGAAATATAATGAGTTGGGCTATCGCGATGCAAAAATAACGTTTGACAGTGTGGCACAGTTTGACGATAAACATGTCGATGTATATCTTAAAGTAGATGAAGGTCAGAAGTATTTTATCAGCGATATCCGTTGGGTGGGAAACACTGTTTATGCGACAGACGATCTTAACGCAGTGCTTGGCATTAATCCGGGCGACGTTTATAATCAAAAGTTGCTCAACAAGCGTACGCAGGAAGATGATGATGCAGTCGCCAACCTATATTTGGATAAAGGCTATCTCTTCTTCCAATTGGTGCCAATCGAAGAAAATATCAAGGGCGACAGTATCGCATTGCAGATGCGAATAATGGAAGGTCCTCAAGCACGAATAAATCAGGTGATAATTAACGGTAACGACAGATTGTATGAAAAAGTAATCCGTCGTGAATTGCGTGTGCGCCCGGGTGAGTTGTTCTCAAAATCGGATTTGATGCGTTCGGCACGTGAAATCGCCCAAACAGGGCATTTTAATCCGGAAAATATGGACATTCGTCCACAACCAAATGAAAGCGACGGTACTGTTGACATTCTTTTCAATCTCGAATCAAAGGCGAATGACCAAATCGAGTTTTCTTTTGGTTGGGGACAGACAGGTATAACCGGACGTTTGGCGTTGAAGTTTACCAACTTCTCGGTCAAGAACTTGTTTAATCCGAGCACATATAAGGGGCTGATTCCGCAAGGTGAAGGACAGACATTTACAGTGTCGGTTCAGACAAATGCGAAGTATTATCAGCAATATAGCATTTCATTCCTTGATCCGTGGTTTGGAGGAAAACGTCCAAACTCGTTGTCGGTATCGGCATATTATAGCCGTCAGACAGGTATTAACTCAAGCTATTACAATAATAACTGGGCGAATGCCTATAATAATTCTTTGTATGGCTATCAATATGGCTACGGCTACAATTCAGACTATTACAACTATTCTTATCAAAATGCCTACGACCCAAATAAGGTGTTGCAGATGGCCGGTGTCAGTGTGGGCTTCGGTAAGCGCTTGAATTGGCCGGATGACTATTTTACATTCCAAGCCGAATTGAGCTACCAATGGTACTATTTGAAGAATTGGGACTATTTGTACTATATGAATAATGGCGTGTCAAATAGTATGGTGTTAGGATTGACGTTGGCTCGTTCAAGTATCGACAACCCGCTATACACGCGCCGAGGAAGTACATTCTCGTTGAGTTTCCAAGCGACACCACCTGTTTCGTCATTTGTCAAAAAGGATTGGAAAGCATTGTATTATGCAGGGACTGAAGACTCTAAAAAAGAGATGTATAAATGGATTGAATACTGGAAGTTGAAATTCAAGAGCAAGACATTTACTCCACTTACAGACCCTGACGGACAATGGACATTGGTGCTTATGACCAGAGCTGATTTTGGCTTGTTGGGCTATTATAATCGATATGTCAAGACTCCATTTGAGACATTCTACGTCGGTGGTGATGGTATGACAGGTAGTTATACATACGCGACAGAAACAATCGGTATGCGTGGTTACGAAAACGGTCAATTCACACCATGGGGTAAGGAAGGTTATGCCTACGGACGATTTACGTTGGAACTTCACTTCCCATTCATGCTCTCGCCGTCAACAACGATCTATGGTATCGCCTTTGCAGAAGCCGGCAACTCATGGACCGATGTCAAGGACTTCTCACCATTTGATCTTAAGCGAAGCGCGGGTGTGGGTGCTCGTATCTACTTGCCGATGGTCGGATTTATGGGTATTGACTGGGCATACGGCTTTGATAAAGTCTATGGCGTCAAAGGTGGATCGCATTTCCACTTTATCCTTGGTCAGGAATTCTAATAGGATTGAATGTTATTAAACTATTAACAATAATAATTGTCTTTAGAATAGTATAATTAAAATAAAAGATTATGAAAAAACTATTTTTAGCATTGATAGCATTTGTGTGTGCAGTAGGAATGGCATCAGCACAAAAGTTCGCTTTGGTGGATATGGAATACGTGTTGCGCAATGTGCCGGCATACGAAATGGCTAACGAACAATTGAATCAAGTCTCTCAGCGTTGGGAGAAGGAAGTCACAGAGTTGGCAAAGGAAGCAGAAACAATGTATAAAAATTATCAGTCGGATATGGTGTTTTTGACTGATGAGCAGAAGAAGAAACGCGAAGAAGAAATCGTTAAGAAAGAAGATGAGGTGAAAGAACTTCGTCATAAATATTTCGGACATGAAGGCGAACTCTATAAAAAACGTCAGTCATTAATGAAGCCTATTCAAGAGGATATTTATAATGCCATCAAAAAAGTGGCAGATGAAAAAGGCTATCAAGTGATATTCGATAGAGCATCATCACAGAGCATTGTGTTTGCATCACCACGTATTGATGTGAGCAATGAAGTGCTTGAGAAATTGGGATATTCAAAATAAATTTCTTAATTTTGCACCGCATTTGAAAAAGTAACTTAATCATTTTAAAAAGAATAAATAAAAATGTTGAAAAAAATCGTACTTGCCGTACTCGTTGCATTGCCAATGATGGTATCGGCTCAAACAGTGAAAATCGGCTTAGTAGATACTCAAGCTGTTATGACAGTATTGCCTTCATACACAGAAGCACAAACAAAACTTGAAACAATTGCAAAGCAATACGAAGAAGCAAGCAAGAACCTTCAAACAGAATTGCAACGTCTTTACGAAGAATACCAACAATTGGGTAAGGATGCTCTTCCTGCAATTCGTGAACGTAAAGAACAAGATATTGTAGAGTGTGAACAAAAAATTCAAAGCTTCAACCAAAAGGCTCGTGAAGACCTCGGTAAGCAACAAGAAACATTGATGTCGCCAATTATTGCTAATGTTCAAAGTGCAATCCAATCAGTCGGTAAAGAAGGTGGATACGCAATCATTCAAGAACTTGGCGCAGTTTACTACTATGGTGCTCCGGCAGAAGATATTACTCCTGCTGTTAAAGCAAAACTTGGTGTAAAGTAACAATAATTGAAAATACAGAAATATCAGATAAATAAATAATGCGAGGACACACTATGCCTCGCATTATTTGTCTATAAAGAAAGAATACGGTATGCAACATCTTAATTTATCGCAACTACAAGGTCCGATAGGAGTGTTTGATTCCGGATATGGCGGACTGACAATATTGAAGGAGATAAGAAAAATTCTTCCGGAATATGATTATCTCTATTTGGGCGATAATGCACGCGCTCCTTACGGTACGCGTTCGTTTGATGTTGTATATAGTTTTACGCTTCAAGCTGTGGAGTATCTGTTTTCACAGGGGTGTCATCTTGTGATTTTGGCTTGTAATACAGCTTCGGCGAAAGCATTGCGCACGATTCAGCAAAATGATTTGCCAACGATGGATTCTGCACGCAGAGTGTTGGGTGTGATTCGTCCGACGGTGGAACGAATGGCAGAGATCAGTAGAAATGGTCATATCGGAGTGTTGGGGACACCGGGAACTATAAATAGCCGCAGCTATGAGTTGGAAGTGGCTAAACTTAATCCGGAGATAGAAGTTCATGGTCAGGCTTGTCCTTTGTGGGTGCCGTTGGTTGAGAATAAAGAGGCTGATTCTGATGGTGCGGATTATTTCGTCAAGAAGTATATCGATGCTTTGTTAGAACAGGATTCTCAGATTGATACAGCTATATTGGCATGTACGCACTATCCTCTATTGCTGCCTAAAATACGCCGTTTTATGCCTGCAAATGTTGAAATAGTCAGTCAAGGATCTATTGTGGCAGAAAGTTTGAAGGACTATCTTACTCGCCACCCGGAAATGTCGGCAAAATGTATGAAAGGTGGAGGGTGTCGATATTTGACAACAGAAAATGTAGGTAAATTCGAGGAGTTGGCATCGTTGTTTCTTGGTTGCGATGTTAAAGCCGAGCATGTCGATTTATCAAAAGAATAAACTATAAACCATTGTTAATCAATAAATACATACATATATGAATAAAACAAGACTATCAATTTGCGCCATAGCTTTGGCGTCATTGGGATTTGTCAGCTGTGAAAAAAATGATGACCCTGTTGTAATTACAGTAAAGCTTAATCAGACTCAGATAGAATATGATGAAGAAGGTGTGTGGTCTGATGTGGCAACAAATAATTTTGTGCATTCGCAAGGCTTTGTCTTTAAACATGAAGGCTCTGAAAGCCCATGGGGTTTGATTTGGCAAGGTTTCACGCCGTCTCGCAGCGCTGACACGACTATTTATGCCGGCGAGTGGCCATCCCATACGTTCAACGTGATGACCGGTGGTGGCATGAGTGGTGAGGGTACGCCTTACTTTGCTTGCTTCTGGGATAATACGGAGACTGAAGACCGTGCTTTGGAACAACGCACATGTCATATTTGTTATACAGGAGGTGGGGCAGAGAAATTGGCGTTCAAACCGATGTCAGTCTATGTCAACAATTCATGCTATACCTACTATACTATGCGCGACGGCGACAATTGGACTCGCAAGTTTGAGCAAGGAGATTATTTGGAACTAATCGCTCATGGCGTGCATGCCGACGGCACAGAGTCGCAGACGTCAATTCGTTTGGCAGATTGTGTCGGTGATGATGCATCTAAATGGTTTATCAGCGAATGGACAAAATTCGATCTCAGCGCACTTGGCGAGGTGACAGATGTCTATTTCACTATGAATTCTACCGATGTAGGTCAGTGGGGTATAAATACACCGACATTTTTCTGTATTGATTGGTTTGCTGCAGAAACAATGCTCCCTCAAGATTTGTTATAGATAAAAAAAGTATATGAAAAGTTTAGAAGAAATACGTGATATGCTAAAGAGCGGGTGTCAGCCCGTTGATGCAATAGATGAGTTGGATAAATTGATTTCCGAGGAGCCGGAAAATGAGGCTGCGATTTTGGAGCGAGGAATGCTTCATTGGGGCGCAGGAAGTAGGGCGTTGGCAATCAATGATTTCCATTCGGCATTAGCATTGAATCCTGAGAGCTTGGCGCGTCAGGCATTGCAGAATGCAAATGACATATTGGATTATTACAATAAGGATTTGTACAATCCGTAACAGGCAATAACCTATTCGGTTAATAATATTCTTCCCAGTGGTGGCGCATACGAACTTTTTCAGTGTATGTGCCATCGCTGCTAAATAGGTTTCTGTTTTCGCGAGTCATATTGTAGGGGTAGATCATAAAGGGGCGTTCGATGCTCCATCCTTGAGTCATGTTGCGAATATAGAGCTTTGCAAGACCTTTAAATTCTCTGGTTTTGAGTCG
This sequence comes from Muribaculaceae bacterium, assembly GCA_045637445.1. GTDB lineage: Bacteria > Bacteroidota > Bacteroidia > Bacteroidales > Muribaculaceae > Lepagella. The sequence continues at coordinate 25,027 of JAZTZN010000025.1, forward strand.
TAGCTCTCCGAGCAGTTCGCTCATAGTAGAGATATTGTCCATGATAAATTCCACCACATTTCTGCCGTTTAGAATTAGCCTTGTGTAGATTTTGTCGCCGTAAGTTAATTTTTTCATAATTCGTAAATTTCTTGTTTGTACGGCAAATTTACGAGTCGAGCACTGCAATGATATTGCAGTCTTATGTAAAAATATATTAAAGGTTGACCTGCGCGTCTAAAGATTTCGGCAGTTGTCAATAAGACAGTCAGGTTATTTGGGAGAATAAAAAATGAGAACTACGACAATCAAGCCATAGTTCTCGTAAAAACTCATTAAAAGAAAATTATTTTCCTAATTCAGTGCTCGGTTTGAATTTGATAACTTTGCGAGCAGGGATTTCGATTTTTTCTTTAGTGCGAGGGTTGATACCTGTGCGAGCTTCTTTTTCAACAACAGAGAAAGTTCCGAATCCGATAAGCGCAACTTTATCTTCTTTCTTAAGAGCTTCAGCGATAGCATCAAGAGTTGCTTCGAGAGTAGCTTTAGCTACAGCTTTGTTACATTCTGCTTTAGCAGCGATTTCGTTGATTAATTCTGTTTTGTTCATAATCAAATAATTTAGATTTTATGAAAATTGCTAATTTGGTGGCAAATATATGATAATAATTTTACTTGACAAATTAAATTGTAAAAAAAGTTGAAAAAAAGGATGATTTTTTCGTTTTTTGTGTGAAATGAGTGTTATTTATAAAGAAAATAGTAATTTTGCAGTATGTTTAACAATTCTCAGTCAGGGTTTATGAATACGATACCCCCGGTAACAAAAAATTTATTGATCATCAACGTTTTGATGTTGGTGGTAATGATGTTATTGCCTAATTTTGAAGACACAATGATACGTGTTTTGGCGTTGCATTATTGGCGCTCTCCGGATTTTAATCCGATACAGTTGGTAACATATATGTTTCTGCATGGAGGCATTGTGCATCTGTTTTTCAATATGTTTTCGCTCTATATGTTTGGGCGATTGTTGGAGAGGGTCTGGGGCTCAAAGCGTTTTCTGATATTCTATTTTGTATGTGGCATAGGAGCGGCTTTGGTTCAAGAGGCTGTCGCAGGGCTTACGGTTATGTATGCAGAGACAAAGATGTCGTCGGACGCTGTCGATATGGTTTTGACGCAAGGTTATTCGGTATTTCAGCAGGGGATGACCTATAGGGATCCGATGCTTCAAATGTTGCATCAGGCAATATATTCACCGGTGGTTGGAGCTTCAGGTGCAATCTTCGGTATATTGTTGGGCTTTGCATTTGTGTTTCCTAATATGCCGTTGTATCTGATGTTTATTCCGGTGCCGATAAAAGCGAAGTGGATGGTTATAGGCTACGCTGTGCTGGAATTTTGGTTTGGTGTCAGTGGTACGATGTCAACAGTAGCTCATTTTGCCCATCTTGGTGGAATGTTGTTTGGATTGTTGATATTATTGTATTGGAAGAAAAAAGGAAAACTTGGTGGTGGCTACTATTATTGACAGTGTAAAAAGATTTTTTCGCAAAGGTGGCGTATTGAAGTGGCTTATTGCGATTAACGTTGCTCTTTTCCTGATTATCAGCTTGTTTGGGGTATTTGCCAAGTTGACGGGTATAGACATCTTTCCAATCGGTTATTTCTTGTCATTGCCTTCTGAACTGGCTATGTTCTTGTATCGTCCATGGACGATAGCGACATATATGTTTACACAGTATAATTTCTTGCATATACTGTTCAATATGTTGTGTCTTTACTGGTTCGGACAAGTTTTGTTGTTGACACTTAGCGATAGGCATTTGTTGTGGCTTTATATAGTCGGAGGCGTGTTTGGTGGAGTGTTTTATTTGTTGATATATAATTTGTTGCCGACATTTTCCGGTGTTGCAGCCACATTATGCGGATCGTCAGCTTCAGTTTTGGCTATAATGTCGGCTGCTGCATTGCGTTCGCCCGACTATGAGATGAATTTGCTGCTGATAGGTGCAGTGAAATTGAAATGGATTGCTGTTGTGGCAATTGTGATGGCAGTAATAGGAATTGGTGGCAATAATTCCGGTGGTGAAATTGCGCATTTGGGTGGGTTGTTTGCCGGAATGTTGTTTGGCGTTACGCTTCGAAGTGGCAAAGATATAACAAAATTCAGCATCGGCTTTTTCAATAAGAAAAACAATGTCGCAAAGACTCGGAAAATAAATGCTTCAAGGACAGCAACTGCGATGACAAATCATAGAGATGATATGGCTCGCCTTGATGAGTTGTTGGATAAAATCAAGCAGTCGGGTTATAAATCATTGACACGTAAGGAGCGTGACGAATTGGAGGCTCTTTCCAAACGTTTGCAAAAATGATGACTTTATTGTCGAGGCTTTTTAGGATTCCGTTTTATATTGTCGGAATAATAATAATTGTGCTTTCTATTGTGTCGGCATACGGAGGACAATACATTGATCCTAACATAACGGCTTATCCGTCGATACTTAAACTTGCATTTCCAATATTTGCTGTTCTGTTGCTTGGTGTAGGTGTCATTTCGCTGATTTTTAAAATTAGATTTATGGTCATTATGTCGATAGTGGCGATAGCAGTGTGTTGGCCAGCCATAAAATCAATATGCCCGCTGAATATGCCGGTAACTGAGGAGCCGGGCGATGGATTTTCGTTGCTGGATTACAACGTCTATTACGGCATAGACCGTGAATGTGACAGTTTGGATTATAGTCGTTCGATGAGCTATGTGATCAATTCTGGTGCAGACATTGTTTGCTTGCAAGAGCAATATGCGTTAGAGACAAAAGTAAACGATAAATTCACAAAGGCTCAGATTGATAGTCTGCGCATGATTTATCCATATATTGTCGAAGGAAACTCCATCGATGTGATGATGCTGTCGAAATATCCTGTTGAGCGTCTGCCGGTAGAAATACCGAAAGGATTGCAGTATTTCTTTTATGATGCGTATAAGGTGACTCTCGGAGAAAGGAGTGTGACGATAGTGAATTTGCATTTGTCGTCATACGATCTTGATGTCGAAGAGCGAGATGTCGTGGAAGATATGCACTCGTTGGAGGAGGTGAAGCAAGGAGCCAAGGAATTTAAGTCATCGTTGATCGCAAAGCTGAGCAAGGCATTTAGGATGAGGGCAAAGGCTGCCGAGACGATTCGAAACTATATCGACGGCATAGAAGGAGAAGTGGTGGTCTGTGGCGATTTTAATGATGTGGTCGATTCGTGGGCGTATAAGGTGATAGCAGGAGATGATATGAAAGATGCCTATCTTGAAGCGGGATGTGGTCCGTTAGCAACGTATAACGCACATAATTTGTACTTTAATATCGACCATATACTCTATCGAGGTAAGTTAAAAGCCGTTAATTTTGGAAAAGGTAATCTAAAAAGTAGTGACCATTATCCGATTTTTGCTAATTTTGCATTTTATTAGCGAATAAAGTGTAATTTAGAAACATAATATATAACATAAACTAATAATAATCAGACATGAAACACAAATTTCTAACTTTTGCGGCAGCGGCAATGATGCTTACTCCGCAATTAGCGACAGATGTGGTGGCTCAAGAGTCAAATCCATTTTTAAAGCCTTATACGGCTAAGTATGAAATTCCTCCATTTGAGGAAATCAAAACCGAACACTTTATCCCTGCTTTGAAGGTGGGTATCGAAGAGCAAAACAAGAATCTTGAAGCTATCGTCAACAATTCTGAGGCTCCAACATTCGACAACACAATCATGCCTCTCGAAAACCTCTCTCCAATCTTGGATCGCGTAGTGGCAGTTTACTATCACTATGACAACGCTATGAGTTCTCCTGAGCACGCAGCTATCGCTGACGAAATCGTGCCTATGATCAACGATGCAAGCAACCAAGTGATGCTCAACGATGCTTTGTTCCAACGCATCAAAAGCGTATATGACGGCCTCGCAAAGTCTAAGCTTGACAAGGTTCAAAAGCGTGTCGTTGAAAAATACTACCGTCGTTTCGCTGAGCAAGGTGCTGCTCTCTCTGCTGAAAAGAAGGAAGAATTGGTAAAGGTTAACAACGAGTTGTCAAAACTCTTTATCCAATACAACCGCAACCTTCTTAAGGCAACAAACGATTTCTTCATCGTAGTTTATAATGAAGCTGACCTTGCCGGTCTCCCTGCTTCTTCTATCGGCACAGCTGCTGACGAAGCTAAGGCTCGCAACCTCGACGGTCTCTGGGTGTTCACACTCCATGCTCCAAGCCGTCTCCCTGTGCTTCAATATGCCGACAACCGCGGTCTTCGTGAAGCAATGTACAAGGGCTACACTACACTTGCTACTACAGGCGAAACAAGCAATATCCCGGTCATCGAGCAAATCGTCGCTCTTCGTGCTCAAAAAGCTGCCATCATGGGCTTCGACAACTTCGCTCAAATGATGACTTCTCGTGTTATGGCAGGCACTCCTGAAGCTGCTGAAGACCTCATGATGCAAGTATTCACTCCTGCGACTAAGCGTTCAGCTGAAGAAGTGAAGGATATGCAAGCATACGTTGACGCTCGCAACGGCGGCTTCAAAATCGCTCCTTGGGACTACTACTACTATGCAGAAAAAGTGAAGAAAGAAAAGTTCAACTTCGACGAAGCTGACGTGCGTCCTTACTTCGAACTCAACAATGTTGTAAACGGTATGTTCTATGTGGCTGAACGTCTCTTCGGTATCAAGTTTATCGAAATGCCTGATGCTCCTAAATACATGGAAGAAGTGACTGTTTACGACGTGGTAGATGCTAAAGGTGAGCACGTTGCTGTCTTCATGACAGACTTCTTCCCACGCGCTTCTAAGCGTCAAGGTGCATGGATGGAACAAATGCAATCAGCAGGTCTTTACGCTGACGGCATGAAGCGTCCTATTGTTTACAATGTCTGCAACTTCACTCGTCCTACTGCCGACACTCCGGCACTCCTTACTCTCGACGAAGTAGAAACAGCATTCCACGAATTTGGTCACGCTCTTCAAGGTATGCTCACTCAAGCTAAATACAAATCTCTCGCAGGTACAAACGTTGACCGTGACTATGTAGAACTTTGCTCACAAATCCTCGAACACTGGGCTACTGAGCCGGAAGTACTCCAACAATATGCTAAACACTATAAGACAGGTGAAGTTATCCCACAAGACCTTATCGACAAGCTTAACGCAAGCGGTACATTCAACCAAGGTTTCGTGTCAACTGAACTTGCAGGTGCATCAATCCTCGACCTCAAGTGGGGCCGTCACGATGGCAAGAACGTTGACGTTATGGGCTTCGAAAAGAAAGTAGCTGACGAAATCGGTATGCCTGATGAAATCACATTCCGTTATCGCAGCCCTTACTTCAAGCACATCTTCGGCGATGATGGTTACGCTTCAGGCTACTACACTTACATCTGGGCTCAAGTGCTCGAAGCTGATGCTTGGGAATTGTTCATGCAAAAGGGTATCTTCGACAAGAAGACTGCTGCCAACTTCAAGAAGTACATCATGGAATCAGGTGACACTGAAGACCCAACAGTACTCTTCGAAAAATTCCGTGGTCACAAGCCTGACGCTGCTGCATTGCTCCGTCTCCGTGGCTTCGCTGAGTAATCACTCATAATTCCACAATAACCAAAGCGCTCCGAGATTATCCCTCGGGGCGTTTTGCTTTTTAGGGGTGAATGTTTAATGGGCAAAGGGCTAACATGCCTAAAAGGGCTAAAAGGCAAAGGGAGGGGGGTAGTGTTTAAGGTTTAATGTGGGTGGCAGGAGGGTGGTGATGCAATAAATAAGAGGATTTTGCGTTAAGATAAATGTATGGTTGAAAAAGTGTATCATATACTTCGAAACGATTTGATGTCAAGGCTGTCGGTAGTCTTGATGTTTGTCGTGTGTTGTGGCGTGGCTGCGTTGGCTCGTCCACAAGACAAAATGCTCAATCGTCCGTATGCCGATCAGAAGCCTTTGCATTTGGGCTTTTCTGTCGGGATGCACATGCAAGACTTGAAGTTTACGCATAATGGATTAATGACAGAGGACGGCGAGACATGGTTTGCCGAAGTGCCGAGCTATAGTCCCGGATTTTGTGTCAATGTGTTGGGCGACTGGCGCTTACATAAGCATTTTAACCTTCGTTTCTCGCCGGGTATGTATTTCGGGAATAAGGTCGTCAAGATGCTTGACACGACAAAAGGAGAAGAGGCACAACAGAATGTCAAGACAGCATACGTAGTAGCACCGTTAGATTTGAAAATTTCGGGAGAGCGATACTTAAACAGTCGTCCGTATGTTACGCTTGGCGTAATGGGTTCGCTCGACGTCAGTAAGAAACGAAGTGATTATTTGCAGTTTAATGCGTTGGATGCCTATTTGACTATCGGCATGGGTTGCGATTTTTATCTGCCATTTTTCAAGTTAAATCCGGAGATAAAATTTTGTTTCGGATTGACCGATATTTTGAAGCATGATCGCCCGGACTTGGTTGATGATCCGCAGAAATTGAAGATGACTGAGTCTTTGACTAAGGTGAAGTCAAACATGATAGTACTTACATTTTATTTTGAGTGATGAAGAGGATGTTTCGTAATATAGTAGTGTTGGTGGCACTGATGCTGATGTTTGTCTTTGATATGCAAGGACAGGTAGATGCACAGTTGAGTCAATATTGGGCTATACCGACTTATTACAATGCCGGGGCAAGTGGTTCGAGCGACTATCTTCGTATCAATGGGGGTGCTCGTCTGCAGTGGCTTGGCATAGAGAATGCGCCTCAATCGTTTTTAGGTCAGGTGGATATGCCCTTAAATCTTTTTGGTAAGCGTATCGGTGTGGGAGCCGGCTTGCAGTCGGAAACGATGGGTTTGTTTTCAAACTTGAACATTAATGCACAATTCTCATATAAGATAAAGCTTTTGAAAGGCGAATTGAGTATTGGAGCGCAAGTGGGCTATTTTGAGCAGAAATTCAAGGGTTCGGAGGTGGAAGTTCCCGACGACGACGATTATCATGACAGTAGTGATCAAGCGATTCCGACGCAGGATTTAAAGGGAGGCACAGTGGATGTCTCAGCCGGTATTTTTTATACTCACAAGTATTTTTGGGTCGGCGTTTCGGGCTTACATCTTCTTCAACCGACAGTGAAGATGGGTCTTGAAGGCTCTGAAAGCACAGCGTCGCAGGAGTATGAGACAGTGGTGCCGCGCACGCTATATTTTATGGGAGGAAGCAATATTCCGTTAAAAAATACGTTATTTGAATTACAACCGTCATTGATGGTAAAGACCGACTTCAGTGTCTTTTCTGCAGAAATAACTGCACGCGCACGTTACAACAAGTTCTTATCGTTCGGTGTAGGGTATCGATGGAAAGAAGCTGTCATGATAATGGCAGGAGCCGAGTATAAGAATTTCTTTGTCGGTTATGCCTACGATTATCCGTTGTCGGCGATAGCCAGAGCGAGCAGTGGCAGCCATGAGTTGCTTGTCGGTTATAAAATGAAGATAGACCTATCAGGAAAGAATAAAAACAAGCATAGATCCATTAGGATTATGTAAAACAGATATATGATGAATTTTAAATATTTGCAAAGTAAGTTTAAGATGTTGACAGTGGCAATGATAGCAGTCGTTGCGTCGTCAGCGTTTGTGTCCTGTATGTCAACACGAGGCAGCAGTTCAGGAGGAGAAGTTACAGGCGTAGGAGGCTATGCATACGCAGAGCCGGCACCATACGGAATGGTATTGGTCGATCGAGGTGCTTACAAGATGGGACCGGCTGAAAATGATAGCGTATGGGGAATAAAAGCCGACCAGCGCGGTGTCTCTGTAGATGCTTTTTGGATGGATGAGACAGAAGTCACAAATTCAAAATATAAGCAATTTGTCTTTTGGGTGCGCGATTCGATTATTCGTGAACGTTTAGCCGACCCTGCATACGGAGGCAATGAAGAATTTAAAATCGAAGAGGATAACGAGGGTAATCCTGTCAAACCATATTTGAATTGGAATAAAGCAATTCCATGGCGCAATGCCAATGAAGATGAGATGCGTGCCATAGAGAGTGTGTATCGCACCAACCCTATCACAGGCCGTCGCGAGCTTGACCCGACACAACTCAATTATCGTTATGAAATCTTCAATCACACAGCAGCGGCTAAGCGCAAAAATCGTCTTGACCCTGAGCGTCGTGAGTATAACACCGATATTCCGGTGTCTGATGAATTGCCGATGATCTCAAAAGATACAGCATATTTTGATGAAGAAGGACGTATCGTCAGAGAGACTGTTTCTCGTCGATTGACAGGCGACTACGACTTCCTAAACACATATATTGTAAACGTATATCCTGACACAACAGCGTGGATCAACGACTTTGATAATGCCTACAATGAGCCATACACTCGCATGTATTTCTCTCATGCCGGCTACAACGATTACCCGGTGGTGGGTGTAAGTTGGGAACAAGCCAATGCGTTTGCCAATTGGCGTACCGACTATCTTCGACGCTCGTTGGGCAAAGAAGGTGTCATGATTGAACCATATCGTTTGCCGACAGAAGCCGAATGGGAATTTGCAGCCCGAGCTGGCAATAGTGAAAGTCAATATCCATGGAGTGAGACTCTCCCAATGGATGAGCGCGGTTGTTTCTATGCAAACTTTAAGCCAATGGAGGGCGATTACATCAGAGACGGACACTTGATTACTTCGCCTGTGGGTACATTCAATGCCAATGATTTCGGATTGTATGACATGGCAGGTAACGTTAGTGAATGGACCTCAACAGCTTATACAGAAAGTATTAACAAGTTGACAGCCGATATGAATCCGGAGTATCGCTACGATGCGGCGAAAGAAGACCCATATAAGATGAAACGCAAGATAGTGCGTGGAGGCTCATGGAAAGACATCGCGCATAATGTCAGAAGCGACATCAGAATGTGGGAATATCAGAACGAACAACGTAGCTACATAGGATTTCGTTGCGTACGCTCACAAATCGGATTTGCAAAAGGAACAAAAAAGAGATAATAACACTATAAAACAGACCATAAATAAAAACTCGCAATAGATAATGGGAAAGATAAAAAAATATAAAAACAGCATTGAACGCTTCTTAAGTGGCGAAAAAGGGCAGAGATTTTTCAACTTTGCCTATAGTTTCGGTGCAGCGATTGTAATTTTGGGTGCATTGTTCAAGATTCTTCACCTTCCGATGGGTAACGCATTATTGTGTATCGGTATGGGTACTGAAGTCTTGATGTTCCTTCTCACAGCTTTCGACCGTCCACCGAAGGAATACCACTGGGAAGATGTCTTTCCGGTGCTCGAATCAAAGAACCCTGAGGATCGTCCTGAGTTTGCAGGTGGCGGTGGTGGCGGTGGTGTCATCATCAACGGTGGTGGAGGTGTCATCGGAGGCGGAGTAATAGGCGATGGCTCTGTTGATGGTTTTGTCGGCGAAGCAGCTGAAGGCGTCGTAGTTAACGGTGGCGGAGGTGTCATCGGTGGCGGCGTAATAGGCGGAGGTGTCATTGGTGGCGGTGTTATCGTCAGCGGAGAGCAAGCTCGCCAGTCAGCCGGTATTCCTGATGCAGTAAATCTTTCGGAAGAAGACACTCAGTCGTTGCGTGACAGTATCTCAAAAATGGCTGCGGCAAGCGAGCAACTTTCTCAGATGGCAGAGTTGACAAACGCTACACAAGAATATCTTTCTCAGATGGCAGGCATCGCAGAGCAAATGCAACAACTCAAGGAGACAACAATGGCGCTCAACCAAGTAAGCAATGTATTGCTTCAATCATATCAGGTAATTACAGAAAATAGCGAAAATATCACACGTAGCTCGACAGGATATGTCGATCAGATGGAAAACTTAAATCGCAATATCGGAGGATTGAATACAATCTATGAAATCCAGCTAAAAGGCATTTCATCGCAACTCGAGTCAATCGATCGCGTAAATCGTGGTTTGAAAGACATTCGCGATATGTATGAAAAGTCGGCAAACGAAAGTTCACGCTATTGTGAAGAGACAGAAAAGATGGCTCGCTACATGAAGCAACTCAATCAAGTGTATGAAAAGATGATCACAGCGATGACTATCAATATGCACAACCCGATGATGGGTGGAAATATGCAGCCGCCGATTAACCCATTTACACAAAATTCTGAAGAAAACGCATAACGACCATGGCAGGAGGTAGTGGAAAAATGTCGCCTCGTCAGAGGATGATCAACTTGATGTACATCGTTTTGACCGCGATGCTTGCACTCAATGTGTCGAGCGACGTGCTCAACGGGTTCAGTCAGGTGCAGGAGGCATTGCAGCGTACTGCCGGGAATATCTCGGCTCGTAATGAGGTGCAATTTCAGTATTTACAAAGTTTGTATGAAAAGAACCCTACAAAGACAGGCCCATGGTATGAAAAAGGAGTCGATGTCAGAAAGCAATCCAATGATCTATATGCTTTGATTGACTCGTTGAAACTTGAAATTGTTAGAAATGCCGACGGAAAGGATGGCGACGTCAACAATATCATAAATAAAGACAACCTTGAAGCATCATCTGTGGTTATGCTCAACCCTACGACTCGCAAGGGAAAAATGCTTCGCGAGAAGGTCGATGCCTATAGAGCGTTTATTATGAACGTTATCCCGGACTCGGCTAAGCGTCAGGCTGTCGCTCAAATGCTCTCTACTACAGTGAAGCATAAGCTCGGCACAGTGGGAAAGACGCTTTGGGAAGATGTGAAGTTTGACAATGTCCCTGTCGTGGCGGCTGTGACTATTCTTACTCAGCTACAGAATGATTTGCGTCAGGCTGAATCGGAAGCGCTCTCAAGTTTGATTACCAATGTTGATATCGGCGACGTCAGAGTCAACGAACTTAACGCATACGTTATACCTAATTCCAATATGATTATGCGTGGTGGCAAGTATTCAGCCAATATCGTGCTTGCTGCAATCGATACGACTCAGCGTCCGACGATTTATGTCGGTGGCACTAAGGTCGAAAACGGTCTGTATGAGTTTGTGCCGACAAGTGTCGGAGCCTTCGACTATAGTGGTTATATCGAAGTGCCAAAGGGTGATGGTACAATCGATCGTCGTGAGTTTACGTCTCACTACACTGTCATTGAGCCAATGGCGACAATCTCAGCGACGATGATGAATGTGCTCTATGCAGGTATCGACAACCCTATCAGTATTTCGGTGCCGGGTGTGGCTATGAATGAGATTACAGCGACGATGTCAAATGGTACGTTGACACGCAACGGCGATCTCTGGGTGGCTCGTCCTAACAAGATAGGCGACGATGCCGTTATCACAGTGTCGGCGGCGACAGCCAACGGTACGCAGCAGATGGGCGCAATGACATTCCGTGTGCGTAAATTGCCTGACCCATCACCATTCATCGCAATAAAAGACGCAAGTGGCAACACAGTCAACTATAAAGGTACACCAAAACGCATTTCCAAGGGTTCGCTTATGGCTGCCACAGGTCTCGGTGCGGCTCTCGATGACGATTTGCTCAACATCAGTTATTCTGTAGTGTCGTTTACGACTGTGTTTTTCGACAGCATGGGAAATGCAATGCCTGAAGTGTCGGAAGGTGCGAAGTTCTCATCGCGTCAGATGGAGCAATTTAAACGTTTGAAGCCGGGCAAGAGTTTCTTTATCACCAATGTCAAGGCCAAAGGTCCTGATGGCATCACACGCGATATTTCGCCAATGGAAGTAGCCCTAAATTAATAATATAGCTAATCAGATAATAATAAGATATGAAGACTTATCGTTCACTTTTAGTAATAGTCGCAGCGCTTATGGTGTCGCTCTCATCAGTGGCACAGTCGGAAGTCGGCGTGCGCAAACGTGGTGAAAGAGGAAAGAAAAAGACAGAGGAAAATGCAGCGACTCAGGTGACTGAACGTATGCAGTCGTTCTACGAACAAAAAGAGCCTCACGATGCCGACTTGGCGTGGATGAGAGAAATTTATCGTCAGATTGATTTGACAAAGCCGGATAATGCGGCATTGTATTTTCCTGAAGATGTAATCGACGGGCAAGAAAACTTGTTTCGCTTGATGTTGCGCCTTGTGGTCGATGGCGAAATCCCGGCATACGAGTATCTTGACGGTCGTGAAATATTCACAGACAAATACAAAATCAATGTGCGTGATATGCTCGATAGGTTTGGTATCTACTACACAGAGGGCAAGGGTTCGACCGAGAAAAATCCGAAGTTTGTCATTGAAGAAGCAGATGTGCCGACAACTCAGGTGCTCAACTACTACGTCATTGAAAAGTGGGAGTTTGACCGTCGTAGCAATGAAATGAAGATGCGTGTTGTGGCTATTTGTCCGGTGCTCAATCGCTCAAGCGACTTTGGTGGCGATGCTCGCTATCCGATGTTCTGGGTGAAGTTTGACGCATTGCGCCCTTATCTTGCTCAGCAATATGTCTTCATCTCTGACGACAATAACCTCCCTCAGTACAGTCTCGACGACTATTTCAATATGGAAATGTATAAGGGTGATATTTACAAGACCAAAAATCTTCGTAACCTTTCGTTGGTGCAAATGTTCCCCGACCCTGACGATTTGAAACGTGCACAAGACAGTATTGACAACCGTCTCCGTAATTTCGATAAGAATCTATGGGTGCCGACTCGCGAAGAGTATCTTGCTCAAAAGGAAAGAGAAGACTCTTTGAAAGAAGCTGCTAAAAATAATGATACAGTTAAGATAGCTAATCGCGATGAGGTAGTCGTAGTCGAAGATGAGACTGTGGCTGAAAAACCAAAGAAAGAAAAGAAAGAGGAGTCGAAAGCGAGAAATAAACGTTCTGAAAAGAAAAAGAAGTCAAGCGGACCGAAAGTAAGCTCCAAGACAAGCAATCCGTCAGCAGCAAAATCGGTGAGACGACGCAAGAAATAATTATCGACGTAAAGGCATGGGCGACCATGCCTTTATTATTATATCACAAATCACTGCAAAGCATTTTGTTGAGGCTCTTTTACGGAAGTTATATTTAACGATGCCGACTAAAGAAATCGGTCGATGAGTGAGGCAGCGCCGCGACCGCCTATTGATGTGTAGTGATAGACGAGTGGCATCAGCAAGCGCATGCAAAGATCGGCTTTGCTATGCTGCATCACTTGAGTATATAGAGGGTTGGCGAGTTCGGCATGGCCCTCTTTTTTGTAGTGTGCGGCTAAGATTATCCGTCGGTAGTCAATGAGTCGGAGTAATGACTTTTTCTGCTTATGTGATGAATTGGTGATGACTTTTTCTGCTTTATCGAGGGCAACCTCCCATTTTCCTGCTTTTGAAGAAAAATCAAGTCCTGTTATGGAAGATTCTTGCATGAAAATATCGACCAAAGTCTTTCCAAGCGATACTACGCAAGGGTCGTTTAGCAAGAGACGGATGCCTGTTTCCCAATCGTTCCATGTCATTACATTGTCGTCCCAAGCACCACATTTTTTGAAGAATGAAGTGCGAACAGCATAGCCTTGAGTGCGTAAAGTGGCGTGGTAGATATGGTTGCGAAGTATGTCGCCATTGCGAAAATGAAATAACCTTGTTTTGCCGTTGATGAAATGATAGAGCGCATTGCAACATACGATGTCGGCCTTCGGATTTTCAGTGAAGGCTTCAACATAGTCAGCGATTGCAGTCGGTCGCATAGTGTCATCGCTATCGAAAAAAGCCAATAGATTGGAATCGACATAATGTAAGCCTTTGTTGCGAGCAGCGGCAGCGCCCGGTAAAGACTCTGTGGCGACTGTCACTGTGAAGTCATCGGTTTCGTTAGCATTCTTCCATTGATTAAGTATTTCCAAAGAGTTGTCAGAAGAGTTGTTATCGACCAAGATAAGATGTATAGGGCGATATGTTTGTTTAGCGATACTGTCGAGGGTATTGGCGACGATAGCAGCGCGATTATAGACAGGGATAACTATGGAAAACGTTTTATTCATCAAAGGATTTTTAATTTGCCGTAAAATTACGTAAATTATGGCAATTTTTACTATTTTTGCAATATGAAATTTTTATTCGTAGGTGATTATTCGAATTTTCATGTCTCGCTTGCAACAGAGTTGAAACGTTTGGGGCATGAGGCGACGATAGTGTCGTCCGGTTCACGATGTATGGATACGCAGCGTGATATCAACCTTGTCAGAGAGCCGGGTTTTGTCGGAAGCATGAAGTATATGTATCGCTTATTTTCGGTGATGCCGAAAATGCGAGGCTATGATGTGGTGCAACTCATTAATCCAAATTTTTTCGACTTGCGACCGGGCAAAATCAGATATTTTTTCAACGAGCTGCGTCGCCATAATCGAAGTGTTTTTTTGTCGTTGGCAGGTAGTGATCCATATTATGTCAGGATGTGTTGTCGGTCAGAAGAATTGAGATATTCTGAATATCGTTTGGGAAAAGAACCGGCACCTTTTGCACAACAAAATCCTATGAATGAATTGGAGTGGCAGACTGTAGAGATGCTCAATCATTGCGAGGATATTTATAACGGAGTGGATGGCGCTGTCTCTTGTCTGTATGAATATGATGTGGCAGGCAGATACTATCTGAAAGATAAATTGAGCTACATCGGAATTCCAATCGATTTGAAATCAGTAGGATATATGCCGGCTCCGCTTGGCGAAAAAATAAATATTTTTGTCGGAATAAAGAGCGAATATAAGGCTTTTAAGGGCACAGACCGATTGCTTGTGGCAGCTCAACGTGTAGAAGCCGAGATGCCTGATAGATGTAGAGTAGAGGTCGTGGAAAATCTCCCGTATAAGGAATATATGAGGCGCCTTGAGAGTGCAGATATTGTGCTTGACCAACTTTATTCATACACTCCTGCGACCAATGCACTCGGAGCAATGGCGATGGGTAAGGTGGTGGTTTCAGGTGCCGAACCGGAATTTTATGATTTCATCGGTGAGCACGAACTGCGTCCGGTGGTGAATGTGATACCCGATGATGAGGCTATATATCAAACGATTAAAGAGTTAGTGCTTGACAGAGAGCGCCTTAAAATGCTTTCGGCTCAGGGTCGAGAGTTTGTAGAGAAGCATAACTCGTCGAAGGTGGTTGTGCAAAGATATTTGAAACATATAGAGCAAATGCTGAAGTGATATGGTGAAGTTGCAAGTTTTGATATGTACCATCGGAGCAGAGGGAATACGTCGAGTTGTCGAGTCGTCGCATCCTGAGGTCGAGGGGGTGGAGTATCTCGTCTCGTGGCAATTGCCTGATGGGGATATGGATGTGCCCGAGGCATTGGTAGTCAGAGACGATATCAAGGTGTGCAAGGTCAATAGCCGAGGCATCTGTTGCAATCGCAACAATGCTGTCAGATGTGCGACAGCCCCACTTTGCTTGATGAGTGACGACGATGTGTGTTATAAAGAGGAAGAACTAAAGTCGCTAATCTATGCTTTTGAGCAATATCCCGATGCCGACATTATCACCGTGCGCCACCATTCCGATAATTATCCCAAAGCGTATCCCGACTCGTCGTTCGACCTTGTCAATGCTCCCAAAGGTTACTATGTGTCGTGCATTGAAATTGCCTTCAGACTTAGTGCTGTGAAGGGTGTAGTGAAGTTTAACGAGAATATCAGCATCGGCACTCCTGTGCTACGATGTGGTGAGGAAGATGTCTTTATCCATGACGCAAAAAAAGCGGGACTAAAGGCTCGATTTGTGCCTATAGTGGTCGGTACGCACAACCACCCGACGACAGCCGGCAGAGATGCCGAAGAACCATATTTTTGGATGACCAAAGGGGCTGTGTTCAGCTATATACATCGCTTTACGTGGTTGCCTCGAATTGTGGTGAATGCTTGGCGCGCATCGCGGAAATCAGAAAAATCATTCGGATTCTTTTTTGTGAATGCTCTTAGAGGTGTGAAATATGCCAAAGAAAACAAGGTGTTTAAATCAATGAAATAGCAGATTTGAGTTGTTAAAAAAATAAAAAACGCAACTCGTTTAATGCTGAATCGTAAGTTTTTATGTAATTTTGTACTGATTTAACAATGTGTAAAATTGCGTAAGATATTTGAAATATCGTTTGTGGCTTTGGCTGTAATGGTGATGACGACGTTATCATTGTTGCCACATCACCATCATGGTTGCACAGAGGCTATATGTCTGATGCCTCAATATTGTGGCCATGCCGATGAGTGTTCTCATTTACATGGAGATTTTGAAACTGATGCCACAAGTCACAACGGGGAAGAACATTGCTCAATAAGAGTAATCGATATGTCGATTGGCAAAAGCACGGAAGTGTTGACGCCGGATATTCAATCATTTAATTTATTTTTAAATCAGCCGGAAGTAACAGAGTTATACAAGGCTGAGTTGTCGGGCTTTTATGATATTGAGAAGTCGGAAAGAATAGTGACTCAATACAAAGGTCCTCTATATGGGCTTCGTGCCCCTCCTGTGTCTCGTTGTTAAGAGTTATAGACACGAAGATTAATCCTAAAGAAAAATTGTAAAAAACATCATCTGGTAAATCATCAGATCAAAAAATCATAAATATATGAAAATCAAACATCTTTTTATAGCAGCATTGTCGTTTTCAACGATGATGTTAATGAGTTGTTCCGGTAATGAGGGACATTCACACGACCATGCGCATGGCGAAAGTTGTTCGCATGACCATAGCGGACATAGTCATGACCATTCGGCACACAACCACGACCACTCAGGCCATAATCATGGTGCATCTGCGGAAGGTCATGCCGATGGTATTATCGTTTTTACCAAAGAGCAAGCAAAGAAAGCAGGTGTGACGGTGGCAACTGTTGAACCTACAGAATTTTACGATGTTATAAAGACCGGCGGACAGGTGTTGTCGGCACAAGGCGATGAGCGCACAGTGGCAGCGACAGCAAGTGGTATTGTAGGTTATGTCAACAAGTCATTGACCGACGGGTCGGCAGTCAAAGCCGGTCAGGGATTGTTTACAATCTCATCAAAAGGAATTGTCGATGGTGATGCTTCGTTGTCGGCAAAAATTGCATACGATGCAGCAAAAAAAGCCTACGACCGTGCAGCTTCTTTGGTGAAAGACAGAATCATTTCTCAACGCGAATTTGATGAAGCAAAAGCAAATCTTGATCAGGCGAAAGCTGCTTTGAACACAGTTTCAGGACGTGCTGCAACAGGTGGTGTGACTGTAAGTTCACCGATTTCAGGATATTTGATTTCGTTGTTGGTAAAACCGGGTGAATATGTTTCTGTCGGTCAGCCGATAGCGACAGTGTCGCAAAATCGCCGTTTGCAATTGCGTGCAGAAGTGTCGGAACGCTATTTCGATCGTTTGGGTAATATTTTCTCGGCAAATTTCGTTTTGCCTTATCGCCCTGATGAAATGTTGTGTCTTTCGGAGCTAAACGGCAGAGTAGTTTCATACGGTAAATCATCAAGCGAAGGTTCATACTATCTTCCTGTAATTTTCGAATTTGATAACGTAGGAAATATCGTGCCGGGATCGTATGCGGAAATCTATCTTCTTGGAGCTCCTCGTGAGGGAGTGATAAGCGTGCCTAAAGGTGCAATCGCAGAAGAACAAGGCTTGTACTTTGTGTTCTTGCAAAAAGATGCAGAGCATTATGAAAAACAAGAAGTAAAACTTGGTGCCAACAACGGTGTGAGTGTTGAAATCAAAAAAGGACTCAAAGCCGGCGACAAAGTGGTTACAAACGGAGCAATCCATGTCAAGATGGCAGGTAATTCGTCTGCAATACCTCACAGCCATAGTCACTAATTTAATATCGAAACATTATGCTTAACAAGATAATACAATTTGCGCTAAATAATCGCCTGATAATATTAGTCGCATCTGTACTGATAATTCTTGCCGGAAGCTATACAGCTTATCGCATGGAAGTCGATGTGTTTCCCGACTTGAATGCTCCGACGGTTGTTGTCATGACAGAAGCAAAGGGTATGGCGCCTGAAGAAGTGGAACGTATGGTGTCGTTCCCTATTGAGACAGCCATGAATGGGGCGACTGATGTTCGTCGTGTTCGTTCATCATCGACTACAGGTTTTTCTATAGTATGGGTAGAATTCGATTGGGGTATTGATGAGTATAGAGCACGTCAAATTGTTTCGGAAAAGCTGGCTATCGTCGGTGAGCAATTCCCTGAAGGTGTCGGAAATCCGACGTTAGGACCTCAATCATCGGTATTGGGTGAGGTGATGTTTGTCGGTTTGACTGCTGATTCTACATCAATGTTGGAACTCAGAGAAATTGCCGATTGGGTGATACGCCCTCGTCTATTATCGACCGGTGGAGTGGCGCAAGTCGCAGTGCTTGGTGGTGATGTCAAGGAGTATCAGATATTGCTAAATCCGGAGAAGATGCGTCATTACGGTGTCGGCCTTTCGGAAGTGATGGAAGTCACCAATGGTATGAATCAGAACGCATCAGGTGGTGTGCTTTACGAATATGGCAATGAGTATATCATTAGAGGTATGCTTTTGACAACAGATGTCGAAGAAATCGGCAAAACAGTGGTAAAGGCCACAGATGCTGCACCAATTTTGCTCGAAAACATAGCTACAGTAAAAATAGGGGCTAAAGCACCGAAAATCGGTAAAGCCTCAGTATCGGCAAAGGAAGGCGTGTTGCTGACTGTGACAAAGCAGCCTAACACCAGCACACTCGACCTTACCAACAAGCTTGATAATACGATAGAGGAAATCAAAAAAGAGTTGCCAAAAGATGTGAAAGTCGATACGCAACTTTATCGTCAACAGCGATTTATCGATAGCTCTATCAATAATATTCAGCGCTCATTAATCGAAGGCGCTATCTTCGTCGCTTTGGTATTGTTCATTTTCTTGATGAATCCTCGCACAACCGTAATATCATTGATAACAATTCCGATGGCTATATTAATTACATTCTTGGTGATGAAAGCCATGGGATTGACCATGAATACAATGAGTATCGGTGGTATCGCGATTGCTATCGGTTCATTGGTGGATGATGCGATTGTCGATGTGGAGAACGTGTATAAGCGACTGCGAGAAAACCGAGCTTTGCCGGAAGCAGAACGATTGCCGTTGTTGAAAGTCGTATTTAATGCCTCAAAAGAAGTGCGTATGCCGATTTTGAACTCTACGTTGATTATCGTTGTGAGCTTCTTGCCATTGTTCTTCCTTAGTGGAATGGAAGGTCGTATGCTTGTGCCTCTTGGCGTCGCATTCATCGTGTCGCTGTTTGCTTCTACACTTGTCGCTTTGACATTGACTCCTGTTTTGTGTTCATATTTGTTGAAAAATTCTTCAAAAGAGGATAAGGAGCCGAAGATTGTCGAAAAGATGAAAGGTGGATACTCAAAGGCTTTGAATTGGGCTTTCAACCATAAAAAAGCTGTGTTAGGCAGTGTTATCGGTCTGTTTGTCGTGGCGTTGGGGATATTCTTTACGTTAGGACGTAGTTTCTTGCCTCCATTTAATGAAGGGTCATTTACGATAAACGTCGCTTCAATGCCGGGGTTGTCGCTTGAAGAATCAGACAAAGTCGGACATCAAGTGGAAGAAATTCTATTGAGTATGCCTGAAATCAAACGTGTGGCTCGAAAGACCGGTCGTGCCGAACTTGATGAACACTCATTCGGCGTTAATGTCTCGGAAATAGAAGCCCCGTTTGAATTGGATGACAGAAGCAAAGACGAATTGACTGCCGAATTGCGCGAAAAATTAGCCGGGTTGTCAGGCGTTAATATCGAAATAGGTCAGCCGATTTCTCACCGTATTGATGCGATGCTCTCCGGTACGCGAGCAAATATTGCGATTAAGATATTCGGTTCGGATTTGAACAAGATGTATAGCATCGGTAATAAGGTGAAAGAAGCTATCTCCGGAGTGGAAGGCATTGCCGACCTAAACGTTGAACAACAGGTGGAACGCCCGCAGCTAAAGATCGAGCCGCGTCGTGAAGTGCTTGCACGCTATGGTATCACACTGCCGCAATTTGCTGAGTATGTCAACGTGTTGCTTGGTGGAGAAGTTGTGTCTAACGTGTTTGAAGGCAACCGCTCTTTCGATTTGACAGTGAAAGTAGATGACGAAAATCGCAGTTCAATCGATAATATTCGCAATATCATGATAGAGGCTGCAGATGGTAGCAAAATACCATTTGAATATGTTGCAGACATTCGTTCATCGGCAGGACCTAATACAATCGGACGTGAGAACGTTCAACGAAAATTAGTAGTCTCTGCAAATGTTTCAGGTCGTGACTTGCGAGGTGCTGTGAATGATATTCAAGAAATTATTGAGGAAAAAATCGAATTGCCTGAAAATTATCACATCGAATATGGAGGACAGTTTGAAAGCGAACAGGCTGCATCGCAGACGTTGTTTATCACGTCCATATTCTCGATATTGGCAATATTCTTGTTGCTTTATAATCAGTTCCGTAACGCTTCTCAATCGGCTGTGATTATGCTTAACTTGCCGTTGGCTTTGATAGGAGGTGTGTTTGTGATATTCTTTACATCCGGGGTTGTCAGCATTCCTGCTATTATCGGCTTCATCTCATTGTTCGGTATTGCGACGCGTAATGGTATGTTGCTTGTCGATAGATACAACTACCTTGTCGCAGAAGGATTGTCGGTGAAAGATGCTGTAATGCGAGGCTCACTCGACCGTCTAAACCCAATCGTGATGACAGCTTTGACATCTGCTTTGGCATTGATCCCATTGGCGTTGGGTGGCGCATTGCCGGGCAACGAAATCCAAAGTCCGATGGCACAAGTTATTCTCGGTGGACTTTTGACATCAACATTGCTTAACGGATTTGTTATTCCGGTGATTTATTTGAAAATGAACTCAAAGACGAACATCGTAAAGGAAGAATCATTATGAAAAAAAGATTGATAGTTTATATAGTCGCTCTTTTGTCGGTGGCATACAATGTCGAAGCAAACAAGATAGAGAGCGTGCTCGACTCGATTGAGACAAATAATACTACGCTGAAAGCGTTGCGCAATCAGAATGAGGCTGTCGCTCTTGCCAACAATACAGGGCTTAATCTTGCCGATCCTTCAGTGGAGTTTACCTACATGTGGGGACAACCTTCTGATGTGCCAAACAAAATAGCAGTAGGAGTCAGTCAGGAATTTGATTTTGCAACTCTTTCCGGTGCTAAACGTCGTGTAGCGACCCGTCAAAACGACTTGTTGAAACTCGAATACAAGCAAACACGTCTTGATGTTTTGAAGGAAGCTCGTATTGCACTGATCAACCTTATTTATGTCAATGCTGTCAGCGACCTTGATAGTCGAAAACTTGCAGAGTATCGCAAATTGGCGAAATCGGAAGAATTGGCATTGCAGAGAGGTGAAACATCAGTAATCGGTCTGAATAAAATCAATCTCGAATTACTCGCTGTCGAAAACGAAGTGAGAATGAATATCGTTGAGCGTGATGCTTTATTGCTCGATATATCTCGTCTTAATGGAGGAAAGGCAATAGTATTCGATACGGTGCTTTATCCGGAAGTAATGCTTGCCGATTCATTCGACGAATTTTATGTTCAGGCTGAGGCTGTCAATCCGGTATTGGCTTACGTCAGAGGCGAGATTGAGCTAAATCGTGAGATGTTGAGCTTGACAAAGTCGGAAGGTCTTCCTTCGTTCTCTGTAGGATATGTCAATGAGTTGGTGGCAGGAGATAATCATCATGGCGTTGCTGTAGGGCTTTCTATCCCATTGTGGAGCAACAGCGGAAAGGTGAAAGCTGCAAAAGCCGCTGTCAGTGCCGCAGAAGCAATGTCGGAAGATGCAGTCGCACAATTCTATGGCAATGTTCGCACTCAATATGAGCGAACAATTCAACTTCGTCGCACTGCATCGGAGTATGCTAAGATGGTCAAGCGTTTTAGCTCACGTGATTATCTCGAAAAAGCTCTTCGTGCAGGACAAATATCAATAGTGGATTACATCAATGAAAACAAATTGTATTATGAAGCTCTTGAGAAAAGTTTAGAGGCAGAACGCGACTATCGCTTGGCACTTGCTGAATTGCAAAGCTATCTCGATTGATAAACTCAAAGAGTAATACACATAAATCTTAAAGCCTGTTTGTGTCGTGCAAGCAGGCTTTTTTTGAATTGTTGCGAAGTGCGATATAAACTTTGTCAATCTTTTTCAGGAATGTACAAAAATTAGTTTTTGCTGATAAATTTCCTGCACGACACAATGATTATTCAATCGTTTGTTGTAAATTTGTGGTTAATAATATCAATATAGATTACTATGGATTGGAAAGAAGCGTTAAGCAAAGCATTTGATGGTGTAGATGCTCCTGAGTTTGAAAAGGAAGAAGAAATGGTTGAAGAGGTTTCTTTAAACGATAAGGAGCAAACAGTGCAGAAAGAGCCATTAAAGGTGTTGACTGACAAAAAAGCACGTAAAGGCAAGACTGCGACAATTATCGAAGGATTTCTTTGCGATGATGAAGAGTTGAAAGAAATAGCCAAGGAGTTGAAAACAAAGACAGGTGTCGGAGGTTCGGCTCGTTGTGGCGAGATATTGCTTCAAGGTGATTGCAAGCAGAAAGTCGCAGAGATGTTGAAAGCGAAGGGATATAAAGTGAAAATCGTTGGATAATTATGTTGCAACTTCAGAGAGCCTCTGCCGGGTCGGGCAAAACATATACGCTTACCAAGATTTATATTCGCAATTTCTTGGCTAAGAAGGTCAATAATCGTTATCGTCTGCGTACAGAGCCGGAGATGCGGGCTGTGCATGGTCGAATTTTAGCGATAACGTTTACAAACAAAGCGACCAACGAGATGAAGCAGCGTATCGTAACTGCGCTTGCCAATCTTGCCGGACTTTATTCTCAAGACGATGAAAAAATCGATTATCTATCAGATTTTATAGAGGAATTTTCAGCCACAAAGGAGCAAGTGCAGCAAGCTGCATTATTAGGCCTCAATATATTGTTGCATGGGTATTCGGATTTTCAAATCTCAACAATTGATGCATTCTTTCAATCCATACTTCGAACTCTTGCCGTTGAAACTGATAGAAACGAATCCTATCAGATAGAACTTGACGATAAGTATCTTTCGCAAGTGGGGGTGGATATGACGCTATCTGAAGTAAATGACAATACAGACAGGAAAAAAAGCTATGCCAAGTTTTGGATACAGTCGCTGATTTTAGATATGCTCCGAGACGGAGAAGGTTGGAATCCATTTAAAAAAAGCAAAAACGGATTATACGCGGAATTGGTTAATTTCACTAATCTGTTTCATTCAGAGGTGTTCAAGGAGAATGTGGAAGCTGAGTTGATGGAATATCTTACCTCGGATGTCGATTATATGAAGGTGTATAGTAAACTTAAAAAGAGTCATAAAGACTGTCACGAGGAATACAAAGAAGCATATTCAGAGAGTAGAACCGCAATCCTTGAAATGCTAAAGAATGAAGGTTGTGACTTCAATTCGTTGAATAGTAAAAATTATGGAGGATTATGGCGACGCCAATCTGATTCCGACTTTTCTGATGTGCCTATAGGCAAAGTGAAATTTGGCTTTGGAAAATCGATTATGTCTCTCGAAGGCGTCGATGAAGAGGATGTTGTGGTTCTGTTAAAAGATTATAAGGAGAAGGCTGATGCACTTCAAGGACTTGCTTATATGCTATGCGAGCATCGCGATTTAATGCTTGAATGGGAAATTTTGGATCGATTTTGGTCGGCAACAAATGGCAAGTTGTACTATTTGGGGTTGATAAAATCGATTAAAGAAAATATCAGACAATTCAGAGAGGAAAATAATATAATCCCGTTGAGCGAGACAAATCGTATTCTGCAAGGTATTATCAATGAAGACGATGCTCCGTTCATTTATGAGCGTGTGGGGACATACATTAATTACTATCTTATCGATGAATTTCAGGACACGTCGCGATTGCAATGGAGTAATCTTTGTCCGTTGGTGTCTGAAAGTCTGAGTCATGAAGAGGACTACGACAATCTGATTATTGGCGATGTTAAGCAGAGTATCTATCGCTTTCGTAATGCAGAGCCGATGCTTATCCAAAATGATGTGCCGGAGAGATTTGATTGTGAAATACGAGGTGAAAGTGTAGATGAAAACACCAATTGGCGCAGCAATAGGGAAATTGTTAAATTCAATAATTCGTTCTTTCATAGAATTGCGCATACTCTTGATTACGAGCGAGGTGCAGACAAGTCGGATAGCACGAGATTGAAAATCAGTTCGCTTTATAGCAATGCAATTCAAAAGATAAAAAATATTGATAAGCCGGGCTATGTGGAAGTGAACTTCATGGGCCACAAAGCCAATGCGTATGACGAAATGGGCGATCTTGTTCATCGTCTTCTCGACAAAGGGTATGCTCAGAAAGATATAGCATTTCTTGTCAGCAACGGCGATCATGGAGTGGCTCTTATCGATGCGTTGATGGCATACAATGCCGATGAAAAAAATGCCGGTAAAACACCGATTTCGGTAATCAGTGAGGAGTCGCTGAAAATTTCGAGCTCGAGTGCAGTAAAATTAGTGGTCGCAGTGTTGCAACTCATTGTCAAGGGAAATGCCAAGAAAGGTGTAAAAACAGACGATAGGCGCAATAGTAAAGTCGAAATGGATGAGTTTATTAGCAGCTACAATTACATCTATTGCAATAACCCTGACTTATCGGCGACAGAAATCATAGAACGCTATTTTAGCGATGAATCTAACATTGATGTCAGTGATATACTTAAGGAGGTTCATACTGTTGCTTTGCCGGCATTGGTTGAAAATATAATAATCAAAGTTGTCCCTGAAAAACTAAGACAATCGGATGTGGCTTTTTTGGCTGCGTTCCAAGATGAAGTGCTGGAGTATTGCCAAATGTATCCTGCCGATATAGCATCGTTTGTCAGATGGTGGAACGACACCGGAGCAAAAAAATCGTCTATATCCTCACCGGAAGATACTGATGCAGTGCAAATTATGACGATACACAAGTCGAAAGGATTAGAGTTTAAATGTGTGATTATACCTTATGCAGATTGGAGTTTGGATGTTACTAAACCTTCGACTATATGGGTTCGTCCGAAATTGCCGGATAATGTAGAAATTTCAGGTATGCCTCCTTATTTGCCGATAGGAATGAATAATGCCCTCAAAGATACGCTCTATAATGATGATTATGAGCATGAATTTGATAGGATTGTTGTAGATCAGCTGAATAAGACATACGTAGCATTTACTCGCGCTGTTAACGAACTTTATATCTATGCTCAATCCACCAAAAAGGCAGAATCTACTCTAATAGGCGATTACCTCAAACGTATTGTCCCGCAGATGTATGACACGAAACTCTTGGATCCCTCAGAGATTGAATTTACTATCAAAGAAAATGACATCATTATCGATGATTCCGGAGAATTGCTGACTTATAGAATGGGCGGGGTGACACCTGAGGATGTCAAAAAATTCAAGGATAAATCTGATGAGTCAGAATCTGATGATAAAGAAAAAATTGCTGATTATCATGTCAATACAAAGACTGAACTTCTTATAACGGATTCTGAAAAAGATGCGGAAGATGACAATGAAGTAAGGTCGGATAATGCTTCCGAAAAAGAAAGTAAGGAAAGTCGAAGAAGAGGTCGTCTGTTACACTCTATTATGGAGCAAGTTATCGTTGCAGATGATTTGCCGGCAGCCATCAGACGTATGAAGATAGCAGGTCGGTTGAAAGGGAAAGATGCTGATGAGGTAGAGGCGTTTTTGAAGGCAAAAATGGCTGATGATAAGGTTGCAAAGTGGTTTGATAAAGACTTGGATGTCATAACCGAGCGCACCATTCTATGCAGTGATGATAAAAATCGTCGTCCCGACCGAATCGTCGTTTCAAAAGAAGGTGATTTGGAAGTAATAGACTATAAATTTGGTGAGCAACTAAATGATAACTACAATACGCAGCAGGTGAGACGTTATATCAAATTGCTAAGAGAAATTAAAGCAGAGGACGGTAGCCCTAAATATCGTTCGGTTCGTGGTTATCTTTGGTATGTATCACTCGGTGTTATCAAAGAAATTAAACTTGGCAAGACAAAAGAGTAATTTCGTTAAAACTTTTTGAGACACCAATAACAACAACGTGTATAGGTCAATAACAACGAGACAAAGCTCGTGTGCTATAAACAAATGACGGCTAAAATCAAAAGATAATAGCCGTCATTTTATTGTTGTTAGTATAGTTCAAGATTATTCTTCGTCGCGACGACGGTCGTTGCGATGGTCGTTACGGCGGTTGTTGCCACCACGTTGTCCACCATTAGGACGGTTGCCACCATTAGGACGAGGACCGTTGTTAGGACGAGGACGTTGTTCGCGTTCAACGTAGCCTTCCGGTTTTGGTGTTAATACGCGAGCAGAAAGACGGTATTTGCCTGTTTTCTTGTCGATTTCGATAAGCTTCACAGTCACTTCGTCGCCTTCTTTAATGCCACTTTGCTCCATGCTGTCGAGGCGTTCCCAACTGATTTCGCTGATGTGGAGAAGACCGTCACGACCCGGCATAAATTCTACGAATGCACCGAAGTCAAGAATTGAACGAACTTTTCCCTTGTAGATTTCTCCTTCTTCAGGAACAGCAACGATAGCTTTGACGCGTGCTAAAGCAGCATTGAGGCTTTCTTTATTGCTTGAAGCGATTTCAACGTGTCCGATACCGTTAGCAGCATCTTCTTCGATAGAGATTGTTGCTCCTGTTTCTTCTTGGATGCCTTGGATGATTTTGCCACCAGGACCAATCACAGCGCCGATCATATCTTTAGGAATGTCGATAGTCACAAGACGTGGAACGTGAGGCTTATAGTCTTCGCGTGGTTGAGGTATTGTTTCGTTGATGATACCGAGGATGTGAAGACGTCCGTCGCGAGCTTGGTTGAGAGCTGTTTCGAGAATTTCGTAGCTGAGACCGTCACACTTGATGTCCATCTGAGTGGCTGTGATACCCTTTTCTGTACCTGTAACCTTGAAGTCCATGTCGCCAAGGTGGTCTTCGTCGCCAAGAATGTCGCTGAGGACAGCAAATTTTTGACCGTCAGAGATAAGACCCATAGCGATACCGGCAACAGGACGTTTCATTTGAACGCCGGCGTCGAGAAGTGCAAGCGTACCACCGCAGACAGTAGCCATAGAAGAAGAACCATTAGATTCGAGGATGTCGCTGACGATACGGCATGTGTAAGGGAAACCATCAGGGAACATACGCTTAAGAGCACGATGAGCCAAGTTACCATGACCGATTTCGCGACGTCCTACGCCACGTTGTGGGCGAGCTTCACCTGTTGAGAATGGACGGAAGTTGTAGTGTAGCAAGAAGCGTTCTTTGCCTTGATTGAGAACATCGTCGAGAATTTTTTCGTCGAGAGTTGTGCCAAGAGTTACTGTCACCAAACCCTGTGTTTCACCACGAGTGAAGACAGCTGCTCCATGAGGACCAGGCAAATAATCGACTTCACACCAGATAGGACGCATTTCAGTGGTCTTACGTCCATCAAGACGAATGCCTTCATCAAGAACGCAACGACGCATTGCTTCTTTTTCTACGTCATGGTAGTAGCGTTTAACCATTGCAATGCGTTGGTCTTCGCTATAAAGCTCGAGTTGCGCTTCTGTCATTTCAGGGAGAGACTCGATATATTCGTCGCGAATTGCAGCAAACGAGTCTGCACGCCAATGTTTGTCGGCGCTACCTGTTTTAGCAATTGCATATACTTTGTCGTAGCATTTTGTTCTTACATCTGCACGCAATTCGTCATCGTTGATTTCGTGGCAATATTCGCGAATGGCTTTGCCTACTTCTTTCTTAAGTTCTTCTTGAATCAAACAGTGCTTCTTGATTTCATCATGAGCAACCTTAAGGGCTTCGAGCAATTCAAGTTCTGAAACTTCGTTCATCTCGCCTTCTACCATCATGATGTTGTCGTAAGTAGCACCGACCATAAGCTCGATGTCACTGCGCTCAATTTGAGCAAAATTTGGATTGATTACCCATTCTCCATCTACACGAGCTACGCGCACTTCAGAGATAGGACCATTGAAAGGAATGTCGCTGACAGCGATTGCTGCTGATGCTGCGATACCTGCCAATGCGTCCGGCGCTTCTGTCTCATCAGCAGAGAATAGTGTTACGTTAACAAATGTTTCTGCGTGATAGTTATCAGGGAACAATGGACGTAAAACTCGGTCAACAAGACGAGAAGTGAGAATCTCATAATCGCTCGCACGACCTTCTCTCTTCAAGAAACCTCCCGGGTAACGTCCGATTGAAGAAAATTTCTCTTTGTATTCAACTGTTAGAGGCATAAAATCTACACCTTCGCCGGCTTCTTTAGCCGAACATACTGTCGCAAGGAGCATTGTGTTGCCCATGCGTACTTCTACCGCTCCATCTGCTTGTTTTGCTAATTTGCCTGTCTCAATAGTGATCTGTCTTCCGTCAGGCAGCTCGATGGTTTTTTTAATTACATTAAGCATAATTTTTATTGTTTTCTTTTGCATCTATTGGGAAAGAGTGTCATTCCCGTAAATTTTCGCAAAGATACTCAAAAATAGCCGAAATGACAAATTTATTTGCAACAACTCGGATTTCAAATGAGATTAATATTATTTGTGATGCAAATTGAGGTTGGTAGAGCTGCTTTGTGAGCTACTTTGAACCCCAAAAAGTCCTTATATTTTGAAAAAACTATGTTTAATCGTCTAAAATCATTAACTTTGCGATAAATTTAGTATAAGATATGAAATTGTCAGTAAGAAAAACTATTGCAACTGCAGTTGTAACGGTCGCATTAGGTGGTGTGTTGGTGTCATGCAGTAATAATGATTTTAAACTGTCAGGACAGATAGATGGTGCAGACAGTAAGACGTTAGTCCTTGAAAGAGGGTTTAATGGTCAATGGATTGCATTAGATTCTGCAAAAACAAAATCCAACGGGGATTTTGCAATCTCGTTTGAAGCTCCGACAGCTCCTGAAGTGTATCGCTTGAGAATGGATGATAAATATGTCTATTTTCCAATCGATAGTCTGGAGAATTTGACTCTTAATGCTCCGGTCGAAAAATTTGATACGGACTATGAATTGTCCGGTTCGGATAACGCTGTGGCATTAATGAATTTCGAAAAGCAACTCAGTATGCTTGATTTTGATGATGCGACGGCTGTCAATGAATTTAAAAGAAAAGTATATAACGAAATAATTCGCGATGGCAAAGCGAGCATATTGTGCTATCATGTGCTTAATAAGACCATTGATGGAAAATATCTGTTTGACCCTACAGATGCTTTCGATATAAAAATCTATGCAGCAGTGGCTACTGCCTACAAACACTATCGACCGAACGACCCTCGTACATCATTGTTGGAAATGGTAGCTGTCGAAGGACGAAAAAAAGTAAACAGCGAGAGTGGCCGTCAGAATGTAATAGAAGCAGAAGAAATATCGTCTATTGATATTGATTTGAAAGATGTCAACGGAGAAAGTCGCAAGTTGTCGGATATGTTGAAGCAGGGAAAGCCTACGGCAGTCGTTTTCTCGCTTCTTACTGATGAGAAAAGTCCTGCACACAATATTGAAATTGCAAAGATTTATGAAGCGAATAAGGGTAGAATCAATATTTATCACGTATGCCTTGACTTTGATCAGTTGGCATGGAAAAATGCTGCGGTGAATTTGCCTTGGACAGTGGTGTATGACCCTGCGGGCGAGCGCTCGGATTATGTGATCAAATATAATGTGCAGACTCTTCCGGCAGTCTATATTTATAATGCAAAAGGGGAACTCGTTGACCAAGCAGTGTCTTTCTCAGACCTCTCGTCAAAACTTTCACGACTATAATACGACACAGAGGATAAATATCGACATAAATGCAATGAGGGTCCGGCTTTTTAGTTGGACTCTTTTTGTGTAAAGGTTTTAGTATATATGGTTAAAATCCGGTCGAAAGACTGCCAAGGTAATCGGGTAATCATTCTTTTGCCAAATGCGTCGGCTGATTGACTTATTGGTTTATCAGCGACCGGTAATCAGCATCGTCTCAACACACTGACACCACATTGGCGTCCCTACTTCGCATGGAGTTGCTCCGAGTTATGACTTATTCTTCGATAATCCAACGGTCAATGGACTTTGTTTCTGACGAGAAGTTGACGCCGATTTTAAATAGTTTTTTACCACTGCTCATGAACGGCTGTGCATAACCACGTTCTTCTATCTGGAGCAGTGCCTCTTCTGCCGTTCCGTCGAGTTTGAATTCCATGACATACACATAGTCGTCGGTCTCGATGACCATATCGATTCGTCCGGCTGATGTCTGATATTCAGCCATGACGTAGAAACCCATCAGGCGCGTTAGCAGATAGATGACGTTATGGTAATGGCGTTCGCGATCGCCTCCCTGAATAAGCAGATATGGGGTGTCGGCAAAAAGTGATTGCATTCGCATCATGAAACTTTCAGCATTACCGTTACGCAAATCTATTACAAAATTATCGAGTTTGAAACTGCCTGCCTTTTGTCGCTTCGTATAGTAAGGAAGCAAGAATTTAATGAATCCCTCTTTGACTTCGCGATTTGGGAATTTAAGTTTATAGGTGCCAAATTCTTTTTTGTAGTCTTCGATTGTCAGATAGCCGCTTTGGAATATCACCGGTATAGGATTGCCGTCATTAAAAATGCAATTAAGGTCATCGACCGACACTGATTCTTCGGTCAGATTCTCAAGTTCATAATCGGTGACCTTTAGCATATTGACAAGCAATGTTGGTGTGCCGGTCTCAAACCAATAGTCGCGGAATTCTTTTTTAAAGAGTGTGTTGAGAATACTGAATGGATTATATATACCTTCTGATTTTTCGTGAAAATGATAGCCGTCATATTCCACTTTAAGCTTGGTGTATGTGTCTTCTACACTCATGTCTTGCGCTTTTGCCAACGATTTTATTGCTTCATCAAAATAGTCGTGAAGTTCGGACTCGGTAATACCACACACTCCGGAGTATTCATAATCCATGGATATGTCATTCAAGTTATTAAGGTCGGAGAAGACGCTGACTTTGCCGAATTTGGTGACACCTGTCAATAGAGCGAACTTGATATACCCGTCGTTGCTCTTAAGGTTGCCGTAGAATGCTTTGAGTGTAGAACTATAATCGTTGAGAAGTTCGTCGTTGCCGTATGCTTGAAGAAGAGGCTTATCGTATTCGTCGATGAGTATCACCACATTCCTTCCGGTCTTCTCTGCCGCACGACGAATCACCCCTCCGAAACGTCTTTCGTAACCTATTTCGGAATTATCCTTACCATACAAATTCTCCCATTTCTTCAGTGTCTCATCTAATACATTATTGAGTGCTTCGGGAGTATCATATTTTTTTGTATTAAGGTCCAGATGAAGGATAGGGTATTCTTTCCACTCTTGAGCGAGAGTTTCGATGGCGAGACCTTTGAATAATTCCTTTTTGCCCTGAAAGAAGGCTTCAATAGTTGACATCAGCAACGACTTTCCAAACCGACGTGGACGGCTCAGAAAGTAATAACAACCGGTGTTGATAAGCTGATGAATATATCGAGTTTTGTCGATATAGACATATCCCTCACGACGTAGTTTTTCGAATTGTTGTATCCCTATCGGAAATTTCATCTCACTCATAGTCTGTCATTTTAATGAATACCAACTACAAAGTTAAAAAATAGTTTTTAATTTCCTATCGCAAACACACAATTTTAATTGATTTTTAAATTTTTGATAGAAAATACGATTGTTGCTAAAAAATGGCAGCAGTCCGATACGCTATCTTATGCAAAAAAATAAGGCGGAAATCCAATGGATTCCGCCTTTGTCTTTTTCTATAACAGATATTAACCTTCTGTGATAGCGTCGCTTGGGCAAACTGATGCACAGCTACCGCAGCTGATACAAGTATCAGGATCGATTTTGTAGATATCACCTTCTGAAATAGCCTCTACAGGGCAAGCTGATTGGCAAGTGCCACATGCAACACAAGCATCTCCAATTACGTAAGCCATAGTTGTAAATTTATTAAAGTTATTAGTTATTAATTATTGTATTCTTAATGCAAATTTACGCTGAATATTTGATTTGACCAACGTTTGAGTATTAAATGAGCTTAATTTAAAATGATTCTAAATAAGCAAGAGGATGTATAGACTGAACTTAAATCAATAGGTTTTTTGTTAAGTTTGATTGAGTTAAGTAGCTGGAATACAATAGGATAATTACTGTATATATTTTGGTGAGGTTAATATTGTCATAAATAATATAGTATTAAATCCCTTGTTTTTGCTAACTTTGCAGTGTTATGTCGAATGTGTGTCGAAATATGAATCGTAAGGGAATAATGCTATCAATAGGGTTGTCGGTTGCTTCGGTTGCAGTGGCAGTGATTGGTGTGATGTTGTGGATGATGGCATCATGCGATTTCCAAGACGATCATTATTTCAGACATGTTGTTCCATTAGTTCATGTTGACCATGCGTTAAATTTTTCGGAGTTTGAAAAGTTTGAAAGTCGCAAAGTTTGCGATGTCAATGATGTCGCAGAATCGATAATCAACCATTATATGATTTTTAACTCTCGCATGGCAGATAAATTTTTGATTATCTCAAATCTGTTTCCGGAGTGGTTGGTCGATGTGTTGCATGCGTTGGCTTATGCTCTGATGTTAGTGTCTTTTCTGACTCTTGTCAGCAATGATTGGTGGAAATCACCGTTGTTGACGGTAAGTGTGATAGTGTTGACATGGTTGGTCCTCCCTTGGAGCAGGGTTTATTCGTCGAATGCCTATTTCTTTAATTATGTTTGGTCGGCGGCAATAAATCTATTGTTGATTTCTTTGTTAAGGATTAGGATTTCATCAAAGGCGGCAGTGTTGTCGTTATCGGTATTGGCTTTGATTGCATCGATGATGCACGAAGGATTTGCGTTGCCGATAGCATTGGGATTTTTTATTGAGACATTGATTGATCGGAAAAAACGCACTGTTGAGAGTGTGCTTCCAAAATTATGTTATTGCGCAGGGTGTTTGGCTTTTGTTGTGTCTCCGGGATTATGGCATCGACTTGAAAATCCTTGGGATTCGGCGATGTGGAGTGACTATGTGTATGCTTACACTATAGGATCGATTCCGATGTGGCTATTGTTGTTGTCTGTCATAATTAAGACATCAAGGTCGGGTCGTGAGTGGTTGAAAAAGTGGTCTGTCGATAATGCTTTTTATCTGACGGTCATAATAGTAAGCATGTCGTTGAGTGTTGTGACATCCACATTCGACAGGGCATGGTGGATGGCATACATGTTTGCGATGTTGCTGATAATTAAACAGATTTCCGATTTAAAATGGTATCGCAATCTGTTTGGTATGTCGTATGCGAAAGGTGTTGCGTGGGCTGTTATAACTATGCTGCTGATGCTTTTCTTCTATAAGATTGTGATGATTCAGGAGCGTATGACAGAACAGGCAGAAAGGTGTGCCGAAATATTGGAAACTTCAGAATCGAATTTTATTTGTGAGTCGGTTGACGAACGAGGCGACTTGCCGATTTATATGATGAATATCCCGATCGGTGTCAAAGAGGATTATCCTTTCAAAGAGAAATGTCGTCTGCGCAAAGGGGGAGAGCCTGTGATTTATCCATCATGTTATTTGGAAACTCCGTTTGATAAGCTACCCAAAGTCGAAGGTCGAAATAATTTGAGAGGTCTTTATCCATGGTATTACAGTCCAAGTCGATTAACTAAAGAGCAAAGAGTTTTTAATGTCACATTTGGCGACCCTGATGAGGGAGAAACCGACGGTAATATCAGCTTGTTTTTCTCGTTGCGCCGTTGGTTTAATAAACTGAATGGCCGGAGTGGAAGGCTTGAAAGAGTCTATGGATTGCAAGAAATTCCGGTGATAGTCAGTCAGGAGATGCGAGAAAATGGTATATGCAATTCTGATACAGCGTGGTTCTATAAATTTGAAAAGAATCAAAAAAGCCTTAAGGGTTGCAGAGTTATTAAGATGGATAGTGTGAAATCAAAATGATGAGTAGGAAACAATATAGCATAATTGTGTCGTACGGCATACTGATGTGTGTAATGCTCGGCGTTTGGTTTTGGATGTCATCGGCAGATGCGTTGACTGATGATTGGTGGTATCAGTATGAATTTGATTATTGCTCATACGAAGAGGCTCTTGAAGGGTTTGAAAATTGCGACGGCGATGAGATAACTTTGTGGTCGCAGGTATGGGAGAGTATCAAACATCATAATAGATATTGGAATAACAATCGATTAGCCAACACATTGATGTTTGTTTTGACAATGATGCCGAATTGGTTTGTCGATGCAATACATGTGCTGATGTGGATGCTGATGATATTGTTTATATTGAAACAGGCATCCGACGATTGGTGGTTGCAACCATTATTCGTTGTGGGAGTTTTGTGGAGTGTGTGGATAATACTGCCATGGCATGATCAAATGGCATCGGGCAACTATCAAATTAATTATGTTTGGTCCACAGCATTGAATTTGGTATTTTTATATTCGTTTAATCGTGCAGACAAGTCATTGGTAGGGTGCTTGATTGCATTTCCGGCATCATTGATGCACGAAGGTTTTTCGGTGCCGATAAGCATAGGAGTGCTGTATGTTTTGTATCAAAGAGTCAAGAACGATAAGACTATGCTGTCAGACAAAAAGATGTTGCTCTCGATTGTCCTTTATCTTGTCGGAACATTGCTTGTCGTTTTCGGGCCTGCAATACAGAATCGATTTGCAAACATAGGTGCAAATGAAGAAACTTTCACATTCAATGCGTTTGTCTATAAATTTTTCATCCGAGAACCGATATTATTCTTATCGCTTGGATTAATTGGTGTTTATGCAATAAAGTGTGGATTTAAGTCATTGAGGGGTGTGTTGAGAACGGAAGCCCTTTGGATAACCATTGCATTAACTTCGATGTTGATATGGATGCTGATTGACGGCACAGAGCGTCAAATGTGGATAGGCTATGTGGCGTTTATTGTTTTCGATTGGCGACTAATTGCACGATTGACTTGTCGCAACAAGATAAATTCTATTGTCGTATCAACGATTGCATTGATATTGGGGCTGTTGCAAATGCTATGGCTGTTAAAAATTGCTGATTATCAAAAGAAAGCATGTGAGGAAATAGTGAGAATAGAAAAAGCAATGAAATCGATGGTGTCAGAGTTGCTCTATGTTGATACATATTCGCCATCATGGTTGCCATGGTGGGTGCTTGATATACCGGAGTATTATCATGGACGAAATCCTCAGCTGCGAGCAGAACACTACGCTTGGCAACGCAGAGGCTGGAATGAAGCGATGATAACATTGCCCCAAAAATATCAGGGACTTGATTATGACTCTTTGCCTGTCATTGAGGGCACAGCCTCGTTAAGAGGTGTATTCCCATTCTATTATAGTTCAATAAAATATGGCGACGATGAGGGCTTCGCTCGATTTATTGTGAAATTTGACGGTGTCGAGCCGAGTGAGTATTTGAATAGGGCATATCTGATATATAGATTACCTCAGTTTGCAAAAGAATTGACTATGGATAACGGGCAAAAGCAAGGCGAATATGTGTTCAAAAGAGTTGCTGTTGTGAAAGAACGTGGTGACACATCATGGTTTTACAGAGTGCGAAAGATAGGTCAAAGCGTGCGAGGATGCAGAGTCATTTCGATAGATACTATTTCTTGAAAAAATAAATTTAGCGATTTTTGATTGCTTTTGATTTCTTTGTTGTAACTTTGTAGCGTTATGAAGCAAAACGAGCCATTATTTTCAATAATAACAATCACATATAACGCATCGAAAGAACTTCCTGCAACGATGCGCTCTGTGGCAGAACAGACATTTACAGATTTTGAACATCTGATAATAGATGGTGCATCAAAAGATGATACGGTTGGCATCGCAAAGAAGATGGCAACATCTAATATGACGATATATAGCGAACCGGATAAGGGTCTATACGATGCAATGAATAAGGGGTTGCGCAAAGCTAAAGGCAAATATTTGATATTCATGAATGCCGGAGATGCTTTCCACGATAAGCATGTGTTGATGCAGATGTCGCAAGTTGTCGGTGATGATACTGATATAATATATGGAGATACAAATTTGGTGGATGCGTGCCGAGAGTTTGTCGCTAAACGTCATTTGTCTGTCCCGGAGAAATTGACGTTTGGTAGTTTCAGAAAAGGGATGTTGGTGTGTCATCAAGCATTTGTTGTGCGTCGTGAATTGGCACCGGAATATGATTTGAGATATCGTTTTTCTGCGGATTATGAGTGGTGTTTGAGATGTCTTAAAAAGACGTCATATCACAGATGTAAGAATTTGCATAGAGTGATAGTCGATTATTTGGTTGATGGCTTGACTGATAAAAATCATAAAGCATCGTTGAAGGAGCGATTTGCAATTATGTGTCAATATTTTGGATATACTTCTACAATATTGTTCCATTTGTCTTTTATTCCACGATATATTTATCGTAAATTCATGTAAATTGGTGGATTTTTCTTGTGTTGTTAAAAATTTACCAATAATATTAGAAAAACTTCGTATCTTTGTAAAAAAAAGTAATGGATAGAGTGTCAGATTTGAAATCAATTGCATTAGTCGATGTCGCTAAGATGTTGAACACTAAAAATGCGTTTAAAGATATAGTTGCTTTTGAAGTCGATAAGCTTGGCAGAAGAAGCGATAAGCAATTATCCCCGATAAGATTTGAGGCTTTGGTGCTGGTTCAATGTATTCAGGGTGAAACCAAGGCGATAATCGACCTTAAAGAATATACATTGACAAAGGACTCTATGTTGATAATTCATCCTCGTAACTATTTGATGAACACGTTTGCTACTGAAGATTTCAGAGCGAATATGATAATGTGTTCTGAAAAACTATTAGAGGATGTAATGCCACGATTGACGGAGATAGGACCATTATTCGTGCAACAGCGCAGCGAACCGATAATAAAATTGACAGAAGAGGAGTCGGCGGATTTTGTTAGATTTTATGACTTCTTGAAGAATATGTTGGCAGGAGAGAATACTCCATTTTTCAAGCGCAAAATCACATGCCTGATGCAATCGTTGTTCTATGAAATAATGGACTATGAGTATATACGCACATCGATAGAATTACGCAGGAAATCAAGAAAGCAGGAAGTGATGGCTAAATTTGTGCTTGCTGTCAGTGAGAATTTCAGGACGGAGCGTCAAGTGTCGTTCTATGCAGAAAAAATTTGTATTACGCCGAAACATCTTTCTGCTGTAGTCAAAGATTTGACAGGTAAAACAGCAAGTGATTGGATTGAACGTTATGTGATTTTGGAGGCTAAAATGCTCCTGAAATCAACGGATTTGACAATACAAGAAATTTCAAATAGATTGAATTTTACAAATCAATCGTTTTTTGGAAAGTATTTTAAGCATCAGACCGGTTATTCACCATCGGAATATCGTCAATTAGATGTATAAATTAAAATAAGGCATTTCGAACTTCTCGAAGTGCCTTATTTCATGTCAAAGATTGTTATGAATTTCAGATTTGCTTCAAAATCTCGTAGTCAGGTTCTTCAGTGATGTTTTCGCAAAGAGATTTGGCTTTGATTTTGCCTTCTTCATCGATGATGATTACGGCGCGAGCAAGCAATCCTCTGAGAGGACCATCGACCATTTCGATGCCGTAGTCTTTGCCAAATGTTGAGCGGAAAGCCGAAGCAGACTTAGCGTTTTCGATGCCATTGACCGTGCAGAAGCGAGCCGCGGCAAACGGTAGGTCCTTAGAAATACAAAGGACCACGCAATTGTCGATAGCTGCTACGTCTTTGTTGAAGCGTCTCACTGACTGAGCGCACACCTCGGTGTCAATGCTTGGGAATATATTGAGAACGACTTTCTTTCCTCTGAGGTCAGAGAGACGAATTTCAGAAAGATCTGTCGCTACTAATTCAAAATCAGGTGCTGCTTCTCCGACTTGAGGGAGACAGCTATACGTGTGGACTTCTAATGTGCCTAAAAATGTCTTTTCCATTTATTCTGTTTATAAGTATTTTAAATTTATGTTTTATTATGAAAACAATATAAAGTCTATAAAGTTTTTGAATTAATCTTTTTTAAGAATATTTTGTTAAAATGAGAGGGCGATTTACTATGGTTTGAAGTAGATGTCGGATTTGTTGTGAATTTTACAAAAGAGGTGTTTTGTCGGTATGATAATAATTCGTATATTTGCGAAAAATTAGTGAATCATGGTCCGGATGTGAAAAGTGTCCTGTCATTATTCGGAAAATTTAATCAGGTGGACAACATTTATAATATATGAAGAAAAACTACAACATGTTTTTGAGATTAGCACTATCAATGGTTGCAGTATTTGGCGTTACTAACGCTTTTGCAAAGTGGGAAAAAGTTTATGACTTGACAGCCACATACGCATGCCATGTGACAAAGAGTGGCAACATTTTATTGTCGGATTATCAGTATATGGATTATTCGGGTGGTATCTATATCTCTGAAGATAATGGAGAGACTTGGACCAAAACCAATGTTCAGGATTTCTGCTACAGCCAATTTATTGAGGCTGAAGGCTATGTCTTTGCCGGAGGTGAAGGTTGTGTTATCGCTCGTTCGGCAGATGAAGGTAAGACATGGGAAGTGATGAATTTCGGATATGTATATGCAGATTTCCTCTCTGAAGACGAAATCAGATACAATCCATGTTATGCAATGGCTTATCACAAAGGAAAGCTTTATGCAGCTGACTTTAATGGTGGTGGTGTTGTGTATTCAGAAGACTTCGGTGAGACATGGACTTTGACCGACAGGGAGTCGTTGATGTACGACATTTCCGGCGGAAAGGCTCCGGCTCTCAAGGACGAAAAGCCTACTAAGGTGATGGAAAACTTCTATAGCATGGTCTCTTTCAATGACGAACTATATCTTTTCGGTGTATATTTTGTTTTTCGCTTGAACGAAGAGACAGGATTGTGGGAAGAAGTCAGAAACGACAGCAACTTCATGGGTGTTAATACAAACTTTAATGGTACACTCGTATGTGGTCGCTCAGTAATGAACTATGGTGATCATGTACCGTTCCTTGTAACTACTCAAGACGGTAATGAATGGGGCGAAGTGAAGCGTCCTGAAGGTATGTTGGACAACAATGTGCGCACTATGACTTCCGACGATAAAAATCTTTACGTAGGATTGCAACAAGGTGGTATGTACTATACTCCTGACTTTGGCGACACTTGGCATTTTATCTCTGACGGTCTTCCTCACGATGCGAATGGCACTTACTACACATTGTTGTCAATGGTGAATACCGAAGAAGATTTATATGTGGCAGTCTATGATGCACCATGGAATGGTCCGGCTATCAGCGGTTTGTATCGCATGAAGAAGAGCGACCTTCCGATAGTATCGGTAGATGCGTTGACGATGACTCAAACAAATGTGTATGCGTCTGGCGATTGTCTTGTGGTGGAAGGTGACTATGAGCAAGTGACTATTTCGACAATGCAAGGTATTACTCATCAAGTGAAAATTGTAGATGGCAAGGCTGACATCAGTGCGCTTGATAAGGGTATTTACATCTATGCTTTGGATAGAAACCACGTAGGTAAATTTGTGAAGAAATAATAGATTATAAGTAGAGTCAAAGTGCGTTTCCATGTGGGGGCGCACTTTGATTATTATAAACCTAAACCTCATTACAAGGAGATGAAACATAGATCAAAATCTTTGATATCGGTGTCGCTGCTTTGTTGCAGTTTTGCCTTGCAAGCTCAAGAGCAAATCGACTACTATAATGTGGACTTTTCGGAAGGTATTCCTGCCGAGATGACGACATACGATTTAGATGGTCAGGCGCTACATTACACCATGATTCAAGCCGGCTTTAAGCAAGGTCAGGCATGGATTGGTAAGCGCGAGGATAAGAGCCAAAACCGATATGCCGCAAGTGCATGTCGTTACAAGGAGATAGAGGGTGAGACACTTGGCGCATCAGACGATTGGCTTGTGTTGCCTGCTGTGTGGGTAAGAGACGAAGATGCCACTCTCAGTTGGCGTGGTGCGTCTATCAGCACGAAACTTGAGACTGCATCCGGCTACAAAGTCTGCATTTCGACCGCGGGTAATAAGCCGGAAGATTTCATCTCGGAGCCTGTGTTTGAGACTGCTGAAGAGTCGGTTAACTCGTGGACTCAGCACTCATTGTCGCTCAAGGAGTATGCCGGACAAAGGATTTATATCGCATTCGTCAACAATAG
Source organism: Muribaculaceae bacterium (assembly GCA_045637445.1). Classification (GTDB taxonomy): domain Bacteria; phylum Bacteroidota; class Bacteroidia; order Bacteroidales; family Muribaculaceae; genus Lepagella. The sequence goes on from JAZTZN010000025.1 coordinate 65,443, forward strand.
CACCACGGGTGAAATTCTCGGTATAGACGACGTCGTGGTGGCAGGATCAAAGGGACTGTGTGATCTTGTCGTTAATTCCGACCGCTATATTTTTGAGCATAAGGATTTGACGGTCAAAGGATATGTCGAAGCATGTTCGGATGAGGTAATCACTGATGTCACTATCAAATGCATCAGCAGCAAGGGAGAAGTGGAAGTGCCATTCGGCTCATTGGCTCTGGCGAAGGGTGAGAAATTTTCGTTTGAGTTGCAGAAAGTGTGGCAAGTGGATTATGGACAGACACTTGACTATCAAGTGATAGCAGTGGTAAATAATGCAGTGACAACCGATCCTATCGACTGTGAAGCGACAGCCTTGATGCACAAGTTGCATAAGAATATTGTTGTCGAAGAGGCAACCGGCTTGTGGTGCACCTATTGTCCTTCCGGAATCGTAGCAATGGAGGAGTTGGAGAAGAAATATCCGGATACGTTTATCGGCTTGGCGTTGCACTATAACGACCAACTTGGAGTTGATGACTATGTGTTGGATCTTTCGTTCCCTGATGGTTTTCCAACAGGTTGGATAAATCGTAAGCATTATACCATTCCAATGGTAGAAACAGAGCAAGACGGTAAGACTGTTTATACCACACTCAACGGAGGTTTTGAGACATATTTCATCCAGGAAATGGAAGTGCCTGCAATTGCTGATGTGAGACTTTCTGCAAGTGAACCTGTCGGTGGGTCGATTGATGTGACTGCAGAAATAAACTTTGTCGGCAATATAGATCAAGCAGATATGCGATTGGCATACGTCATCGTGGAAAATAATGTCAGCGATCCGAGCTATTTCCAAGTAAACGGCTATTCCGGAAAGAATGTCGAAATCGGAGGATTTGAAGACCTCCCGGAAGAAATCTATGATATTAAATTTCAGCACGTTGTCAGAGGTATATATGATGATTGGCAAGGCGTAGAGGGTAGTGTGCCTACTAAGATTGACGCCGGTGAAACATATACCCACAACTATTCGTTGGCATTGCCGTCAACTATTAAAAATATTGCAGAAACAGAAGTTGTCTGTATGTTGATTGATATTACCACAGGCGAAATCATTAATGCCGCAAAGATGTCGGTTCCGACAAGTGTCGAAGAAATAAATGAAGACACGATAGAGTGCAGATATTCAGCCGGAGAAATAATCATCAGTGTGCAAGACTTTGCAGAAATTAGAGTTTACGATGTTGCCGGTAGCGAGGTGATGAGAAAAAATGCTATTAATGGCAGAGTAGATGTTACGGCACTATCGGCAGGTCTTTATGTAGCTAAAATCATTTGTAATGATATGACTCAGACCTTGAAATTTGTAGTTAAATAATAACATATTTATACGAAATAGAATCAGGGGGTGTATGTAATACTCCCTGATTTTTTTGTTATCGCATAAGTATAGAGTCTTTCTATGACAGATTATCTGCTCTATGTTTTGTCATTCTTTGATTAAGAATGTTTTTATGAGCATAAAAGTGTGTACAAAGTTGGAAATTCGGTTGGGAAAATCAGAAATAAATAGTATTTTTGCACGTTATAATGATAGAAGTTTTTAATCGGCTTCATAAAGTTTTGGTAGAATACCCGCAAAATAATTAAACGATGAAAAATATCAGTGTTAAAATAGTAAATAACAGTCATCATCCATTGCCTGCCTATAGCACAATAGACTCTGCCGGCATGGATGTCAGAGCATATCTCCCGAATGGACCTATCGTGTTGAAACCAATGGAGAGACGATTGATTCCTACGGGCTTGCATATAGAATTGCCACAAGGCTATGAATGTCAAATTCGCCCACGTTCAGGCTTGGCATTAAAACATGGATTGACCATAGTAAATTCCCCCGGAACAATTGATGCAGACTATCGTGGCGAAATAGGTGTTATTTTGATGAATTTGAGTCAAGATGAATTTATAGTCAATGATGGTGAACGCATCTGTCAAATGGTTGTTAAAGAATATACTCGTGTCGAATGGGTGCAGACTGAAAGCCTAAGTTCATCGGAGCGAGGAGAAGGTGGATTCGGACATACCGGAGTGAAATAAATTTCTAAAGACGATTGAGAGTAGTGAAATTTATTGTGAGAAAAGCTTGGCTGCTATTCTGTGTTTTGTTTGGGTTGACGTTGTTTGCGACTACGCCTGAAAAGAGCCGTCGTGAAAAGGCTCGATACTACTATCTTGAGGGAGTGATTAATCGCTCTCAAGGCAAGATGGCGGAAGCTCATGAATTATTCCGTAAGGCAGTAGAAACGGATGACTCTTATTTGGAAGCACAAGAAGCATACAATTTCGGGAAATTAGTGATGCCTGCTGATAGTATTGCAGAGCAATATCAGGCTTTTTGGAATATGCGTCCGATGGTGGATGCATATCCGAATGATGAATATGAGTCGGAATATTATGCTTATTTGGCAAAACAGCTAAGAGAATATGATGAGGCAATTAGAATCTATCGAAGATTGGATTCGATATCGCCCGATAATACCGAACGATTGCTCCATTTGGCAGAGCTTTATACGGTGAAGAATGATTTGGCCAAGGCATACGAATGTTATGAGCGATATGAGAAAGCCGAAGGCAAATCTTCACAAATAAGTTTGAGAAAGATTGTCTATAAACTGAACATGTCGGACACAATCGGTGCTATCGCGGAGGCAGACTCATTGATCGCATTTAATCCTCAAAAAGCAGCGTTTCATATACTTAAGGGAGATGTGTTGACACATCTTCAACAGTATGATTCCGCATATATGAGCTATTTGGATGCAGAGAAAGTGGAGCCGGACAATGGGGATGTTAAGATTACTATTGCTAATTATTTCTTAAATAAAGGAGATAGCATTGAGTATGACAATAAGATGTATGATGCACTGATGTGTGATGATTTCGACCTCAGTGCAAAAATAGAAATACTTGCAGAATATTTACAGAAACTTATTGATAATCAGTCAGACACAAATCGTGGCGATCACCTTTTCGCTGTGCTGAGAAATCAGTATCCTCATGAACCGGAAATCTTGGACTTGGCAGCTCGCTACAATGCTGCAATGGAGAAATTTGAGGAAGCAATTGAGAACATTTCTTATGCCATTGATATGAAGCCCGATGTTGAGCAATATTGGGGTCAGAAAATGGGCTACCTTTTGCAACTTGATCGTTGCGAAGAAGTTATAGAGTGTTATAACAGCGCAGCAAATTATTTTGAACCTACCGATTATTTGAGTTATCTTTTGGCCCCGGCATATATGACGCTCGAGGAATATGATAAGACGATAGAAATTTATGCGCGTTTGCTCCACAATATAGAGCCAACTTTGCCGATAGACTCTCTAATTATTGATAAAGCCCCATTGAATAGTTTATCATACGACCAATTAATGAGAGCTAACGCTCTTTATACATTCATCGGCGACTCATATCATCAGATGAACAATCGCCAATCGGCATTCAATGCCTACGAGAATGCATTGATTTTCTTCCCGGAAAGTGCTGCAACGCTTAATAATTACGCTTATTTTCTTGCCGTCGATGGAATCGATCTCGATAAGGCGGAAAAGATGAGTGAGACGGCGATAAAAGCCGAACCGGATAATGCGACTTATATTGACACATACGCATGGGTGCTCTTTAAAAAAGGAGACTACGAAAATGCGTTGAAGTATCAGCAACAAGCAATTGAGAAAATAGGCGATGATCTATCGGCTGATGTCCTTGAGCACATGGGCGATATATACTTCAAATGCAATGAACCCCAAAAAGCTATTGAGTATTGGGAGCAAGCATTGAAGTTGGACAGCGAAAACGAATTGTTGCAACGAAAAGTCAAACAAAAAAACTATTTTGAAAAATAAATCATAATGACAAAGCATATTTATATACTATTGGCGGTATTTGTGTTGGCGTTCACGAGCTGCAAGACGAATAAGCCGACAGCTGATGACGAATCCGGAGTTTCGACTGAAGAAGTAGGTTCTGGAAGCAGTAGAATCGACAGTCTGCTTCAGAAAGCACCTGAGCGCGAGTCGGCGAAGGTGGTCGAAAAAATGGCTGAGCGTTTCTCATCGTGGAACACTGTCATGCTTTCTGCTCAGTTGCAAATGGATGGTCTGCCGTTGTCTCCATCGTTGAAGATTTTCATGGAGAAAGGTAAGAGCATGTCGATGTCTGTGCGTGCGCCGTTCATCGGAGAAGTCGGTCGATTGGAGTTTGCAAACGATACGGTAGTGGCTGTCAATAAGATGAAGAATGTTTATGCCGTAGCCGATATTTCGCAACTGATGGGTGGCATAGAATTTACGCTGTCCGACCTTCAAGATGTGTTCCTCGCAAGAGCGTTTGCTATCGGCGAGGGTACGATTGTGCGATACAATAAGTCGAAACATGGCTTGTATCACGCGCCGAGTGAAAATTATTTTTTACCTCCTATGCCGCAGAACGACAACTTGTTGTACGGCTTTACCATTGACGGAGAGGGTATGGTCAATGACTTCTTAGTGCATGATTTTGCAAGTGGATTTGAACTCTACTGTCTCTATCAGCATAATAAGAAATCGTATAATGCTGTGTTCGAAATTCAATATGCCGATGCGCAGATGCAAGTGATACTCGACGGCATTACTTGTCAGTGGGAAGCTCAGCCTTTCAGCCCGATTAAGTTCACGTCGAGGATGCGTGAGGTGAGTGTTCAAGAATTTTTACGATTTTAGAGATGCGACGACTGATAACACTATTGCTATGTATGGTGTTGATGACACCCATTGTGACCGAGTCTTTTGATTCGGCAGTGGAGGTGTATGCTCAGTCTTCGTCGAAGAAAAAGAAGCAGAAGAAGTCATCGTCGTCAAAAAAGAGTAGCAAGAAGAGTAGTACAAAAAGCAAGTCTTCGAAGAAGTCATCGTCTAAAAAATCGACATCCAAGAAGAAATCAGGAAGTAAATCATCGAGTAAGACAAAGTCGCCGACTACATCTGCCGATGCAAAGAAGCAGCAACAAAAGGCTCAACAAGAGATTAAGCTCACGAAGCAACAGATTGAAGAAAATGAGCGCTTGGTCAAAAAGAGCCTCAATGACCTGAATAGCATAAAGTCGGATATAAGTGTGTCGGAAAAGCAAATCTCACAATTGACAGGGAAAATATCAAAGTTAAATGAGCAACTGATCAGTCTAAATGCTCAAATCGTTGATAATGAGAAGAAACTGACAACACTGAGAGATAAATATCTTAAGGTGGTCAAAAAGATGCGACTTGTCAAAGGCAATACCGACGGATTGACGTTTATATTTGCCTCTAAAAGCTTCAGTCAAGCGTATAGACGATTGAGATATTTGCGCGAGTTTTCAAAATGGAGAGAAAATCAAGTCGCAGAAATCTCAAAAGTGCAGGCAGAATTGAAGCGACAGCATGAGGCTTTGTCGGCTACAAAATCAGAATTGGATAAGGTGGTCGAAATAGAGCAGCAAGCAAAAGCAAAATTACTGACACAAAAAAGCAAACAGGATGTGTTGGTGGCAGATTTGCAACGCAATGGAATAGCTCTAAATTCTCATCTAAAGAAGAAACAGCAAGAGGTGAACGATCTGCAGAATCGAATAGCCGACCTTATTGCCGCAGAACAACGTGCTGCAGAGGAGAAACGTCGCAAAGAGGAGGAACAGCGTCGCTTAGCTGAAGAAAAAGCCCAAAAAGAAGCGGAAGCAAAGAAAGAAGCCGAAAGACAAAAGGCAAATGAAGCTAAGGAGGCTAAGGCAGAGGAAGACAAAGAAAAAAATAAGAAAAAGAAAGAAAAGGGTGGCGAATCGGCAGATAAGAAAGATCGCTCGTATGCTGATGCGCGAAAGAGAAAAGAACGAGACAAGTCATCGAAAGGCTCAACAAAATCAGCATCTCGTGATGAATCATCGTTTGAAAAAATGAAAGGCAATTTGCCGCGCCCTGTCAGTGGAGCGTTTAAGGTGGTAGTCCCATTCGGACGTCATTCTTTGCCGGATCTCCCTTCAGTGGAATATGATAATCCGGGTATTGATGCAGAGGTAGCTCCCGGTTCGTCGGCTATGGCAGTCTATGCCGGAGAGGTGTCAGGCGTGTATCTGCTTAAGGGCTTTGATGCTGTTGTGATAGTAAATCATGGTTCGTACTATACTGTCTATGGTAATATTGCGACGCCGATTGTCAAAGTTGGTGATAAAGTGAAAACAGGACAGGCGTTGGGTAAACTTTTTACGGACGCCTCTGATAATAATCGAACTGTCATACACTTTGAAGTGTGGAAAGGCAGGGAGAAACAAAATCCGATGTTATGGATAAAATGATTGAAATAAGAAGATATAGCCATAATGATATTGATGTGTGGAATCGTTTTGTCGGCGAGTCAAGGAATGCTACGTTCTTGTTCAATCGCAATTATATGGATTATCATTCTGATCGCTTTATTGATGCTTCAGTAATGGCGTATCGCAAAGGGAAATTGTGTGCATTGTTGCCGGCAAACATCGATGGAGATACACTTTGGACACATCAAGGGCTTACCTACGGAGGTTGGATAATTCCAAAATCTCATTTCGATGCAAATATTATGCTTGAATTGTGGGACGCGTTTATGGACTATTGTCGCACTATAGGTGTAAAGAAAGTGGTCTATAAGCCAATTCCATATATTTATTCGTCAATACCGTCGCAAGAAGATCTCTATGCCTTGTTCCGACATAATGCTGTTGTGAAGGAGGTAAACCTTTCGTCAACGATTGATATGCGAAATCCAATCGGTTTTAATATGTCGAAACGTCAGCAATTGCGCAAGACAGAAAAAATCGGATTGAAAATAACGAAAAGTCAAGATTATAAGGGATTTTGGAGGATATTGGAAGAGTGCCTTCAAGAACGTCATTCTTCGAAGCCTGTTCATACATGCGAGGAAATAGTGGAATTAGTGACTAAATTTCCTAATAATATATCTCTATATACAATTTCTGATGAAGAGGGCGTACAGGCAGGGGTTTGCATCTTTGATACAGGGATTGTGGCACATTCTCAATATACGGCTACAACAGAGAAGGCTCGCAAGAATTATTACTTGACAGCACTCTATGATTATCTCATAAATAAAGAATTTCGATGCAGACACTATTTTGACTTCGGAACCTCAAATGAGCAGCATGGGCGAGTGCTTAATGCCGGATTGCTAAATCAGAAATACAGCATGGGAGGAACAGGTGTCGCATATACCGTTTATGAAATTCAGGTGGGTTAAATCGTATGATTCAAAAAAAGAGCAGTTCAAGAAGCACAATATCAAAGGGCATCATTAAAGTGATGGGGCTCTTTACGGGTATGCAGGCTTTTATAATATTATGCTCCATTATAAAGATGAAACTTGTCGCATTGTGGCTTAGTTCGCAAGGTGTAGGTCTTTTTGGAATTTATAATTCGACAATAGAAACAATATCAACGTTTACAAATCTGGGTTTGCGTCAAAGTGCAGTGAGAGACATTTCTATACATTCTCAAAATGCGTCGCGATTGGAGGTCGTGATAAATGTTGTAAGGCGTTGGAGTGTCATAGCAGGTTTGTTAGGCGCAATTGTGATAAGTGGCTTGGCTCCATTATTGGCGCAATCTGTATTCGACGATTGGACCCGATGTTGGGGCTTTATTGCTTTGTCATTGACAATGTTTTTTAATGCGTTGGTGATGGGAGAGCAGTCGGTTTTACAAGCGACATCAAAATTAAAGGCATTGGCAAAAGGCTCGTTTTGGGGTAGTTTTGCAGGGCTGTTGGTCTCAGTGCCATTATTCTATTATTTGCGAGAGGACTCTGTGGTATTAAGTATTATAGCCTATTCAGTGTTTGTGTTAATGTTTACCTTGATGTTTGGGTATGGCAGGACAAACGAAAAAATAGCACTTTCATGGGGCGAAACAATTAAACAAGGAAAAGGCTTTGTGAAATTAGGCATATATATGTCATTCGCATCATTTATAACAAATGTGTCGCATTTGTTATTTATGCTTTTTCTCAATCAAGAGGCATCTACACAGGAAGTCGGACTTTTTCAAGCCGGTTACGCATTGGTAATAAGATATGCCGGACTTATATTCACAGCAGTGGGAATGGAGTTTTTCCCTCGATTGTCGGCTAATAGCAATTCAGATCATCGTGTAAGGCTTTTTGTTTCGCACGAAATAGTCTTGTTATTGCTTGTTGTTACCCCAATGATAATTTTGTTCTTGTGGGCAAGAAAGTGGATTGTGGGGCTTCTTTATACGCCTGAATTTTATGCTATAATACCTTTTATATCGTGGGCTATTATGTGTAATATTTTTAAGGCGGTTTCGTGGTGTATGGCATTTTCTATTATTGCGAAAGGGGATGGTAAGTATTATGTCATTACTGAAGGTGTAGATGCAATAATCGGTTTGGCGCTTAATATATTGTTTTATAAATATTGGGGATTGGAAGGAATAGGAATTGCGTATATATTATGGTTCTTGTCCTATTGTGTTATAGTCGGAACAGTCTATTTTGGTAAATACAACCTCAGACTGTCGTCAGAGGTTTATAAAACGATAGTCGTAAGTATTGTTTCAACATTGTTGGCATATTGGGTAATGGATGAGATGCCGATGTGGTTGAGTATTGTCGTTTTGCCTATAGGTGCAATGGTTTTCTTACGTCCGTTGAAGAGGTTGTGGAGTAGAAATAAGAAATCGAAATCATTATTAACATAAATTAATGTCATGGATTTTGGTGTTTTCGATTTAAAGTGTTTACTTTGTGCCCGGATAATAAACAATGTAAATATAAGACAGTATGAAAAAATTAACAGTATTATTTTTTGCTTTGGTATTAATGGCAACAGTTAGTGTTGCTCAAACCCAAAAGCAATGTGAAAAGCAATGTGCGAAGGCAAAATGTGAAAAAGTAGAATGCAAGAAAGAATGCACTAAGGATTGCAAAGATTGCAAGAAAGAGTGTAAGCAAAACAAAGAAGCTTGCAAGAAGCAATGTGATGCTAAGAAGCAAGAATGTAAAAAGCAATGCGATAAGCAGAAACAAGACTGCAAGAAGCAATGTGATGCTAAGAAAAAAGATTGCAAGTTGACAAAGTGCGACAAGCGTGCTAAAGTTCAAGCAAAAGATGCTTGCAAGAAACAATGCGACGCTAAAAAGCAAGAATGCAAAAAGCAGTGTGAAAAGAAATAAGACAAATTTAATATTTCAAAGCAGTGGGGTAGCAAAAGCTATCTCACTGTTTTTTATGTCTCGGAAGTAATCATGCAAAAGTCGGTATTCAATCCGCCTTAAAATCTGAAATTCTGATGCTTCGCTAAATTTGATGTAGTGTAGATTATTGCAAGGATATAACCAACGTGTCAGACCTTAAATGCATTGATGATTTGCGCAATTTCTTTGGCGGCATCATTGTCGATAGATGCTATAGGAAGGCTTATGACCTCGTTGGCTAATTGTTCAGTGATAGGATAGCTACCTTTGAAAAAATCCTTATAACAAGGTTGCAGATGTGGTGGTGTGGCATAATGTATGTCTGTGCCTACGCCATTTTCTTCAAGATATTTGCATAGTGCAGAACGATAAGTGCATCGGATGACGTATTGGTGCCATACCTGTGTTATGCTGTCAAAAATTAATGGCTTTGTAATCAAAGGGTTGGTGATGCAGGCATCGTATGTTTTTGCAATTTCATTGCGATGCTTTGACTCTGAATCGAGATGTTGCAGTTTTACTCTAAGGAAAGCTGCTTGTATCTCGTCCATGCGACAGTTTAAACCTTTGTATATATTGTGGTATCTGCGGTCGCTTCCATAATTTGCCAATGCGCGAACGGTCTTTATCAACTCCTCGTCAGATGATGTTATGGCACCGGAATCGCCTAACGCTCCTATGTTCTTGGTCGGATAAAAACTGAATGCTGCGGCATCTCCAAGAGAACCGGTGGTATATTGTCCGTTTATACCTGTTGTGTCGGAAGATGCGCCAATAGATTGTGCATTATCTTCAATGACAAGCAGATTGTATCGTTGTGCGATGTCTTTTATTTTCTCGTCCCAACATGGAGTGCCATAGAGGTGAACAACCAAAATGGCTTTTGTTCGCGAAGTGATTGAATCCTCAATAAGAGAAGAGTCAAGATTGAAAGTTGTCTCGCAAGGTTCGACTAATATAGGGGTCAGACCGTTATCGCTGATTGATAAAATTGACGCAATATATGTGTTTGCTTGAACAATAACCTCGTCGCCGGGCGATAGTTTGCCGAGCTCCATGTATGCTTTGAAAATCAATCTCAAAGCATCAAGACCATTGCTTGTGGCTACGGCATATTTAGAATTGCATTTCAGAGCTAATTCTTGCTCGAATGCTTTGTTTTCATTTCCGTTGAGGTACCATCCGGACTCAATAACTCTGTTTGCAGCCGTTTTTAATTCGTCTGCATAGCGACTGTTTACCTCGCTTAATTGTAGAAAGGGGTATTTCATTAATCGATGATGATAGTCTTAACGTATTCCAAATATTCGTCGTAATCGCGAATGTAGTCCTCCTCTTCGTATGGGTGAGATGCCAATGCGAGCACAACTGTCCCTGTGGTGAAGTCGTGCATAGTGTCCCATACGCCCGGTGGGATAATCAATCCTTTGTTTGAACGATTTAATTTGACAATTTTTTCATTTGTGCCATCAGTTAATCTTACTTCTAATGAGCCTGATACAGCAACCAGCACACACCAACATTCTTTGTGGGCATGTCCACCTCTTGTTTCGCCTCCGGGAACGTCATAAATGTAGAAAACTCGTTTTATAGAGAATGGAATGTGTCGTGCGCTTTCTACAAACGAAAGGTTGCCTCTGGGGTCGCAAATCTTTGGAAATTCAATTGTTCGTGCTAAATCAAGCAGTGACATAATGGCTATGAATTGTTTTAGTAAGATTGCCGGCATATAAGTAATGCCGGCAATTTTGGTTTAAATTATTTTGGTATAAAATTTTTATTTCTTTGCTTTGTTCTTTTCAAGTTGTTTTTCAAGTGCGTCGAGGCACAAATCAACAGCTTCTTCAAATGTATCTGCAGTCTTTGATGCGAATAGATCGTCTGTTGGAGGTACAGCAAGTTGGATAGCAGCTTCCTTGTTCATAGCTGTTTCCGGCTTAACCACCTTGAGTGTCACTTCTACTTCAGTCACTGCATCAAATCTGCGAGTGAGTTTTTCTACTTTCTTGTTGATGAATGCAACAAGTTTTTCAGATACGTCGAAATGAATGGCTTTAATCTTAGTTTCCATATTAAACCTCCTTTTTTAGTGCTCTTGGGTGAGCGTGTTCATAATTAGTTTGTAACTCTCTGAGTGTTATATGTGTATATATCTGGGTCGTTGCTATAGAGCTGTGCCCCAGTATTTCCTTTATCGAGTTTAGTCCGGCACCGTTATTAAGCATTGCTGTGGCAAATGTGTGACGTAAGACGTGTGCGCCCTTCTGTCGGGAGGATGTGTCTTTGAGAATACGACTCACTATGTAGTACAACGTATTTGTCGTCATGGGTTTGCCTTTGTGGATTATTAATCTGCAATCCTTTAAATCCGGGTATTGCTCGTTTCGTAATTGTTGGTATTTTGTTATTACTTCTGCAATTTCGTTGGCAATAGGAATCAGACGTTGTTTGTTGCGTTTTCCTGTAACCTTTACTTCCATTCTTGTGAAGTCAATATCGCAATCGCTAATACCTAATAGCTCGGATTGTCGAATTCCTGTTGTGTATAATAACAAGAAAATCAGGTGGTTGCGATGACTGGAAAAGTCATTGTCTGATGGCTCCAATTGTGCTATTATCTCTTGCATTTCATTATCTCTAACAAATTCCGGTAACGGTTTGTTCGTTTTGGATAATGTAATGTCAACGGCAGGATTTGCAGTGATAAATTTTGATTTGACCAAATATTTGAAATAAGCTCTGACTGACTGTGCTTTACGACGAAGGGTGCAAGGGCTGAGCCCTTCTTTTGCTAATTTGCCGAGCCAACTGCGAATGTCATTATATGTTATGTCTGTGGGGTTGAATTTGTCAGCTTTGTTGTTTGTGAGGTAGTTGACAAATTGATTTAAGTCGATAGAATATGACAAAACGGTATGTGTTGAATAATTCAACTCATACCGTATATATTTCAAGAAGTTGTCAACTGTCATAATCTTCGCATTTTCTCCATTTCTGTATAAAATGGATTTATTTTACGAAGATAATCGGTTTTTTTGATATATCCAAATAAATTTGAAAAATTATTCTTCTACTTGGCGAAGTTTTTGAACATAAACCGCTTTCATCATTTTTTTGCGGTTTGCTACAGATGGTTTTTCGAATGCCTGACGGCTACGAAGTTCTTTTACGATACCAGTTTTTTCAAATTTGCGTTTGAATCTTTTTAACGCTTTTTCGATGTTGTCACCTTCTTTTACTTGTACAATGATCATGTTTTTTATTGTTGTTTTAGTTATTAATCAAATTTATTTTCCAAGCGATGTATATTGCTTAGAGATTTAGCGGTGCAAAATTAGGCAACTTTATTCTAATAGCAAAATTTTTTGAGGAAAATATTTGTTTTTTGTTGTCAATTTATTCGTTTTGAACTTCTTTGACGATATAATAAGCCATTTTTTGGTGCTTTGAGGGCTTTCGATTGAGCTAAGAAAAATGTTTTGATTAAGTTTTGGATGGCTAAAAAAAGAGACCAAGTCCGGTATCGAACGAGGTCTCTTATATATTAAGGTGTAAATTGGCTTATTCTGCATCCTGATCATACCACTTTGAGTACATCAGATAATTGCGAGCAATTTTCTGATTCATCTCTTTGGCTTTTTCAGGTTCTACCATTTTTACGAATTTGGCAGGAGCTCCCGCCCACATTTCGTTAGGACCAATTTTTGTCTTGCCTAACACGACTGAACCGGCTGCTACCAATGCGCCTTCACCAACTTCAGCGTCGTCCATTACGATTGCGCCCATGCCGATGAGAGCGAAATCACGAATCTTGGCTCCATGAATCACTACGTTGTGACCGATCGATACATCGTCGCCAATTTCAATAGTTGACTTCTGATAGAGTGTGTGTAATACCGAGCCATCTTGGATGTTGACGCGATTGCCTATTCTGATAGAATTTACGTCTCCGCGTAGGATGGTTCCGTACCAAATGCTACACTCGTCTCCCATAACGACGTCGCCGATTATGGCTGCGTTTTCTGCTAAAAAGCAGTCTTTCCCTATTTCCGGTGTAAAACCTCTGACGGGTCTGATTAATGCCATTGTATTATCGTTTTAGTGGTTGTGTTTTAGTTTCCATCCATGCAGCTTCTTCTGCGTTCAAAAGAGGTGTCAAACGTTCTCTTACCATTTTGTGGTAGTCGTTCACCCATTGGATTTCATCGTCGCTCATGATGCTTGTGTCGATCAAACGACTATCGTATGGGAAGAGTGTCACTGTCTTAAACTTGAAGAACTTACCAAACTCTGTCTCCATTGCAGGAACTGTGATGATGATGTTTTCGGTGCGAATACCATATTTGCCTTCGTAATAAACGCCTGGCTCATTACTTGTCGCCATGCCGACTTCAAGTGGAGTAGGATTGATGTTAAGGCGAATGCTTTGTGGACCTTCGTGGCAGTTGATGAAGAATCCGATACCGTGGCCTGTGCCGTGGTAGTAAGCCTTACCTTCTTTCCAAAGATATTGGCGTGCCATTGCGTCGAGTTGGTGGCCTGTTGTGCCTTCAGGGAATACTGCGTTTGCAATTGCAATGTGACCTTTGAGTACGAGTGTGTAGTCGTGGATTTCTTCAGCAGTCGGTGTGCCTAATGCTACTGTGCGAGTGATGTCGGTTGTGCCGTAGATGTATTGACCGCCTGAGTCCACCAAGAGAAGGCCATCGCCAACGACCGGAATGTTGCTCTCTTCGGTAGCTTCGTAGTGGATGATAGCACCGTGCTCCTTGAAGCCAAGGATTGATGCGAAGCTTTCATCTACACAGCTTGGGTCAGAAAGACGTATTTCGCGAAGACGTTCGCTGAGAATGAGTTCGGTGAGTTCGCCTTTTGGGTGATCTCTTTCGACCATCATAAAGAAGCGTGTCAATGCTACACCGTCCTTTTCCATTGCAGTGTCGATGCTGCGAAGCATTGAGTCATTTTTGATGCTCTTTAGTTTAGCGACTTTTGTACCGCCAAATACAGCGTTGCATCCCACTTTGTCGAAAAGACCTCTCGATACCTTGTCAGGATCCACGAGCAAACGTGTGCTTTCAGGGAGAGATGCTATAAAGTCGAGGACTGCGTCGTATGGCTTGATTTCGAAATTGTATTTGTTTAGGTGGGCTTTGACTTCGTCTGTGAGTTTTTCATCGTCGATGAAAAGTATTCTTTGGTCATTGCTTAAGAATACGTATGACACAAACATCGGACTGTAAGAAATGTCGTTTGCTGTGCGTAAATTTGTAGTCCAAGCGATGTCGTCAAGTGATGCCATGATGATGGCTTCTGCACCTTCAGAGACTACTTGCTCAATGACGCGATTTACCTTAGAATCGACAGTCTCTCCGACGATTTTTTCGTCATGAACGAATAATTTGTTGAGAGGACGTTTAGGGCGTTCCGGGTTGATGATGTCGAATGGTGCAAAATCAGTTGCAAACTTAAGGTTGGCAGCATTTAGTTCACTTTGAATCTTGTTGGCAAGTGATGTAGAGAAAGTCATGCCGTCGATTGCAACAGTCGAACCTTCTGCAACGTTTTGAGTGATCCATCCGATAAGGTCAATTGCTTCAGGACCATCTTCTTTCATCATTTTAAAGCCGGTGTCGGCAAGTTGTTCTTCTGCTTGGATGAAATAGCGAGAGTCAGTCCAGCAGTATGCTTGATCTTGTAGGACTACAGCTGTTCCGTTTGTTCCGTTTGTTGACCAAAAACCTGTAATCCATTCGCGATCTCTCCAATGGTGTGGAGGGTTTTCGCTTTGATGAGGGTCTGTGCCGGAGATAATTACGACATCAACTTTTTGTTCTGCCATAACTTGGCGCAGGCGAGTCAGATATTCAAAATTCTTTTTCATATTTATGATTTCAATTGTTTTTAATTTAATGGTGTAAAGATACGAAATGATAGTGTTATATGCAAATCTTTTGGATAATTTAATGATTTTAGGGTGTTATTTAGTGATATATGTGAAAAAAAGATTACTTTTGCACAACGTGAATCTCTTGTTTGGAGATTTGAAACAACTAAAAGTGAATTTTATGAGAAATATAATTTTATATGATGTCCCAAGAGTGCATGCGGATTTATTGCCGATGTCGTTCACTCGACCTATTGCGGATTTTAGAATAGGTATAACCACAATTCGTCAGAAGTGGGAACGTTTTATATCAGGAAATTATAGTTATAAGACTGTGCCGTTTCTTGAAAAAAAATACACATTATCCGAAAGTGATGAAAATTTGGTTATAGCCGGTAATGTGGTTCCAAACAAGGATGTGGTTGCGGCTGTAGAATCATTAAATGTTGGTGAAGCTTTGTATAAAGGTGATGATGTGATCGCATATAAAGGTAGTGTTAATGATTTTGAAAAAGGATGTTATAAGCAAGTGTCGTACGCGGGCGATTGTCTGATATTACATTATTTGTATGAGTTGTTTACAAATAACGGGGCGATTATAAAGGATGATTTCGATGCGATAACAAAAGGAAGAAGCAGTTGCGCTCTTTCAGAATCGAATACGATAATCGGAGATAAATCGCTGATATTTGTTGAAGAGGGAGCAAGCGTTGAGGGTGCATGTCTAAATACTCTCAGTGGACCTATATATATAGGAAAGGATTCTCAAATAATGGAAGGTAGTTGTGTGAGGGGCCCGATGGCATTGTGTGAACACTCATATATTAATATGGGCGCAAAAATATATAGCGACACGACTATTGGTCCATGGTCGAAAATGGGTGGTGAGTTGAATAATGTTTTGGTGTTCGGATATAGTAATAAGGCTCATGATGGATTTCTTGGCAATGCAGTTATAGGTGAGTGGTGTAATATTGGAGCCGGAACGAATGCTTCTAATCTAAAGAATGACTACTCGAAAATACGTCTTTGGAACTATCCTGATCATACATTTATGCGTACAGATTTGCAATTCTGCGGCTTAATAATGGGCGATCATTCGAAAGTCGGTATAAACTGTATGTTTAATACGGCGACAGTTGTTGGAGTAGGGGTGAATATTCATGGTTCGGGATTTCCGCGAACATTTATACCATCCTTTAGTGAAGGCTCACCGGTCGGAGGTTTTGTCGATGTGCAATTGAAGAAATTTTTTGAAATAGCTAATAGAGCTATGGCGCGTCGAGGAATGTTGCTGACAGAAATCGACTATGAAATATTTGAAGAAATATATAAAATCGCATCTACTTATAAGTAAATAGCGTGATGTGATAAATTCGAATTAAAGTAAGATTGAGTGCAGAATAAAATTTGTGCTCAATTTTTTTGTCTTTATTGTTTGTGTAATTCGCTAATTATTAGTAACTTTGCATCGCTTTTAAGGATATTTAGAAGTCAAATGTTGCTAATTGCCTGATTTATAGGTTTTTGGTGGCGTTTGTATGGTGTATAAAAGAGCCAATAAATTTTAAATTATTAATAAAATAAACGTAAAAAAGACAAAGAATGCCTACAATTCAACAATTAGTAAGAAAAGGACGTGTGGCTTTGCAGGATAAGAGCAAATCACCGGCATTGGATTCATGCCCACAACGTCGTGGCGTTTGCGTGAGAGTTTACACTACAACTCCTAAGAAGCCTAACTCGGCTATGCGTAAGGTAGCGCGTGTGCGCTTGACTAACGGAAAGGAAGTCAACTCTTACATTCCGGGAGAAGGTCACAACCTTCAGGAGCACTCAATCGTAATGGTACGTGGTGGTCGTGTTAAAGACCTTCCGGGTGTTCGTTATCACATCGTTCGTGGTACTTTAGATACTGCAGGTGTAAACGGCCGTACACAACGTCGCTCAAAATATGGAGCAAAACGTCCTAAAGCAGCTAAGAAATAAGATTAACTGCAAATTCAATTAAATCACAATTTAAAACTAGTTTTTGATTTATTGGATGGCTAAGGTTGAGTAAATGACATAAGAGTATGTCGTTGAAGAAGTAAATGCAGCCAAAAAACAAAAACACAAATTTTTAAAAATGAGAAAAGCAAAACCAAAAAAAAGAGTGATCCTTCCGGATCCTGTTTTTAATGATGTGCGAGTTACAAAATTCGTAAATCACTTGATGTATGATGGTAAGAAGAATACTGCATACACAATTTTCTATACAGCTCTTGAGACTGTGAAGTCTAAATTGCCTAACGAGGAGAAGACTGCTCTCGAAATCTGGAAAGCAGCTCTTGAAAAGATTACTCCTCAAGTGGAAGTTAAGTCACGCCGTATCGGTGGTGCAACTTTCCAAGTTCCAACTGAAATCCGTCCGGATCGTAAAGAGTCTATCTCAATGAAGAACCTTATCATCTTCGCTCGTAAGCGTGGTGGTAAAACTATGGCAGACAAACTTGCTGCAGAAATCGTTGATGCTTTCAATGAGCAAGGTGGTGCTTTCAAACGTAAAGAAGATATGCACCGTATGGCAGAAGCTAACCGTGCATTCGCTCACTTCAGATTTTAATAATTGATAGACACTTTTCACAATGGCAAAAGAAGATCTTAAACTTACCAGAAATATCGGTATCATGGCTCACATCGATGCCGGTAAGACAACTACTTCTGAACGTATCCTCTTCTATACAGGTCTTACTCACAAAATCGGTGAAGTACACGATGGTGGTGCTACAATGGACTGGATGGAACAGGAGCAAGAACGTGGTATCACAATTACATCTGCTGCAACAACAGCGTTCTGGAAATATAATGGTACTCAATACAAGATTAACCTTATTGACACTCCGGGACACGTTGACTTTACAGTGGAAGTAGAACGTTCTTTGCGTGTACTCGACGGCGCTGTAGCTGCATTCTGTGCAGTAGGTGGTGTTGAGCCTCAGTCAGAAACAGTTTGGCGTCAAGCTGACAAATATAATGTGCCACGTATCGGTTACGTTAACAAGATGGACCGTTCTGGTGCTAACTTCTTTGAAGTAGTTCGCCAAGTGCGTGAAGTGCTCGGTGCTAACCCACTTCCAATCCAAATTCCAATCGGTGCTGAAGAAACATTCAAAGGCGTGGTTGACCTCGTTACAATGAAGGCTTACTTCTGGCACGATGAAACTATGGGTGCTGAATATTCAATCGAAGATATTCCTGCTAACCTTCTTCCTGAAGCTGAAGAGTGGAGAGATAAAATGCTTGAAACTCTTGCTGAGTTCGACGAAGCGTTCATGGAAAAATACTTCGACGATCCATCTACAATCACTGTAGAAGAAATCAAATCAGCTATCCGTACAGCAACTCTTGGTATGCACGTTAACCCAATGACTTGTGGTTCTTCATTCAAGAACAAGGGTGTACAAGCATTGCTTGACAACGTATGTGCTTACCTTCCATCTCCTGCTGACCAAAATGCTATTGAAGGTCACGAAGTTGGCGATCCTGAAACTATCATCACACGTAAACCAAGTGCTGAAGAGCCATTGGCTGCTCTTGCATTTAAGATTGCAACTGACCCATACGTAGGTCGTCTTTGCTTCTTCCGTGTTTACTCTGGTGAAATGGTTGCAGGTAGCTACTGTTTCAACAGCCGCTCTGGAAAGAAAGAACGTATCTCACGTCTTTTCCAAATGCACTCTAACAAGCAAAATCCAAAAGAAGTTATCGGATGTGGTGATATCGGTGCAGGCGTAGGTTTCAAGGATATTCGCACAGGTGATACTCTTTGTGCTGAAGATGCTCCTATCGTACTCGAAGCAATGGAATTCCCGGATCCTGTGATTGGTATCGCAGTTGAACCTAAGACACAAAAAGACCTTGATAAACTCGGCGTTGGTCTTCAAAAGCTTGCTGAAGAAGACCCAACATTCCGCGTTGAAACTAACGAAGAAACAGGTCAAACTGTCATCAGCGGTATGGGTGAGCTTCACCTCGACATCATTATCGACCGTCTCCGTCGTGAGTTTAAGGTAGAATGTAACCAAGGTCGTCCACAAGTTACTTACAAAGAAGCTATCACACAAGCTGTTGAACTTCGTGAAACATTCAAGAAGCAAACCGGTGGTCGTGGTAAGTTTGCAGACATCATCGTACGCGTTGAGCCTGTAGATGAAGGCTTCGAAGGCAGCTTGCAATTCATCGACGAAGTTAAGGGTGGTAACGTTCCTAAGGAATATATCCCATCTGTACAAAAGGGCTTCCAAACAGCTATGAAGAATGGTGTTCTTGCTGGTTATCCTGTAGAACAACTCAAGGTTACACTTCTCGATGGTAGCTTCCACCCAGTTGACTCTGACCAACTTTCATTCGAACTTTGCGCTATCCAAGCATTCAAGAAAGCTTGCGAAAAGGCAGGTCCGGTTCTTCAAGAGCCAATCATGAAGATCGAAGTTGTAACTCCTGAAGAATCAATGGGTGACGTAATCGGTGACCTTAACAAGCGTCGTGGTCAAGTAGAAGGTATGGAAACAAGCCGTAGCGGTGCTCGTATCGTGAAAGCTAAATCTCCACTTGCAGAAATGTTCGGTTATGTGACTGCACTCCGTACAATCACATCAGGTCGTGCAACTTCTACAATGACATTCTCTCACTATGCAGAAGTTAGCTCTTCAATCGCTAAGAACGTTCTTACAGAATGTCAAGGTCGTGTTGATTTGTTGAAATAAATTTATTTAAAAATATATGAGCCAAAAAATTAGAATTAAATTGAAATCTTACGATCACAGCTTGGTTGATAAATCAGCTGAAAAGATTGTAAAGACAGTTAAGGCTACAGGTGCAGTGGTAAGCGGTCCAATTCCGCTTCCCACTCACAAACGTATCTTTACTGTTAACCGCTCGACTTTCGTAAACAAAAAGTCACGCGAACAGTTCCAGTTGTCTTCATTCCAGCGTCTTATCGACATTTACAGCTCTACTTCAAAGACTGTGGACGCTCTTATGAAGCTTGAATTGCCAAGCGGCGTAGATGTATCAATTAAAGTGTGATTAATTTAATTTAAAAAAATTAGTAGAAATGCCAGGATTATTAGGAAAGAAAATCGGAATGACATCCGTTTTCAGTGCCGACGGAAAAAATATTCCGTGCACTGTTATCGAAGTAGGTCCTTGTGTAGTTACTCAAATCAAGACTATTGAAAATGATGGCTATCAAGCTGTTCAAGTTGGTTTCCAAGAAAAGAAGGAAAAGCACACAACTAAGCCTGAAGCCGGTCACTTCAAGAAAGCAGGAGTAGCTCCAATGAGACACTTGGCCGAGTTCAAATCATTTACAAATTTGCCTGCTTTAGGTGAAACTCTCACAGTAGAAATCTTCGAAGAAGGAGGTTTTGTTGACGTAGTAGGTACTTCAAAGGGTAAAGGATTCCAAGGCGTTGTTAAACGTCATGGCTTCGGTGGTGTAGGTCAAAGAACACACGGTCAGCACAACCGTCTTCGTGCACCGGGTTCAATTGGTGCTTGTTCTTACCCTGCAAAAGTATTCAAGGGTATGCGCATGGCTGGTCAAACAGGTAACGAACGTGTTACAATTCAAAACCTTCAAGTTATCAAGATCCTCCCAGAGCACAATTTGTTAATGATTAAGGGTTCTATCCCAGGTAGTAAAGGTTCAATCGTTATAGTTGAGAAATAATGGAAGTAGCAGTATATAACATTAAAGGACAAGATACAGGGCGTAAAATTACCCTGAATGATGAAGTTTTCGCTTATACATCCGGTAACGAGGCTAATCCAGAACACGTAGTGTATCTCGACGTAAAACAATACCTCGCTAACCAACGTCAAGGAACTCATAAGAGCAAAGAACGTAGTGAAGTTTCTGGATCAACTCGCAAGCTCGGTCGCCAAAAAGGTGGTGGCGGTGCTCGTCGTGGTGACATCAACTCTCCGGTGCTTATCGGTGGTGGTAGAGTATTCGGTCCAAAACCTCGTGACTATAGATTCAAAATCAATAAAAAAGTGAAAGAATTGGCTCGTAAACTTGCTCTTACTGCAAAAGCTCAGAACAATGAGATAATTGTAGTGGAAAACTTCACTTTTGAGGCTCCAAAGACTAAAAACTACATGGATTTGGCAAAAAATCTTAAAATAGATGATAAAAAAGTCCTTTTAGTTTTGTCAGAAGCAAATAAAAACGTATATTTGTCTGTTCGAAATGTGGCGAATGCAAAAACAATCGTTGCAAGAGAGCTAAATACATACGCAATATTGAATAATAACGCGTTAGTATTGACAGAAGATAGCGTAAATCAAATAAATGAACTTTAATTCAAAGGAGATATAGAAAAATTATGGATATTCAAATTAGACCAATCGTAACAGAAAAGGCTACAGCGCTCACTGAGAAGCTAAATCGTTACACTTTTGCTGTGTCTCCAGACGCAAACAAATTTCAAATCAAGGACATTGTAGAGAAATTGTACAACGTCAGAGTGGTTAAAGTAAACACAGCAAACTTTGCCGGCAAGAGAAAACAGCGTTATACTAAGAGCGGATTGCTCAAAGGAAAAACAGCTGCTTTCAAGAAAGCTATTGTAATGGTTGCTGAAGGACAAACAATTGACTACTATAGCAATATTTAATAAAAAGAATGGCAGTTAGAAAATTTAAGCCCACTACACCGGGGCAACGTCACAAAATTATTGGTGTATTTAAAGGAACAATCACTGCTACTACACCAGAAAAATCTCTAACAGTAGGTAAACGTTCTACTGGTGGTCGTAACGTTGAAGGACACCTTGCTACACGTTATCGTGGAGGTGGTCACAAACGTAGATATCGTATCATCGACTTTAAGAGAACAAAAGACGGTGTACCAGCAGTAGTTAAGTCAATCGAATACGACCCAAACCGTTCGGCTCGTATCGCATTGCTTTACTATGTTGATGGAACAAAAGCTTATATGATTGCACCCAACGGATTGGAAGTTGGCACTACAGTCGTAAGTGGTCCTGATGCAGCACCTGAAATCGGTAATGCATTGCCACTAAATAAGATACCTGTAGGTACAGTAATCCATTGTATTGAACTACGTCCTGGACAAGGAGCTTCTATGGCTCGTTCAGCAGGTACGTTCGCTCAGTTGACATCGCGTGAAGGCGATTACGCAATTATCAAATTACCTTCAGGAGAAACACGCAAAGTCCTTGCTACTTGTAAAGCGACAGTAGGCGTAGTTGGTAACTCTGACCATGCTCTTGAACGCTCAGGTAAGGCAGGTAGAACTCGTCACCTCGGCAGACGTCCACACAACCGTGGTGTTGTAATGAATCCAGTAGATCACCCAATGGGTGGTGGTGAAGGACGTGCTTCCGGAGGTCATCCACGTTCACGTACAGGCTTGTATGCTAAGGGCTTGAAGACACGTGCTCCTAAGAAACAGTCTTCTAAGTACATTATTGAAAGAAGAAAAAAGTAAATTGATTAATTAAACAACTATGAGTCGTTCATTAAAAAAAAGACCATTTATCAGCGTTAAGCTCGAAAAGAAGGTGGCTGCAATGGAAGAATCAGGCAAGAAGTCTGTAATTAAGACATGGAGCCGTGCTTCAATGATTTCTCCGGATTTCGTAGGTCATACTTTCGCAGTACACAATGGTAACAAGTTCATTCCTGTTTACGTAACTGAAAACATGGTTGGTCACAAGCTCGGAGAATTCGCTCCGACTCGTAACTTCCGTGGTCACGGTGGTAACAAGAAGAAATAATGGCCCGTAATATTAATTCAAGAAAAATAAAGAATAAAATACAATGGGTGTAAGAAAAAGACAATCAGCTGAAATGATAAAGGAGGCCCGCAAATCTCAGAGCTTCGCTAAGCTGCGCAATGTTCCGACATCTCCACGTAAAATGCGTTTAGTCGCTGACATGGTGCGCGGTCAAGAAGTATTCAAAGCTCTTGGCATCCTTAAATTCTCAAATAAAGAGGCTGCACAGCGTGTAGAAAAACTTCTCCGCTCTGCAATCGCTAACTGGGAGCAAAAGAACGAACGCAAGGCTGAGCAAGGTGAATTATTCGTAACTACAATTTTCGTAGATTGCGCTCCAATGCTTAAGCGTCTTCGTCCGGCTCCACAAGGTAGAGGCTACAGAATTCGTAAGCGCTCTAATCATGTGACATTGTTTGTGGATACAAAAGATAATAACGCTAAAGCTTAATTAAAAGATGGGTCAGAAAGTAAATCCTATTGCAAATCGTTTAGGTGTCATCCGCGGTTGGGACTCTAACTGGTATGGTGGCAAGAAAGGTAAGAAGTTTGGTGAAACTCTTCTTGAAGACAGTAAGATTCGTAAATATCTCCAAACTCGTCTTTCTAAAGCTAGCGTTTCTAGAATTATCATTGAGCGTACGCTTAAGATGGTGACAGTGACAATCTGCACTTCTCGTCCGGGTATGATTATCGGTAAGGGTGGTAAGGATGTTGATGCTCTTAAAGAAGAACTCAAGAAACTTACAGACAAGGAAGTACAGATTAACATCCACGAAATCAAACGTCCTGAATTGGATGCTGAAATCGTTGCTGCTAACATCGCACGTCAAGTAGAAGGCAAGATTGCTTATCGTCGTGCTGTTAAGATGGCTATCGCATCAACAATGCGTATGGGTGCAGAAGGTATCAAAGTGCAAGTAAGCGGACGTTTGAATGGTGCTGAAATGGCACGTTCTGAAATGTATAAGGAAGGTAGAACACCACTTCATACATTGCGTGCTGACATCGACTACGCACTTGTAGAAGCATTAACTAAAGTAGGTATTATCGGTATCAAGGTTTGGATTTGCCGTGGCGAAGTTTATGGCAAACGTGATCTTACACCACAATACACAGCAAATTCTAAGGAAGGTGCTCGTCAAGGTGGTGGCGCTCGCAAGGGTGGTTTCCGTAATAAGAAAAACAACAATCGTTAATTAACTGAGATTACAGAACAATGTTACAACCAAAGAAAACCAGATATCGTAGATCACAAAAGGGCCGCATGAAAGGTGAGGCTCAACGTGGCAATCAATTGGCTTTTGGATCTTTTGGCATCAAGACTCTTGAAGCAAAATGGATTACAGGACGTCAAATTGAGGCAGCTCGTATCGCTGTGACACGTTATATGCAGCGTCAAGGTCAGATTTGGATCCGTATTTTCCCGGACAAACCAATCACTAAGAAGCCTGCAGAAGTACGTATGGGTAAAGGTAAAGGTAACCCGGAAGGTTACGTAGCGCCTGTTACTCCGGGACGTATCCTTATCGAAGTTGAAGGTGTAAGCTATGACATCGCTAAAGAAGCACTTCGTCTTGCTGCACAAAAACTTCCTGTTATTACAAAATTCGTTGTGAGAAGAGACTACGATCCTTCACAGAACGTATAATAAATAAATTTTAACAATGAAAAAGGAAGAAATCAAGGAATTAAGCATTAAAGAACTCAAAGCCCAAATTGAGGTTGCTGAGAAAGCTTATCGTGAATTGAAAGTAACGCACGCGATATCTCCTATAGACAATCCCGCGAAGATCACTTCTGATCGTCGCGAGATTGCTCGTCTGAAGACCGTGTTGCGTCAAAAGGAAATTGAAGCACAAAACGCTTCTGTAGTTGAATAATCCCATTAAGTATTTAAGAAAATGGAAGTAAAAAGACATTTAAGAAAAGAAAGAATTGGGGTTGTTTCTAGCAACAAGGGTGATAAGACAATCACTGTTGAGATTAAGTGGAAAGAGAAACACCCAATTTATGGTAAGTTTGTCAATAAGACAAAGAAGTATCATGCTCATGATGAAAACAACGAGTGTTCAATCGGCGACACAGTACGTCTAATGGAAACTCGTCCATTGAGCAAGACAAAGAGATGGAGACTTGTAGAAATAATCGAAAAAGTTAAGTAATTATGATACAGAGTGAATCACGTTTGACAGTAGCAGATAACAGTGGTGCAAAAGAAGCACTTTGTATCCACGTACTAGGCGGTACAGGTCGTCGTTACGCATCAGTTGGCGACATTATCGTAGTTTCGGTTAAGAGCGTTATCCCTTCATCAGATGTTAAGAAGGGTACAGTATCAAAAGCGATTGTTGTTCGCACAAAGAAAGAAATTCGTCGTGCAGATGGTAGCTACATTCGTTTTGATGACAATGCTTGTGTGTTATTGAATAATGCAGGTGAAATTCGTGGTAGCCGTATTTTCGGCCCTGTAGCGCGTGAATTGCGTGCAGTGAACATGAAGATCGTTTCACTTGCTCCAGAAGTTCTCTAATCAGCTAAAGAATTTAAGTAATGGCAAAATTACATATTAAAAAGGGTGATATCGTTTCTGTCCTTGCAGGTGATGATAAGGGCAAAACAGGACGAGTACTCTCTGTGCAGGTTAAGAAAAACCGTGCAATCGTAGAGGGTGTTAATATCGTCTCTAAGAGCACAAAACCTAGTGCTAAATATCCACAAGGTGGAATCGTGAAAATAGAAGCTCCTGTACACATTTCTAATCTTAATCTTGTAGATCCTAAGAGTGGCAAGCCTACTCGTATCGGTCGTAAGTTGAATGATGCAGGTAAGTTAGTACGTTATTCAAAAAAATCAGGAGAGGAGATTAAGTAATGGCTAGCACAACACTTAGCAAGGATTACAATGAAAGAATTGTACCTGCACTTATGAAAGAGTTTAACTACAAGACTGTGATGCAAGTTCCAAGACTTGAAAAGATCGTTATCAATCAAGGTTTGGGCGCAGCAACTCAAGACAAGAAATTGATCGAAACATCAATCAATGAGTTGACAGCTATTACAGGTCAAAAAGCAGTTGCAACACTTTCACGTAAAGATATTTCTAACTTTAAGTTGCGTAAGAAAATGCCTGTTGGTGTAATGGTTACACTTCGTCGCGAGCGCATGTATGAATTCTTGGAACGTTTGGTACGTGTCGCATTGCCACGTATTCGTGACTTCAAGGGTATCAATGCAAAACTTGATGGACGTGGAAATTATACACTTGGTATTACAGAGCAAATCATTTTCCCTGAAATCAACATTGACTCAGTGTCAAAGATGATGGGTATGAATATCACATTCGTAACATCTGCAAATACAGATGAAGAAGGTTTTGCTCTTCTCAAACAATTCGGCTTACCATTTAAAAACGAGAAATAAGATATGGCAAAAGAATCAATGAAAGCCCGCGAGGTGAAGCGTCAAAGAATGGTTGCAAAGTATGCAGAACGCAAGGCTGCGCTTAAGAAAGCTGCGCTTGCTGACGAAAACGGCAACATCGACTATGATGCATTGGCAAAGCTTCAAAAGCTCCCAAAGAATGCTTCAAAAGTACGCCTTCACAATCGTTGCTCAATCACAGGCCGTCCAAAAGGCTTTATGCGTCAATTTGGAATTTCACGTATTCAATTCCGTGAAATGGCTTCAGCAGGGCTTATCCCTGGTGTAAAGAAAGCAAGTTGGTAATTTTTTACATCAAACAAAAATAAAGAGAGTATTAAATATTGTTCAGTAATTCTGAATCAATTTAAAACATCAATAAAATGACTGATCCAATAGCAGATTATTTAACAAGATTGAGGAACGCTATTAAAGCGGGTCACCGTGTAGTAGAAGTTCCTGCATCAAAAATGAAGAAGGAGATTACAAAAATCCTATTCGAACAGGGTTATATCCTCAACTATAAGATCGTTGAGAACAACACTCCTTCAGGTGCAATCAAAATTGCGCTTAAGTATGATCCGGTTGACAAAGTAAACGCAATCAAGGCACTTGGTCGCGTGTCTCGTCCAGGTCTTCGTCAATACACAGGCTACAAAGAAATGCCACGTGTGTTGAATGGTTTAGGTATTGCCATCATTTCAACTTCTCAAGGCGTTATGACAAACAAAGAAGCTAAAGAGAAGAAAATCGGTGGTGAAGTATTATGTTATGTTTATTAATCGGAAGGAGGTATTGATATGTCAAGAATAGGTAAAGCACCGATCACAGTACCTGCCGGCGTAAGCATCCAGGTTAAGGACAACGTAGTAACAGTAAAAGGCCCTAAGGGAGAACTTTCTCAAGAAGTAAATCCTGAAATCACAGTAAATGTGGAAGAAGGACAAATCGAGTTGACACGTCCATCAGACGCTCGCGAACACCGTTCACTTCATGGCTTGTATCGTGCACTTATCAACAATATGGTTGTAGGTGTATCAGAAGGCTATAAGAAAGAAATGGAACTTGTAGGTGTCGGTTATCGTGCGACATCAACCGGTCAAGTATTAGAATTGGCTCTCGGTTTCTCTCACGCAATTTATATTAAAATGCCAAAAGAGATAAAGGTTGAGGCTAAGACAGAAAGAAATAAGAATCCACTTATCATTCTTGAGTCTGCTGACAAGCAATTGCTTGGTCAAGTATGCGCAAAGATCCGCTCATTGCGTAAGCCTGAACCATATAAGGGTAAGGGTATTAAGTTTGTTGGCGAAGTTATTCGTCGTAAGTCGGGTAAATCGGCAAGTGCTAAATAATTAAAATTAAGAAATCATGGTATCTAAGATAGCAAGAAGAAATAAGATTAAAACGCGTATTCGCGGTAAAATTTCAGGCACTGCTCAGCGTCCACGTATGACAGTATTTCGCAGTAACAAAGCAATCTATGTACAACTAATTGACGATTTGGCAGGAAAGACACTTTGTGCAGCATCTTCAAAGGGTATTGCAGAAGGAACAAAATGCGAAATCTCAGAAAAAGTTGGTGAAGCAATTGCTAAAAAAGCAATGGAAATGGGTATCACAGAAGTTGTATTCGACAGAAATGGTTACCTTTTCCATGGTAGAGTTAAATCATTGGCCGATGCAGCACGCAAAGCCGGTCTTAAATTTTAATTGGAATCATGGCAAATAAGAATAACAGAGTAAAGTCAACAAATGATTTGGAATTGAAGGACCGTCTTGTAGCCATCAATCGTGTAACAAAGGTTACAAAGGGTGGACGTGCTTTCAGTTTTGCTGCTATCGTTGTTGTAGGTAACGAAGATGGCGTAGTAGGCTGGGGTCTTGGTAAGGCAAATGAAGTAACAGCAGCAATCGCAAAAGGCGTAGAATCTGCAAAGAAGAACCTTATCAGAGTTCCGGTACATAAAGGAACAATTCCTCACGAACAAGTTGCAAAATTCGGTGGTTCACGTGTTTTGATGAAACCGGCATCTACCGGTACAGGGGTAAAAGCAGGTGGTGCGATGCGTGCCGTATTTGAAAGCGTAGGTATCACAGACGTACTTGCAAAATCAAAAGGATCATCTAACCCACACAACTTGGTGAAAGCGACTATCGCAGCACTTGGTGAAATGCGTAGTCCAGCACAAATCGCTCAAAATCGTGGAGTATCAGTAGAAAAAGTGTTTAACGGCAAATAATATTGAACATGGCACAGATTAAAATTAAACAAATAAAGAGCCGCATCAATTGTCCGGCCGTTCAAAAGAGAACGCTTGATGCTCTTGGATTGAGAAAGATGAACCAAGTAGTTGTTAAGGAAGATACTCCTGCAATTATGGGAATGGTAAATAAAGTACGTCACTTGGTTGAAGTTATCAACGCCTAAAATTTAATAAGAATATGGATTTAAGTAATTTGCAACCTGCAGTTGGTAGCAACAAAGATAGGAAGAGAATAGGACGTGGTCCAGGTTCAGGCTACGGTGGTACTTCTACACGTGGTCACAAAGGTGCAAAATCTCGTTCAGGCTACAAACACAAAGTAGGTTTTGAAGGTGGTCAGATGCCTTTGCAACGTCGTGTTCCTAAATTCGGTTTCAAGAACTTTAACCGAGTTGAATATAAAGCAATTAATCTCGATGTGCTTGAAGTATTAGCAACAGCTAAAAACTTAAGCAAAATTACAGTTGCTGACTTGTTGGCAGCAGGTTTAGTTTCTAAAAATCAGCTTGTCAAGATTCTTGGCAATGGTGCATTGACAAAGGCTATCGAAGTTGAAGCTAATGCATTCTCAAAGAAAGCTGAAGAAGCTATTGTTGCAGCAGGTGGTACAGTAACTAAAAAATAAAAAACAATGGGATTTATTCAAACAGTTAAAAATATCTGGAGTGTAGAAGATCTTCGCAAGCGAATAGGGATTACCCTATTGCTTGTGATTATCTATCGCTTTGGTTGCTATGTAGTTCTTCCGGGCATCGATCCTAATGAACTTATGGCGCTAAAGGATTTCACAAAGGATGGGTTGATGCAGTTGCTTGACATGTTCTCGGGCGGTGCGTTTGCACAAGCATCAATTTTTGCCTTAGGTATTATGCCATACATTACGGCTTCTATCGTAATCCAATTATTGGGTATGGTATTACCTGCATTCCAGAAGATGCAGCGTGAAGGAGAAAGCGGCAGAATGAAGATGAATCAATATACAAGATATTTGACTGTATTGATTCTATTGGTTCAAGGTCCTGCTTATCTTCTTAACTTGAAATATCAAGTCATGTCTGCAGGCGGTAATGTAGAATTAGGTTATTGGACAATTGCCTACATGACTTTGATCCTTGCAGCCGGTTCTATGTTCATTATGTGGCTTGGTGAACGAATTGACCAAAAGGGTATCGGTAATGGTATCTCATTCATTATCCTTGTCGGTATCATCGCTCGTTTGCCTGAAGCATTCATTCAAGAATTTACCGGTCGTCTTCTTAATACAGAAGGTGGAGGTCTTGTAATCTTCTTGATTGAAATTGTCATCTTGCTTGCTGTAATTGCAGGTGCGGTATTGTTGGTACAAGGAACACGTAAGGTGCCTGTACAATATGCAAAACGCATAGTAGGCAACAAGCAATATGGTGGTGCGCGCCAATATATCCCATTGAAAGTTAACGCAGCCGGTGTAATGCCTATTATCTTTGCTCAGGCAATTATGTTTATCCCTATCACATTGACTGGTTTTACAGGTGGTGAAGGCTGGTTTGCACGTACATTCTCTGATATGTATGGCTTCTGGTACAATCTTGTATACTTCTTGATGATTGTGGCATTTACATATTTCTACACTGCCATTACAGTGCGTCCGGCACAAATGGCTGAAGATATGAAGCGAAATAATGGTTTCATACCTGGGGTAAAACCTGGTAAGCCGACAGTTGATTATCTTGACTCGATTATGTCTCGCATCACACTTCCGGGATCTATTTTCTTGGGCTTGGTTGCAATCCTTCCAGCTATTGCAACAGTATGCGGTCTTAATCGTAGCTTTGCTCAATTCTTCGGTGGTACTTCTCTTTTGATCTTGGTAGGTGTAATTCTTGATACACTTCGTATCATTGAAGGTCACTTGTTGATGCGTCATTATGACGGATTGATGAAAGACGGAAGAATTAAAGGTCGTACAACCGGTAATGCTGCATTTTAAATTGTAACTTTTAACACTATATAAAAGTAAATGATCTATCTCAAAACATCGGAAGAAATCGAATTGATGAGAGCAGCAAATACTCTTGTGAGCCGTACACTTGGCGAAGTTGCCAAGTGGGTGGCTCCGGGTGTAACTACTCAGCGACTCGATACCATCGCAAGAGAATTTATTCTTGATAATGGTGGCAGACCTGCATGTTTAGGATATGGTGGTTTTCCCGGAACTTTGTGTATTGAAGTCAATGAGACTGTAGTGCATGGTTTCCCAAGCACATATACATTAAAGGAGGGTGATATAGTCGGAACCGATTGCGTTGTTGAATTGAATGGTTTCCATGGTGATAGTTGTTACACTTTTGCTATCGGAGAGATTGATTCAAAAGTAATGGACCTTTGTAAAGTGACTAAGGAATCTTTATATAAGGGAATAGCTGTAGCGCAAGAGGGCAAGCGAATTGGCGACATTGCAAATGCTATCCAGACATATTGCGAACAACACGGGTATAGTGTAGTGCGTGAAATGTGTGGACATGGTATCGGAAAAAAGATGCACGAGGATCCGGAGGTGCCTAATTACGGACGTCGTGGTATCGGTCCGATATTAAGAAACGGCATGTGTATCGCTATCGAACCTATGATAAATCTTGGAAGTAAGAATATAGTCATAGAGAGAGATGGTTGGCAATGCCGAACAAAGGATAGAAAGCCATCGGCACACTATGAGCATACGATTGCAATAGTAGATGGAAAGACAGAAGTGTTGACAACATTTGATTATATCAAGGAATCACTTGGAGAAAGATTTATTTAATTAAAAAATTATATGGCAAAACAAGCTGCAATTGAACAAGATGGAGTAATTCTTGAGGCATTGTCAAATGCGATGTTTAAAGTTGAATTAGAAAATGGGCATGAAATCACAGCTCATATCTCCGGAAAAATGAGAATGCATTACATTAAAATTTTACCTGGCGACAAAGTAAGAGTCGAAATGTCTCCATACGATTTGTCAAAAGGAAGAATAGCTTTTAGATACAAATAAAAAAAGAAACAAGATATGAAAGTAAGAGCCTCAGTTAAGAAGCGTACCCCGGACAGCAAGATTGTTCGCCGCAAGGGTAGATTATATGTAATTAACAAAAAGAATCCAAAATATAAAACTCGTCAAGGATAATTTTATTCCTTAAAAAATTGTAATTAACAATATGGCAGTAAGAATCGTCGGCGTTGATTTGCCGCAAAACAAAAGAGGTGAAATAGCCTTGACATATATCTTCGGTATTGGACGCAGTGCAGCAAATACAATTTTGGAAAAAGCAGGCGTTGACCGTGATATCAAAGTAAAAGATTGGACAGACGATCAAGCAGCAGCAGTTCGTGAAGTAATTCAAGCGAACTATAAAGTAGAAGGTGATCTTCGTTCAGAAATTCAGCTTAACATTAAGCGTTTGATGGACATCGGTTGCTATCGTGGAATCCGTCACCGTATCGGTCTTCCACTACGTGGACAAAGCACAAAGAACAATGCACGTACACGTAAGGGTCGTAAGAAAACAGTTGCTAATAAGAAAAAAGCTACTAAATAAAATTAAAGTATGGCAAAAAAGACAGTCGCAGCAAAGAAGAGAAATGTTAAGGTTGACGCAATGGGTCAGCTACACGTTCACTCATCTTTCAACAACGTTATCGTATGCTTGACAAACAGTGAAGGTCAAGTAATTTCATGGTCATCAGCTGGTAAGATGGGCTTCCGTGGTTCTAAAAAGAACACTCCATACGCAGCACAAATGGCCGCACAAGATTGTGCTAAGGTTGCATTCGACCTTGGTTTACGTAAGGTAAAGGCTTATGTTAAGGGTCCTGGTAACGGTCGTGAATCAGCAATTCGTACAGTGCATGGTGCCGGTATTGAAGTAACAGAAATCATCGACGTAACACCATTACCACACAACGGTTGCCGTCCTCCTAAGAGAAGAAGAGTTTAATAACAAATTAATTTTTTCTTAGATTAAAACCTTATAGTGCGCTCTGAATGCGAATAGACTATCTGATAAGCTTTCTCTCGATAGTCGCGGCTGCGCTAAGGAGCGGACTTTAGACTTTAATTTAAATAAAAGCAAAAACAATGGCAAGATATATTGGTCCAAAATCAAAAATTGCCCGCAAATTTGGTGAGGCTATTTATGGCGAGGATAAAGTTTTAAGCAAGAAAAACTATCCTCCTGGTCAGCACGGTGTAAACCGTAGAAAGAAAACATCAGAGTACGGTATGCAGTTGCGTGAAAAGCAGAAAGCAAAATACACTTATGGTGTTTTGGAACGTCAGTTCCGCAATCTATTTGACAAGGCAGCAAGAACAAAAGGTATTACCGGTGAAGTACTTCTTCAATTGCTCGAAAGCCGTCTTGACAATGTAGTTTATCGTTTGGGTATTGCACCAACACGTCCAGCAGCACGTCAAATTGTGTTGCACAAACACATTACAGTTAATGGTGCAGTAGTAAATATCGCTTCATATCAAGTAAAACCGGGTGATGTAGTAGCTGTACGTGAAAAATCAAAATCACTTGAAGTTATTGCAGATTGTCTTGCAGGCTTCAATCACAGCAAATATCCTTGGATTGAATGGGATGAAAGTGTGAAAGGCGGTAAATTCCTTCATCTTCCACAAAGAGAAGATATTCCTGAAACAATTAAGGAACAGTTGATCGTTGAGTTGTATTCTAAATAATAAATTATAGAGATCCATGGCTATTTTAGCATTTCAGAAACCTGACAAAGTTTTAATGTTGGAGGCTGATAACTTCTACGGAAAGTTTGAGTTTAGGCCTTTGGAGCCTGGTTATGGTCAGACCATAGGCAACGCATTGCGTCGTATATTGTTGTCTTCATTGGAAGGCTTTGCAATATGCTCAATTCGTATTGATGGCGTTGCTCATGAGTTGGGAACTATCCCGGGAGTTAGAGAGGATGTTACAAACATCATTCTAAACCTTAAGCAAGTTCGCTTCAAGCATATTGTTGAAGAGACAGAGACCGAAAAGGCGACAGTCAACGTGTCGGGTCAAGATGTGTTCAAAGCCGGTGACCTCAACAAAGTTTTGACCGGATTTGAAGTATTAAATCCGGAGTTGGAAATCTGTCACTTAGATCCTAAGGCCGGATTCCAAATGGAATTCAGCATCAATAAGGGTCGTGGATGGGTGCCAGCCGATGAAAATCGCGAAATGTTGGTCGGAGAAGATGTAAACGTAATTGCTATCGACTCTATTTACACTCCAATAAAGAATGTGAAATATGCAGTTGAAAACTATCGCGTTGAGCAAAAGACCGACTACGAAAAACTTGTGTTGGAAGTTACTACAGATGGTTCTATTCAACCAAAGGAAGCTTTAAAAGAAGCAGCTAAGATTTTGATTCATCACTTTCAGCTCTTCAGCGATGAGAAAATCACTGTTGACTCGCAACAAGATGATGCGTCTAATGAGTTTGATGAAGAAGTTCTTCACATGCGTCAGTTGTTAAAGAGCAAACTTGTTGATATGGATCTTTCTGTGCGTGCACTTAATTGCTTGAAATCAGCAGAGGTTGAAACTCTTGGCGAATTGGTTGTCTTCAATAAGCAAGATTTGTTGAAGTTCCGTAACTTCGGTAAGAAATCCCTCACTGAACTTGATGAGTTGCTCGCAAGTTTGAACCTATCTTTCGACATGGACATTTCAAAGTATAAATTAGATAAAGACTAAAAACGATGAGACACAATAAAAAATTCAATCATTTAGGTCGTAAAAAGGCACATCGTGATGCGATGTTGTCAAATATGACTATTTCTCTTATCATGCATAAGAGAATCAATACGACAGTGGCTAAAGCAAAGGCTCTACGTATCTTTGCTGAACCTATCATCAATCGCGCTAAGAAGGATGATATGGCAAACCGCCGTCTTGTATTTAGCTATCTTCAAAATAAGGAAGCTGTTAAGGAACTTTTCGGTGTAATCGCTGATAAGATCGCAGATCGTCCGGGTGGTTATACTCGTATCCTTAAGACAGGTAATCGTCTTGGTGACAATGCAGAAACTTGCTTTATCGAGCTTGTTGATTTCAACGAAGCTATGCTTAAAGAAAAGACTGAAAAGAAAGCTCCTAAGACTCGCCGTTCTCGCAGCAAAAAGGCAGCTCCTGCTGCTGAAGCTCCAGCTGAAACTGCAGAATAATCTTAGCTCATACGATATGAGATATAAGAGACCGTCCCTTGGGGCGGTCTCTTTGTGTCTATTCTTGATTTTGTATTTCGGATAAATCTTTTTTGTAGGCTTATTGTGTCAGAGAATAGGAGCGAAGAGACGCACAATAGATTCTAAAAGGCTTTGTGATTTAGGACGTTTTTGCCAGCTTGATAATGTGATTTTTGATGAGTCTTTTATGTCATCAAAAAATTGCTCTTTCATTATTTGATTTGTCTGCTTGTTGTATATCAGCATATTGGCTTCAAAGTTGTGTTCAAAGCTTCTAAAATCAAAGTTTGTTGAGCCTGTGGAATAAAAATCGTCGTCGATAATTATGTTTTTTGAATGTAGCATTCCTGCGTCATAAAGGTAAATTTTAATTCCTGCCTTAAGACATTCGTCAATGTAGGAGTATGATGCGTATTTAAGTATTTTTGAGTCACTTTTACGAGGTAGCATTATTCTCACATCGACTTTGGATAGTGCAGCTGTTAATAGGGCTTTCATTAGTGCTTCTGTCGGCAAGAAATACGGAGTCTGAATGTAGATGGATTTTTTTGCTCCTGCTATTGCTTTATGAAATATCAATGCGATGTTTGACCAAGAGGAAGTCGGACCACTTGTGATGAGTTGCATAACATTTTTTTCTTGCGAAAATTTGTTAGAAGGAGTGTTCTGGTCAATAATCAAGTCGTTTCTGACAAAATTCCAATCGGTGGCAAACGATACTTGCAGTGAGTTGACAATATCACCGGTCACTCTAATGTGGGTATCGCGCCATTTTTTATTTGGTGATGGTCCGTCAACGTATCTATCGGCTATATTCATTCCTCCGATATATCCGATTTCACCATCTATGATTATAATTTTACGGTGATTACGCCAATTGATTCGATTTGCTAATTGAGGGAATGTCACTCTGAAGAAGGGTTGTGCATCGACGCCGTTTTGTCGTAGCTTTTTGAAGAAACTATTGTTGACGTTGAAGCTTCCTACGTGGTCGTATATAACTCTGACTTTGATTCCGTCTTGAGCTTTTTTAGATAATATGTCGGCTATTTCGCTACCGAGTTTATCATTGTTGAAAATATAATATTGAATGTTTATGGAAGATTTTGCATTATGTAAGTCTGTTTTCAGCTGTTCGAATTTATCTTTACCGTTATTGAAGATTGTGATATCATTGTTGGTATATATTGGCATTCCGCATAAAGAATGTGCCAATTTGATTATTTGTTTGTTTGTTTCGGAAATATCAATGTCGTTAAAACTTTCGTGTTTACTTTGATGTGTATTAAGTAGTTTACGCTTTTTTTGAAGGGATATCAAGTGTAATCCTTTAATACTTCGTCCGAAAAAGATGTAGAAAATCCAACCTACGACCGGCATGAATATTAATACGGTTACCCATGCTAATGATTTTATGGGATTTCTGTTTTCTGTCAGAATGACATAAATGCAGCTGATTATAATCACAACATATATTGCCAAAAAAATATTTGACATCCATTGATCTACTGATATGTTGTAAAATATATCCATATAAATTGTGGCTAAGGTAATAATTTTTTTGGATATAATGGTCAATAATGGTGTAAAAAATTTAATTATGTGATTTTTACGTGTTCGGAATAAGGCTTTATGAGTAGGGGGATGATACTACATGTAAGGAGAAAGTGGCAGAGAGCCTAATATATAGAGATTGGAGTGATTTTGATAGGAAATAAAAAGAGTGAGAAAATTTCCCAATTGTCTCACTCTTTTTTTAGCTTAACTAAATAAATTCTTACATGCTAGGTTTATAGTATAACCTATGTTTAAATCGAATGCAAAGTTAGTTATAATTAAAATAAAATACATATATTTTTGATTAAAAAAACTTAATTTTCGCCCATAGCGTTATTTCGTTGTATTAATATATGTTTGAGATTGATGTATTTTATATTTTGCCTTCTCTTTTTTGTGTAAGATATTCATTAGCAACAGTGCAAAGTTCGTCATACCATTCTTGTCCGAAGCGACGCACAAGAGGCTCTTTAAGAAATTGGTATGCTCTGACGTTTTGTTTTTTACCAAGCACTTCAGCGCATTTACAGATGCTCCACTTGTGATAGTTGACTGCAGTGAAATCCGGATAACGATTTAGTCGTACCGGATAGAGGTGGCATGAGATTGGTTTATAGAAATCGCTACGACCTTCACGATATGCTTTTTCTAAAGCACAGAAGCACATGCCGTTTGGAGCGTAGGTTGTGAAAACGCAGTCGCGACCATTGACAATGGAAGTCACAAGGTCACCGTCTTCGTCGATGTAAGCCACACCTTGTTCTTCAATTATTTGTTTTGCTGCCGGTGTAAGGTCGTCCCATACGATAGGCAATATTTTTTTAAGAATTTCATATTCTTCGTTTGTGATAGGTGCTCCGGCATCGCCTTCGATGCAACATTCTCCTTTACAAGAGTCTAAATCACACAAGAAGAATTCTTCTATTAGGTCTAAAGATACGAGGGTTTTGTCTATCTGAATCATTGTCGTTTTTTATTTTCCTGAGTAAATAGTGTAAGAGCCAATCAGTCTGTCGGCGCGACTTCCCGCTTGGCGTTGATATATTTTAATAACGTATTCGTTGATTGTTTCGTAATAGTTTCCTTCGACTAAAGTCGGGTCGCCGATAGTATTGCCATTGCGGGGGATAGCAAGATATTGGTAATTGTACGACCCTTGTTTTAGGCGCATTGTTTTCTCATAGAGGTTGGTGTCATAGTTATATACCATCTTGTTTTCGTCGGAGAAATTGTGGTTTGAGAGTTCTCCATCGATGTAGATGTCTGCGTTCATAACGTATGGCAAGTCGAGTGAGAAGTGAGTCATAATGTAGTCTGCACCCAGATTAGGGTCGGTAGAGTTGTACTCATCAATCATGTATCTGCCATTTTGAGTTTGGTCGAAATAGTATGATTGATTTGCGCGAGGCTCATCGATTTTTAGATAGGCGTTATATGAATCGTCGATATATCTTGTAGAATCGACATTCATTCCGGGGTAGTTGGCTCTGACTGTTTCGAAACGACGAAATTCGTTGCCTGCTTTAAAAATCAGTTGAGGGATATGTTCATAATATATCTCCGAGCCAAGCACACGTTGCGGATGAGCTATAATGGCTTTGTTGTCATTGCGTCCATTTTGCTCAACGACAGCAATAATGTCGTTGTAAGGGTCGCGAATGGGATAATTCTTTTGGTCGATTTTGAAATTGACTTGTTGGTAGATATCGTTATATCCGAGGTCTGTGCGCGATGTAGCTTCTGCCGATAGTTCGACTTTGGCTTCGTCGATACAAAATCGAGCTTGCAGAATGATGTCGTCTGGGTCATTCTCCGGAAAAACTTGAAGCAAGAAATTGCCTGACACCAAGGGTTTGATGTCTTGGTTAGGTATCGCAATCAGATAATTGACATAGTGAACGAACGTGTTGCTCGAAAAGGCATAGTCATTGACATTGGCAATGTTAAAACCGTCAACTATTTCGTTATCAAGTAATTGCGACGGTTGCCAATCGGCATTGCAGTGGATGAGGCGATATTGCATGTATCTCACATCGTCGGATATTTCGTCGAATGTGATTGTTATTTGTTCGTTTGAGTTTAGATGAATTATTGGAGGCGCAAGAAAGTCATCTGCCACCTGAATTTTAAGAGTCTTAAAATCGGGGTAGAATATTTTTGTTTCGGTATCAACTGATTGTGCATAAATGTTTAGAGAGCAACATATCAGCGACAGAAAGAGGAGAGAGTGAAAGCGTCTCATTTGGTCTCGTTAATGAAGTTGTGTAATATTTCAATACCGTTTAAAATCAATTCGTTGCAAGGGCGTGGAGGAGTCATTCCTTTTAGCTCTCTGCAAATGATTGATCCATGTTTAGACCTGAAAATTTCCGAAAGGTTTGAAACGCGTGGATAAACCATTCGTTTGTCTTGTGCAGAGCCTTCGCTTCTGAAGCCCTCGATTATAGCCATACCGCTCATCACACCACACACTTCACCCTGACCACCGACGCCGCCTCCGAAGCCGATTGATAGTTTTGCCATTATTTCATCGGGCTGATTGTGGATGTCCGGGAAAGCCATTGCTACGCATTGTGAGCAATTGTAACCTTTGTTGCGCATACGATTTGCGATTTCGATACGTTGTTCTAATGTCATAGTTCCATGTGGTTTTTTATTGGATTAATCGTTTATATCTTGAGTTTAGCGATAGGTGTCTTGAAATGAATATACATACAAATATTTGTATCGCTAAATCTGAAAGAGCAAAGTTATATAAAATTTTGTTGCGAAGAGAAAATTTAACATAGATTATTAGAAGAAGTCTAATGGTGATATGTTTACTGAAAATTTAACTTGGCTTCAATTTCTTCGATACTTGGAATTGTGCCTTCTACTTTTTCAGGATAGAATTTCTCAAGGTCATATTCTGAAATGCCTAATGGTTGGCTACTTGATTCCAAGGCGTATTGAGCTTGCACGCGATCTTTTTCTTTGCATATTAGCAATCCAATGGTAGGATTGTCGCGTCCTACTTTTCGTATTTGATGATTGCATGCTACGACGTAACCTCCTAATTGCCCAATATCGTTAAATTCGAATTTTCCTATTTTGACCTCAATGACTACAAAGCAAGATAAATTAAGATTATAAAACAATAGGTCTATAAAATTTTCAGTTTGTCCGACTTGTAGTCTATATTCTTTGCCAACATAGGCAAACCCTGTTCCCAACTCCGTTAGAAATTTGGTGATATTATTAAGCAGAGCGTCTTTTAATAGTTTTTCATTATATGGTTTTGTAATTCCTGTAAAAGCGAAGTTGTAGGGGTCCTTTGTTAGTTCTTGAGCTAATTCGCTCGTTTCTTCCGGTAGGGTGTTCTGGAAGTTGGTTAGAGCTTTCCCTTGTCGTTCATACAAGTCTGTACCAATATAATTAAGTAGCATGGAGCGACTCCAACCGTTTTTGATAGTTTGCCTAACGTAGAAGATAGCTTTGTCTGAATCATTAGCGCATTTGTCTATCAACAGTTTGTAATGTCCCCATGGAATACTAAATATTTCTGATTCTAATTTTGCCTCAAGTTGGGGCAAAATTTCAATCGTTTTAGAAAAGAGCAAATAAAATTGTTTGCAGTAGTAAATGTTTCGTTGTGATAAACCTGTAACACCTGGCAAAATTTTACGTAAATCCAATGATATACGACTGATGACTTTATCTCCCCATCGTTTTTCTGCTTGCATTTCTACGATGTCTTTGCCAAGATCCCAATAAAACTTAAGCATCTCACTGTTTACACTTATGGCTGCTTTGATTTGGCTTTGACGATAACGTTTACACAATTGTTGAACCCAATCAAGGTAGTCATTATCCAATATATTAATAGATTTACTCATAGGTCTATTTTTGCTCAATTTTGTTTTTGTCTTTGAAACATCGATTTTTTAATGCTGTGTTTGGATTTTTACCAAATTATGGGTTGTTTGTTGTGTCGTTTAAGATAGTCGTTGGCGAGAGAGAAATGGTGATTGCCGAAAAAGCCTCGATAGGCAGATAGGGGCGAAGGGTGGGCTGATGTAAGCACTAAATGTTTTGAACGATCGATAAAATCACATTTGCGCTTGGCATCGGCACCCCAAAGGATGAACACCAGATTGTCGCGATTTTCGGCGAGTTCATGCACCACGCGGTCGGTGAAGCGTTCCCAACCTTTGCCACTATGCGATTTCGGAGTGTGGGCTCTGACGGTCAGCGTGGTGTTGAGTAGCAGCACGCCTTGCTTTGCCCAGCGTGAAAGGTCGCCGTCTGTGGGAATAGGAGCACCGGTGTCGGATTGCACTTCTTTGAAGATGTTGACTAATGACGGGGGCATTTCTATTCCGGGGTTGACGGAAAAGCATAGTCCGTTTGCCTGACCGGGACCATGGTAGGGATCTTGACCGATTATGACAAC
This sequence comes from Muribaculaceae bacterium, assembly GCA_045637445.1. GTDB lineage: Bacteria > Bacteroidota > Bacteroidia > Bacteroidales > Muribaculaceae > Lepagella. The sequence continues at coordinate 106,267 of JAZTZN010000025.1, forward strand.
TTTGGTGGCGTCAAAGGGCGAAGCATCAAATGCTGCAAAGATGTTTCTGCCCGGTGGAAATACCTGCTGAGTGGCATATTCGTGTCTTACCCAATCAGTGAGTTTGTAAAAGTATTCTTTCTCAAACTCGTCGCTGAGTTGACGTTTCCAACTATCTTCTATTTGTACATTCATACGACAAATTTAAGCAAAAAATTCCAAATCTCATAAAAAATGCGTAACTTTGCTTTCAATAATGGCAGAAGCGCCTATAGTTCAATGGATAGAATAAAGGATTCCGGTTCCTTCGATTGGGGTTCGACTCCCCATGGGCGTACCATTTTTTGTCTCGATCGTCTTGATAGTCAGGGCGGTCGATTTTGTTTCTTGTGCAAGGAGCGTGTTACATTATGCTGCCCATAATGGTATAATGCAGAAAAACGATAGGGGATTAAATTGAGGGGGGTATAAATAAAAAAAATTGATTGTCTCTCGACAACCAATCTAATGTTAACCTTAAAATCTAATACCATGAAAAACTCACTGCAAAGTTAGTGATAAAATTGATATGTTGTATATGTTTTGGTAGAAAAAATCTTGATATTAACATTTATTAATGAAAATAGGCATTATATATGGATATTTTTGGTAATTTGGAATGTTTTTCTACAAAATGATTGAAAAATGTTTCGTTAGATTTGGTGGATAGCCTGAAATTTATTAAATTTGCCGTAAATAGAAAAATATGACTATGGAAAGTTGGATATTATGGCTTATTGTAACAGCCGTTTTGATTTTGATAGAATTGTTTACCGGAATGATTGCGACGTTCTGTTTGGCATTCGGTTGCTTGCTGGCAATGGTTATGACTTTGTTTGGCTGTGGCATAGAGTGGCAATTGGGTGCATTGGCTGTCGGTACGGTGATTGCGTTCATCGCGTTTGCTCCACTGATTCGCCGATTGCAGAGTCGTAGAGGTAAGGCAGCCGCTGAAGTGAGCAATATGGATGCGCTGAAAGGTCGCGTGGCAGAGGTCGTGGAGATAATTCCGTCTGACGGCGGTTGCGGACGAGTGCGCATCGATGGCGATCGTTGGCAAGCACGAAGTGTCGATGGGGTTGCATTCTCAGTAGGCGACAAAGTCAGAGTGGTCGGTTATGACAGTATTATATTAGATGTAGAATCAATCAATTAAAAATCAGTATATTATGACAAGTTCAATGATTTTCTTAGGTCTTTTGGCTTTGATAGTGATAGTATTGGTGTCTGCCGGAGTTAAGGTGGTGCCACAGTCGGAAACACGCGTTATTGAGCGCCTCGGTCGCTTTCATGCAGTGCTGCCTCCGGGCTTGAACATCATTTGGCCGTTTATCGATAAACCAAAGATGGTCTATACTCGCAGCATGGTGGGCAACTATGCGCGTATCGTATCGACTTCCGTAATCGACCTTCGTGAGCAAGTCTATGACTTCCCTTCTCAGCAAGTGATCACCAAGGATAACGTGACCACCGAAATCAATGCTTTGATCTACTTCCAAATCGTCGATCCGAAAAAGTCGGTCTATGAAATCGAAAACCTTCCTAACGCTATCGAAAAGTTGACCCAAACATCGCTTCGTAACGTAATCGGTGAACTCGAACTCGATGAAACGCTAACATCACGCGACACCATTAACTCAAAGTTGCAAGCTATCCTTGACGAAGCTACCAATAAGTGGGGTGTAAAGGTTAATCGTGTTGAACTTCAAGATATTACGCCTCCTGAAAGTGTGCGCGTAGCCATGGAAAAACAGATGCAGGCAGAACGTAATCGCCGTGCTGAAATCCTTAATGCTGAGGGTGAAAAGAAATCGCTCATCTTGCGTTCGGAAGGTGAAAAGCAGTCGCAAATCAACCAGGCAGAAGCTATCAAGCAAGCCGAAATCTTAAGAGCCGAAGGTGAATCACGCGCTAAGGTGCTTGTGGCAGAAGCTGAAGCAGAAGCAATCCGTCGCGTAGCGGAAGCCATCAAGGAATCGCAGACTGATCCTGCGACCTACATGCTCGCAATGAAATACATCGAGACACTCAAGGAGATGACGTCAGGTCAGGACAACAAGACAGTCTATGTGCCATACGAAGCATCAGGCGTGCTCGGCTCAATCGGCTCAATCAAAGAGCTCTTCAAGCAGTAATTTTTTAGTTTTTTCATAATACGTTTAGTTTCAGGTCCGGTTGCATTATGTAGTCGGACCTACTTTTTGTATAATATACCGAGTCTATCAAAACGAACTTTTAGTAGATGTAGCATAATGTAAAAATGCGAATCAGTAATCCGGTAACAATAGATCTGATTGACAGATTTTCACTGCTTTGTTGTGCGAAGTTGATATGTTCTTCGCTAGTAGCAAGCCATGGTGCAGATTCTATTCCTACTGACGAAAATTCAAAAAAATCTGAAATTTCGTCAGTAGGGTTAATATATGTTAATTTATATAGAATAGCACATACTCATTTCCAACCTGCAAAAATGACCTGTAAGTCATGAATTTGTTATTGGAAACTCATAGTTGTATATATTGTTTGCTGTTTTTGCCTATATTATCTTTAATATTTACTAATCACTCTTGCGTGATTCGGTTATTTTTTACTACATTTGCAATTGTAATGACGAAAAAGTGAAAAAATCGCTATTTTCGTCAGTAGGATTTAAGTTCATAGATAGTATGATACAGAGAACAAGTTATCTAAACCAATTGATTCAATTACGCGATCAGGATCTGATAAAAGTTGTTACCGGTATTCGACGTTGTGGTAAATCTACATTACTACAGCACTTTATGCAATATCTGATATCAAGTGGAGTTGATAAGGATGCTATCATCTTTATGAACTTCGAGGAGCGTGAAAATGCTCGATTTGCATCATGGGAAGAAATATATGATTACATTGTAGCAACTCTTTCTCATGCTGCAAAGCGATATGTATTTTTGGATGAAGTTCAGATGGTGTCAAATTTTGAAAAACTTGTTGATGCGTTGTATGTGAAGAAGGATATTGATTTATATGTAACCGGCTCGAATGCATACCTCCTATCAAGCGAGTTAAGCACTCTTCTTTCCGGACGATATATAGCAATTAATCTTCATCCGTTCTCATTTGCAGAGTATGTTGCAGCATTTCCGGATGAGCATGATAGTGGTCGTTTATTTCGTCAGTATATGAATGGTTCTTGCTTTCCTGAAGCTGTAACTTTGTCAAAGGTGGCTCCGCAACAAGAAAATGTTTATTTGCAATCGCTATACGATACAGTTGTTGTTAAAGATATTGTACAACGCAGGAATTTGAGGAAATTTGATACTTTACAACGAGTATTAAACTTTATATTTGATAGCGTAGGAAGCGTTGTGTCTCCCAATAATATCACTGAAACATTGCAAACGGAGACAAAAGAAGCTTTGTCGCACAATACGATACTGAAGTATCTTCGCTATTTCTCAGAGTCATACCTCATATATCCTGTTCGATTATATAATATCAAAGGTAAACGATTGCTTGCAAGTAACTATAAATATTATGTAGTAGATCTTGGACTAAAAAACATACTTCACACTAATAGCCCTGTAACTGATCTGGGGCATAAATTAGAGAATGTAATTTATTTCGAACTATTGAGGAGGGGTGGAAATGTATATGCAGGACGTGCTGAAAAAGGGGAAGTGGACTTTGTGGTACAGCATCATGATGGCACAAGAGAGTACTATCAAGTTGCATATACTGCCAATGAACCTAAAACGCTTGAACGAGAATTATCCTCGCTTAGAAATATCAGAGATTCATATCCTAAGTATTTACTAACTTTGGACTATGAAACCTCTAATATAGGTGGCATACAGAGAGTGAATGTAATAGATTGGCTAATTGGCAAAGATTAGTGAAATAACCAATATTCTTCATTTAATAATTAGACATCGTCTTTTAAGATTGAACTTAACGGACGATGTTTTGTTTTTTTAAATTCCTACTGACGAAAATTCGAAAAATCTGAAATTTCGTCAGTAGGGTTAATATATATTAATTTATGTAGAATAACACATGCTTATTTCGAATTTGCAAAAATGACCTGTAAGTCATGAATTTGTTATCGGGCGACAATAGAATTTCGTGAGGTGTCGAATATTGTTGACGATGAAAACGTGCGATTCTTGGTCGGTAAGTGGAAAAATAATCGAGTTACCGATAAAGAATCTTGCATTTTTTGTCATTCTTGATACTCATGGTGTATCATATATCTACAATGATATTGAGTTTGTGACGTGCTTGCCACTGAGAGGTGAGGGTTGTGGAAGTCGTAAACTGAGCATCCGACTTTGGTCGATGTGATGCCTCGAATGGGTTTTATTCTACGCTAACCGAGGGTTGGGAGAAGTCGTTAGGCAAGCGTCACCTATGGATATAAGGCGTTTTCAAAAAACTACACCGAAGTGGGTAGTACATCAAGTAGGATGCGTATAATGGTATATGAGGCAGTGTTGTCTGTGTACAACCCCTATCGGGGTAGGGTGTATATGTGTGTAGCCGGTTCCGGTGGAGGCACTCGCTACGCTCGTTTACCACCGGTTATCGAGATAATACCCCGATCGGGGTATCTATCGCTTCACTCACTTTATGTAATAATAGCTGAAATCGCGTTGTGTCACCCTAAATGGATTATAAAAACGTAAAGGACTATATAAATTGCAATTAATGTTTTTAATATAGGTGTATGAAGATATGGTGTCAATCATGACTTGTATTTGGGTAAGTGGAAAAATAAATTGCAAAAATGTTGTGTAATTTAAAATAATGTTCTAAATTTGCGATAGCTCACGGACCGGAGGGTGTGTGGGTGGGACTTTGGATGAAGATAATAGTCTGAATCTGAGGTGTTTAGTTATTTTAAAAAGACGTTTACCAAAGCGTTTTCTTCTACGCTCAAACTTCGCAACTTTGAACCACAGGAAGAAATAGCAACGGAAGCGTCCATTAATGGTATATGAAAATATACGAATCATTGCGCAGTGCGTGGTGTGTCCGTCTATAATCATATCCTGACGTGGGCTAGCTGAGTTGCTTATCCTTGTGGGTGGCAATGCGAAGGCCTGAGCGTGGGATAAGCGAAGAAGTACAGACTCCCACGTCTTTTTTGTTGTATTACCGATATGGGGAGCCTATCGAAAAAAACTCTTTATTAATCATGAAAGAAAACAAAAAGGAAGAAGTTCAGTCAAGACGCGAATTCTTCAAAAGTGCGGCTAAAAAAGCGCTCCCAATCCTTGGTGCTATCGCATTAGCAAATCTACCTCTTGATATTACAGCATCGAAAGTTGAGATGGGTTGTAACGGATGTCATGGAACATGTATGGCTTCATGTAAAGGTTCATGCTATGGAGAATGTAAAGGTACATGTAAATATGAATGTAGCTCGGGATGCAAGTCATCATGTAGAAGTACATGCAAAAATACATGTCAAAATAAATGTACCGGCGGATCATCATATTAAATATTAATAAATAGATAACTGGATAGTATGAAAGACAATAAAATACAAAGTAGAAGGGAATTCTTCAAAAGTGCAGTCAAAAAGGCTCTTCCAATTTTTGGTGCTATTGCATTGACTCAATTGCCGTTTGTGGCAAAATCTCATGAAAGTAAAGCAACATCTTATTGTGACTATGGTTGCAAGTGGGGGTGTGATAGTTCATGTTACGGTGGATGTAAGAACGGTTGTGGAGGATGTGATTATAGCTGTTCTGGTGGATGTGCTGGAAGTTGTCTTGGTGGCTGTGAAAGAAGTTGCGGAGGTGGTTGTGACGGAACTTGTTACACAGGATGCGGAAGTAGTGCATATTTATAATTCAATTGTAATGAGTAAAGACTAAAATCTATTTTGTAATAATAGTTAATAAATGAAACTTGCATTAATAGGTTTAAATTCGTGCTAAAAATGAGTATTAAAACAAATAGTGAAGCTTGGCAATCCGGAATAGCCAAAAATATTACGTTTATTGTTACTAAGGATTGCCAGCTTGCTTGTAAGTATTGTTACTTGGTGGGTAAAAACATCAAGGAGCGAATGTCGTGGAATGTAGCAAAGCAAGCAATTGACTACATTCTCGACCATGAGGAGGACTTTCGTGAGGAGTCTGTAATATGGGATTTTATCGGTGGAGAGCCATTCCTTGAAATAGACCTTATTGATAAGATATGTGACTATATTAAGGTGGAGCTTTTTAGACGCAATCACCATTGGTTTAATTCCTATCGTTTTTCGTTCTCTACAAATGGCATTAATTACCATGAGGATAAGGTTCAACGATTTATAGCGAAAAATCGTGATCATCTGTCTATTGGTATTACAATCGATGGCACAGAACGAAAACACGACCTCAATCGCATCTATAAGACGCCTGAGATGGAAGCCGGTATAGCACCGGCGCCTGAGGACGAGAAAGGGTCTTACAAAGATGTTGTACGAAATATTCCATTGTGGTTAAGTCAATTCCCAAATGCAGGTACCAAGGTAACAATCAGTAGTGCGGATATACCATATATAAAGGAAAGCGTATTGCACCTGTTTGATCTTGGTATCCATGAGGTTAATATCAATTGCGTTTTTGAGGATGTGTGGACAGAAGGTGATGATGTGAAATTTGAGGAGCAGTTGATGCAACTTGCTGATGCTATCATTGACGGCAAACTTTACGAAAATAACGCTTGCTCGTTCTTTACTGAAAACATGGGTAAACCTCTCGATTGTGTTCTTGAAAATCAGAATTGGTGTGGTGCAGGTAAAATGTTGTCGGTAGATGCAGCAGGTAATTTCTATCCTTGTACTCGTTTTGCACAATACTCTTTGCGTGATAAAAAGGCTTGGATTATCGGTAACGTGCGTGATGGTATTGACAAGAATAAGCTTCGCCCGTTCTTGACACTTGATCGTTGCACTCAGTCAACACAAGAGTGTATAGATTGCGAGGTGGGTAGCGGTTGCGCTTGGTGTCAAGGTGAAAACTATGATGCAGCAGACACTCCGACCATATATCAACGTTCAATGGCTATATGTAAGATGCACAAGGCGCGTGTTCGTGCCAATAACTACTATTGGAACAAACTTTATCGCAAACTCGAACTTGAAGGTGAGCGAGAAGCATTTGAGAGCAATAAAAAGAAGTCAAACGATGTAATCTGTTGATGCTATGCTGAAATATCTTGTAGTTTTATTAGATGATACGAGCGTGTCGTATTGTCATTACGAAAATCAGAAGAAAGAGCGCAAGCTAATTGCATTGGATGATCTCAGAGCAGGTATTCTCTTTGCAATGAAGCAAAATCTGATGATTCAGTTTGTCTATCCGGATTATGAATTGCCACAAGAATACAAGGACGCAATTCATTCGATAGACCATGCTAATATAGTGCATGCATCGTTGACTAAAGAGGCAGATGTCGTGGTTGTTGACGGATTGACTGACGAAAATCCGGAGGAATACCGAGGAGCTTCGGCTGTTGTATTTCGAGTGCAGAAGGATGAATTGTTTACAAACTATAAGCGCTTGATTCCATTCTTAGAGAAATTGGAACGATTGAACGTGGTTATTACCGATGTAGAGACGTTCTCAGATGATGATTTACAAACATATCAAGCATTGCTGTCTGATTTGTCGGAAGTGGTTGAATCTGAATATACGAAAGGTCATGCAGTGCAATTCAATTTGCTTACCGATCGTATGATGCTCTCTGCAATGAACAATTGTAATGCCGGCGATGAAAACATCACGTTGGCTCCTGATGGTAAGTTCTATGTCTGTCCTGCGTTCTATCAAGCAGAAACTGCAACCACGATTGAAGTCAAGGCACAGTGCATTGGAGATTTGAAATCAGGATTAGATGTCAGAAATCCACAACTTTACAAGTTGTCGCATGCTCCGATATGTCGCAATTGTGATGCCTACCAATGTAAGCGTTGCGTTTGGCTTAATCGCAAGATGACGCTTGAAGTTAACACTCCAAGCCATGAACAGTGCATAGTGGCTCACACAGAGCGAAACGTAAGCCGCAATCTCTTGCAAAATATTCGCAAACAAGGCGTGTTTATGCTTGAGGTTGAAATAAAAGAGATCGCATATTTAGACCCATTTGAAAACAAAGAAGAATGGCAATGAAAAAATTGTTATTGTTTTTCGCTGTATTATTCTTTCTTGTTTCATGTAATGATGATGGACCATCTTATTCATCAAACGGAATGGATTGTCCCTATTGTGAGAACGGAATAGGCTACATAATGAATGACTTTGGGGGTCAGGTTGGTACATGTGAATACTGCGGAGGAACGGGTAGTCTTAAATATGTAAGCTGTCATTCATGTGGTGGTAGCGGATATGTTGACTGCCCTGTGTGCCATGGATCTGGTGACTGCTATCATTGTGGAGGATATGGAGATATAAAGTCAGATTGTCCTGTATGTGATAATGATGAATCATGTTATGCGTGTGATGGATATGGCTATACATTAAAAGATTGCATATGGTGTTACGATGGAGCATGCTCCTCATGCGGAGGGTCTGGTCATATCCGTTTGTGTAATATTTGTAATGGTTATGGATATTGGTATGTAGATAAATTTGGAAATATGTATTGGTAACATGGGTAAATTTGATAGAAGAAGATTTTTCAAGAGGGTGGCAACAGTATTACCAGTGATACTGTTGTCGGCTATGTCTAATCCAATTAAGACTATTGCAAATATCCCCACATCGTGTGAAGGTTACTGTAGTGCATCCTGTTCACAATCTTGTACGGGTACATGTAGTTTTACTTGTATTAAAACGTGTACGGGGCTTTGCGTAGACGGATGCTCAGGTTGTGCAGGAACGTGTAGATATTCCGGTAAATGTGATGAGTGCTCGGATATTTGCAAAGGAAGTTGTCATGGTTCATGTCATGCTACTTGTGAAGCATCATCAGTTGGAAGTGATACAATAAAGTTTAAAAGATAGTATGAAAAAATTAGTAGGAAAAGTGACAGAGGCAGAGAAGAATGATATTCAAAGCCTTTTTGAGAGAAGAAACGGTCTGAATGAGTTGGCTAAAATCTTGACAGCCGACAATCAAGACTTGTATGAAAAACTTGTTGCTGATATGGGCGAAACAGGTGCAAAGTTTCAGAATTGGTGGGACACAATGGCTCGTAATTATCAGTGGGAGTCTGCTGAAAATGGTCATTGGGAAATCAATTTTGAGACATGTGAGATATTTTTGGTGACTAACGACTAAAACGGAAGAGATATGAGTACATTATGTATGATAGGTACTACCGAGTTGCTCATTATCGGTGGCGCAGTGTTGTTGCTCTTTGGAGGAAAGAAGATACCGGAACTTATGCGTAGCATGGGACAGGGTGTCAGAAGCTTTAAGCAAGGAATGGCAGAAGGCCTGCCGGAAGAGAAGAAAGATGCAGAGCAGTCGGTGGCTGAAAAAACAGAGGAACTTGATTCTGCAAAGGATGTAAAAATCGATGCGGAGTCTAATAAAGAAAGCAAATGAGTGATTCCACACAAGAAGGAATGATGACATTTGGAGGGCATCTTGAGGTTTTACGCAAGATGCTCTTCAGAGTTATAGGGGTAATCGCAACGTTTGCCGTCGTAATATTCTGCTTTAAGGATATTACTTTCGATATATTGCTTGCTCCACAGAATAACCACTTTGTGACATTTGAATTTATAGAGTGGTTGGCTAAAGAATTTGGTTGGAATTTTAGATTTCCGGAGTATGACATTAAGCTTATCAGTACGGATTTGTCAGCTCAGTTTATGACTCACATTTCGACATCGCTTTATTTAGGACTGCTGATGGGTTCGCCATTTTTGGTGTATGAGTTGTTTCGTTTTATACTGCCGGCTCTATACGATGATGAGCGTAAACATTCAGTCAAAATAGCGCTATCGATCTATGGCCTGTTTATTATAGGTATTTTGTTGAGCTATTTTTTGCTTTTTCCTATATCGTTTCAGTTTTTAGCAAACTATCAAGTAGATTCATCGATTGAAAATACAATCACCTTGTCGTCTTATATTTCGACATTTGTAACGTTGTCGTTTATGATGGGCGTTGTGTTTCAATTGCCGGTTATCTGTTTCTTCTTGGCTAAGATGGGCTTGGTGAGTGGTGATATGTTGGCACGTTATAAGAAACATGCGTTTATCGTGATACTCGTTATAGCGGCGATTATTACGCCTCCGGATGCATTTACTTTGATGATTGTGACATTACCGATGTATCTGTTGTATTTGCTTGGGGTTGTAATAGCTAAGCGAGTGCATGCTGATTAGGAAGATGATAGGCGTGCTTGGATGTATCCGGTGCGCTCGGCTCAATCGGCTCAATCAAAGAGCTCTTCAAGCAGTAAATTTGAGGGATGGTATTTATAGTAGCTATAGTATAGATAATGATATAAGGTGATATTGTCTTAGAGCAAATATAAAAGTCTCGGTGTTGCGCCGAGACTTTTTTTATTAAGGGAAAGATGCTTTCTTTCTGTAGTTTACACTATGATTATCAAGAGGGATGTTTCTTATGTGTAATCTAATTGACTTATGCGTCGATTATTTTGTGCGGGCGATGATGAGTGCTGAGTAAGGAGCAACGGTGATTTTGCCGCCCTTGGTAGTGCCGAGTTGACCTTCAGGGCAGATTTTGCCGTCTTGTGCTACAATCATCCAGTCGCCTTTCTTAATCTTCACTTCTTGAGCTGTGGCTGCACCATTGAGCACGACTTTAATCTCTTTCCAGCTGTCGCCGTTGGCGTTGTCGATGAGCGAGTAAGCGATGAGGTTTGGTTGCTTTTCAGAGTCGATTTTGTCGAAAACGATGTGTTTTGCAATCATTTCGGCAGTCGGCATACGGAATGCAGGGTGAGCCTTGCGAAGAGCGATGAGACCTTTGTAGTAGTTGAATTGGTCTTTGTTTGTTGCTTTGAGGTTCCAGTCGATAGCGTTGACGTGGTCAGGCTGATTGTAGGTGTTGTGGATGCCTTTCTTGTCGCGGAAGATTTCTTCGCCGCAGAACATGAATGGAGTGCCTTGAGATGTGAAGACGACAGTCTGTGCAAGTTTAGCGACAGCCATGCGTTCAGCGTCTGTAGCGTCAGGCATTGAGAGACGGAGTTTGTCGGTGAGACAAAGGTCGTCGTGGCATGACACATAGTTGACAATCATCTGAGGTGATGCAGCGTAAGGGAATTTAGAGTTTTGTCCCTTGCTGTAGTCAACTTGAGGGTGAGCAGTAGCAGCTACGATACCGATTTTTACGGTCTCTTCGTTGCCCGGTTTGCCGGAAGCGAAGCCACGGTCGGCAGCGTTAGAGTAGTGGCCCTTGACAGCGTCGCGGAGGTCGTCGCTGAAGACAGCGATGCCCGACATCAGAGAAACGTGTTCTTTGAGCGCACGTTTTTCGACTTTGAGAGGCGAGTCGCCACAAGTCCAACCTTCGCCGTAAACGAAGATGCGTGGGTCGATTTTCTTGAGTTCGGCAGCGACTTGATTCATCGTTTCGATGTCGTGGATAGCCATGAGATCGAAACGGAAGCCGTCGATGTGGTATTCGTTAACCCAGTATTTGGTAGAGTTGATGATGTAGTTGCGCATTTGTTGACGGTCGGAAGCTGTCTCGTTGCCGCAACCTGAAGCGTCGCCGTAGTTGCCGTTTTCCCAATGGCGGTGGTAGTAGCCCGGAGCAGTGAGGTGGAAGTTTGAACCGTCGTTTTCTGCAGTGTGGTTATATACAACGTCGAGGATAACGCCGATGCCTGCATCGTGGAGCGCCTTAATCATCTCCTTCATTTCGCGGATGCGAGTTTCAGGGTCGGAAGGGTTGGTGGAGTAAGAGCCTTCAGGAGTGTTGTAGTTCATCGGGTCGTAGCCCCAGTTGTAAACGTTAGAAGGGAGTTGAGTTTCATCAACAGAGTTGTAGTCGTAAGAAGGGAGGATATGCACATGAGTGATACCGAGTTCTTTGAGGTGGTCGATGCCGGTCTTTTCGCCGTTGAGAGAGCGCACGCCTTCTTCGGTGAGAGCGAGGAATTTACCCTTGTTGGCGATGCCTGAGTTGGTGTGGACCGACATGTCGCGGTGGTGCATTTCGTAGATGATGACATCGGTGAAATAGTCCACTTTAGGGCCGCGGTCTTCAGCCCAGCCCTCAGGGTTGGTGTTGGCGAAGTCGATGATAGCAGCGCGTTTGCCGTTTACGCCTACGGCTTTTGCCCAGACGCCCGGAGTTTCAGCGTATAGTTTGCCACCTTGCTCAATCTGGAAAGTGTAGAACTTGCCGTAGAGCTGTTCGGCAACTGAAGCACTCCAAGTGCCGTCGGCGCTATTGAAAGTCATGGCGATAGTCTTGTAGGCTTCACCTGTGCGGCCATCGTTGTAGAGGTGGAGATTTACTTTGTCGGCTTTAGGACTCCAAAGTTTGAAGTGAGTGCCTGATTTGTCAACGCGCATTTCGAGGTCGTCGCCTGCATAAGTGGGGTAGTCAACGAACTGTGTATCGAAGTTGCTTTGAGCTGATGCTTGAGTAGGAGCAACAGTCAATGATGCAGAAATCATTGTGGCTGCCATAAAATAAGCAAAAACTGATTTTTTCATTTTAAATTCGTAATAATTTATTTAGTTGTAATTTATTGCAAAATAAGAGATGTATATAATAAGATACAAAGGTACGAAAAAACTTGAAAACATAGGTATGCTTTAAAGCTTATTAACAAGAAAAAGAGAGTATTATGTATTGATTGATTAAAAAATATGTTGGATAATTTGTCTATGTTGGAATAAAACACTAACTTTGCACCGCTTTTTGACGAAAGGTCGCAGTCGGATGATTTGACTCGTCGGATTTCGGTCTTTTTCAAAACAAAGTAAACCAAATTATTAACAATTTAAATTTTTAGAAGAATGTTCTTAAGTTCTGAAGACAAACAAGCGATCTTCGAGAAATACGGTCAGGGTAAGACTGATACCGGCTCACCAGAAGCTCAGATAGCATTGTTCTCTATCCGTATTGCTCATTTGACTGAACACCTTAAGTCAAATCACAAAGATCATAAGACAGCTCGCGCATTGAAAGCACTTGTAGGTAAGCGTCGTAGCCTTCTTGACTACCTTATCCGTAAGGATATCAATCGCTACCGTGCAATCATCGCTAAGAAAGAACTCGGTATCCGTAAGTAATCTTAGGCGTAAGCGAAGAAAGAAACAAAGTCCGGTCTCACACAGTGGGGTCGGATTTTTTTGTTTATAGTTGCCGGATTGAGATTAGGTGGAGTTTTTTATAGTACTAATAGTATTAATAGAATCAATAGGGTGTGTTGTGTGGTGAGGATATGCAAAAAAAGAAAAGGGTTGGAATCCCAACCCTTTCGTAGTCTTACCAGGATTCGAACCTGGACAGACAGAACCAAAACCTGTAGTGCTACCATTACACCATAAGACTATCCTTAGTCTCCGAGAGGTCTATCTCTCAAAAGCGATGCAAAGTTACGACTAATTTTTGGAACCACCAAATTTTTGGGCGAAAAAATTATATTTTTGTGATTTTTTTTAAAATTGGCGAAAAAACTTGCTCAATTCGGATAAAAGTAGTAATTTTGCACCGCTCATTCCGCCAAGGCACGAATAAGAGTAGCCCAAATAGGGGTTGCCGCCCAACGGATTAATTTGTAAATCAATAAATTAGCAATGTACGCTATTGTAGAAATTCAAGGACAACAGTTCAAAGCTGAAGAAGGTAAATACCTTTATGTCCACTATCTCGGTGAGGCAGTAAAGAATGGCGAAGCAATCGACTTCGAAAAAGTACTCCTCATAGACACCGACGGTGCTGTAGAAGTTGGCATGCCTACCGTTAAAGGCGCAAAAGTAACATGCGAAGTACTCGAATCACTTGTAAAAGGTGAAAAAGTATTAGTATTTAAGAAAAAGAGACGTAAAGGCTATCGCCGTTTGAACGGTCATCGTCAAAGCTTCTCTAAAGTGTTAGTTAAATCAATTGTTAAAGCTTAATTAAAAACCACTCTCGGATATGGCACATAAAAAAGGTGTCGGTAGTTCTAAGAACGGCCGCGAATCAGAAAGCAAACGACTTGGTGTTAAGATCTATGGTGGATCTAAATGTAAAGCAGGTAACATTATCAAGCGTCAACGTGGTACAGTACACCACCCGGGTTTGAACGTGGGTATGGGTAAAGACCACACATTGTTCGCTCTCATTGATGGTGTAGTAGTCTTCACAACAGGTAAAGAAGGCCGTAAATACATCAACGTTGAGCCACACGCTGCTAACTAATATTGCAGATTTAAAGAAATCAAAGAGGGCAGAATCTTTTGAGGTTCTGCCCTCTTACTATAGTATTATGCCAAAAAATAATATTTTTTATGGTGTTGAGCTAAAAAATGATTAACTTTGTAGCGACTCAGTAGCCGGAGGGTTATTGGGGTAGATAAAATAAGACGTTTACCAAGCGTTATCTTCAGCACTTCGAATCTCGCAAATTCATAGGCCACAGAAGATAAAGCAACCGGGAGCGTTCACGGTGTGTTTATAGTTTTACCAATGTCGAAAGATGTTGGAATATAATACTATATACATTCTGGCGTGGGCTAACTGAGTTGCTTATCCTTGTGGCATAGGCAATGCGAGAGCCTGAAGTGCAGGATAAGTGAAAGTACAGATTCCTGCGCCTTTTTTGTGTGTTGCCATATCCGGGGAATCTAATGGCATAGTAAGGAGTGTATTTTATGACTCCGATAGGAGAGCTAATTAAAATAGAATTTCTAAAACAAGAGAGAAGTATTGTGTGGTTTGCACGAAAATTGGCGTGCGATCGCACAAATATTTATCGCATATTTGAAAAACACAGCATTGATACTGACCAACTGATGAGAATTTCAATAATATTAAATCATAATTTTTTTGACGACCTTTCAAGAGAAGCGGAAGAGAAAATATCTGTGAAAAATACGCAACAATAGTGTGATTTATTCGCGACATAAGTTTTGTGTTGTTGTTGTGTCCAGTTGTTAAATTTGCAACATTATTAATTAAACTATTTTAACAATATGAAACAGATTAAATTTTTAGGATTGTTTCTCATAGCATTGATATATAATTCAATATAAATTTAATCAGACATTGAGGTAATATAACTAAAGAATAATCTACAAAAGAATAATTTTATAGTCTAATCATAGTGTGATGAATTTTTTGTTTAACAATTTAAATTATAAGTGATGAAAAAGAATCTATTTTCAATGTCTTTGATTTTAATGCTTTTTAGTTTTGTATCAAGCAATTTAGTGACTACAGAAGCTCAAGTTCTTTCAGAAAAGAAGATTGCAAAATTAGCAAAGACGGAGGCAAAACAAATGAAAAAACAGGGTTGGTTGGTCAATCCCGGAACATTGCCAATGGAGCAACAATTGCAAAATGCTTATACTAAACGATATGAATTAGATCAAGATGGCTATCCTAAGTATATAGTTGGTGAGGGGAAAAGTGTTGCAGAAGCATACGATGCAGCGAAATTGCAGGCAAATGAAAGAGCAAAGCAGGAAATTGCTTCTAAAACACAGACAGAATTAGTGTCAGAAATTAATTCAACAGTAGGTAATGAGCAATTGAGTCCGGAAGAAGCTGCATCAGTAGTGGAAGTTATTGAAGCGAGCAAAAGTGTAATAGTACAGAGTATAGGTAGGATTATTCCTTTAATGGAAACTCATAGAGTTCTTGATAATAAAAATATTGAAGTTCTTGTTCAAGTTGCATACGATTCTGAAAATATCAAGAAGGCGGCAAAGCGTGCTATTCGTGATGAAATGAAGAAACGAGGTAATGATATGCATAAGAAGTTAGATGAATACGGCTTTGGTAAATAAATTTAGATAGAATTTTATAAGCGCATTGTCTATATGTTAAGGTATAGACAATGCTTATTTTCGATTAATATAGAAGAAATTAAACAGTTACATCCAAGATAAAGGATTAATTATGAATAAAATCAAATTTATTATATTACTTGTTTTGGGAGTTCTATTATTTGCGGAGTCATCGCCTCCAATGTTTGCATTATCTCATGAAGTTGCAGATGATCACACATTGGATATAGTGGCTGCACAAGAGAGAGCAAAAATGAAAATGAGCGCATTCAAAGATAAGGTGTATAATGACTTTGATGAATATGAAGAGCGAATTTTAGCAGAATATAAGGCGTATAAGGATAGTGTTTTAAATAAATTTGTAGAGTATATGAAGCGTCCATGGTTGGACGTTGAGGGTCAGAAATTGAGCCAAAAACCGTTGGATAGATCAATTAAGCCGGAAGTTATAGACAATAATAAAAATAATATTATAGATGATAACTATATACAGAAATGTGACGATGATAAAGTTATAGAAAAAAGTAACGATGATAATTCAAAGCAAAAGGCGATAAATTATGATGAGGTTGTAGATTTGTCAAGAATGGAATTAGATGAACAACCGCAACCATTTGTGCCAATTATACTTGAGCAAGATGATTTGTATCAATATTTTGAATTTGATTTTTTTTCTACAAGATTAAAAGTCCATATAAGTGATGAAGTAAAATGTAAATTGCTATCGGTTGATAACAATGGTATTGCTGATTTTATAGGAAAAATGTCAAAAAATGAATCAATAAATTTGACATTGGCAGATTGTCTTGACTTAAGAGATGATTTAATGTTGTGCGATTGGGCATATTTAGAGTTGTTAATGACTTTGACTACTACATTTTATGGTGAAATGTGTAATGAATCTACGTTGTTAGCAGGTTATCTATATAGTATGTCAGGTTATAAGATGAGATATGCATATAGTAGTAATGGGGTTGAATTATTGTTTGCTTGTGATCAACTCATAGTAGATATGCCTATGTATGTGCTTAATAGTAAGGAAAATGATAGATATTTTATGATTGGGAGCAATAAGGTTGAGTCTCTTAAAATATGCGACTTTAAGTTTCCTTATGAAAAACCTATGTCACTATATATGAATAATATTCCAATACTAAGAGAAGCGAATGTGTGTAGAAGTATTGAATTACATTCATATCCGATAAATTTAGAATATATAGTAAATCAAAATTTGATAGATTTTTTTGATACATATCCCACACCATTAACTGTAGGCGATGAATATTCAAAGTGGAGTTATTATGCAAAAACTCCTCTTAGTGATGTTGCTAAGGAGCTCCTATATCCTACGTTAGAATTAGAAATTTCCGGTTTGTCGGATTGTGAGGCAGTCAATATTTTAATGAATTGGATTCAAACATACGAGTATCAATATGATAATGATGTGTGGGGCTATGATAGAGCATTTTTTCCGGATGAGACATTGTTTTATCCATATTGTGATTGTGAAGATCGTTCTATTTTGTTGGCAAGAATTGTAATGGATTTGCTTAATTTGCAGACGGCTCTTATTTATTATCCAAATCATTTGGCTGTTGCTATACAATTTAATGAAAATGTAGATGGGGATTATATATTATATGATGGGAAGCGATTTACGATATGCGATCCAACATATAAATTTAGTCGTGCCGGCCAAACAATGAAAGGAATGAATAATAATCAAGCAAAATTAATTTTGTTATGACCCCCAAGGTAAGAATATTAGTAAAGATTATTGTTGTAACAATCATTTCGATGACTTTTCTAAAGTTTTTTGTAATGATACCATTGGACTTTGGCTTCTTCTTTTCAAATAAGTCAGAGAAGATAAATCAGTTTGATGTTTATTCGGACTTAATAGAGGGTTCAGATGAAGTCGTTTATGATAATCTGATAAAAGTAGTCACACTTCCTTCTACATCGGGCAGAGAAGAATTGACAGATGTCTTAAATTTGTTGGCTGAATATGAGCCGGCAGCAATTGCTATAGACATACACCTTAAAGGCGAGAAAGATGTATATGTAGATAGTTTATTAATTGAGGCGATAAAAAGGAATAAGAATGTAGTACTTCCATATTTTGCGGATAAAAAGCAAGATACGGTCCCTTTATTGATAAAACCCGGTGAATATGGCACAAGGAGTGGATTTGTAGATTTGGACCATAGTGGTGAGCCAAACCCTGTGATTCGTAGTTTTGTGCCATATCATGTAATGGGTTCTGATACAATGAGATGTATAGCATTAGAAGCTTTGAAGCTTGTATATCCTGAAAAAATAGAAAAACTTGATCAAAGAAAAACTTCAAAGGAATATATCAATTATATGCGATATATATCATCATATAGTAGCACAGAGATGCCCTATTTTGCTGATGAGTTTAAAGGAAAAATTGTGATAGTTGGAGTTGCCTCATCTGATGACCAACATCGAACACCAATAACCTCAAAATTATATGGAGTGATGATTCATGCTTATGCGGCATCAACAGTATATATGGAAGATTATATAGATAGCTTGCCGTATGATGTTATGGTAATCTCGACAATTATAATTCTTGGATTATTCTGTTATTTGCAAATTTTGTATGCAATGAAATATGGAAGATTTGCAGGTTTTTTAGTTCGTACGAGTACGTACCTATTTTTCTTCATATTCTTGATATTGGATTTTTTAGTATTTAACGAATATTCATTGTATGTGGATTCTGCGAGCTTACTATTAGGTATTGTCTTTTTGCCATGGGCATTAGATTTATATAATATAATAGAAGCCTTTTGTATGAAAATTAGAAACAAGAAAATAAAAAATAAAAAAATAAAACATGAAGATTGCTAAAATAATAATTTGCCTTTTTATGACTCTGAATTTTTGTTTAATGTATGGAAATTTGGATAGTAAAAAATATAAGGTAATTGAAGTTAAAGGTAAGATAACAATTAATGACGAATCTTCGACTATAGTAAAAGGAAATATAGTTAGAGATAATGATGTGTTATATTCTAAAAAGGAGTCTATGTTAAAAATAAACAAAGATTCCAAAGCATTAACTTTGAGAATTGAAGGCGAAAGTACAGTGAAAGAATTAATCGACAAAGTGCCTAATAAATATGTAAATGCAATATCAAATATAAGATCTAATCTAAAAAAACAAAGACAAGAAAATCCACATGTTTATGGAGTAGTAACAATGAATGTTGAGCATGATAGCATTGATATTCATAACAATGAAGGATATGTGTTTTGTAAGGAAGATTCTGTAGGAAACCTTCATGTAATATTTTTTCGTTATGGGATGAATGAACCACAGATGTTTACTCTCACGGTATCAGAATATGTGTATTTGTTGAAAATGGCAGTAATGACAGCTCAAGGTTATGATTATGCTTACAATTATGATACATCGAATATATATTCTATATTATTTAAGCCACTTGAAGCGTATTTTAAAGTTGGCGATACGATAATAATATCATTGCCAGCATCATTATCCGTTTTTGAATTAGATGATTTACCTCTGAATGATAATCTTTTGATGAAAGATATATTCATTATTTATAATATAAGTGATTTTTACGAAGAATTTTAACATACTAAATTATAATAAAGGTTATGACAAAGAAATTAATACTATTAGTGTTTTTGCTTTCATGTATAGCTTCATCAACGTTTGCATTAGATTTTTTATCTACAGATAGTTTGAGAAGAGTTAATTTTAAGCAATCGTTTGTTAATGTAGATAATAATTTGTTTTATGTAGTTGGAGAAGATGAAAATGGCAGAGTTTACACATACAATGGGGTAATGTTTGAATATTTTAAGCCCAAGAAATGGGCGTTATCGCCATTTATGAATAGGAAGATACTTTATTATGATGGAAGGAATGTAAGGCTATGGAATCCTCAAATCAATAATGTCGATAAAAACTTGCTTTATAGAACACAAAAGAAGGATCAGTTAGATTGTTTGACCTTTTCTCCAGATGGTACGTATATTCTTGTTGTTACTAAAGATAGTGTGATGTCAAAGGTAATTACAGATAGTAAGGTAAAGGATAAGGTGGTCTATAGTGTTAAACTTTCAGCTACGCCTTCAAAGATACATTTTAATAATCAATCCAATGTGGCATTAGTTGTTGAGGGGAATAAGATTGATGTACTTAACTTAGAGCGAGGTGTAATTAGAAGTACGTTAGAGAGTGCACAATCTGTATTAGATGTAGATTTTTCAGACGATAGTCGTGAATTTGTAGTACTTTATTCAAATGGAGATATAAAGACATATAATATGTCGGATTTGAATGTAAAGAAGAGTTATGCGCCAATAGTTGGAGCAAAAAATTGTACATATTATGCGCAAGGTAAGTATTTAATTGTAAATGCATCAAAATCGTATGAATTTCTAAATCTTTTGACATCAAATGTGGACTATGTTTTAAGTGTTGATGCAGGAGATTTACTATCGTTTGAAATACAGAAAGATGCTAAGTTTAAAGACTTATTGTTGATGATTAAGAATAGTTATTTAGAGGTTTATCCGTTGAATGAGATAGAGCGTTATCGTACATTGGATATGAAGTATTCAATGGACTTGGCCATGGACGAATGGACAAAAATGCAAGAAGGCGAGAGCGAAGAGGAATATCTTAAGCGTATGTCTAAAGAAAATCGAGAAAAATATGCGTTGCAATTAGAATACGATATTGTATCTCAAATGGCCGGAAATTTAATTAATGAAGATGGAGCAAGATTGGGTAGTTATATAGGCAAAGATAATTTGTTGGCTGTAGATTTTAATACGTTGCCTTCAATTTATTTGAATGTGCCATCGCAAGATTTAGTGGAATTAAATAATATTAATGATATAGAATTCTTTAATACAATCTATGGGCTTGATCAAAATGATGAGTTCGAAGTCATATATACAGATGCTCGCAATAAGTTGACAGGTAATGTCTATATGTATGATAATAGAAATAGGGAGAAAATAACTTTTGTACAAGAAGATTTTGTGCCGATGGAGGTAATCCAAATAGCAAATTTGGAGCAGAAAAAACTTGAAATGATTAAAGAAGAGGTCGTGGCTGTGGCTAAGACAGAAGACCTTTTGTCTGATCATACGCACATAACTGTAAGTACAGAGGTTGAGGAAGATATAGATGCAGATGGTGAGAAAATATTAAACTATAATGTTAATTTCCAGTACAAAGTAGATCAAGAATTTAGTGAAAGAGATGATTTCAAGTCTGGTAAATATTTGGCATTAGAGTCAAATGCTGCACAGCAGATGTTGGCTATAGTGAAAAAATCATTAAATTCAGATTTTGCCAAATATACAAATGATTGTAGTAAAATAATTGTGAGTGTGACCGGTTCTGCAGATGCTACTCCTATAAGAAATAAACTAAGATATAATGGAGAATATGGTGATATTGTGGATCAAATAGCAACGCAAGATGGAGAATTAACCACAATGAGTGTAACTAAGTCAAAGGGTATTGTATCTAATGAAGAATTGGCATTGGTTAGAGCGATATCTGTTGGCGATTATTTAGATAAGGAATTATTAGGAAATCTAAGCATACCGGTAGATTATAAGTATAATATTGAAGTATCTAAGGAAAAAGGAAGTGAATATCGTCGAATAAAGGTGTCATTGAAATTTGTTGATACATTCAAGAATACTAAATAAGATTGTGTAAAGATATGAATGTTGTATAATTTAAGATTAAGAAGATGGACTATGGTAAATATAGGCAATACAAGTTATTGCTAATTAGTTTATTGTTAATTGGAGGTGTATTGTTGTCAGTCAGTGAAAAGTTATATGCAAATTCGAGAAATAGTAAGGATAACATTATAATAGATGAAAATTCTCTATCCAAATATAATTGTGCTGATAGCTTATATAATATTTATGAGCGCACATTACATGAGCATAGTTTAGATTCTCTTAAATTATATAGTAGGTTAAAAGAGTGTGTTGATGCATATTCAGATGTATTGGTAGATACTATTAAAACATTTCATAATGAAGCCAAGAGTAAACTACGAGAACTTCATCCTCATTTAATTGAGGGTGGAGTCTATTGTAGTAATAGAGGTGATGTGCCATTAGCGATTGACTTACTTGAAAGATATATAATGCTTCCTAAAAGCGATTATTTCTCTGACGCAGAATTTAATATGCAACATGATATTTCTGAATGTATCTATTTTGTAGCAGCTAATAAGTATAATAGTAAGAAATTTGATGAAGCAATCACGTTGTTTAATGATTATTTAAATCAATCAAATAATAGTTTGCATGAGCAAGAAGTGTATTATTATCTTGCAAAATGTTATGAGTATGTTGGGTTGAGAGATTATCAGATATACACGTTGATGAGAGGGGTACAAAAATATCCTCAAGACGTAAATTTATATAAAGAAGTAATAGAGTATCATATTGATACAAATAATGCGAATCAGGCTGAATATTATTTGATTTCGTATGAAAAACTAAAAGTCAATCCTTTAGAGTTGTTATCACTAAGAGCAAAGGTGGCTGAAATAAAGGGAGACTATTATCAATTTATGCTTTTGAGTCAACAATTGTATGAGGCTAATTCAAGAGATATAAATTCAATAGCCCTATTTGGTAGAGCAAGTTACAATTATGTTATAGATGAAATGAAGAATGGGAAAAAGGATGTTAATGGTAATCCGACATCTGATTTAGTGCCCTATCTTAATATAGCATCTCAAATGTTTGAACTTGCAATAGAAAAGAATCCGAAAGAAAAGCGATTTTACGATGCGTTGATTGATACGTATTCATTATTAGGACAGAAATCTTTGGCATTGAACGTGGCAGAAAAGCTTAAGGTGTTAATGGGATATTCGGAAAAGGATGGATTAGTATCATCAGATACAACTTCGTTACAAGTAGGTGCGAAAGGGGGAGTGGTGCAAGTCGAGGAGGTCCAAATTCAGAAGCCAACAATGACAAGCTATGGTGCGCCATACTTTTCGTTATATGTGCAGGATTATATGAATGAAAATCTGAATATATGGTTACAGAAAGGGACATTTGAGAAGACTGTAGATTACAATGAACGAATAAATGGAATTTCACGAAGAAATAAGGAACGTGAATTAATTAGTGAGGCAAAGAGAAGATATATAAAAATGTATTCAGGAAATGTAGCTAATCAAGTTAGAGATATTAATCTTATTGATTATGATGCAGATAATGAAACATTTTTGATAAAATACGCTTTGGGTAATATGCTTATAAGAGTTCCACTAAAAGATGGGCAGGCTCAAAATTTCAAAAATGATTGGGCAAATCGACAAGTTAGACCGACGAATCCACAGTTTGATGTAGTAGGAGATACAATTATGCTGACCGGTTTGACTTTCAATTCGTTTAATACTGGGTTGTCGTATGATTATTCAATAAATAATCAGTTGAGCTATGTTAAGGCAAATGTAAAAATTGATCCAACTCCAATCACTGCATTTGATATTCTTAAAGAGAGTGGAAATAAGGGTGTTGGTGTGACGATATATGATGAGAGCAAGCTTAGCGATGTTGATATTGATGTTCCAAAAGTATCTGATTCGTTAAAAAATGAGATGATTTTTGCATTGATAATAAGCAATGAGAATTATGATAATGCGGATAAGGTGCATCATGCCATTAATGATGGCTCATCAATGAAAATATATTGTGAATCTGTCTTAGGAATTCCAAGCAAAAATATACAGTTTTTTGTTGATGCAAGTTATGGTAAGATGCTTAAGGAGATAGAAGTTTTTATAAATATATTGAAAGAAGCCGGTCCGGAGGCAAGAGGAGTGGTATATTATTCAGGTCATGGCTTACCTAATGTAGAAACAGGAGAAGCATATTTTTTGCCTAAGGATGGCATTCCGGAAAGTTTAGAGTTTGCTATTCCGATTAATTTCTTATATAATTCATTAGCTGAAACATCAATAAAACGTATTGATGTATTCCTTGATTGTTGCTTTAGTGGAAATTCGAAGTCCGGTCAGCATTTGTATGCAGCAAGAGGAACAGTAATAAAGCCAAGAACAAATGCCCCTAAGGGTAATATGATAGTACTTTCTGCTTGTTCAGGCAATGAAACTGCATTCCAATATGATGATCAAAGACATGGGTTGTTTACATATTATTTATTGAAGAAGCTCAAAGAAACGAGTGGAAATGTGACGATGGGAGAGTTGGCGGATTATATAATAAAAAATGTACATCGCATGTCGATGTTAAATAATAAGAAGTATCAAACGCCAAATGTCATCTCATCTGATGGCCTTTCAGCATCGTGGAAATCATTAATGGTCAGGTAATTAAAATTTATAAAAAGAGTTGTGATGAAGAAGCTACTAATATTCATTTTGTTTTTGTCGTTAGGACTTAATATTATGAGTTCTCAGAATGTAAAAAGCGTAAGGGGAGAATATATATATGTTCAAAGTGAATTTGAAACTATAAGCGAAGCAGAGATTAAGGCTGTGAATAAAGCTAAAATAAAGGCTTTAGAGGAAGAGTTTGGTACGCTATTAGAACAGACTAATGTTACAATGGTAAGGGATGGCCGTTCAGAGTTTCATTCATTAGGATTAAGTGATGTTAGGGGTGAATGGTTAGGAGATGTAAAACCACCGGTAATTGAACGCCAGATTGGAGAAAATGGTGTAATCTATCATAAAGCGACAGTGTGGGGAAAGGCAAGAGAGATAATCTCAGCGCCGATAGATGTAGAAGCAAAATTGTTGCGAGTTAGTAATGATATGACTTATGAGGCAAGTGAGTTTAAGCATTTGGAACAATATTTTGTTAGTTTTATGTCACCGGTAGATGGATATTTGGCTATTTATTTAATGTCAGATGATGGAAGTTCTATACGACTTCTTCCATATATGTATAGTAATGAAGAATCGTATAAGATAGTTGCAAATAAAGATTATTTCTTTTTTTCAATTAATAAATTAAATTCGGGAGATGATATAAATGAAGTGAACGAATATGAGTTTTGTACGGATAAGGAAATTGAATATAGTAGGCTATATATTATCTTCTCCCCTAATAAATTTTCTCACCCTATTGATAGACCAGGAGGAACAATAACTTATGGACACACTACTTATGTTAAACCTAATATAGTAGATTTTAAACACATGCAGGATTGGTTGGTAAAGAGCAGAAGCTTGGATAAATATATGCAGGTTATCTGCAAAGATATAACTATTAGGAAGTAAATGTTGTTGCGAGGTGGTTAGGAGAGGGATTGGGAGAGGATGTTTTCGAGGTCGATTGCTGAGACGTGGACTTTTAGTTCGCCGTCTTTGGCTACAGAAATTTTTCCGGTCTCTTCGCTGACGATTATGCAAAGTGCGTCTGTTACTTGCGACATTCCGAGTGCTGCACGGTGGCGCAGGCCGAGGCTTTTTGGAATGTTCATGTCATGGCTTACGGGCAGGATGCATCCGGCAGCTGTGATTTTGTGTTGGGCGATTATCATTGCGCCGTCGTGAAGTGGTGAGTTTTTGAAGAATATGTTTTCGATGAGTCGGACGTTGATGTTTGCGTTGATTTCATCGCCGGTTTTTTCGTAGTCGGAGAGTGGCATTTTTCGTTGTATTACGATTAGTGCGCCGGTTTTAGTTTTTGCCATGTTCATGCATGAGTAAACGATTGTCATGATGTCGGCATGATTTTCTTCGGATGTCTCTTCTTGACGGAATATTAGTCGTCGGATTGCACGCCATTTGTTTTGCGAACCGAGATCGACGAGGAAGCGTTTGATTTGGTCTTGAAATAGGATTACCAAGACGATCAGACCGATGTTCATGAATTTGTCAAGGATTGTTCCGGTCAGTTTCATTTCGAATATACCGGATGTGACAATCCAAACGCCAATTATTGACAATATTCCGACGAAGATGTTGATGGTGCCGCTTTTTTTCATTACTCGATAAAGGTAGTAGAGTAATAGGGCAACGAGGATAATGTCAATTATGTCTTTTATTCCAAAGTCGATCATGTTGTAGGGTGTTTATCGTGAATTTTCGTTTATTAGTTTTGTGATTTTGACGGCTTCTTTAGCTTCTTTGACGTCGTGAACTCGAAGGATGTCTGCTCCTTTGGTGAGAGCAATTGTGTTGAGGACGGTCGTTCCGTTCAGTGCATTTTCGGGTTTTATGTCAAGTGCTTTGTATATCATTGATTTGTGGGAAATGCCAACGAGTAAAGGCATGTCAAGGCGTTTGAATTCTTGCAGTTCTGACATCAGAGTGTAGTTTTGTTCTAATGTTTTAGCAAATCCAAATCCCGGGTCGATGATAATGTCTGCAATTCCGAGTTGACGCATTTTGTCGGTTTTGTCGGCCAAATCTTTGATAACGTCGGCGGTTACGTCGGAGTAGTCGCATAGTGATTGCATTGTTTTAGGTGTGCCGCGCATGTGCATGAGGATGTATGGCACTTTTAGCTCTGCTATGGTGTTCCACATTTCGGGGTCGGCGATGCCACCGGAGATGTCGTTTATAATATCAGCTTGCCAATCGAGAACGCATTTGCGGGCGACGTCGGCACGAAAAGTGTCGATAGAAACGATTGTGTCGGGAAAATGTTTTCGTATAATTTCGAGTGCAGAGGCAAGTCGGGAGTATTCTTCTTGCGCAGACACGTCTGCAGCTCCCGGGCGAGAAGAGTATCCGCCGATGTCGATTGCGTCAGCTCTTTGTTCGATGAGGTCTGCAATTCGATTGTAGATTGATTGGCTGTCGAAAGTTCGAGAATCGGCATAGAAAGAGTCAGGTGTTACGTTGACTATTCCCATAACCCAGGGGTTGTGAAAATAATGAAGTTTTCCTTTTATGTTGATTGATAGATTCTTCATAATGAATGCGAAGATAGCAAAAAACGAGTGTTTCTAAAAATTTTTTATATTTTTTTTGAAATAAATGTCGGTTATTTTTCAATTAGTAGTCGGTATGAGTATGGAAAAAGCCTGTTTTTGTTATGAGTAACGAAGTGTTGTTGATGTCGGATGGTGTGTCGAATTAAAATAAAAGGTGGTGTTTATAATGTAAAAAATAATTAATTATTTTGCACTCTGACATGGTTTTCTTAACTTTGCGACAAAATTAAATAGAAAAATATGTTGAAAAAAGTTTTAACCTTGGTATGCGCAGGGCTAATGGGGGCTTCTGCGTGTTTTGCTGTGCCTGCAGATCCACGACCATTTGTGGTAACACAACCAGATGGAAGCACGCTTACAGTCAGAATGATCGGCGATGAATTTTTTCATTGTATGATGACAGAGGACGGATATTTGGTGAAGCGTTCGTCGGATGGTGTGTATTATTTTTTGGATAATGATGGCAATGCGATGGATGTCAGAGCTTGTGATGCTTCACGACGCACAGATGCAGTGAATCAGAGATTGGCATCATTGAATCCGGAAAATACGTTCAATGAGTTGAAGGCATCTACGTTGGCAACATCAAAGATGTGGAATTCACAAAAGTCGATGCGAGCACCGATTTACCGAGCAAATGGCGATGAATTTGATAATTCAGACGGTCATGATATACGAGTATTCCCGACAGAGGGCGAGCAAAATGTGCTTGTGATATGCGTGAATTTCTCGGATGTAAAATTTAGTTTTGATGCAGACCCACATACAGCTATGGTCAATATGATGAATCAAGTCGGTTACAGCGACTATGGCGCATCGGGTAGTGCATACGATTTCTATTATGCGTCAAGTGCAGGAAAGTTTTTGCCGAAATTTGATATTTATGGACCGGTGGCATTGTCAAAGACGTACTCATATTATGGAGCGGATAAGGGTTCGCAAATAGACATTCGTGCCGCAGAGATGATAAAAGATGTCATTCTGTTGCTTGACGATCAAATCGATTATTCACAATATGATAGAAATGGTGATGGATTTGTTGATAACGTATATGTGTTCTATGCGGGTTACGGACAAGCAGATACAGGCATGGAAGAAACAATATGGCCACACGCATTCCAATTGCAGTATGCTTTAGGTGCGCCATTGACAGTGGATGGTGTCAAGGTTGACAAATATGCAACATCAAATGAGCTTAATAGAGATGATTCGTTTGACGGTATCGGTACATTCTGTCATGAGTTTGCCCATGTGTTGGGATTGCCTGACTTGTATGAGACTACATATTCAACAGGCGCATTCACACCGGGCGAATATTCGGCAATGGACTCAGGACCATACAATGGCGATGGTTATGTGCCACCGACATTCTCGTCATACGAGCGTTATGCTCTTGAATGGATAAATCCTGTGTTGGTGGATCAGCCGATGACAGTGAACATGGCACCATTGACACGTGCAAATATAGCATATAAGGTTAATGCAAGCGAATCAAATCCTATGGAATATTTCTTGCTTGAAAATCGTCAGCGTGAGGTTTGGGATACATATATTCCGGGTCATGGTATGTTGGTTTGGCATATAGATTTCGATAGTGATAAATGGTTCTATAACACAGTAAACAATACAGCGAACCATCAGTGTGTAGATATTATAGAAGCAGATAATACAGCGACATCACAAACACGTCCTGGTGATACATTCCCTGGCACAAGCAGTGTGTTTGAGTTTACATCAAAATCTCGTCCTGCATTCAGAAATTGGAAAAATGAAGCAATCGACTATCCGATCACAGAGATTTCGGAGAGCGTAGATGGCGTTATTTCGTTTAAGATTAAAGGTGGAGGCGATGAGACATCTTCTTACTATTTGCCTGTTCCAAAAGTCAAAGTAACAGCTGTTGATAGCGAGTCATTCAAATTGGAATGGGATGCAGTGGATGTTGCAGAAGGTTATATGTTGACAGTCTATGCGTTTGAAGATAGCGATGGTTCTGAGTTGTATGGTCATGTCGGTGATTATTTGACAAAGGATATTGGCGACATTACATCAATTGAGATTGAAGATTTGGATTCAGACACTGCATACGTTATACGCTTGTATGCTTATAACAGATATAACATGTCGTCGGCAAGTGAGATGAATGTATCGACAATTTCTGAAGACATGGAAGATTCTTCTCCATTGATTAATGCAGAAAAAATTGGTTCTGATAAAGTTGATTTGTGGTGGACATCGCTTAAAGATGCAGAATATTATGAATTGACAGTTGCGACACGCACAGTCGGCGAATCGGCAGAATCAGAGACAGCATCATTCGATGGTAAGAAATTGCCTTCATCACAATGGTTCTCATTTGGTGGTTGGGAAACAAGAACAGGCTACTTCGGCGAATCTGCACCATCATTGAAATTCTCAAGCAATGGTGATATGATTGAGTCTCCGGTGTATGATAAGGACATCAAGTCAGTTGAATTGTGGTCACGTTTCTCACGTGAAGACATAAGCGCAAGATTGGAAGTTTATGGTAGCGACGGTATCTCAAAGTACTATATCACAACAATCACAGAGATAGCAGGTGATGAAGAGGGAACAAGATTGTCAATTGATAATATCCCATACGGAACACGCCAAATCACACTTACTTATTATTTTGCTTCAAAGGATGCTATTTTGTATGTCGATGATATCAAGATTAACTTTGCAGGCGAAGTGGTTGATACTCCGATAGCAGGTTATAACAATTTGCGAGTGGATGGAACAAACTGCAGCGTGAGCGGATTGAATCAGTTGACAGAGTATGTAGCATACGTCAGAGCTATCGGTGGCGGTGTAGAATCGAAGTATTCACGTCCGATCAGCTTTAAGACAACAGATCCTGCATCAGTCAATAGTGTAGTTGATAACAGCTTGGCTATCAGATTGGCAAATGGTGTAGTAAGCCTCAACGATTCTTCTGAGTTGTTCTCGGTTTATTCTATCGATGGACGAGTGATAGCGTTGAATGTCGCAGGCGAATTCAGATTGCCACACAATGGAATGTTCATTGTTAAGGCAGGCTCAAAGGTTGCCAAGGTGAATTGGTAAAAATTAAGAGAAATTGTAGAAGTTTCCTTAAAACGTAAATATTAGAGGGTCGGCAGTCTTTTTGGGATTGCCGATTCTTTTTATGTGAAAGGTTTTAGTGCGATAAGATAGTAGTGGCGCGATATTTGTAGTCGTTGCAGATTATCAGTGGTATCGATAAACGTGTGGAGAGAGTATGAGAAAGTTAATTCATATATTTGATAAATTGCCAAGCTGGAGCGCTTCTGTGGTGGTGCTGATTGTGATTTTGGTTTTGACATTGGATTCAAATCCGGTGCAGATCGATTTGCCTAATATTGTGGGTATTGACAAGTTGGTGCATGGCATAATGTTCGGTGGTTTGGCGATGTCGATTTGTTTGGATATTCAGCGCAGGAATTGGTCGGCATTGATAGGGATTGGTAGTGTGATTGTCGCAATTGTGATTTCGTCAGTCGTCGGAGCAATCGTCGAAATGCTGCAATATTGGATGGCTAACGGACGAACATACGAGACGTATGATATAGTGGCAGATGTGGTCGGTGCATTTGTTTTAGGCTTTGTCGCTCGCATTTTGCTGAAAAAATATGGTGTGGAATAAAATATTTTGTGTCTGAATAGGATAATATCAACTATTTGTTGTAAATTTACGTTTTCTTAACAGAGTTGTGCTTTTCAGATGCAGAAAGAGGATAAAGAATTAAAGCAAAAAGATTTTTTACCGGATGAAATCGATGCCACAGAAGGTGTCGAGGATGTCAATGTGTCTGGAAATACACCGTCAAAGAAAACGAAGAAGAGCCCGATTCGACGGGCTATGAGAATACTATTTGGCATATTGGCTTTTTTGATGCTACTGCCCGCACTGATTTATGTTCCGCCAATTCAAAGTTTTTTGAAAGATACGGCATGTGCGTTGGTTTCTGATGCCACAGGCATGCAAATTTCGATAGATAAGTTTCGTCTGCGTTTTCCTCTTGATGTGTCGTTGCGAGGAGTTGTGGTAGTAGAAGCGTCGGGCGATACAATGGTCAGAGCCCAGGAAGCTATCGTTGACCTTAAGTTGAAGCCGTTGTTTGATTTGGATATTTCGCCAAAGACGCTGAAGTTGAAGGAGGGGATGTATCGAATGGTTTCGCCGGACTCGTCCATGGTGTTGAAGGCAGAGATTGATGAGTTGACAGTGGGCGATGCGAGCAAAGTGTCGCTAAAGAATAGCGTTATAGATTTGGATAAGGCGGTCATAGATGGCGGTCAGATCAGTCTGAATATGGATGTATGGAAAGCGAAGCCGGAGCCTGAAGATGAGAATGCAGCGAAATGGCTTATCAAGATTAAGGAGGCAGAGCTGAAAGATGTGGGCTTTTCGATGTCGATGTTGCCTACGATTGAGGCATTGGATGTCAGGCTTGGTCATACGTCGTTGAAGGACGGAATTATCGATTTGCAAAGGAATAAGATTTCAGCTTCATATTTATCGACAGAAGATGGCGATTTGAAATATTTCGTTCCGACGGCTGATTATGTGGCATCACATCCGGCGCCGAAAGATACGTCGGAGAGGACAAGCAAACCGATGGTCATCGTTGCCGACAGTGTGACGATGCGAAATTATCGGGCGCTCTATGCGACAAAGGGCGTAGTGCCGCAAAATGGTTTTGATGCTTCATATATAGAGGCTGATAGTGTCAATGTCGAGATTTCCGGGATGAGGATTGATGGCTCAAATATCGTTGTGCCTTTGCGACACTTGTCGGCGCGAGAACGATGCGGGCTTGCTGTCACGCAAGGAGAAGGCGTGTTGGAAGTAGGTGCTAATGGTATCGGTCTTGATGACTTTCGGATTAAGACTGAGTGTTCAAGCGTGTATGCCGATGCCGATGTGGCGTATTCTCTTATGGCAATGGAGAAAAGCGCGCCGATAGAGGCGATTGTTTCGGCAAGCATCGGTTGGGGAGATATTTATTGCTTCATGCCGTCAGTCAAGGATTTTGTTAAGGGAGTGCCTACGCATAATTCGTTGGATTTGGAATTAAATGTCGGTGGAAATCTATCTGACGTCGTCGTCGATGTGATTGATGTGCGCATGAAGGATTATTTGTCGCTGACAGCTCGAGGAGAGGTGCAAAATCCATTGGATGTCAATCGGTTGTCGGGATATTTGGATTTGAATGGAGTGTTGTCGAATTCATCGCTTGTAAATCAGATTGCATATGGCGTCGGGGTCAATGTGCCGACGTTCAGTATCGACGGGCGAGTGGATGTCGTATCGGGTAATTACAGTGCAGATTTGGAGATGCTGACCGAGTATGGCGATGTGGTGCTCGACGGAGAGTTGAATTTGAATAAGGAAGAATATTATGCTGATTTGCGTGTGAGTGAACTGCAACTCAATAGTATAATGCCGTCGTTGGGCTTGGGCGTTGTCGGGTGTGAACTTCATGCGCAAGGCAGTGGCTTTAATCCGGCTGATAATAAGGCATGGAGCGAAATAATTCTGAATGTGGAAGAATTGGAGTATGACGGCGTAATGTATAACGATATAGAATTGTCGGCGATGCTTGAGGACGGAAATTTCGACATTGATTTGGTGTCGTACAATCCATACGCAGATGTCGATATCAAAGCTGTCGGACGTATTGCAGAGAGATATGAGGCAGACGTAAAGGCACAGATAAATTATGTCGATTTGCGAAAGCTCGGTCTGACAGATGAGGTCAATTCCGGTTCGGCAGAAATCACATTGAAGGGAAATGCTGATATAGATAGAAATATTTATGACATCGATTTGAGACTGCATTCGATCGATTGGGATTTAAATAATCGTTCGATACATCTGCCTGACGGACTTTCGTTGAAATTTGAAAGTGAGACGCAGAGAGTCGGTTTGGACGTCAAAGCACCAAATGTCTCGGCATCGTTTGCGAGTCAGTGTGCTCTTGATTCGCTTGTCGGCGGATTGATGTCGATGACTGATTCGTTGAAGTTGCAGATTGATAGGCGAAATATTTCTGTCGATGAGGTAAAGAGGCTGATGCCACCTATGGATTTGTCTGTCAAGGCAAAGGGCAAAGGGATGATAAAGCAAGTACTTGCAGTGGCAGGCGTGTCGGTCGATTCGGTGGATTTGCGATTCAGCAAGTCGGAGAAATTGGCGTTTGACGGATATGTGCGGAATTTCGATTTCGGCGCAATGCGATTGGATACGGTGACTCTTAATATGGGCGATAGAGGCAGAATGGTGGATTATCGTTTGCATGTCGGCAATCAGAAGGGTAATCTTGATGAGTTTGCGCAAGTTGATTTGAAGGGTTATATCGGTGGCAATCGAGCATCGGCATCGTTGACGCAGAAGAATATAGCCGGAGAAGTGGGTTATCGTTTGGGATTTACTGCCGCGTTGCAGGATACGACAGTGTCGGTTCACTTTACGCCGTTGAATGCGACGATAGCTTACATGCCGTGGTCGCTCAATGATGATAATCATTTGGACTACACGCTGACGTCGTCGCGCGTCGATGCCAATCTTGAGGCACAAAGTCAGGATAGCTATATAAAATTGCAGACAGTCACTGACGATAAAGGAGAGGCGTTGCAAGTCAACCTATCGAATTTGCATATTGAGGACTTTTTGAAAATGTCGGCTTTGGCACCACCGATTCAGGGCACAATCAGTTCGGACATGAAGCTTGTGTTTAGAGGAAATTCCATCGGGGGAAAGGGAAGCATAGGCGTCGATGCGTTGACCTATGAGCGAAAGAAACTTGGCGACTTTGATTTGGAATTTGCTGCCGGCATGGGCTACGAAGGCAAGGCAGGGGCGCGGGTGTCGTTGCTTGTCGATGACAAGAAGGTGCTGACGGGTTATGGATTGAAGAATGTAGCCGATTCGGTCGGTAATGCGCAGACACGTTTGGGGCTTAAATTGGATTCGTTCCCGATGAAGATAGCCAATGCTTTTTTAGGCAAGGATGTTGCGCAAGTCGCAGGTACGATAAGTGGAGATATGACGATGACGGGCAGTCTGACAGAGCCGTTGCTGAATGGTCATATTCGATTTGATGAAGCATCAGTGTTCCTTCCGATAATTGGCAGTTCGTTGGCGTTGGATAGCGAGGATGTGCCGGTGACTGACAATGTGATAAGATTTAATGATTTTAAAGTGTGGGGCGCCAATGCAAATCCGTTGGTTGTCACCGGAGATATTGATGCGCGAAGGATTGATAACATCGGTGTGGATTTGAAGTTGTCGGCAAAAGAAATGCAAGTAATCAATAATGACAAGCGCGCAAAGAGCGATATTTATGGCAAATTGTTCATGACCTTGGATGCTTCGGCAAAAGGCAGTCTCAGTGCGCTTGATATAGCATTGACCACATCGGTATTGCCTGCGACAGATGTCTATTACACAATTCCGAATGCACAGTCCATAATCACTGAGCAAGGCACGTCGGAGGTTGTGAAATTTGTGGCATTTTCAGATACTACGAAGCGCGTGGAAGATGATACAGAGGCAGTGGCGACGACAAGCATGCGAATAAATGCAAATCTCAACATAGTGAATGGCGCTAAAGCGACAGTTAATCTGTCGGCGTCCGGGGCTGACAGAGTGCAGTTGACGCCGTATGGCAATCTTGTGTATAGTCAGAGCTATATGGGCGATATGCGACTTAACGGTCAGCTGAATTTGGGGACAGGATTTGTTAGATATACGCCACCGATTATGGGCGAAAAATTGTTTACGTTGGAGCCAAACAGTTATGTGTTGTGGAATGGCGAGTTGATGAATCCGATACTAAACATTAAGGCTGTCAATAAGATGAAGGCATCGGTGAAGCAAGACGGACAAAATTCGAGAGTTGTGAATTTTGATATTTCGTTGATATTGTCTAACACGTTGAGCAATATGGGCATTTTGTTTGATGTTACGACAGATGACGATGTGACAGTGCAGAACGAGTTGAAGTCGATGAGTCAGGATCAGCGTTCAAATCAGGCAATGAATATGCTCATCACCAACTCCTATATCGGAGGGGCTGCGACCTCGGCGTCTGCCATAGGCGAAAATGCTCTATATTCGTTCTTGACTTCGAAGCTCAATTCGTGGGCGGCAAGCAATATTCGCGGAGTGGATTTGTCGTTTGGTATCGATCATTATGACAAGACAGTCGATGGACGAAGCTCGTCGTCGATGAGTTATTCGTATCAGGTGTCGAAGTCGTTGTTTAATAATAAGTTTAAGATTGTGGTCGGAGGTAATTACACCACAGATGCGACAGCCGACGAGAATTTCGCTCAAAATTTGATTTCTAACATATCGTTTGAGTATATGCTTAAGCAGACCAATAATTTGAGCATGTATCTTAAGCTGTTTCGTCATGCCGAATATGAAAGTATTCTCGAAGGAGAAATCATAGAGACGGGTGCCGGCTTTGTGATGAAGCGCCGTTTGACTAATCTAAAGCAACTTTTCGATATAGGAATAAAGAAACCGAAATCGCCCACAGATAGCATTAAAAAGGACGATAAACCGACAAAAGTGGTTGTGACTCCGGATTCTATCATGGGTGATGAAATCCCTGAAAGTGAAGGATATGATGTTCTCAATTAGGAAATATGGTCGGATAATAGCATTGTTGATTGTCGTGGTTTGTATGGCAGTCTCATGCTCTACGACCAAGCGTTTGGGCGAAGGCGAAGTGCTTTACACCGGTGTTAATCACATAAATATCAGTACGACTGAGGGTGAGAAGCTTAATTCGGATTTGGTCTCTGAGATTAAGGGCGCTGTCGATGTTGCGCCGAATAATCCGATGCCGTTCATGTCGCCATACGTTCGCACGCCGTTTCCGATCGGGCTGTGGGTGTATAACAATTGGAACGACTCGGCTAAGGGTATCGAGGGGTGGCTCTACGACAAGTTGGTGGCGATGCCGGTGCTTGTCAGTGACGTTCGCCCAGAAGCCAGAGTCAAGATGATAGAAGAGATTTTGGATAATAACGGTTATTTCGCATCGACTGCAAAATATGAGTTGGAGTATAATAAAAAGAATCCGAAGAAGGCGCGTGTCAACTATGCAGTGAGCGTGTCGAAACCGTATCTTATTGATTCGATTATCTATTTCAACGACAGGAGAAATCCGACAAGCCAATTTGTGGATTCGTTGCTTAAAAAGAGCGAGTATCTGAGGGTGGGAGAGAAGTTTTGCACCGACTCTTTGATTTCGGTCAGGACGGTGGTTGCCAATAGGATGCGAAACAGGGGCTACTATTTCTTCCGACCTGAATACATCGAATTTCTTGCCGATACGATGGTCAATCCCGGAGGAGTCACTCTGAAGCTGGCATACGCGACAGCAACACCGCAAGCTGCATTGCGTCAGTACAAGACGGGGGATGTAGAGGTAAACGTATTGCGAGCAAACCCGACGCCGACAGATTTTGCCGATACGATAGATTCTCCACAAGCAAAGGTCGTCGTGATGCGTCCGACTAATCTTGACGATAATCTTGTGCCGTCGTGCATCACGTTTAAGAAGGGCAGATTGTTTGCTGTCAGAGAGATGGACCGCACACAGACACGTCTTTCACGTCTTGGCATATTCAGCGCTATCGACATTCAGGCAGTACCGCGTGACACTGCATTGCGAATCGATACGCTTGATTTGGTGGTCACTTGTCGCATGGATCAGCCGATGGAGGCTACGATTGAGGTCAATGTGGCATCAAAGTCGAACAGCTACCTTGGTCCGGGTGTAAGTCTCGGGTTGACTCATCACAATATTTTCGGAGGAGCTGAAAAGCTGTCGGTGGTGTTGGATGCGACGTATGAATGGCAGACGGGGCGCAACAAGTCATCGCTTTTCAATAGTTATGAATTTGGGTTGACAAGTTCGCTGTCGTTTCCGAGGTTGCTTGCGCCGAATTTTATCCCACGAAGTCAGCGTGAGCTGAATTGGACCACAATATCGTTGAGCGGACGATTGCTTAATCGCCCTCATTATTTTAAGATGGCGCAGTTTGAAACGGGTATTTCCTACGAATGGCGGGCAACGAGAAACACTCGTCACACGTTCACGCCGTTTAAATTGGCATACACAAAGCTGATAAACACGACATCGGCTTTCGATTCGATAATGCAGAGCAATCCGGCTATCGCATTGAGTTTTCAGAGTCAGTTTATCCCGAAATTGAGTTATTCCTACACGTTGGACAAGTATCTTGAACGCGAAAAGATAAATCGTATAAATTTCACAGCGACATTGACAGAGGCAGGCAACATCTTTGACGGGATTTATACGTTGTGTGGGGCGAAGGGCGAGAAGCATTTGTTTGGAACACCGTTCTCGCAGTTTGTCAAGGGGGCGGCACAAGTGGTCTATAGCCGACGATTAGTGCCGAGGACGGAGCATTGGCTTGTGGTCAGAGCATCGTTGGGAGCTGCGCACGCATATCGCAATTCGCAAGAAGTGCCCTACGCCGAGCAGTTCTACATCGGAGGAGCCAATTCGATACGCGCATTCACTGTTCGCTCGATAGGTCCGGGCAGTTATCGCGCACCGCAGGATCAGGTGAACGGATATTTCGACCAGACGGGTACGTTCAAGGTCGAGCTGAATGCCGAGTATAGGTTTCCGTTGTTTAGTGTTATTCATGGGGCAGTCTTTCTTGATGCCGGAAATATTTGGCTGCTCAAAGATGATCCTCAACGACCGGGAGGGCAGTTGAAAGGCTCCACGTTCTTAAAGGATTTGGCTTTAGGCACCGGCATCGGTCTGCGATGCGATTTGGGAATGATTGTCGTGCGAGGCGACTTGGGATATGGTCTTCATGCTCCCTACAACACCGGCTCGTCACACTATTTCAATATTCCGTTCAAAAATGCTTTTGCGTTTCATCTCGCAATCGGTTATCCATTCTGATTTATAATAGTTTAGCAACGATAAAGGTTTTAGTCGTATGAGTGAAAAAGTTAGTTTTGGCAGCAAGATAAGTCTGATAGCTGCGACAGTAGGGTCGGCAGTCGGATTGGGGAATGTTTGGCGTTTTCCGAATGAGGTGCAGGAAAATGGTGGCGCCGCCTTTTTGGTGGTTTACATCGGCTGTATATTATTGCTCGGTATTCCGGTGATGTTGGCAGAGTTTTCGCTCGGCAGAGGGACAGGGTTGGATACTGTCGGTGCATTCAAACGATTGACGCCCTCGAAGCCCTGGTGGGGAATAGGCGTAATCTCGTTGCTTGCATCATATATGATAACATGTTTTTATATGGTGGTGGCGGCATGGACAATGCACTACTTGTGGGGCTCAATCGACGGCTCGCTGTATGCCGGACTGACTGAGGGAATGTCGGCTTTGGAAATGAAAGATGTCTTTACAGGGCGTTTTGCCGATTTTGTCGGCTCTGCATGGTCGCCAATATTGTGGATTGTAATAGTGTTGGCTGTCAATATGTTTATACTGCTTAAAGGCGTGAAGAGCGGGATAGAAAGGATGTCGAATGCGTTGATGCCGTTGCTTTTTGTCATTTTGTTGGTGCTTTGTGGCGTGTCTTTGTCGTTGCCCGGCGCCGGAGAAGGAGTGGAATTTTTCTTGCGTCCTGATTTCAGTAAATTGAATGCAGGCGTCTTTATCAGCGCATTGGGTCAGGCATTTTTCTCGCTATCGTTGGGAATGGGGATTTTGATTACCTACAGCTCCTATTTTCCGAAGAAAGACAATTTGACGACGACGGCACTCTCGGTGTCGTTTTGCGATTTCATGGTGGCATTGCTGATGGGCTTCATCATCTTTCCTGCTGTGAAGTCGTTCGGAATAGGTGGCGACGGCAGTGAGCTGCAAAGCGCTGCATTAGTGTTTGTGACCTTGCCCGAAGTCTTTGCGCAAATGCCATTGACACAAGTGTGGTCGGCATTGTTTTTCCTCTTGTTGGTCATTGCGGCGTTGACTTCGACGGTGTCGATTTCGGAAGTGTCGATATTGTTTTTTCAGGAGAAGATGCGATTTTCAAGAAAGAAAGCGACATTATTGGTGATATTGCCGTTGCTGATTTTCAGCCCTCTGTGCTCGTTGTCGCAAGGGGTGCTTTCGGATATGACGTTGTTTGGCAAAAACCTTTTTGACTTCTTGGATTCGACGACGACCAATTACATGCTTCCGATAGCGGCGTTGCTGACGTGTATTTATGTCGGTTGGGTAGTGCCAAAAGACTTCTTTCGCAATGAGGTCACCAACAATGGCAAAGTCGCCGTACACTTTTTCCCGATAGTCAGAGTCTTGGTCAGATACCTTGCTCCGATATTGATACTATCGGTCTTTGCCTACCAATTGATGTCGTAGTTGTCAGTGCCAACCCCAAATGTTTCCGTCGGTGTCGATGATGATATTCTCCTCCTCGCGGTTTGGAAGAGAGTATAGGATGACATAGCCATAGTCGGGGATATAGGCCACCGACTTGACGTAGCAGGCTATCGGCTCGGCAGCGATTTCGTTTTCCAAAAGAGAGATGAATACATCGGTCTCGACTATTTGCTCGATGATGCCACAGGGAAACATCGCGTTGTCCGGAGCATCGATTTCAAGCCAATATCCTTCGTTGTCGAAAATCATCTCATAGCCGTTGGTCATCGTGACGTCGTACTCATCGTCGGCGATGTCGCGTATAGCCGATTTTATGGCAATCGACGGAAAAAGAGTGTTGATAAACGTTTGTGCTTCTATCGGCAACTGATTGGAGCGTATGCTGATTTGCTCGACGGGCTCGGTCGTCTGCCAAGTCTTTTGAGCCGGCAGAGTCAGCGTAAAAAATGCAATAGACAGTAGAAGAAGTTTTTTCATAGCAGTGTTTAAGCATAGTGTCTTTTCTATAGATACAACGCATTCTCGGGCTATAGTGTTCGCATTGTGTCAACGACTGTCCCACTTGTCCCACCCGGGAGGAACGGGACATTTGGTACATTTGGTACAAATGGTACAAATGGTACAAATGGGATAGATGGGACAATGGGACAGATGGGAACCAAATGGAGTAATTAGTGAATTTCGTGTATGTAATGATAGTGCAAATAGTTAACGTGTGTTAATAAAATGGGAGGGGAGATTTTTATTATTATATTTGCCAAAAGATTTTTTAACAACTAAATATAATTTATATGAAGCAGATTAATTTTTGTATCAATGCTTTTGTAGCATTAGTTTTTTGCATTGGTTTATTCGCTTGTTCAGGAACGGATGACGATATAGATTCATTTGATGATTATTATATCGAATGTATTGATATCAGTGGTGGTAGTTTAACTTCATCAGAATGTTTAGAATTAAAAGCATCGTTTAATGTTGATTTGGCTTCTTTTGTATTCGAAGATTATGAAAAAGGGCGAGCTATAAAACTATTTGATGAATTTATGGAAGGACTTTGTAATGGTTGGAAAAATGGATTGCCATATTTACCATCTACTATGAAAATGAAATTTGCGCTTAAAAACATCAAAGGGACTACAATCAAAACATCCACATTGACAATTACAAAAAATAATTGTACTTTAAAATAAAGACATATCCCTTAAATAGAAAAGGCTTTCGGTCGGAGATGACTGAGAGCCTTTTTTGCTATAGATTTATTTTTCTAATCAAGAATTGCAATGAATAATATCCGGTGAATTTCTAAAAATTTCCGGATTTGGATAGTTCTTTAGGAAATTCCCTCTATTGTGTGTTGCCGACTTTACTTATTATCGGTTGGCGCGTTTGCGTTCAATTTCGTCGAGGATAATCTTGCGCAGGCGAATGTGGTTAGGGGTGACTTCGACGTATTCATCTTCCTTGATGTATTCCAACGCTTCTTCCAAAGAGAACACCACCGGAGGTATGATGCGCGCTTTGTCGTCGGCACCGCTGGCACGCATGTTGGTCAGCTTCTTGGATTTGGTGACGTTGACAACGATGTCGTTATCCTTGGCATTTTCGCCGACCACTTGTCCTGCATAGACTTCCTCTTGCGGGAAGATGAAGAAACGTCCGCGGTCTTGGAGCTTATCGATAGCGTAGGCGTAGGCAGTACCGGCTTCCATAGCGATTAGTGAGCCGTTGGTGCGTCGTTCGATGTCGCCTTTCCATGGTTGGTATTCGGCAAATCGGTGAGCCATGATTGCTTCGCCTGCAGTGGCTGTCAGCACATTATTGCGCAATCCGATGATTCCTCGCGACGGGATATTGAATTCGATGTGGATGCGGTCGTTTTGAGTTTCCATAGAGACAATTTCGCCTTTGCGACGTGTCACCATATCGACCACCTTGCTTGAATATTCCTCAGGGACATTTATCGACAGCGCTTCGATAGGCTCGCATTTCACTCCGTCGATTTCTTTGATAATGACTTGTGGCTGACCGACTTGTAGCTCGTAGCCTTCGCGACGCATGGTCTCGATGAGTACAGAGAGGTGCAACACGCCACGACCATAGACAGTCCAGACGTCTTCAGTCTCCGACTTGCTGACTCTGAGCGCAAGGTTGCGGTCAAGCTCTTTGGTCAGACGCTCGGCGATGTGGCGAGAGGTGACATATTTTCCGTCTTTGCCGAAGAAAGGAGAGTCGTTGATAGTGAAAGTCATCGACATTGTCGGCTCGTCGATAGCGATACGAGGCAGAGGCTCAGGGTTTTCGATTGTCGAGATAGTGTCGCCGATTTCGAAGCTTTCAAGTCCGACGATAGCGCAAATGTCGCCACTGCTGACTTGGTCGGTCTTCTTACGTGTCATGCCTTCAAAGGTGTGAAGCTCCTTGATGCGTTGCTTTTGCACCGAGCCGTCTTTTTTGCAAAGAGCGATGTCCATGCCTTCTTTGATAACGCCGCGATGCACGCGTCCGATTGCGATACGTCCGACATAGTTTGAGAAGTCCAACGAAGTGATAAGCATCTGGGCGTCGCCTTCGAGCTGTGTCGGGGCGGGGATATGTTGGATGATAGTGTCGAGCAATGCTGTGATGTCGCCGGTCGGTTTCTTCCAGTCGGTGCTCATCCAGTTTTGTTTTGCCGAGCCGTAAATGGTCGGGAAATCAAGCTGCTCTTCAGTGGCGTTGAGGTTAAACATAAGGTCAAACACCATTTCGTTGACTTCATCGGGGCGACAATTTGGCTTATCCACCTTATTGACCACCACCACAGGCTTAAGCCCCATTTGAATGGCTTTTTGAAGCACAAAACGAGTCTGCGGCATCGGACCCTCAAAAGCATCGACAAGCAGCAGGCAGCCGTCTGCCATGTTAAGCACGCGTTCCACCTCGCCCCCGAAGTCGGCGTGACCCGGAGTGTCGATGATGTTTATCTTTGTGCCTTTATAGTCGATAGAAACGTTCTTTGATAGGATTGTTATGCCACGTTCGCGTTCCAAATCATTATTGTCGAGGATTAACTCTCCGGTGCTTTGGTTTTCTCTGAATAGATGACCGGCAAGTAGCATCTTATCGACAAGCGTCGTTTTGCCATGGTCAACGTGAGCAATGATTGCTATGTTCCTAATATCCTGCATAAATTTCGATTTAAGTTACAAAGTTAGCGATTTTTTTCTGTAACTGTGATGATTTGTGCCAAAATTATGCACAAAAAAGGCAGTCGTACTGAATGTCGGCTGCCTTGAATATGATTGCTTGTGAAAAAGTGCTTACTTGATAAGCGATTTGCCTGTCATCTCTTTCGGCTGAGCAAGCCCCATGATTTGGAGCAATGAAGGAGCGACATCGGCAAGTTTGCCGTTTTCCACTGTTGCGTCCTTGCGCTCTGTGACGTAGATAAATGGCACAGGGTTAAGCGAGTGTGCCGGTTGTGGCGATCCGTCAGGGTTGAGGGCATTGTCGGCGTTTCCATGGTCGGCGATGATGATTGTCTCATAGCCGTGAGCCTTGGCTGCTTCGACTGTCTCTTTGACACATTCGTCGATTGCGATGACTGCCTTTTCGATTGCTTCCATTACGCCTGTGTGTCCCACCATGTCGCCGTTGGCATAGTTGACAACGATGAAGTCATACTTCTCTGTGGCGATTGCTTCGACGAGCTTGTCTTTGACTTCGTAGGCACTCATCTCAGGCTTAAGGTCGTAGGTTGCCACCTTTGGCGATGGCACAAGGATGCGCTCTTCGCCTTCAAACTCTTTCTCGCGTCCGCCGTTGAAGAAGAATGTGACGTGGGCATACTTCTCTGTCTCAGCGATGTGGAGCTGGCTCTTGGAGTTTGCCGAGAGATATTCGCCCAAAGTGTTGTTGACATTTTCCTTGTCAAAGAGGATGTGGACGCCTGTGAATGAAGCGTCGTATGGCGTCATGCAATAGTATTGAAGGCCCTCGATAGGCTTCATGCCGCCTTCTTCGTGTTGGGTAAGAACGATTGTGAGCTCTTTTGCGCGGTCGTTGCGATAGTTGAAGAATATCACCACGTCGCCTTCTTTGATGCGACCGTCGATATTGGCATTCACGATTGGCTTGATAAACTCATCGGTTACACCCTCGGCATACGACTCTTCCACAGCTTTCACCATGTCGTCGGCTTGTTTGCCTTTTGCGTCGATGAGCATATCGTATGCTTCTTTCACTCGTTCCCAACGTTTGTCGCGGTCCATGGCATAGTAGCGACCGATGATTGTTGCCACTTGCCCTGCGCTTTGGCTGCAATGCTTTTGGATGTCGGCGATAAAACCTGCACCCGATTTAGGATCGGTGTCTCGTCCGTCCATAAAGCAGTGGATAAACACATCTTGCAAACCATATTCTTTGGCAATGTCGCAAAGTGCATAAAGGTGAACCAACGAGCTGTGAACACCACCGTTTGAAGCAAGACCCATAAAATGGATTGACTTGCCGTTTTGCTTTGCGTAGCTGAATGCGTTTATGATTTCCTTATTGCTTAGAATCGATTTGTCTTCGATTGCTTTGTTGATTTTGACCAAATCTTGATAGACAACGCGTCCGGCACCGATGTTGAGGTGTCCGACTTCCGAGTTACCCATTTGTCCGTCAGGCAAACCGACATTCTCGCCGCATGCCATAAGTTGCGAATTAGGGTAGTTCTTTGTCAGAGAATCGATGTAGGGTGTCGGGGTGTTGAAAATCACATCTCCTTTGTCTTGATTGCCGATGCCCCAACCATCGAGAATCATTAATAATG
This sequence comes from Muribaculaceae bacterium, assembly GCA_045637445.1. GTDB lineage: Bacteria > Bacteroidota > Bacteroidia > Bacteroidales > Muribaculaceae > Lepagella. The sequence goes on from JAZTZN010000025.1 coordinate 150,389, forward strand.
CTTTTTTTGCCATTTCTTTATCAATATTTAGCGTGTTATTGTATTAACAAATTTTTCTCTACAAAGTTAGCAAAAAAATGAAAATCAGACAAGACTTATAGTCGTATTTGCAATTTTTAAACGCCAATCCGCTCCGAATCGCCCTCCGACTCACCCTCACTTAACGCTCTCGCACAATGCTCTCGCTAATCGCTAATCGCTCTCGCTTAATGCCCTCCGATAGCAGGGAAAGGAGGGAAAGAAAGGATTGCAGGGAAAGTAGGGATAGTGATTATAGATACTATAAATACTATAGGGACTATAGATGAGATCGAAGTAATATAGAAAAATGATGAGCCTATTTTTGCTTGTTAGCAAATGATTTTAGGATGCCGATAAATTCTTTGGCTTCGTGTTGGCGCATCAATCGGCTGCCGAGGAAATAAACTATTATGGCGGTAATCGAGCAAACGAAAAGTTGCAGTAATAGCGAATCGATAAGGCAGGCTATCAGCCGACACAATAGAGCCATTAGGCAGGCATTGAGCAGTGTAGGCATCAAAAGGCGTAGTTGCTTCATAAACCCCATGCCGATTAATCTGCCCCCGAAATGGCAGTTGACCACCAAAGAAATCAGTGATACGGTTAATTGCCCGATACAAACCCAGAGAATGCCTTTAGGCAGAAGCAATAAGAACAATGTCGCTCCGACTGCTTTTTTTGCGATTTCGATTTTCAAAACGATATCGCTACGCCCCTTGACTTGCAACAAATTGAGGTTGAGAGCATGAATCGGTTGCCACATAAATGTTGCGCATAGAATTTGCAGTAATGGAATGATAGTCAGCCACTTGCTTGTCAGTATTATTTCCACCAACGGTTCTGCCATTACGATAATCCAGAGCATCAGAGGAAAGACCGAAAATGCCGACAATCCTATAAACTTTCTCATCGCCGACATCATCGCCGATCTGTCGTCTTGAAGTCGTGACATGCAGGGGTATGCCACGCGTTGCATAATGCTCGCCATGCTTTTGCCCGGGTAGCCGGCTAAGGCTGACGCTCGTGTGTAGCATCCCAATGCCGAGGCGCTGTGAACTTTGCCGATAAAGGTGGTGAAAAGATTGATATACAGAGTGTCGAGCAGGCTTGAAAACATCAGTTTGGAGCCAAAGCCGAACAATGATCTGAAAGACTCAAACGAGAATGTCGGACGCATTTTCCACCTCGCTTTCAGCCATAGTAGCGGGACACGCAGAGCATGAAACAGTAATTCTCTGACAACCAACGCCCACACTCCACCTCCGAACATGGCTATGCCGACAGCCACTATGCTTGCCACCAAACATGCCACAAGCGATATGGCGGCTTGCGACTTGAAATCTATCTTTTTGCTGAGGATAGCCTGTGGGACAATCGATAAGGCATTGATGGCGGTCGCTACTCCCATAATTCGTAGCGCATCCGATAATTCCTCCGACCGAAAATAATGCGCAAGCATCGGCGCTATAGCCCATATCGCAGCGTAGCACAACACAGAAGCTGACACATTGCCGATAAATGCTGTGGAAAAATCAGTCGGCGTGCAGTCCTTTTTGCGAATAAGAGCGTTTGTCATCCCGGCATCGACAACGATAGATGCTGCCAACAACAGGGCGTTGACAATGGCTATCAGACCGAAATCCTCAGGCACCAAAATTCTTGCCAACACTATGGAGACGATAAAATTAACAGCGGACGTCGCGAATGATTCAATGCCATTCCACGCCAATCCGCTGATAGTCTTGCTTTTGATGCTTGCCGACATCTTGTCGTTGCGTCGTCTCAGACGCTATCCTTTTTGATGAGTGTTTGGAGAACTGTTAGATAGTCGTTATTCTTGCGATGTATTTTCCGATGATGTCAAACTCGAGATTGACTTTTGTACCCGGCTCGATACGGTGGAAATTAGTGTTGTCGTGAGTGTAAGGGATGATAGCCACTCGGAACGAATCACGCTCTGAATCACACACTGTCAAGCTGACACCATTGACTGTGATTGAGCCTTTCTCCACTGTCACATAACCTTTCTTCGCCATTTCGGCATCAAACTGATACTCAAATTTATAGTACCAACTGCCGTCGGCTTCGATTAGCTCGGTGCATAATGCTGTAGTATCGACATGACCTTGCACGATGTGACCGTCAAGACGACCGTCGAATTTCATGCTTCGTTCCAAATTGACCAAATCGCCGACCTTCAAATCGCCAAGATTTGAGCGATTAAGCGTCTCTTGGATTGCTGTCACTCGATAAGTCTCCTCGCTCGGAAAATCCACCACTGTCAGACAAACACCATTGTGAGCTACGCTCTGGTCGATTTTCAACTCATGAGCAAACGTACACTTAAGAGTTAAATGAAGATTTCCCTCTTCTCTATCTATCGCCACTACTTGGGCTGCTTCTTCTACTATACCTGAAAACATATTACGTATATTAAATTTATCGACAAAGTTACAAATTTTCGCTCAATCCTATTTCATTATTACATCTTTTTTTGTTAATTTTGTAATCCAAAGATAGTAAAGACGATTTTTAAAGTCAATATAATTTGCTTTGGAATGATAAAATCCCTTTACTGTTTTTGTAATGCAGATTTCTCGTCAGCAAACAAATAAAAATCACAATCAGATGATGGAGATGACTTTGCCAAAAAAAACAGACGGAACCCGTCCGCCACTATTCCCTAAATCGCGCCAAATCACTCTGATAGGCGCCAATGGTTCCGGGAAGACACGATTTATGAATGAGTTGATAAAGACTTTCCACAACAAAGCCTACATCCTCTCTGCTATCAGCGCTTTCTATCCGGAACGCGAAGAAAGCAAGCTCGAAGGCTCGATTGATATGCTCTACGCCAATGCCATTAAATCGTCGCCATATCTGAAAAGTGGTGCTGTCAGTGAGCTTGACAAACTCGGCTACATGCTCTTCAACGACGAATTTCAATCTCTGCTATATAGCAAGACACAACGAATCTTGGGCGAAAACCACGAGCCGACACCCACAAAACTCGACTCGCTAATCGCTATTTGGCAACAAATTTTTCCAAACAATCAGATTATCCGGCAAGCAGGAAAATGGATGTTTGCAACCGATTCGGGCGATGATGCAATTTCGGCAATTAAGCTAAGTCAGGGCGAAAAAGCTGTGCTTTACTACATCTCGGCTGTGTTGTACGCAATGCCTAATGCTGTGATTTTTATCGACTCGCCTACAATGTTTCTCCACCCCTCGATTCTTAACACCGTCTGGAATGCTATCGAGAACCTGCGCCCCGACTGCACTTTCATCTACAACACCTACGACGTCGCTTTTGTCAACTCGCGAACAGAGAACGTCTGCATCTGGGTCAAAAGCTATAACATGCAACAAAACTCGTGGGACTACGAAATCCTGCATGGCGACAACATCGGAGAAGAACTGTTTATCGACTTGGTGGGAACTCGAAAGCCTGTCCTATTCATCGAAGGCGATGCAGTGCATAGCATCGACGCAAAGCTTTACCCACTCGTCTTCCCCGACTATACGGTCCGACCGTTAGGCAGTTGCAACAAAGTGATCGAATCGACGCGTACTTTCAACGACCTCAAACACATGCACCACCTCGACAGCCGCGGTATCGTCGATCGCGACCGTCGTACAGAAAACGAAGTAGATTATCTGCGTAACAAAAACATCATGGTGCCCGAGGTCGCCGAAATTGAAAACATGTTTCTGATAGAAGGCGTCATAAAGACCATGGCACGAAGAAGAGGTAAAGACCCCGACAAAATTTTCAATGCCGTCAAAACAGCGATTACAAAAATGTTTCGCTCCCACCTCGAAAGCCAGGCTTTGCTCCACGTACGCCACAAAGTGAAACACGACGTCGAATATCGCATCGACGCACGATTTAACTCTATATCCGAACTCGAACAACACCTCAGAAGCCTCGAAGAAAAATTGCGCCCTCGCGAGACCTTCAATCGCCTAAGAGCCGAATTCAGACAAATGCTGGAGACCAACAACTATGCAGGCATTCTCAGAGTATTCAACCATAAGCCGATGCTTTCCGAATCAAACGTGGCTGCCTTGCTCGACTATCGCTCCAAAGAACAATACATCAAAGGCGTGCTCAATGTGCTGAAAGGAAACAGTAAAGACGCAAAGCAAATTCGTGCATCGATAAAACACTGCTTCGGACTATCGCTCGACGACAAGCCGTTAAAAGATACACTAAACTAAAAAAACAAACTAATTGATACAAAAATAAAAGTCAAGACAGATGAAAAAGAAATTAGCAATTCTGAAAAGCGACCCATGGCTCGAACCGTTTGCCGATGCAATTGTTGGTCGTCACAACAGTGTCATTGAAAAATTAAATGACCTGACATCTGCCACAGATGGCTCTCTTTCTAACTTCGCAAATGCTCACAAATATTTCGGACTTCACAAAAACGGACGCAAAGGTTGGGTGTTTCGTGAATATGCCCCGAATGCTACTGATATAACGCTCGTCGGAACCTTCTCCGACTGGCAGAAAAAAGATGAATTTCGCCTTTCAAACATCGGCGACGGAGTCTGGGAAATCACTCTTGACAAAAATACACTCAAACATGGCGACCTCTACAAAATGATCGTCACTTGGGACGGCGGTCAGGGAGAAAGAATCCCGGCATACGCCACAAGAGTAGTGCAAGACCCTACAACCCACATTTTCTCGGCTGAAGTTTATGACCCAAAAGAAAAATACGAGTTTAAGACTAAACGCTTCAACCCCGACACTAAGCCATTGCTAATCTACGAATGCCACATCGGCATGGCGCAAATCGAACCACGTGTTGGCTCCTACGACGAATTCAGAGAAAACATCTTGCCTCGAATTGCCAAAGACGGCTACAACGCTATACAAATAATGGCGATACAAGAGCATCCATATTACGGCTCGTTTGGCTACCATGTCTCCAACTTCTTCGCAGCTTCAAGCCGCTTCGGAACTCCCGACCAGCTCAAACACCTTATCGACGAAGCTCACCGATTGGGCATAGCTGTGATTATGGATATTGTCCACTCTCACGCTGTCAAAAACGAATCAGAAGGCCTCGGACGTCTCGACGGATCTCACGACCTATACTTCTACTCCGACCACCGTCGTGAACACCCGGCATGGGACAGCCTTTGCTTCGACTACGGCAAAAACTCAGTGCTCCACTTCTTGCTCAGCAACTGCAAATATTGGCTCGAAGAATTCCGATTTGACGGCTTCCGATTTGACGGCGTTACTTCAATGCTTTACTACGACCACGGACTCGGAAAAGCTTTCGGCTCCTACAACGACTACTACGACGGCGGACAAGACACTAACGCTATCACATATCTTACATTGGCTAATATCCTGATCCACGAAGTAAATCGTAATGCAATCACTATCGCCGAAGAAATGAGTGGTATGCCGGGTTTGGCACTCAAATTTGAAGACGGGGGTATCGGTTTCGACTATCGAATGGCTATGGGTGTGCCCGACTACTGGATTAAAATGATTAAAGAGCGTAAAGACGAAGATTGGCACCCGACATCAATATTCTGGGAGCTGACCAATCGTCGTGCCGATGAAAAGACAATAGCATACGCTGAAAGCCACGACCAAGCACTCGTCGGCGACAAAACTATCATCTTCCGTCTCATCGACAAAGAAATGTATTGGCACATGATGGTCGGTGACGACAACTTCATGGTCGAACGCGGAATGGCGTTGCACAAAATGATACGCCTCGTGACTATCGCTTCCATAAACGGTGGCTACCTCAATTTCATGGGCAACGAGTTCGGTCATCCGGAATGGATTGACTTCCCACGAGAAGGTAACGGCTGGAGCCACCAATACGCACGCCGTCAGTGGGACCTCGTCGATCGCCAAGACCTCAAATACAAGTTCCTCAACCATTTCGACAACCGAATGATAGAGACAATCTCGGAAGCCTACAATTTCCAAGACTCCGTAATCGAAAAACTATGGGAGAAAGACGACGATCAGATACTCGCATTCAAACGTGGCGACCTCATATTCGTCTTCAACTTCAGCCCTAACAAGTCATTCCCTGACTATGGCTTCCTCGCTCCCGAAGGCGAATACGAAATCATTCTCGACAGCGACGCACCGGAATTTGGTGGACGTGGCAACATCGACTCTTCGATTCACCACTTCACCACCGAAGACAAGCTCTACAAACCGACAGGCAAAGGTTGGCTCCGTATGTACCTCCCGGCTCGCACAGCCCAAGTGCTTCGCAAAGTTAATAAAAAACGTATGCGTAAAACAGCGAAATAACTCCGAGCAACCTCTTTGATTGAGCCCCGACGCAAGCATCGTTGTCGTTGCGCAAAAGAGAGCAAAAGAAAAGTCGGAGAACAACAAAATTCCGAGCAAAAGAAAAGAGGGTTGTCGCATCTACAGCGATGACCCTCTCCTATGATATATACTGCGAACGATTGCTACAAATGACTTAGACACAAGGCTGCTGTCAATGCTGTCGTGAAAACCAACAAGAGCATGGCTGTCTTTCCCAATATCGGATTGAGTTGCGCTCCTCGCTTAGAGGTCAGATTGCGCCATAACACAATGTGAGGAAGCAGGTAAACCACGACTACACCGACCGACATTTCCCACGAGAGCATACTCCACACAGGAAATAAAATCAGCATAGCGATTAATCCCGCCGACAAATAGGCATAACCCATAACCTTGCGCCCGAAAATCACTACCGTCGTATGCTTATTGACTGCCTTATCGTCGTCCATATCGCGATAATTGTTGACAACCAAAACATTGGCTGCAAGCAGACCGATAGCCGTCGATACCGGCAACGACACACTTAGACCGCTCCAATCGCCCATCTGCAAAAAGCATGTCAACGTCACAGGAACAATCCCAAAAAACACAATGACTGCAACATCGCCCAATCCATGATGAGAAAGAGGATATGGTCCGGTGCTATATGCCAACGCAAACACCACTACGGCGATGCCTATCAATATCAGCCACCACCCACCATAGAAAAGCATAAACAGTCCAAAAAGGCACGCAATCCCCAACGAAACAAACGTGGCTGCCTTCATTGCCCCGGGACTGATGTCGCCTTCTGTGACGCCTCGACGAAACCCCTCGCGCCCTTTCTTGTCAAGACCATTCTTGAAATCGAAATACTCGTTTGCGAAATTAGAGGCTATCTGTGCAAACAACGCAAAAAGAAGACACAACATAGCCGGGATGACTGAAAATTTACCATAAAATGCCGCGCATCCGCATCCTGCGACAACTCCTGACAAGCTGACAGGCAAAGTGCGCAATCGCATCGCTTCAATCCACCTTTTTATCATCTGAACAAAGAATTTTTTATGTGTTATAAAAGCAATTCGGGCTAACGCTTATTGCGAAAAAAAGATTGCATAAGCTCCTTACATTCGTCGGCAAGAACCCCCGAAACCACAAGTGTCTTGGGATGCAATGGCGTGCGATTTGCCGACAAAAAAGTCGTATAGCCGCGTTTTGTGTCTGCTGTGCCATATACAATGCGCGAAATCTGACTCCAACCTAAAGCACCGGCACACATCGGACATGGCTCTACTGTCACATACAATGTGCAATCGATGAGGTATTTGCCACCCAAATATTCCGAAGCGGCAGTGATGGCTTGCATCTCGGCATGAGCTGTCACGTCGCATAAACGCTCTGTCAGATTGTGGGCTCGCGCTATAACATTGCCTCGGCAGACAATGACAGCTCCGATAGGCACTTCGTCCTCATTAAATGCCAAACTTGCCTCTTTCAACGCCTCACGCATGAAACGCTCATCTTGTTGCTCCAACGATTCGTTTAGCATAAGGATTACAATATGTTTTCCAAATAAGTTTTTACATTGTTCATCAGCCAGCGAGGTGTCGATGTCGCTCCACAAATGCCGATACGCTCAACACCCTCAAACCATGCAGAATCGATCTCTTTCTCATTGGAAATGAAATATGACCGGGGATTGACGTTAAGACATTGCTGAAACAGCACCTTGCCGTTTGAACTCTTCTTTCCACACACAAACAGTACCACCTCATGCGCTACGGCAAACTCCCTGATTTTCGGAATCCTGTTTGCCACCTGACGGCAAATCGTATCGTAGAACTCAAACTTCCCCGATACCTTCCTGCGTCGAATTTCTTCGACCACTTGACGAAACCCTTCAAGCGATTTTGTCGTTTGAGAATAAAGCAAAATGTCTCGACTCAAATCAAGACTGTCGATATCCTCTATCGATTGGATCACAACTGCCTCACCGTCGGTCTGACCGACAAGCCCGTTGACTTCTGCGTGACCATTTTTTCCATAAATCACAATCAAAGGCTTCTCTCCCTCGCTTCCGCTTTGTGTATAGGCACTCTTGATGCGCTTCTGCAACTGCAACACCACAGGACACGTCGCATCAATGATTTCGATACGATTTTCCGATGCTATGCGATATGTCTCCGGAGGCTCTCCATGTGCCCGAAGCAATACCTTGACATCATGCAGCAACGCCAAATCACTATGCGTAATCGTCTGCAATCCGTTGGCACACAGCCTATCGACTTCATTCGAATTGTGAACAATATCGCCCAAACAATACAAATGACCTGTCTTCTCAAGCTCCTCTTCTGCCTTGCGTATTGCCGTAACGACACCGTTGCAGAAACCGGAATCTTTATCTATTTCTATTTGTGGCACAGCAGATTATTTTTGCATTGAAACAATTTTGTTATATAGCTCGATAAGCCATTGGTTTTGCTCCTCGATGCTCATTTCATCATTATTGAGCACATAAGCATCATCGGCTTTGCGCAATGGCGACTCCTTTCTTGTGCTGTCGATACGATCGCGCTCACACACATTCTTATACACCTCATCGTAGCTGACTTCCTGACCTTTCTCTGCAAGCTCGATATGGCGACGCTTGGCTCTGACCTCCGGCGACGCATCGACAAAAACCTTCATCTCTGCCGAAGGAAAGACCGTTGTGCCGATGTCTCGTCCATCCATGACGATGCCCTTACCGAGTCCGAATGCTTGTTGCTTACGCACCAAATCGCGCCTTACCTCTGCCACCGCCGAAACCGGACTGACTTGATTTGACACTTCTATCGTGCGGATAATATCCTCGACATCTTCTCCGTTGAGTACTGTTCGAGAACGACCCGTTTGCTCATCGACCACAAAGCCAATCTCTATATTTGGCAACTCTGCCACCAAACGAGCTTCATCCAAAGACTCCGGCGTGGAGATTCCTTTTCGCATGGCATACAAAGTCACAGCACGATACATCGCTCCACTATCAATGTAGGCATATCCTATCGTCTTTGCCAACTGCTTTGCCATACTGCTTTTTCCCGACGATGAAAATCCATCGATCGCTATTATGATTTTTTTATCAGCCATGTTTCCTTAATTTATTTCTTTTTACAATTTAACGACGTAACAACTCATACAGATTTGTCGATAAATTCAGCATAATCGACGAGCCTGCCTTATGGGGCTGTGCGTATGAAACACTGAACGCAAACGACTTTACCTTAAGCCCTACACCGGCAGAAAATCCCGACAAAAAATTGCGATTATAGGTTGACATATCTGTACGCGTCTTATAATTATATCCCAAAGCAATGTAGAACTTGTCGGTAGCCGCATATTGAATACCGAACACCAAATGACGGAACAAATTCGATACAAAACTTTCCTTGAGAATTCTCACCTCCGAACCATTATCCTCCACCGCATAATACGGCAGACTCCATTTGTTGAGATGCCATGCTGTGATAGAGAGTTGGAAAGGAGATGAACCCAATCGTTGCATCCACCCCAACTGGATGTCGAATGGCAATCGGTCGTAGGCTTGATCGAAGCGCTTAATCTGTCCTCCGAGATTTTTTACAACCAACGACAACGACATATCTCGTTCCTCATCATAATAATTCAAACCCAAATCCGTAGCCAATGCAAACGCTGTGTATTGCTCGTATGAAGAGTAAATCATTTTAACATTTATACCCCCTCTGAGACGATCGGTGAAATCATGTGAATACATCCCACTGAACACAACATCCTGAGGCGAAAAATTCCCTACAACGCTACCATCAACCTCCGTCTGCTGCATCGACCCGTAACCAAGATACTGAATAGCTGCCGACCATGCTCCTCGCTCGCCTGCTGCCATGCCATATCTCACTCCCGCAAAATTGCTCGATCCCAAATAGTGCATATAGTTGAAGCCTACCTGCATATCGATCTCCGGTCCTAATAATGCCGGATTTTGCTCCACAAGGTTGATGTCGTCATCGATAACGTTAGGATTTGTGCCCCCCAACGCAAAAGCGTGGCTCGACGATGGCACCTCCAAAAAACTATACGCCGAAGATCCCTCTTGCGAATAGCCGACGCCGACTGACGCTAACGCAAATATTAAAATTATGATATATCTCAAATTCATTAACTACAAATTTTTCCTTCTATTATAACGTGATTTTACTTAATCTATTATATAGAATATATATAAATCACAAATCACATATCTTTCATAAACGTATATTAACACTATAATAAATCTATGTTAATGTTCTTGCATGTTATTTGGAAGAGTTATATATTTGCAGTGAAATTAACCAGTAATATAGTAAATATGGCTAATACATACATCAGAATTATTTCATTGTTGATACTCTCATTCGGGTTCTACTCTTTGGCTCAAGCACAAACGTGCAAGGTCAATTGTGGTGTAAACCACGAAGGATGTCTTAAATACAAAGAAGTCTATGAATATGACTATGTGACAGAAAAACCTTCATTCCCCGGAGGAGAAACAAAATTTGTCAGATACATTAACAAGACTCGTGAATACCCCAAAGAAGCATACGAAAAAGGTATCGAGGGAAGAGTAATTTGCTCATTTGTAGTAAATTCTGACGGTTCGATTAGCAATATCCAAATCCTCAGAGGAGTAGAAAAATCGCTCAATAACGAAGCTGTCAGAATTATTAGCAAAATGCCTGATTGGGTTCCCGGAAAAATCGACGGACAAAATGTCCCGGTCAGAGTAATACATCCGATTGTTTTCAGAAAATAATTAACCGTTGATATAAAAAAATAGGCGACAAGGTTTCTCTTGCCGCTTATTTTGTATTTAGACCGAACTTGTCGAAATGTTAACGTTATTAAACCAATTCGACAACAATGTCATCTTCATTGACTGTTACCACAATCTTGCCCTCACGTCCTAACCAACCGAGAGCAATCATAATCTCTTCTTTTTTCAACTTTGTGGCTTTCTTGATTTGTTTGTAACCCAAAACGCGAGTCTCTGAGGCATCAAGAGCTTCATAGACAGCTCCTGCCCAAAATCCAAATAATTCAATGTTCATTTTTACCTTAAAATTTAATTCTTAAATAATAATTCGATTCCTAAAAACTACGCAAAATTACAAAATTAATTTCGATTTTCAACTACTTTGAAAAAACTTTACGATAGACTGATGTGTAACAGACTGATTATCAATAATTGGAGATAGGGCAGATGTGAGATGAAATACTTATGATTTGCTCAAAAATAATATTTCTGCAATATTTGGTGACTGAATTTAAAGAAATCACCTTTTTTTCTTATTAACCGGGCGTAAAAAATCTTTTTTTTATGTAACTTTGCATTCATGCAAGGACAAATAATTAAAAACACAGGTAGCTGGTACGTCGTTCGCACTGACGACAACCAATTAATCAACTGCAAGGTCAAAGGTAATTTCCGAATTAAAGGAATACGAACAACTAACCCTGTCGCAGTCGGCGACATCGTCAATTTGACACTCACCCCTGACGGTACCGGCTTTATAAATGCAATCCAAACACGCAAAAACTACATAATTCGTCGCGCTTCCAACCTCTCAAAGGAAAGCCATATCTTAGCTGCAAATATCGATTGCGCGTTTCTTGTCGTGACATTGCGTCAACCGACGACAACAACGACTTTCATCGACCGTTTTTTGGCGACAGCCGAAGCATACAATATTCCCGCAACATTGGTTTTCAACAAATGCGACACTTGGGACGACGACGACAAAGAATTGGCTGAAGCAATGACATACCTTTACGAATCAATCGGTTACAACGTGATTCATACCTCGGCTACTGAAAATATCGGTATCGATATCCTCATCGCAGCTGCAAAAGACAAAGTCTCGCTATTCGCCGGAAACAGCGGTGTCGGTAAATCATCATTGATAAACGCCCTTATCCCCGGGATAAACCTCAAAGTAGGAGAAATTTCGGACATGCACCAAACAGGCACTCACACAACCACATTCTCCGAAATGCACCAACTGCCCGAAGGCGGTCAATTAATCGATATACCCGGAGTGAAAGGGTTTGGAACAATCGATTTCGATAGCGCAGAAGTATCGCACTACTTCCCTGAAATTTTCCGTATATCGAAAGATTGCAAATACAACAATTGCACTCACACCCACGAACCCGGTTGCGCCGTGCTTCAAGCTCTCGACGAGCAACTGATTTCGCAAAGTCGATACACATCATATCTCTCCATCATGGAAGACTCCAACCCCGACAAATATCGTAAACCATTTTAATACAATAACATCATGAAATATCTAAATCACATCTTTACTGCCTTGGTCATAATCATGACCACCGCTTTCAGTGCAAATGCACAATCAGACAAAGAAATACTTAAGAGTTTAGCTGAAGGGCTTGAGTTAGGTCTCAAACAGGAAATGAATAATGCATCAATGAAAGGCATCATGACCGGTGCAAATTGCGAATACAATGGTCAAGATTTAGTCTTAACCATGGAGTACACCTTCACGTTAGACAATACTACTCAAGAAAACATCGATTTGATGTTAAGCAATTTTTCTGCAGAGAGCATAAAGCTCACACAAAGTCGCAATCTGAGTGTAACCTTCGATACAATGCTACAAAAAGACGTCAAAGATATGATTATAAATATTTTAAAGCAAAACAATTGTAGATTGGTCTATAACATATATTACAACTTCCCCACAACAACAAAACACTGCAACTTCACAATAACAGCTGACGAAATCGACAAGAAAGATGTTAGCAAAGAAGAATTTATCGAATTAATGCTCCAAAACTATAACAAAGCTCTGAAGATAGAAATTGAAAATGGTCGTGCTGTAGATGGCAGTGTGGAGTTTAATGGTCGCGACGTCGTGCTTACTTATGTCCTCAACGTTGACAAAGAAACGGTTGAAAATATGGATGTCAATTTAATAAAAAAATTATTTGTAGAGCAAATGAAATCAGACGCCATATCATTGTCCGAAATGCGTCAATTCAAGCTCAACGATATCGATTTCGTCATGGTGTACGAGGGTGTCAATGGCGGTCGAAAAGAGGTCCTCATTGACTCAAGTCAATTCTAAATGCAAATGGTCGATGTTGATAAGTTGAAAATAAAAATTAGTGTTGCCGATAGCATAGATTAGACAACTATTAGTAACTTTGCACCCATGGAACGACAAAAATCAAATTATAGACAGAAGCCTCAACACACCCCGGTAATTACCGACCCTTCCGGCAAACTTCAGCCTCAAGCTGTCGAATTGGAAGAAGCGGTGCTCGGTGCCTTGATGCTTGAAAAAGACGCATATTCTATCGTTAATGACTTGCTGACTCCCGAAAGCTTCTACGAGCCGCGAAACCAAAAAATTTATGAGGCAATAAGTCAATTGGGCTTCAACCTTCGTCCGATTGACATGCTCACTGTCACAGAGCAATTGCGCCAAAACGGAACATTGGAAGAAGTCGGTGGGGCTGTATTTATCACCGAGCTTACTGCTCGTGTGCAGTCTGCCGCTCACATCGAATATCACGCTCGTATCGTAGCCCAAAAATCACTCGCACGTCGTTTGATCTCGTTTACATCAAACGTGCAGACTAAAGCCTTCGACGAAGCAAACGACATCGACGACCTCTTGCAAGAAGCCGAAGGTGCATTATTTGAAATTTCGCAAACACAATTGAAACGCGATGTGACGCAAATCGACCCTGTAATTGGCGAAGCAATACGTCAGATACAGCTCGCTGCAAACAATAAAAGCGGTCTGTCGGGATTGCCTACAGGTTTTCACGACCTCGATAAAATCACATCCGGTTGGCAACGTTCCGACCTTATAATCATAGCGGCACGTCCTGCGATGGGTAAGACTGCATTCATCCTCTCAATGGCTAAAAACATGGCTGTCGATTACAACACCCCGATAGCTATTTTCTCTCTTGAAATGTCGAATGTCCAGCTTGTCAATCGTCTGATAAGCAACGTCTGCGAAATAGAAGGTGAAAAGATTAAAAGCGGTCGTCTTTCCGACCAAGAATGGGACCAACTGAATACACGCATCAAAAACCTATATTCGGCACCTCTGTATATTGATGACACACCGAGCTTGTCGATCACAGAATTGAGAACTAAGGCACGCCGACTTGTCAGAGAGCATAACGTCGAAATGATTCTTATCGACTACCTTCAGCTGATGAATGCTACAGGGATGAAATTCGGCAGTCGAGAACAGGAAGTCAGTACAATTTCGCGTAACCTTAAAGCCCTCGCAAAAGAACTTAACATCCCGATTATTGCCCTCTCGCAGCTCAGCCGTAACACAGAATCTCGTGAAGACAAACGACCGGTGCTTTCCGACCTTCGCGAATCCGGCGCTATCGAACAAGATGCCGACATCGTCTGCTTCATTCACCGCCCTGAATACTACAATAAATCGGGCATCGATGGTAATGGCAAAGACATCCGAGGCATAGCAGAATTTATTATTGCAAAGCATCGTAGTGGTGCTGTTGCCGATGTCGATATGAGATTTATCAATCACTTTGCCAAATTCGACAATGTCACTCCTTCATTCAGAGTCGGAGAGACTGTTTTCCAATCCCGTATGGGAACAGACGAAGACACCGACCAAACCGACATCTCACCATTAAGTTTTGGAAATCCCTCTTATGACACAATGCCGGACATTATGCCCGATCAGAATGACAACATACCGGCATTCTAAAAAATATTAAAACTGAATAACAAAGGTCGAGTAGGTAAACATCTTATTCGACCTTTTTGTTAATCTATCAAGTCAAAATAGTAGGGAATTTTTAGAAGTTTCCTATAGTACATGTCAAATCATCGACTATGAAAACACATCGACATAACAAAACTCACCGGTCGGCTAATCACTACAAAAGCAATAGACGACAATCTGAGGCAAAAGTAAACAACGTGATGCAGAGCGCAGCAAGAAAAGCCACTGCAAAAAATATTATTCAGAAAAATAATTCATCCCACAAAATCAGCAATATGTGGTTTTGGCTGGGGATAGCCATGTTGATTTTGATACTCCTTTACTGGGTATTCTTTATTGCTATCGACTTCGGTCCAAATCAATAGGCAATACTCCTAAGTTAAAGGCGAAAAGATACCTCCTAAAAGCAGAAACCAAACAAAAGGAAGAACCCAAGGGCTAAAAAATAAAAAAATTCTCCCGAATAATCGGAAGAACTTGTACGATTCGTGGCGATTTCCGCCATAGGCTTATTCCTTGTGGAAATTACTTACCGCCGATGTGATCAGATACTGTCAAGCTTGCGCGGCCTTTAGCACGACGGCGTGACAACACTTTGCGACCATCTTTAGTCGCCATTCTTTCGCGGAAACCATGCTTGTTTACTCTTCTTCTGTTAGAAGGTTGATAAGTTCTTTTCATTGTATTTTATTTTTTCGTTATTTCAAACTATAATTTTCGGAGTGCAAAATTACAAAACAATTTTCATACTGCCAAAAAATCTAAGAATTTTTTACCCTAATACCCAATTTTTGCTCATTTTAAGCAGTTTACAAGCCTAATTCTAAGGTGTTTAGAGACACAACATCCTCAAGTGACCTCAAACCCTCACATTATATTATATATGAATCATTTATCATGAAAACGACAGCAGTGTTTTCTTGTCGGTCACTGCTGTCGAGGGATAGAGGTTTAGTTCGTGTAGGATTATATATTAAATTTATAAACAAGTAGAATTATGTCCTGTAAATCTTTTGTATTATAAAAACAATCGGATACTTTGCTAAGTCAAAAGTATGCTTCTGCCAATGTTACTATAACATCGTGTTATAGTTGAAATCCAAATTGTATCCCTAAATTGAGATTATGATCGTGCACAATCGTGCTATCCAATATCAAACCGATATTAAACCACTTATTGACATTGACGCCGACTCCAAGGTCATAAGCAAAGCCCAAGCAACAGCAATCACAGTCCATCGCAAGACCGGCACCAATCCGGAAGAACATACTTGACTTGCCTGCTATAAACTTGCTGCTCTCAAGACGATAACCAGTTTTTGCTTTGAAAAACAACGCCTCTGCACTCATCGCAGTCAAACCAAGGCTGACTATATCCCAATTATGGTGTTGTGAAAATTTGTGACGCCAACCGGCGTTTAAGTTTGCCATAAATAGTGTTTCCAGATCTTTCCCACCATCATAAAAACCAACACCTATTGCAGGCTCAATGAAGAAAAAGTTTCTTCGCTCGATAGTCTCTTTGTGTTGTACTTTTGTTCGTGTACGACCTGAAATCAATTGTGCATTGGCTGACATTGCCACCACTGCTACCAAAATCAATAATAATAACTTTTTCATATCCTATAAATTTAAGGGAACTTCTAAAAATTCCCGGATTTAATTAATTGCTTGTGTTTTCGCAGATTCTTCATACTGTTTTCCTGTCGGAGGATAGACAACGCGTATCATATCATAGTCGTCTGACTTTTCATCGGCGCCTAATGGACGGAAATTAACATATTTTGCAGGAAAACCGATTACCTCTATATTCACAACATTTGGTGCAGAGTCTTCGATATAGGTGTTGAAAATCGCACCAACGATTACATCGGCATCAGATGATTGTGCTGCTTTATACACTGATGTCGCCTTTAGGTTTACAAGATCATCTTCGGTAACGACCTTTGCATTGACTTCGTATTTATATGGACCGAATTTCATGCGCTTTTGATTATTCAACACCTCTAAATCTGCAACCATCGGACGTATGTAGATTTTTAATTCCGGCTCAGCAATGCGCGATTGCGACTCTTCAAATGTGCGGGTTTGAGCCATAGCGATAAACGCTAATAATCCACACATCATACTCATGGCAAATTTTTTCATAATAGTATTAGTTATAATTGAAACATTTTATCTGCAAATATACAAAGTATAATCTCCCCCCCAATTTTTTAACACAATTTAATGATTTTTAATAATAGAATCGGCGTTTATTTGTGTAAAATATCATATTAGGATTACCATTTGAATATATAAAATGATACAAGCGAAGCGACGTAAAGCAAATAAACATGGTGAAAATCAGACAAAGAGATAGGTAAGTTAATCAAAAATTGCTTATATTCTAATTTTTGACTATCTTTGCACCTTGAAATAAAATCGAGTAAAAATTTCTAAACAGATAATTTAAAATGATTAACTCTCAAGACATTAAGAACGGAACCTGCATCCGCATGGATGGCAGACTTTATTTTGTTGTTGAATTCCTTCACGTAAAACCTGGTAAAGGCAACACTTTCATGCGTACAAAACTTAAAGACGTTGTTGACGGTCGCGTACTTGAACGTCGTTTCAACATCGGTGAAAAATTGGAAGATGTACGTGTAGAACGTCGCCCTTATCAATTCCTTTATTCTGAAGGTAGCGACAATATCTTCATGAACAACGAAACTTTCGAACAAATTCCTATCGCTAAGGATCTTGTGACAGGTGTTGACTATATGAAAGAAGGCGACACTGTAGAAGTTGTTTCTGATGCTTCTACTGAAACTGTCCTTTATGCTGAAATGCCTATGAAGACCGTTCTTAAAATCACATACACTGAGCCGGGTCTTAAAGGCGATACTGCGACAAATACTCTCAAGCCGGCTACTGTTGAAACAGGCGCAACTGTTCGTGTGCCATTGTTTATCAACGAAGGCGAACTTATCGAAGTTGACACTCGCGACGGTTCATACGTTGGTCGTGTGAAAGCTTAATCAACGTTAATTAAGATTTAATTGCCGATGAAACCATATTTTTCGATAATAGTACCGGTCTATAATCGAATCGATGAGGTGATTGATTTGTTGGAAAGTTTGACCTTTCAGACTGATAATGATTTTGAAATCATCCTTGTCGAAGACGGATCTACCGAACCTTGCAAAGAGGCTGCAGAAAAATATGCAGGCAAATTAAATCTGCAATATCATTACAAATCAAACGAAGGGCGAAGCATTGCCCGAAACTACGGAATACTCAGAGCCAACGGAGAATATTTTGTCTTCGTTGACTCTGATTGTGTTTTGCCTGCTGATTACATAGCTCAGCTGAAAATCGCTCTGAAAGAAAATTATTCTGATTGCTTTGGCGGTCCGGATGCTGCCAATGATTCTTTCACAGATATTCAAAAGGCGATTAACTATTCGATGACTTCTTTCCTTACGACCGGCGGAATACGTGGTGGAAAGGTGCAATTGGAAAAATTTGTGCCTCGAACTTTCAACATGGGATTCTCTCGTGAGGTCTATAACAAGGTCGGAGGTTTTCGTGAAATGTTCAGCGAAGACATCGATATGAGTACTCGTATTCGATTAGCCGGATTTGGTATCAAACTATTTCGTGATGTCAAAGTATTCCATAAACGCAGAGTAGATTTGAAAAAATTCTGGCGTCAAGTTCATGTCTTCGGAATGTCAAGAATTACGCTTAAACTGATTTATCCCGACTCAATGAAATTAGTCCACACATTGCCGGCTCTATTTGTAGTCTTTTCTGCATTGATGATATTGGGCATGATATGGCGTTGGTGGACAATCCTCCCGTTGGCGTTCTATTTGTTGTGTGTATGGCTCGTTGGTATTGTATGCACAAAGAGCTTTAAAATAGGTTCGATAGGTGTTGTGACAAGCATCATACAACTTGTCGGCTATGGGACAGGATTTATAAAATCATACGTTTGGAAAATCCTTCTTGGTCATGGCAGAGACGAAGCGCAAGAGATAGAAATGCGTCGTGGAAAATAAGCCAATGACCTCTCATAAATTTTAATTTACACTCCTTATTATGATCGGTAAAGATATTGATTCCTGTTTCCCTGATGAAATTCCTTCAAAAGGAGAAGAGGATAAAATCGTGTATCACTACATCCCGATCAAAGACATGGATAAGGAGGATACTCCTCGTGAAAAAGCAGAAAAGTTCGGATGCAGTGTCTTGTCGGTCTCTGAACTGTGGGCTTTAGTCTTGCGCACAGGCACTGTTGGCATGCCGATAACCCGCCTTTGTCGCGAACTTATGCAGGCAAATGATAACCGCCTGACGACTCTCGAACGTCGCACTCGTAAAGAACTATTGAAAATCAAAGGTCTTGGCAAACTGAAAGTTATCCAAATTGAGGCTGTCATGGAGCTTATCAGAAGATACAACATGGAAGGAGTTGCCGAAAAACCGATAATAAGGTCGTCGCAAGACATATATAATATAATGAACCCTGTGATTGGGAATAAGCCGCATGAAGAAATTTGGGCGTTGATCCTAAATCGCAGAAATCAACTTGTCAAGCAGTTTCAAATTTCAAAAGGAGGAACGAGTGCAACGGTGTTTGATGTCAAAATGGTGCTTAAAGAAGCAATTCTTGAAAATGCCTCGGGGTTGATATTATGCCACAATCATCCGTCAGGAAATTTAATGCCAAGCACAAATGATGATGCGATCACTCGTCAATGTTTTAAAGCATGTCAAACGATTGATATCAGGATGCTTGACCATGTAATCATCACAGCCAACGGATTTCATAGCTATAATGATCAAGGTAATATGCCTGTCTGAAAACGTCTTTTGTCGGACTTGTTGCCGATTTTTAATACTTAACAAAGTCTCTCAATTTGTTTAGCAGCTCTTTTTGCTTAATCATTCTGAGGGAGTCAGAAGCGTTTTCAGAAGTGCTTGCTGTTCGATAGGCAAAGCGATATTTGTACATCAAAATTCGTCGGCATTTATTCTTGACAGAATCAATCGACAGTTCTCCCTTTAAAACGGCATCAATCACATCACGTATCTCTTGCGATGTGTTTTCAGGAGCCAAAACGATGTCAGCTCCGGCAATCAATGCTTGAAGCCCTAATCGAGTGCTCCCCGTTGCTCCTTTCATGTTAATGGCATCAGTAAGCACTAATCCCTCAAAGCCGATTGTGTTTTTTAAATAGTCAGTCGTTACGACAGGCGATATAGCCGACGAACGCTCTATCTTATCGATAGAAGGCACATATAGATGCCCGACCATAATGGCAGAAAGTCCGGCATCGGAATAGGCTCTAAACGGAAAGAAATCTATGCTGTCGAGGTTGAACTTGTCTCGATACACCTTAGGCAACACATGATGAGAATCACCCATTGCACTCCCATGTCCCGGAAAATGTTTGCCGACACTCATGACATTGCCGTCTTCCATGCCGCGAGCGTATGCCACAGCCAACTCTGCCACCTTACGTGGGTCATCGCCGAATGAGCGATTGCCGATAGCATTTTTTACAGACTTGTCAACGACGTCAAGCACAGGACCGAGTATCATGTTGATGCCGACCTCTCTTGATTGTCGCGCGACTTCATGACCATATTCATACATCAATTGCTCGTCATTCAATCTGCCCAAGCGTCCGTTCATAGGATAGACAGGTGCATCCTTTAACCTCATTCCCAAACCCCATTCGGCATCAATGGCAATAAACATTGGAATTTCCGAGAATGAACGCAATGTGTCTGAAAGCATTTTTTGTGACTCAATGTCGCCTTTCAGAAAAACAATGCCCCCGACATGATTGTCGGCAACGTATTTAACCAATTGCTTAATCGTGAAATAATCGGATGATGCGTATGACGCCGGCATAAACAATTGTCCGACCATTTCTTCCAACGTCATCATCTGCATCACAGAGTCTGTCCAAGCAGTGGCGTTTCCAACCCAATCATTACTGATTGATTTTGGCTCTTGTGTTGATGATTGACTTTTGTTTTTCTCTGAACAAGCACCCAACGACAACAATAGATAGATAACTATTGCTGTTGTCATAAATCGGATGCTAAATTTGTTCATGGTTTATTTTATAGCTATAGATTCAACAAATCGACTTCCTGGATCAGAATAGATAGGTAGTCCGACTTCTGTCAACCATTTGATATACTCCAACATTCGTACCGACATTTCCTCTTTGTCAGCCCAAATAATTTCTCCCTTTGTCAGCGAATCCATATCATCGTTGCCCCATGCCAAATAGTCGATTGTGCACACCAAATAGTCACGATCGTTTTCCAATGGCTTGCCATTTATAAGAACATTTCGCAGTGACCTGTTATCGACAATTACCCTCACTTCGTTGCTTACAGCCTCTCCACCTTTGCGAGCCATTGACTCAAACACCTCTCTTAAATCCGAACCCTTTATCCTTACCAATACTATTCGATTTGAGAATGGGAAAGCCGATAGTATTTGTCCCTCCGAAACATTACCTTTATATAAAGGTTGGCGAATACCACCGACATTCATTATCGAAAAATCGACGGCGTCATTCGCGCCAAAAGCGTTGTGAGTCTTTTTCAGACTGTCAACCAACTGCCGGCTATAATGTTGTGCGAAATCTGCTGTCCAATTAGGAAATGCACCATAACGCTCATCATTGCTCATATCCATGGAAGCGAATGCGATAGGTACTGAATTGACAGAGTCAACCACCTGGATGTAGGGCGATAAAAATTTGTCGATATTTGCATCTCGTGTCAAATCTAAACGAGAGTCAACGCGTATCAACTTTGATTCAAACTCTCGGTCATCATCGGTCAAATCATCTAAGTCGATTTTTATGTATCCGAGATATTTGCCTGACTTACCACATTGTGCCACCAAAACATCTTGACCGTTAAGATTTTTTATCAAGCGAGGAAATTTAGCGTCATTTTCCGAATTGAGAAGCGTGTGAGAGTGTCCACCTATAATGATGTCGATGTCGCGACTTTGTTGTGCAAGTTCAGCGTCTGTTATCTTGCCATTTTCTTTTTCGTAGCCGATGTGAGTAATGGCGACGACTAAGTCGCAATTCTTCTTGTGTTTTAATTCGTAAGCCAAAGCATTCGCTTTTTCTGCAATATCACTCCAGACAATGCCTCCGATATTGGCATCGGTAATCAATCCTTTAGGGTTAATGTTAAGACCTATAAATCCGATTTTCTTGCCTGCCACTTTTTTTATAGTGTAAGGCTTTAAGATATTTTTCAGAGCAGTATTATCGGCATCATAATTTGACGATAAAATATCTGATTTGCACTTGCTATTGTGTTTGGCTATATCTTCGATGCCATTGTCAAACTCATGATTGCCTAAAATTCTGATGTCGTAGCCCAGCATATCCATAAGTTGGTACTCAACCTCACCTCTGAAAAATTTAAAAAACAAAGTTCCTTGCACAGCATCGCCGGCATCGACAAGCAAGACATTTTTTTCTGCCTTACGAACACTGTCGATTAAAACCTTGCGACGTTGAATTCCGCCAAGTCCGTCTTTGTCGGGCTGAATCATTGAGTGTGTATCGTTTGTATGCAACAATATCAAATCCTCTGCATTCAGATTTGTTGTCGCACCGACAGATGTCAATAAGCATATAATTAAGCCTCTAAAAATATTTTTAATCATAGTTTGAAAAATTTATATAGGGCAAAACTACAAAAAAATAAGCGATTAGGCAACCGAAGCCTAAAAAAATTTGCGTATCTCGGATTTTTTTTGTTACTTTGCACCGCTTTTCGCAATCTCTGGTAAGACAAAGTGGCTTATTACATTGCATATTAATAATTTAACTAACGAAATATCCAAAATGGACTTAATTAAAATCGCAGAAGAAGCCTTCGCAACAGGCAAGCAACATCCTGAATTCGGACCTGGTGATACTATCACTATCGCTTATCGTATCAAAGAACGTAACAAAGAGCGTATCCAGCAGTATCGCGGTGTAGTTATCCGCATCAATGGAGAAGGTACTAAAAAACGCTTTACAGTTCGTAAAATGTCTGATGGTATCGGTGTTGAACGTATTTTCCCTCTTGAATCTCCGTTCATCGACTCTATCGAAATCAACAAGTACGGTAAAGTTCGTCGTGCTAAACTTTATTACTTGCGCAAACTTACAGGTAAGAAAGCTCGTATCAAAGAACGTCGCGTAGTAAAGTAATTTGAGACTCATCAAAATACAATGCCGGAATGCTTTTGAGCGTTTCGGCATTTGTGTTATTTATACTTTTGCTTACATATCTATGGCGTAATAATAGTTGGTTGATACGTCTAATCGTTTGGGGGTGACATACGGATTTAGAGATTAAAAAATAACGGAAGCCCGATTGGACTCCCGTTGAAGTATTATCGATTATTGATGATTTATTTCTTCTTGAATAAATCTTTGACAGATCCTTTTTCTGTCTCTTCTTCTTTGGAAGAAGATGATGATGATTCAGACGATTTATCCTTATTGAATAAGTCAGAGATAGAAGTTGATGACTCTGATTCTCCTTCGACTTTGCCTGTCTTCGACATCTTGAATCCTATACAAATGCCATTGTAGGAGTTAAGAAATGTATTCAAACTGTGACCAAGACCTTTTTTTGATAAAGATGCAATTGAAGATAGAATTGTTTTAAGTTTTGAGGCATCAAACATCAAATCCATCGAAGTCGATGTCTTTTGGATATAAAGGTTGACATTACCCAGATTGTTTCTGCCGAAGGCTTCAAATGAAAGAATGAATTTATTGTTTTCTCCTTTAACGATTTTTCCCTTCAAAGTTGTTTTTTTCAATGTCATTGAAAAGCTGCCGTCTGTTTGGATCGTAATAACAGAACCGACGATACCGTATTTTGTGAAATAAGGATTAATCTTGCTTTCAAGCGTTGATGCCATAGCGACGCCACCTGCTTGACTTAACAGATCTTCGCTTTGGAAGGCTACAGCCGAACCTGTAGATGTCCACACTCCTGCAAGATCTTTCACTTCGAGGTTTGATGTAGAAAGCACACCTTCAATGATGTCTGTGACATTGCCGTTTTCAAGAGCTTGTCCGGCCTGATTGAGCAAGTCTTTGATGTCAAAGGCTGAAGCCGAGACAAATGTGCTTGATGCAATGACGCATGCACTTAAAAATTTGATAACACTTTTGTTCATCTTGTATCTATTTTTTTAGGTTATTAATTTCCTTATCGATTAATTCATATTCAGAGTTTGCGCTGACATACTCCGGAATAAGAGTTTTAATTTCGTAAATCATATCATGAATATTGCCATCCTCTGCATTGTTGATTATGTGGCTGATGGTATATTCTATGTCTGCAAAATTATATTTCCTGACTTTGGCAATCATGATTTTATCATGCGAGGTCGCTATCGTCTTCTCTTTATCATTTAAAAGTTCTTCATATAGCTTTTCTCCGGGGCGAAGACCTGTCTCAATGATTTTGATATCCTCATTGACTCTAAGTCCTGCTAACACAATCATTTGTTTTGCCAAATCATAAATCTTAATCGGCTTGCCCATATCGAAGACAAATATTTCTCCACCACAACCCATACAACCGGCCTCTAAAACCAACGAGCATGCTTCACGAATGGTCATAAAATAACGAATAATTTCTTTGTTCGTGATTGTTATAGGCTCTCTGTTTTCGATTTGTTGTCTGAATAATGGGATGACCGAACCATTTGAGCCTAAAACGTTGCCGAAGCGCGTGGTTATAAATTTTGTCTTTCGATTATGGAATTTATTGTCGGCATAATTTAACGATTGGACATAAATTTCAGCCAAACGTTTACTTGCTCCCATAATATTTGTGGGATTGACAGCTTTGTCTGTCGAAATCATGACAAATTTATCGATGCCATGCTTTATTGAAAGGTCTGCAAGATTTTTTGTGCCTAATACGTTTGTCAATATTGCTTCGGTTGAATTACTCTCCATCATTGGCACGTGCTTATAGGCTGCTGCATGAAAAACGATGTCAGGCTGATATTGAGCAAAAATACGATTTAAGCGTTTGTTGTCTTTTACATCTGCGATGCAAATTTCAATGCGATTCTTCGAATATTTCTTCAAAATTTCTAATTGCAGATTGTGCATAGGTGTCTCTGCTTGATCGATTAAGATTGCTTTATTTGCACCCATGTCAAGAACCTGTCTGACGATTTCGCTTCCGATAGAGCCGGCAGCGCCACTGATAAGAACAGTCTTTGATGAAATGAAATTTTCAATCTTTTTTCGTTCGATATTTATCTCGTGCCGACCTAATAAATCCTCAATCCATATATTTTTTATTTGATGAGATATTTCGATATCGTTTTGATTGAACTCTTTGATTTCGTTTATCGTCAATAGCTTGATATTATTGTTGATGAAAATATTTATTAAGTCATTGCTCAGATTAGCTAATTGCTTTTGCTGAAAAATAATAGATGAGCAATTGTACTTATTAAATATGTCGGAAATTTCGTCTATGCAAAGGCGTTCGATCGGAATCCCGTTGATTTGGCTGTTTTTGCTATTTGTCGATAAAAAGGCAACGGGTAAAAATTTTCCATTTATCTCGTTTTTTAAAGTCATTGCCAAGAAAATGGAATTGATGTCTGAGTTCCAGATAATCGTCCTTTGTCGTTCGACTTGCAGGTTGGAAAATTGCAAGTAAAGATATTTGACACTCATGCGCATCAAAATCATGGTACATAGAGATATGACACCAATGATAATCAAACCGGCAAAACTGATAATGATTTTATGTTCGGAGTTTAGATAATAGAAAGTGTAATTTACTATCAAAAGAATTATTGTGGCAGACAGAACACAAAAGAACGATTTAAACATATCGTCGATTATAGAAAATCGGACAATACATTTATATGCTCCGGTCATGAGGTTTGTCAATCCGTATGCAGTGAGGATTAAGAAAAATGACAAGAAATAAGAATTACTGCTGTTAAAGGAGTTAATCTCATTAGGCAACAAGACAAAAATCAGAATCGTACTGATTGCGACAATCAGTATATCGGCAGAATATGTAATCCATCTCGGAGTCGGGGTGGAATATAAAACCCTAATAAAGGATGTACGGGCTATTTTTTCTATGATTTTATTGTTTATCATACTCGTGGCGACACGATACAAATTTTCAACAAAGGTAGTAATTTTATTTAATAATTAACGAATAAAGCAAAGGTTTTATGTATTAATTGGGGGATATTGAAATTGGTGGAAAAGGTGTATTTGAGGCTAAAAACCAATATATTGACTTTGAAAATTGGATAAATTGGCGTTTTAGCATATTATTATTGTGCTAATTGGATTAAATTTTGGTGGTGTAGTCTGATTTTATTAATTTTGCCAGGATTTTTGAATGATAAAATTAATAAATAATAAATAAAACGAGATGAAATTATCAAAGTATGGAACGCTGTTGGCATCATCGCTACTCGTCTTGACGGGATGTAGCGACGAGAATCCATGGGCGGGCACTCAAGGCGAGGGTGGAATTTCGCCGAGAGTTATAGCAGACAACACTATAAAGGATGTTGTGGCTGTTACTCGTGCCGATGAGCAGATTGATGCTCCTGATGTGAGTGAGTTTGCGCTAAAATTAATGAAGACAGACGGTACCTATGACCGTTCTTGGTCGTCGGTAGGAGATTTTCCTGTCGATGAAACTTTCCCAATGGGTTCTTATAAGATGGAAGCATCTTATGGCGATATTAATAAAGAAGGTTTTGATTGCCCATATTTTTATGGCAGTGAAGAATTTATCGTTGAAGAAGGTGAGACTACAGAGGTAAATATAACAGCCTCATTGGCTAACTCAATGGTCAGTGTGAACTACACTGAAGCATTCGAACAGTATTTTAAGAATTATGGTATGCAATTCCATACTGTAGGAGGCGATTATGTTGACTACAATAGAGGAGAAACGCGTCCTATATATTTGAAACCCGGTGAAGTGAAATTGATTATCTCATTGCAAAAGCAAAACGATGTGTCAGCAACATTCCAACCGGCAGCTATTCAAATACAACCACGCCATCACTATCACATTACAGTAGATGTAAATCAGGGTGAAGTGGGTGATGCTCAGTTGTCAATTACTTTTGACGACTCTATTGTGGAAGATGACGTAGTAATCGATCTTAGCGATGAGTTGATGCTATCTCCTGAACCGGAAATGATCGCTAAGGGATTTACACCCGGCGAATCTTTTGAGGTTTTGGAATGTACTGCGGCTGATGCTGAAAAGAAATTTGAGATGATGGCAAGAGCAGGTATCGGTTCTGTGTTTTTGACTACACATTCGGATGCCTTGCTTGCAAAAGGTATGCCTGACGAAGTTGACCTTATGAATCTTGATCAGTCGCAACAGGAATTAATGAAGAGCCTTGGATTTAATGTCGTAGGTCTTTGGAAAAATCCTGATAAAATGGCATTCGTTGATTTGGCGAAAGTATTTGAAAGCATTGAAGGTGAAGGTACGCATGAATTTACCTTAGTGTTGAAAGATAAGATTACTAAGGTGACAGAGCCAATCCGATTGGTGGCGACAACTAAAGCGGTCAATGTTTCGCTTCAAAGCGCAACAGATTCTAAATTGTCTCACAATTATACATACGTTACATTGGACTACACAGGAGTAGATTTTGCTAAAAAAGTCACATTCGATGCTCTTGATGCTGAAGGTAATTGGGTTAAGTGTGATGTATCGGAAGTGACTAATAACGGTTCTTCTTACACGGCTCGTGTTACTATTCCTGACGGTGTGCATGATGTGAAGATTCGTGCCAAATATTGTGGCGTAGAGCGAAGCAATGTGACAGCGAAACGTATCGCTGCAAAATTGTCTTTTGTGGATTACAATATATGGGCTAATAAAGCAATTGTAGATGTAGAATTACCACAATCATTTGCTATAGAGGACGTTATAATCTATCTTGCAGAAGGAGATGGCGAATACAAATTGTGGGAAAATCTTACTCGCAATGCGTCGGATAATCAAATCGTCTTAAACGGCTTAACTCCGGGCAAGAAATATTCGATTAAGTATTATTCATCAATGGTGTTTAACACAGAAGCACCTTTGCAAGTGGGCAATGCAGGATTTGAAGATTGGGCTACATTCGATTGGGCGTTTGATCATAACTCTTTGTGGGAAAGTGCCGGACAAAGCAGCCCGATGAAATACTATAAGCCATGGGCATCGAATGCCTCGGATAAATGGTGGGATTCGAATGCAACAACATCTCTTGTGAGCAGTTTGACAATGGGTTATACATTCTTTAAATGCTTCCCATTAGTGCATTATTCTATTGATGCTCACTCAGGCAAGCGCTCGGCTCAAATCACAGTAGCAAATATCGGTAATTCAAACTCTACATGGGGAACAACCGGTAGCTGGTACGTCGGTGAATTGCTTATTGGTAAGGGCAACGATGGCACAGGGGGTGGCTGGAAGCGTTCGTCAGAAGGCCATTCGTTTGGCTCAAGACCAACTTCGTTGAAGTTCTGGTATGAATATGCGCCATATAGTAGTAGCGATACGTTCTCTGCTGAAATTTGGCTAAAAGCTGATGATGGCACTGTAATTGCAACTGCATCTCTTCCAAATGGTAAATCTGCATCTCAATGGACATCTGTGGAATTGCCATTGAATTATAAGGTGTATAATAAGAAAGCTGCGTCAATATATATTGCGTTTAAAGCATCTGCTTCGTCATCACATTCATGTGACGTTGGTGGTCACTGGTTGGAAGTAGCCGGCTCTACCGGAAGTGGCGACCCTTATAGAATCAAACTCAGCGCAACGCTCAGAGTAGATGATATTCAATTGAACTACTAATAATATAATAATATAGACAATGAAAAAGATATATAATATAATGATATTGGCACTTTTGTCGCTTGTGACTTTTGCAAGCTGTAGCAAGGAAGATCCTTTTGCTCCATCGACAGAAGAAAGTGCAGAAGGACAAGTGTCATTCAAGAAGATGCTTGTAGAGATTACAAATGAGGAAAATGTTGTGCGTTCTTCGATAGATGTCAGCTCGTTCCTAATTAGCATTGAAGGCGAGAATGGTAGTCGCGTTGACTATGTCTATAAAGATATGCCTGAGGTTGTAACGCTTCCTGTAGGTAACTATACTGTCAAAGTGAAATCTCACGAAGTGAAAAATGCTGCATGGGACGAACCTTATTTCTTTGGCTCAAAATCTTTCTCAGTAGAGAAAAATCAAGTGTCGGAAGTTGGTACGGTAGAGTGCCGTTTGTCTAATGTCAGAGTCTCGATTATCTTTGATGATATGCTTGCTAAGAAATGCGATGATGATGTCAAAGTAAATGTCCTTGTTGGCGATAACGCATCATTGGACTACACGTTGACAGAAACTCGTTCAGGCTATTTCGAATATGTCGAAGGTAGTTCAACTTTGATTGCAACGTTTACAGGAACAGTGCAAAACAACTACGAAGAGAATTTCCGTACATACGTAGATGTAGCACCTGGCAACCACTATATTATTACATACAGACTACAAGGACCCGGTGGTGATATTCCTGATTATGAAGGTTTGATTAACTATGGAACAACCGTCGATGCTTATGTGACTTCTGTCAATATGACTGTCGATGTAGAAACAGAAGAGGAGATTCTTCCGGATAACGAGCGCCCATCTGAAGGTGATGATCCTAATCCTCCGACTCCGGGTGACGAAACTCCGACTGTAGAAGCTGTAGCACCAATCACATTCGATGCTCCTAACGTAGTGGATGAAAACTCAGAAGTGACTGTAAACGTTCAGAGCCACCATGCTGATGGTATCACTGAATTTAAGGTTGCTATCCAATCTGAAATGATTTCAGGCTTGCTCGAAGCTCAGCTTGGTACATCAGAACTTGACTTCATCAATCCTGCAAGTGACGCAGTCGCTAACTTCATCAAGGAACTTAACCTCGTGGAAGGCGATGTGAAGGGTCGCACCGACAAAATCGAAATTAAGATCACAGGCTTCATGGGCATGTTGACAATGCTTGGCCCTGGTTCTCACGACTTCGTAATCACTGTGGGTGATGCTAATGGTCAAACTTCTAAAACGTTAACCCTTGTAATTAAGTAAAGCCATGAAGAAGTTTTTTGGAATAATATTGACTACGCTTCTAATGGGTGGTATGTTGCAGTCATGCCAAAGCGAAGAGGGATTTTTTGAAGAAGGCGAAGGACTTCTAAAGATGAGAATGGTCATCAATAACAGTCTTACTCGTGCTGAAGATTCTGCAAATGATAATCTTGCAGAGAAGTGTGTAATCTATGTGTCAAGCGAAAAAGGACTTATCCACAAGTTTAAAGGTGTGGATAATGTTCCTTCGGATTTGTATCTTAAATCAGGTAGCTATGTTGCTGAAGCATGGACAGGCGACTCTGTGACAGCTTCATTCGATAAAAAATTCTATAAGGCATACGAGCCGTTTACAATTACAAAAGGCGATGTGAAGCAGGTAATCCTTAATTGTAAGATTGCAAATGTCGTTGCATCAATCAATCCGGATCCTATTTTGTCAGAGGCTTTGGCAGACTATACTGTGACAATCGGTAATACTCGTGGCTCGCTTGAATTTAATGCTGAAAATGCTGCGACAGCTCATGGATATTTCATGCAGCCAAATGGCGACACTTCGTTGTCATGGACAATCACAGGCAAACGTGAGAACGGTGAAAATTATGTAAAGAAAGGCATAATATATGATGTTAAGCCGGCTCATGAATATGTGTTGAACATCAAATACACTCCTGATACAAACGACTATGGTGGTGCATTCATTACTGTGACTGTCGATGATTCAGAACTTGTGATTAATGACATCGTTGAGATTAAGGGTGCCCCTGTGATTTCAGGTATCGGATATGACATCTCTAAGCCTCTTGAAGGTGCTCCCGGCAAATTCAATCGTTATTCGGTATATGTTCAAGGTTTAGGAGACTTTAAAAGCCTAAAGATGAGATCTGCCGACTATGCTGTATTGGGTTTCCCGGCTGAAGAATATGATTTCATCGCAATGTCGGATGCTACTAAGGCAGAGTTGGCTGCTATCGGTTTGACATACGAATCGGCATACGATTCATCGTTTGATACTACGTCTGCACGTATTTCGTTCAGCAGCGAGTTGCTCAGTGCTCTCGATCTTGGTACTTATGTCATCAACTTTGAAGCTGTTGACTCTAATGACAAGATAACTAAAAAGGATTTGACGCTCAAAGTAAGCGATGCCGGAGTTGTGCTTGAAGAAACTCCATGGCAAGAAATCTATGCTCGCCATGCTAAAATTTATGGTCGAATGGTTAAGGAAGGTATGACTAATCCGGGCTTCAGATACCGTGCTGTGGGTTCAAGTGCTTGGACTACAGTATTGGTGGGCGATGTTGAACTTAATGCTTTGTTTACTACCGACTTGACAGATCTTCAGCCGGGCACAAAATATGAGTATCAAGCCATAGCTGATGATTACATTAACACAGAGTCAATGTATTTTACAACTGAATCAATGTTTATGATTCCAAATGCAAGTTTTGAATATTGGTGTAAGGGTGGATTCAAAAATGCTGTAATGCCTAACGAAAACGCAAACAATATCTTCTGGGACTCAGGTAACCAAGGTGCAGCTTTGGCTTCTACAGTGCTTCTTGATAAGTCAAGTGATATGGTCCATAGTGGCAACTACTCTGCTCGCATGGCTTCTAAATGGTGTGGTATGTTGGGCATGGGTGCATTCTCAGGTGGTAATATGTTCTCAGGTGTATGTACAAATGTGGTTATCTCAGCCAATGCTACTGCTGAATTGACATACGGTCAGCCATTTAACGGCTCTCGTCCTGCAAAACTTCGCGGTTGGGCTAACTATCGTCCGGGATCTGTGGACTATGCCGGTGATGCACTTTCCAAAGGAGCTACCGACCACGGTCAAGTGATGGTGGCATTGACTACCGGAACAATGTATATTAACCCTACTGCAGGCAACTTCTTCAACTCAAATGATCCTTCAGTGCTTGCATTCGGTGAATTGACTTGGACTGGCAATTTCTCAGCCGATGGTCAACTCCAAGAATTTGTAATCCCAATCAATTATAAAGAGGCTGCAAATAATACTAAGGCGACTTACATCATTCTTCAAGCAACGGCTTCAAAATTTGCCGATCGCTTCGTGGGTTCGACCTCAAGTGTTCTTTATATTGATGATTTAGAATTAATTTATGAATAAATCTTTAAGAAATCATATTTGTTTGATGCTTCTTTTGCTCTTGTGTCCGTTTGTGGTGCAAGGGCAAGAAGCGTTTCAACGAGATATTAAGAAAACGGTTTTTGTCCCTAAAGGACAATGGGTGGCTGGACTTAGTGTCAACTACTCTCAATCCACCCAAAATGATTATCAATTTCTTATCATAGAAAATATATCAGGCGATACATATTCGTTTAAAGTGAGTCCGATGGTATGCTATATAGTCAAGGATGATTTGGGGTTAGGTGGAAAATTTGCCTATTCACGAAATTTGACAAAGCTTGAGAGCGCAAGCATTGTATTAGACTCTGAGACAGGATATGATGTCAACAACCTTTACACATTGTCGCACAATTATTATGGAATGGCGATAATGCGTAATTATTTTTCATTGGGCACTTCAAAGCGTTTCGGCTTTTTTAATGAGTTGCAACTGCAAGTAGGAGGTGGACAATCAAAATTGATGCAAGGAAAGGGCGCTGACATTATAGGGTCATATCAAAGAAATTTCTCTCTTGACATCGGTATTGCTCCGGGGATGATTATGTTCTTAAATAATTATTCTGCTCTTGAAGTTAATGTGGGAGTTTTAGGATTTAGTTATAACCACACCAAACAAATTTCAAATCAAATCTATCAATCAAATTTCAGATCTAATTCTGCAAATTTTAAGATTAATTTGATGTCGATTTCATTTGGTGTTTCATTCTATTTATAATTAGGCTATGAGAAAGTTAATATATATCATATCATTAATGATTTTTACATACACTTTGTCGTATGCCGAAAGTGTGAATGTGTCGGAAGTAACGAATGTTTCATCGCATGAAAAGTCGGATAAAGTCTCAGGTAAGATGATTTTTATTCCTGACTCATTGGCTCCGCAAGTTCAATCAGTGCTTGACGGATACTCAAAAATTGTACGTGATAATTCTAAAATAGATCCAAATGAGAAGGTGATTGTCGATGGCGACACAGTGAATCTTGTCATGAGGGATAAAAATTTTGGAAGATACGATCGCGGATTGTTCAATTTTATTTATATACCAAAAGGTTCATGGCATTTTGGACTATCGGCATCGTACGGTAGTATTAATTCAGAAGATTTACAACTTCTCAGTATATTATCGGATTTTGATTTTGGAGGCAAAACATTTTCAATAAAACCATCGGTTAGTTATTTTATCAAAAATAACTGGTCAGTGGGATTGCGCCTCGGTTATACGCAAGCTGATGCAACTCTCGGCTCATTAGGCGTTGACTTTGACGAAGACATCAATTTCCAGATTTCAGATGCAAGCTATAAGAACGAATCTTACACAGCGGCACTTAATAGCCGCTACTATATCGGTTTAACACGCAACGGCCGTTTTGGCGTATTCAGTGAAATAGAACTTGCCTTTTCGTCAGGAAACTCTGACTTTGTCAGAAATTTTAATGAGCAACCAAAGGTGACGCATACAACCTACATGGATACTCGACTTAATTTTTCTCCCGGTTTGACTGTTTTCATGATGGAAAATGTGTCGTTTAATGTTTCTTTCGGAGTATTTGGTCTCTATATGAGAAACGAAAAGCAAGTGACTGACGGTGTGGAATCCGGAAACAGATTTACTTCGGGAGCAAATTTTAAATTCAATATCTTTAATATTAACTTTGGACTCGGTGTTCATATCTGATAGTCAAGTAGTATGAATAGAATTAGTAAATTATATTATATAGCATTGGCTATAATTGGATTATTCGTGAGCGGATGTATCGAGAATGATTTGCCTTATCCAAAGATTCAGCAAAATATATTGTCTTTAGCTGCGAAAGGAGAGTTGTCTTCGGCTTCGATTGATACTAAAGCGTTGACTGCAGAAATTCATCTTGCAGAAAATGTGAATATTAAGCAAGTCAGTTTCTCTGATTATACTTATACAGACGGAGCTTCCTCATCAATCGATTTGCTTGAAGGGACATACGACCTTTCTTCTCCGATGAAAGTAGTTCTTACAAATTATCAATCTTACGAATGGGTAATTTCTGCTACTCAAAGCATAGAGCGATATTTTACAATAGCAGGTCAGATAGGGGAGACAACAATTGACCCGGTAGGACATCGCGTCGTATTGTATGTGCCTAACAACCTTAATAAAAAGTCATTGCAGATAACTTCAATAAAACTCGGTCCTGCAGAGGTTACAACAATGGTGCCCGCACTTGAAGTCGGTGAATATGATTTCTCTAAACCGGTGACAGTGAAGGTCTCTTACTTCGATGTCGAAGAAGATTGGACTATCTATGTCGATACAACAAACGCTATAGTCACAACTACTCAAGCCGATGCTTGGGCACAAGTGATATGGGTTTACGGTGCGGCTCCTGAAGGCGCAGATAACGGTTTCCAATATCGCAAGGCGACCTCTTCGCAATGGATAGATGTCCCTGCAGAGAATGTCACTCACAATGCCGGTGCGTTCTACGCTTATATCCCTCACCTCGACACGATGACAGAATATGTCGTGCGTGCAGTCTCAGGCGAAAACATTGGTAACGAGATAGCGGTAACTACAGAGTTTACGCTCGATTTGCCAAACGCATCGTTTGACGATTGGTGGTTGAAAGACGACAAGATTTGGTGCCCATGGGCTCAGTCAGGCGAGTCGTTCTGGGATACAGGCAACACAGGTGCTGCAACGCTTGGACAGTCCAACGTAGTGCCTTCCGACAATACCCCTAAAGGCAAAGGTAAGTCGGCAATGCTTGAGACGAAATTTGTCGGCATAGCAGGCGTGGGTAAGTTGGCAGCAGGTTCGATTTACTCCGGTTCGTTCAAAAAGGTAGATGGCACAAACGGTATTCTTGACTATGGTCGTCCTTGGACAGCGCGTCCGGTCAGTCTCCGTGGTTACTACAACTACACCACTGCGCCTATCAACTACGTCAGTGAAGAGACTCAACACCTCTTGGGAGTGCCTGACACATGTAGCATCTACGTCGCACTTGCCGATTGGACTGCTCCGTATGAGATTCGCACCAATCCTAAGAATCGTCAGCTCTTCGATGTCAACTCACCGTCAATCATCGCCTACGGCGAATTGCGTTCGGGTACATCAACTGATGGCTGGCAAGAGTTTGAGATACCATTGAAGTATCGTGCGACCAATCGTCGTCCGACCTATATAGTAATATCATGTGCGGCATCTCGTTTAGGCGACTTCTTCACCGGAGGCGCAGGAGCAGTACTATACGTCGATGATTTTATATTAGAATACGACTATTGATATGAACGAAGAAAAATTCAGTTTCAAGAAGCGTGCAAAAAGTTTTAGATATGCCTTTCAAGGCATATCTATGCTTTTTAAAGGCGAGCATAATGCGCGCATTCATGCAGTTGTCGCAGTGCTCGTCATTGCAGCTTCCATCTTTTTCTCCATATCTACCTACGAATGGATAGCAGTCTTATTGTGCATTGGTGGTGTCTTCGCCGCTGAAGCATTCAACTCAGCTATTGAGGCACTTGCCGATATGGTCTCAGAGGAATATCACCCACTTATCAAACGATGTAAAGACATGGCAGCCGGAGCTGTATTGCTCTTTGTAATGGCTGTCGTTGTGGTAGGTCTCATCATTTTTTTACCAAAATTAATAGCACTATTCGCATGAAACGCATCACACTAATTTTGTTTAGTCTTGTCATGACATTATCGACATGGGCGCAAGAATCCCCCGTGTTTGAGCGCACCCCTGCTCAACAAGGTGTCAAAATCTCCAGCGACGTAATACTCATAGCCATGCCCGTAGCGACTCTAACAGGCATGCTCATCGCTCAAGATTGGACCGGACTGAAGCAAGCAGCGTTCACCACTGCGACAACGCTCGGAGCCACCTATCTGCTCAAATACACCGTAAAGAAACAACGTCCCGACTTCTCCGACTTCCACTCATTCCCGTCGGCTCACACATCAATCACATTTGCCAATGCAGCCTTCGTGCAGCGTCGCTACGGCTGGAAATTCGGTATTCCGGCGTACGCATTGGCGGCATACGTCGGTTGGGCCCGCACCTACGCCAAGAAACACGACTGGTGGGATGTCCTCGCCGGGGCAGCCATAGGAGCCGGCAGCGCCTACATATTCACCCGTCCGTTTGCCAAGAAGCACGACCTCTCGATAGCTCCCGTCAGCGACGGCCACAACTTCGGCATCGTCGCCTCCATGAAATTCTGAAGCATACTAATATTATGCCCATTAGTTCTGCAAAAATGAGGCGTATAGGTCGAAAATAGATAGTTAAAACTTTGTCGGCTCATGAGAGAAATAATAATGAGGTGTAATTTTACAAATATTAGGGTCTCCGCTAACGATGTGGGGACCTTTTTTGTAAGCAGTCGTTCGAAAATTAACTCAATGTTATAGATAGATTGATAGAATTACTTAAGAAAAGTACTCTTTTTATTGGACCTCATATTACGAAATAAATTGAACAAAATATGATGAACTTACTTTCAAAAGCTATAACTCTTGCCCTCAAAGCTCACGAAGGGCAGGTTGATAAATCTGGAATGCCTTATGCCGGACACATTATGCGTGTGATGGCTGCAGGTAGAACGATAGATGAAAAAATCGTTGGTGTTCTGCACGATGTTGTGGAAGATACCGACTGGACCTTTGATGCACTACTCGCAGAAGGTTTCCCTGTGCATATTGTAGATGCACTGCGGTGTGTGACAAAACTCTCGGACAATGAGCCTTATGATGAGTTTATCGAGCGTATTAAGACTAACCCATTAGCTGTTGCTGTGAAGATTAACGACCTTGCCGATAATATGGATATTCGTCGTTATAAAGAACTATCCGACTGGGATGTAAAACGATTGAAAAAGTATTTGAAGGCATATCACGAACTGACAAAGTAGAAAGATGATAAAATTATACCTTGACATAGACGGGGTTTTACTCCATACAAAAAAGCCTTGCGCTGCAGAGTATGCAGCGGAGTTCATTGATTATGTGACAGCAAATTTCGATTGCTACTGGCTGACAACTCATTGTAAGGGTGATGCTACAACTGCGCAACAGTATTTGTCCAAATACTTCCCTGCCGAAGTAATGGAAAAAATTAGCCGCGTAAAGCCCACCAATTGGGATGCTTTGAAAACTGATGCCATTAACTTTGATGAGAAGTTTTACTGGTTAGACGACTATCCTTTCAGGGCAGAGCTTGGTATCTTAAAGCAATATGGCTGTGAGGAAAGATGTATTGTTGTGGATCTTCATAATAGCGATGAATTGAAGAGCATTATAGATAAATTACCCTAATTGCGTGAAAATAACGCAATTTATTTGGCGGTTTCCAAAACTTTATATAACTTTGCGTAAAATTAACGCATTAAGATATGAGCGAGCATAAATTTTGTTATAAATATCCGCACCCATCGGTTACTGCCGACTGTGTGATTTTTGGCTTTGACGGTGTAAGCATTAAGGTACTGCTAATTCAGCGTGCTATCGAGCCATTCAAGGGCAAATGGGCATTTCCGGGTGGTTTTATGAAGATTGACGAGACTGCCGAGGAGTGTGCAAGGCGCGAGCTGGAGGAGGAAACCGGATTGAAGAATACCGTCGTCGAGCAGTTCCACACTTTTTCGGATGTAAATCGCGACCCTCGTGAACGCGTGATTACCGTAGCTCACTATGCACTGGTGAGACTCTCAGAGGTTAAAGGTGGCGATGATGCGGCTACGGCTAAATGGTTTGCTATGGCTGAGGTGCCGAGCCTTGCTTTTGATCACGACCGCATCTTACGAATGGCTGTTAACCGTCTGAAAGAGCGCATCTGCTTCGAGCCAATAGGCTTTGAGTTGTTGCCGGAGGTCTTTACGATGACCGAATTGCAGAATCTTTACGAAGCCATTTTAGAGGTAAAGTTCGACCGTCGCAACTTCTATAATAAGATGCTTAAACTCGGCATATTATCAGAGGCTGAGCCTCGTCCTGCAAACGCTTCTCGCCGAATACCAAGCAAATATCGTTTCAATGCTGAGAAATATGCCGAACTGAAACAAAAAGGATTTAGATTGGAATTTTGAGTAAAAAATATGTATAATAATAAGATTTTAGGCGCGATAGTCGGTGATATTGTTGGTTCAACAAGAGAGTGGAACAATGTCAAAACTGAGGACTTTGAGCTGTTGCCTGCCGGTAGTCGCTTTACTGATGACACTGTGATGACTTTGGCAGTTGCCGAGTGGTTGATGACAGACCCGGCGCATAGTGAGCGCGCACTTGTGGAGTGTATGCAACGCCTGGGACGCAAATATCCCTATGTAGGTTATGGTAGTATGTTTCGTTTTTGGCTTTATACGGAAAATCCGGAGCCATATAATAGTTTTGGTAATGGTTCGGCAATGCGTGTGAGCCCGGTGGGCTTATATGCCAACTCTATGGAGGAGGCATTGGAGCTTGCTCGCATCACAGCATCTGTGAGTCATAATCACCCCGAAGGTATTAAGGGCGCACAGGCTATTGCTGCTGCAATTTATCTGAAACGAACTGAGGAGTTTGATACAAAGGGAGAAATCAAGAGATTTATAGAGAAGCATTTCGGATATAACCTTGATACTGATTTAAGGGAAATCCGCAAGGACTACGCTTTCGATGTCACTTGTCAAGGAAGTGTTCCCATTGCTATTATGGCATATCTGCAAGAACCGTATCGTGCGGAGAAGGCAATCCGTTTAGCAGTGTCAATGGGAGGCGATTCCGACACTATAGGCTGTATGACAGCCTCAATTGCAACAGCGGAAAGACCATATACGATTAGAGGTGGTAGCCTCTCACATGAGATTGAAGACAAGTGTCGAGAGTTACTTCCACCCGATTTGCTGGATATCAATGACCGCTTCTTGGCGTTTATCAATCGTCCGCTTCATCAATCATACGAGGTCTCAGTTGCAGGTGGTGCTGTGTATGCCGGTGAATATCCGGGTGATAAATATGGTGAGAAAGCTACAGAAAAATTGAAACGAATGTATCACTTTGGTATTCGACACTTCATTGATCTTACCGAAGAGGGTGAACTTTGTCCCTACAATCATTTGCTGCCAAGTGATACAACATATACACGTTTTCCGATACCCGATTGTGGCGTACCAAAGAGTATTGAAAGCGTTCGTCGTCTATTGTTGCGCATCGAGGAACTTAAGAAGATGGAGGGTTATGTATATGTGCATTGTTGGGGTGGCGTAGGTCGCACCGGAACGATTGCGGCGTGTTATCTATTTCAAAATGAGGAAGAGCCTGATTTGAACAAAACTTTAGAGGTGCTTCGTGGCAGATTTTCTGAAATGCCAAAATCTGCTTATAGAGAAACCCCGGAAACGAAGGAGCAGATTAACTTTATCGAACAATTCATAAATTCCAACAAGGCATACAAGGAAGATAAAGCCAAGCGAGTTCCTGACTCCATTCGTGGTTGCCTGATGGCGGGTGCAGCGGGTGATGCACTCGGATATGAGGTTGAGTTTATGAGCCGTCGCTCTATCCTTTCTCGCTTTGGAGAGAATGGCATCACCAAGTTTGCTCTTGATCGCAATGGCAAGGCACTTATTAGTGATGATACACAGATGACACTCTTCACTGCCAATGGTATGCTTATGGGGCTCACTCGTGGATATATGCGTGGTATCGGTGGTCGCCCTGAAAAGTATGTCGATATAGCATACCTCGATTGGTACTACACGCAGACAGGCAAGAAACGTGAAATGCTGATTGACGATTGGCATCCAACTTGGCTTCGTGACCTGCCCGAAATGGCTCATCGTCGCGCTCCGGGCAATACCTGTTTGAGTGCTTGTGAGAGTCTGTTTAGAGGCGAAAAGGCACAAAATAATAGTAAGGGTTGTGGTGGTATTATGCGCGTTGCTCCTATGGCCTTGCTCGATGCAGGATATGCCTCACGAAACGAAAATAGCTATTCTATTGAGGAACTTGCAGAGGCCGGTGGTGAGATAGCAGAGGTTACCCACAAACACCCACTCGGTTTCTTATCGGCATCATTGCTTACAGTCTTGCTTTATAAGGTTATACCTATGACTGCAAAGCAGGTGCAGGAGGAGATAGATAGCATTGTAGCTGACACAGTTAATATCCTCGACCGAATCTACAAAGGCAAGTACGACGCCGACAAGCGATACTTGAAGGAATTGACGATGAAGGCTGTGCAGTTGGCTTACTCTGACATTTCTGATGCAGACGCTATTCGTGAACTTGGTGAGGGCTGGGTTGCAGAGGAAACTTGGGCAATTGCACTATATTGCGCTATTCGCCATATCGACAGTGTTGAAGATGCTATTATTGCCTCTGTTAACCATGACGGCGATAGCGATTCGACGGGCTCCGTTTGTGGTAATATTATGGGCGCAATTTATGGATACGAACATATCAAGGAACGTAATATATTCTGTCCCGAGGGTAAGAAACTTGAAGATGTCCTTGAACTATCGGAGATTATCCTCGCTCTTGCCGACGACCTCTCGACGGGTTGCATCATCAGTGAGTATGACCCTATCGATACTCCCGAGAAGCGACAGTGGTACGAGCGTTATTGCGAGATGAAACCGTCCGGGATTGGAACAAAGTAATAGTCTCTAATTGATAGATTTGTCATAGCGTCATGCTCTATATAGTAAAAGATAGACTTTGATGATATGAAAATAATAACATATAAATATTGAAACGATGAATAATTCAAGATTTACTAAAATTGCTCACATTGTAGACCTTGCCATTTGCTGCGTATGGTTGCTACTTGTTGCACATGAATATTGGATGATAAAACCATTCATATTGTTGTACCCGACATTGAGAATATGGATTAGTTTTTTAATGAAGCGACAAAGCAAACAGATGATTGTCCCCATTGTGATGATGGCACTATTGACATCATGGATGCTTTTCATTAGAGGTTCCGGATTTTATATGTTTGTAGGACCATTGGATACATTATTAACCTCGGTATATGCTTTGTTTGGTATAGCCTCCGACGGAAGTGTCGGATTACAAGATGTTTTAAGCGATGCTTGCAAAAATGCTATCAGCATAATCAGTTATGGGTGGATGATAATATATCC
This sequence comes from Muribaculaceae bacterium, assembly GCA_045637445.1. Classification (GTDB taxonomy): domain Bacteria; phylum Bacteroidota; class Bacteroidia; order Bacteroidales; family Muribaculaceae; genus Lepagella. The sequence continues at coordinate 191,987 of JAZTZN010000025.1, forward strand.
GTTGGCGATGTATATCTATATGAGGGTGAAAAAGCAACTTGTTCCCGGGTCTATGGGTATATGGAAAAGCATCGGTTTGTGTGCTTATTTATTTGGAACGATGCTTATTTCGGTAATAGTCTGCAATTTGAGTCATATAACTATCGGTTTGACGGTATTGGCATTTATGATTTTGTTGATTCCGACAATCTTTTATCGCAATAACATCAAGGACATGTTTACGCGAAGCGAAGTCGCTTGTTTGCTGGCTATTGTGATGTTCGTGATTGGCTACGTTTGCGGTTTTGGAATGGAACTGAAATCGGCAATTACGGTTTGTACTCTTCCTGCAGCGTTCTTTGCCCTTATGAATTGGTATGCCCGTAGAGAAATTGCCTACAAAGACATATTGCTGATTGTCGGTGCGTCAGTGGTGTTCTGGTGTGCTCAATATACCACCGACATGGTACGCATTCTATCACTGCTTGCTTCATTGGCTATTATGGCTGTGCCTGTAATTCGCTTTGCTATTGATACCAAAAAGAATTGGACAAGTGTAGGACTATATGTGATAATAGCGCTCATCATGCCTGTGTTCAGTCTTGGGTATAACCCGTATTCGGTTTTCGAAGCCGGTCGTACAAGAAGTTTTAAGACGGATTTAGGTTCTACGCGTGGCTTGCTATATGTGCAATCAGATGATAACGTTGGCCTGCGCGACCGATATGGCGTAATACTCCCGGTCAAATATGAGCTTGTCGAACTGCTTACGCCCTCAAAGCCTTATTGCAAGGTCATGAAAGATGGCAAGTGGCAGATTTACGACATTGAGCGACATGAGTTGGTGAGCGAAGAATGGTTTGAAGATGTCATCCCCTGTGACGAATATGTATATAGACTAAAGACTCAGAATGGCGATAAATACTTGTTGTTGCATTGGCCTTACAGTCGATATGATGGACAACGGACTGTGATAGTCGATGAGATGCCGGTGAAAAATGAAGAGTAAATGATAGAATGAATTGTAATTTTAAAAATATAAAATCAAATAGACTAACTATGAAAACCGGATATATCGGATTTGCGGTAACATCACTATTTTTTCTATTGGTGATAGGCCTTGAGATTTACATAAATGGAAGACCTGAGACATTTGACTGGTGTAATGGTGGAGACTACCCATACTCCAATTGGTACTACAAATATGGCGATTTTGCTTGGAATAATGTAAATTGGGGTGAGTTTTTTGGTACGGAAATGTTGTATATCGAGTTGCTATTTTTCGTGCCGTGGTTCTTTTACTTTGGTTCAAAATCAAGGGGTAATTCTGATGGGTTGCATAAATCCATTTGGCTTAAGTCTCTTCTGTGGATGAGTGTTATTCCACTGATAATTATTTTCTTGAAATTAGGTGAACATTCGCAAAGATGGGTTATAGATTACGATACTGAGCGTGATCCTGAGGCGAGAAATATTTTATATACATTTATTCTCACAGCATTTGCATACTACATCAATTTGAGCTTGTGGATCCTTGTTAATGGAACTAAGGCCGTATCACGAGTGATTACTAATGGATACAAGAAATTGTTTTCTAAAATCGCAAATAACCGATAGATTTTTAATGTCATAAAGCTCTCTAAAGTAAACGAACAATAAAAAAGAAACAAATATGTTGATTGCGATTTCACTTTTGATTCTTGCTTATATGATTATGGGCAAGGATGTTTCGAGGCTTCTTGAGAAAGTTAAGGACGTCGATTGGCGTGGCAAGATTAATGCACTGATGGATAAACTTCGTCCGTGGGCGTTGAAAGCCGGTCGCGTGGCGGCTCGTCCGCTCTTGCAATTCTATTATGTGATGGACGATGATAGCACCTCGACTCTCGACCGTGTGCTTATCTATGCGGCAATTGTCTATGTAATTATTCCTATGGACTTTCTCCCTCGTGCAGTGTTCAAGTTCTTGGGAGTATTGGATGACGGAGTGGCAATGCTATATGTCTATAAAAAGATTAAGAATAGGATTACGCCGGCGATTAATGCAAAAGTCGAAGATACGCTCAATGAGTGGTTTGGTGTAGAGTATGAATTGGTGTAGGGTAATGCTTATCATGGTATGAAAAAGTCGTTGAAAAAATATCTTTGGTCGTGGACGGTAGTTGGTGTATTGTCGGTTGTATTTATCGTGTTGGGTGAGACGGTAGGATTTGCCCCGCATCACAAATTGGCTCAAGATCCCACGAATATCGAAAAAATCACTAAACTCGATTTGCCCGATATAGTATCAGTTGAATCGTCGGATAATTTAGATAGAGGACAGTCTTGCTGGGATTGCTTCGAACATATCTCTCACTTCGATGGAAAACTGTCAGATGATTGTGTCCGTCAATTGGAATCCTTGTGCGTTTCAGACACTGTTCATTGGCGCAAAAACGAGAATGCCGGCTATTATGAATATATTGACGATGCTTGGAATGAAGGAGGAGACTATAGCATCAGTTGTCGCATATATGAGGATTATTCATACGTCGAATACTATGTAGATGAAACAGAAAGTTTAGCAGTTACGCTAATAGGTTACGCTCTGATTTCGGGAGCTGTATTAATACTTGTTATATGGGGTATAATATGGGGTATATTGCTTCTCTTAAACAAAATATTTAAAGGCAAGATGCTGGACTAAACTTATGGCCGGGATGTTACGATATGTGACATCCCGGTTTCGATTACAGAGTAACGTCCAAGAGACTATCGCGAAGGCTTTTAATGCCAAGTATTCGACTAACTTTGATAAGTCGAAGATGTGTAGTTCATATCTGACTTGTGAGAAAATCGGATAGCGAATATCTTAACAAATCAAGAGCAAAGTTGTATCGCAATAAAGATGCAACTTCGCTGTGCTTTTGTCTCAAACTAAATAACTGCAAATATTCAAGATAAAGAGAAATTATTGTAAAGACATATTTTAGAAACGAAACAGCTAAAATCAGTAAGCACTTTTGAGTATTGTGATGCGTTGGACAAGATTATCGTGCCTCGTGGTAGCAAGTCTTTTTATATGGATTGGCTGTCCGATGACCTGCACCCCAAAATCATTGAGCTTTTGGGATAAGAGCTGTTATTATATACATAATTACTATATAATATAATAAGTGTTGATGAAAAACAATGATACCAATAGTACTTGGATCATATTTTGCCAATAAATGTTATTTCTGATATGTTTCCGTTGTCGGATATTGCAAACGATTTAGTAGTAATATTAATTGTCTTTCGAAATAAAAAATAATATAATCCAAGAAAGAACGTGCAAGAGATATTTTTGTAGTTTGAGAAAGGGTAATACTATGACCTTAAATTAGATTTTTTCTATAAAAACGTGTGATCTCAGAAATTGTCAAAAAAAATATGAAAAATTTTTCACTTTTTATTTCGTTGAAAATCAGAAGAATAGACAAAAACGCGAAAAAATAAACAAAAAAATATTTGTAAAAAATTTGTGTAATTAAAAAAGTCGTTGTAACTTTGCACTCGCAAAACGGAAACGGGGTGTCGATAGCGACACGAAATCGGAAAGAGTTTTGCGAAGAAAGTACATTGAAATACTTACAATAGACCAAGCAAAGTAGTACGAGACGAGTAATAAAAACGAAGTCTCCGTCAAAGTTTGAAACAGGTTTTTATAGCAAACGCCCTGTGTATAGGACAACTCGAAAACAAAAAAGTAGAAAAATATCAATAAGATATAACAACAACGAAGAGTTTGATCCTGGCTCAGGATGAACGCTAGCGACAGGCTTAACACATGCAAGTCGAGGGGCAGCGAGGGAGTGCTTGCACTTTTGTCGGCGACCGGCGCACGGGTGAGTAACACGTATGCAACCTGCCCGTTGCAGGGGGATAAGCGGAAGAAATTCCGTCTAATACCGCGTAATATGGTGAAAAGGCATCTTTTCATCATTAAAGATTTATCGGCAACGGATGGGCATGCGGTGCATTAGCTAGTTGGCGGGGTAACGGCCCACCAAGGCGATGACGGGTAGCCGGTCTGAGAGGATGTCCGGCCACACTGGAACTGAGACACGGTCCAGACACCTACGGGTGGCAGCAGTCGAGAATCATTCACAATGGGCGAAAGCCTGATGGTGCGACGCCGCGTGGGGGAGGAAGGTCTTCGGATTGTAAACCCCTGTCATGTGGGAGCAAGACTTCGGTTTGATAGTACCACAAGAGGAAGAGACGGCAAACTCTGTGCCAGCAGCCGCGGTAATACAGAGGTCTCAAGCGTTGTTCGGAATCACTGGGCGTAAAGGGTACGTAGGCGGCATCATAAGTCGTGCGTGAAAGGCAGGGGCTCAACCTCTGGAGTGCGCGTGATACTGTGATGCTGGAGTAATGGAGGGGGAACCGGAATTCTTGGTGTAGCAGTGAAATGCGTAGATATCAAGAAGAAGACTCGTGGCGAAGGCGGGTTCCTGGACATTTACTGACGCTGAGGTACGAAGGCCAGGGTAGCGAAAGGGATTAGATACCCCTGTAGTCCTGGCAGTAAACGGTGCACGTTTGGTGTGCGGAGATTCGACCCTCTGCGTGCCGGAGTTAACACGTTAAACGTGCCGCCTGGGGAGTACGGTCGCAAGATTAAAACTCAAAGAAATTGACGGGGACCCGCACAAGCGGTGGAGTATGTGGCTTAATTCGATGCAACGCGAAGAACCTTACCAAGGCTTGACATCCCGTGACCGTCTGTGAAAGCAGATTTTCTATTCGTAGACACGGAGACAGGTGCTGCATGGCCGTCGTCAGCTCGTGTCGTGAGATGTTTGGTTAAGTCCAGCAACGAGCGCAACCCCTGCTGCCAGTTACCATCATTAAGTTGGGGACTCTGGCGGGACTGCCCAGATCAACTGGGAGGAAGGTGGGGACGACGTCAGGTCAGTATGGCCCTTATGCCTTGGGCTGCACACGTACTACAATGCCCAGTACAGAGGGAAGCCAACCCGCGAGGGTGAGCGGATCCCGAAAAGTGGGCCCAGTTCGGATTGGAGGCTGCAACTCGCCTCCATGAAGCCGGAATCGCTAGTAATGGCGCATCAGCTACGGCGCCGTGAATACGTTCCCGGGTCTTGTACACACCGCCCGTCACATCATGGAAGCCGGTCGCACCCGAAGTATCAGGAGCCAACCGTAAGGAGGCATGGTTCTAAGGTGAGACTGGTAACTGGGATGAAGTCGTAACAAGGTAGCCGTAGGGGAACCTGCGGCTGGATCACCTCCTTTCTATGGAGTAAGAGGGCAACGCCCTCAGGTCGACCCCGCGCAAGCGGTGGCGGCGGCACGAGTCACGGTCTTTTCCTTCAACATCAACGCGGCTGTAGCTCAGTTGGTTAGAGCACGCGCTTGATAAGCGCGGGGTCGTAGGTTCAAGTCCTACCAGCCGTATATCCCTCTCTTTAAGATACGATACGAAATCGGCCGGAAGGCGGCAGATTGACATCCGCGTGGCAAAATTATATAGATACCAATCGCAAGATTGGTACTCCAACAATTTTGTGGGAAATAACAATTTCCAAATGTAGAGCACTAACACACAAATTACATAAGAATCAAGCATACAAAGAAAAGCTGATTCGTAGCTCTAAAATCAGACGCAAGAAAGATTTAGAAATGCGAGTCACCGGGGGTTGACCTTGTATAAGGAACCCAAGGGCTTATGGTGAATGCCTTGGTGCTGACAGGCGAAGAAGGACGCAACAAGCTGCGAAAAGCCTCGGAGAGCTGCAAGTGAGCTAAGACCCGGGGGTGTCCGAATGGGGTAACCTAATAGAGCTAATCCTCTATTGTCATAAGCTGAATACATAGGCTTATGAACGCGAGACCCGCTGAAGTGAAACATCTCAGTAAGCGGAGGAAAAGAAAGAGAAATCGATACCGTAAGTAGTGGCGAGCGAAAGCGGTAGAGCCCAAACCGGAAGTACTCTTCCGGGGTTGTAGGACCTGAACATGATTGCCAGTGACGATAGTTTAATTACCTGGAAAGGTAAGCCGGAGAGCGTGAAAGCCGCGTGAGCGAAATCCTCATTGGAATCTACAGGAATCCTGAGTAGCACATCACACGTGGAACGATGTGCGAAGCTGCGCGGACCACCGCGCAAGGCTAAATACTAGTCAGCGACCGATAGTGAACAAGTACCGCGAGGGAAAGGTGAAAAGAACCGCTGTGAGCGGAGTGAAACAGAACCTGAGACCGTAAGTCTACAAAGTGTCAGAGCAGGCTTGACCTGCAATGGCGTGCCTTTTGTTTAATGAGTCTGCGAGTCAGTGTCTGTGGCAAGGCTAAGTTCTTCCGGAACGCAGCCGTAGCGAAAGCGAGTCCGAACAGGGCGTCAAGTCGCAGGTACTGGACCCGAAGCGGAGGTGACCTACCCTTGGCCAGGTTGAAGCATGGGTAAAACCATGTGGAGGACCGAACGGGTGAACGTTGAAAAGTTCTCCGATGAGCTGAGGGTAGGAGTGAAAGGCTAATCAAACCCCGTGATAGCTGGTTCTCTCCGAAATGCATTTAGGTGCAGCGTCACATGCTGATGAGCGGGGGTAAAGCACTGACAAGGCAAGGGGGCACACCCGCCTACCGACCCTTATCAAACTCTGAATACCGTTCAATGGAGTGTGGCAGTGAGACGGCGGGGGATAAGCTTCGTCGTCAAAAGGGAAACAGCCCAGACCGCCGGCTAAGGTGCCTCAATCATACTGAGTGGAAAGGATGTGGGATGACATGGACAGTGAGGATGTTGGCTTAGAAGCAGCCACCATTTAAAAAATGCGTAATAGCTTACTCATCGAGTTGTCCTGCGCCGAAAATGATTGGCGATAAGTATGATACCGAAGCCGCGGATTTCATCAATAGATGGAGTGGTAGGAGAGCGTCGTATGTGCATTGAAGGGGGATGGCGACTGAACCTGGAGTTCATACGAGTGAGTATGCAGACATGAGTAACGTCAAGACACGTTAAATACGTGTCCGCCGTAAACCCAAGGTTTCCAGGGCAACGATGTACGTCCCTGGGTTAGTCGGGACCTAAGTCGAGGCCGAGAGGCGTAGGCGATGGACACACGGTTAATATTCCGTGACTTCCGAACCTTAAAGAGGGAGGACGCATCAAGAAAGGTACACAGCTTAATGAATTGCGAGCAGCGGCTTCGGCCAAAGCGCAGTACCGGACAAGGTGCCGAGAAAAGCCCCTCCGTATGCTAAGGAACCCGTACCGTAAACCGACACAGGTGGGTGGGTAGAATATACCAAGGCGCAAGAGTGAACCCTGGTTAAGGAACTCGGCAAATTAGCCCCGTAACTTCGGAAAAAGGGGTGCCATGGAGACATGGCCGCAGAGAAATGGCCCAACCGACTGTTTATCAAAAACACAGCATTCTGCCAAGACGCAAGTCGACGTATAGGATGTGACACGTGACCAATGCCGAAAGATTAAGGCAAGCGGTTAGAGTAAAATCGAAGCTGTGAACCCAAGTCCCGGTGAATGTCGGCCGTAACTATAACGGTCCTAAGGTAGCGAAATTCCTTGTCGGGTAAGTTCCGACCTGCACGAATCGTGAAACGAGTTGGGCACTGTCTCAACCAGGCGCTCAGTGAAATTGTAACGCCGGTGAAGATGCCGGCCACCCGCAGAAGGACGGAAAGACCCTATAGACCTTAACTGTAAGCTGTCATTGTTTCTTCGGTTTTAATGCTCAGAGTAAGTGGGAGGCGATGAGGATACCCTTTAGGGGGTATCTGAGCCAACAATGAGACACCACCCTTTGAAGCTGGAGGATCTAACTTCTGACCTTGAATCAGGTAGAAGGACCGTGTCAGCCGGTCAGTTTTACTGGGGCGGTATCCTCCCAAACAGTAACGGAGGAGTGCGAAGGTGGGCTCAACCCGGATGGCAACCGGGTGTCGAGTGCATGGGCATAAGCCCGCCTAACTGTGAGACCGACAAGTCGAGCAGATGCGAAAGCAGGCCCAAGTGATCCGGCGGGAGAGAGTGGAATCCCCGTCGCTCAACGGATAAAAGGTACCTTAGGGATAACAGGCTGATCACGCCCAAGAGTTCATATCGACGGCGTGGTTTGGCACCTCGATGTCGGCTCGTCGCATCCTGGGGCTGGAGAAGGTCCCAAGGGTCCGGCTGTTCGCCGGTTAAAGCGGCACGCGAGCTGGGTTCAGAACGTCGCGAGACAGTTCGGTCCTCTATCCTCTGTGGGCGTTGGAGAATTGAGGGGTTCAGACCTTAGTACGAGAGGACCGGGTCTGACGCACCACTGGTGCACCGGTTGTTCCGTCAGGAGCACGGCCGGGTAGCTAAGTGCGGAAGGAATAAGCGCTGAAAGCATCTAAGCGCCAAGTCCCTCCCAAGATGAGTTCTCCCTATAGGAGCGTGGAAGACGACCACGTAGATAGGGTGCAGGTGTAATTGCAGTAATGTATTGAGCCGAGCACTACTAACATCCAATTGACCTTATACAAACACCCCGGTGACAAGCAATTCTGCTTGAATCAAGTGTAACCGAGAGTGAGTGCAAAACAAGGGAAACGCGAAAAACCATAAGCCACGCGGATGTCAGCCTGCTGCCACAAAGGCAGCCAGCAGAAACACCACAGAAACCCGCAAGCGCAGATGATAATCAGGCAGGTGGAAATACGAAGTAAATCCAAAGCCTGGTGGTCATAGCCTGATGGTCCCACCCGGTCCCATTCCGAACCCGGAAGTGAAACATCAGCACGTCGATGGTAGTCGGACGACAGGTCCCGCGAGAGTAGATAGCTGCCAGGGTAAATGAAGCCCCGAAACCGAAAAGGTTTCGGGGCTTCATCGTTTG
>JAZTZN010000026.1:0-34029 GCA_045637445.1 Muribaculaceae bacterium
TGCAACACCAAAAGGATATTCTCTCATTGCACCTGCAGGCACTTTGAGTGTGTAAACGCCTTCTTCTGTGATTGGTGCTTCAAATACTACGTAAAGCGACATATAAGTTGCTGCATCTGCAAAGCCCATGTGACCTTCTGCTACCGCTTCGCCCGCCTCGTTGTAAAGCATCGGGTTCTTAGTAGAGTCATAGTCCATTGTGTTAGGATAATCAGATGCGCTGAATTCGAAGACGATAGTCTGAAGTTCTTTCACGGTACTACCTGATGCAGGAGATATTGAAATTGGCAATGCGCCAAGGTTTTCATTTGACTGACCTGCTTCGTATGTGTAAGTAGCTTTTACATCATTTGAGTGGTCATAGCCGTCGGCAGCTTTCACATTTGAGAGTGATACTTGCACAGATGTTTCAGTTGCGATTTCAGCACCTTGAGCATCAACAAGCTTAGGAACTGTAACGTTCAAGATAGAAGCCTTGCTATCGTCAGGATCTTGGATTTTTTCGAATTCTTTAACTATAGTAGTGTCTTCGCCGTATGTAAATGCAATACCATCGTAACGGAGATCGCTTTCACCCATGATCCAAATTTCCAAATTGTCGCCTGCTTTGATTGTACCCTTGGCAGGAGCAAATTCAGCTACGATGTCGCAAACGATGTAGTTCATCTTATAGAGGTAGTTGAACGAGCCTAATGAGCCTGAGCCTTCAGAGAACACATAATCACCTTCAGCCGACTTAACATTATTGATATCAATCTGTGCATCAGTGTATTGTGCAGAAAGACCCATAGTTGCAGCATCACGCAATTTACCATGAAGACTGATAATCAAAGAGTTTCCGTCAACAACGAGAGGGAGTCTTTCTTCGTAGTAGTCACCTGTTTCAGATTCCTTGTTACCAATGCCTAAAGTTGCAAATGGCATATCATTAGAATTGTTGAGCAAAGGACGAGAGAATGTCAAAGTGATTGTACCGCTTGCATCGTCGTCGAAATAGAAGCTCTTCAAAGAAGACATTTGGTCAGGAGTGTTGACTGTGCTGACAAGTGTAGCAGGTTGTTCAGCGACGATGTAGTTCAAAGTCAAAGAACCATCTTCGCCATACACAACACTTGTGTCGTTAGCGTTGCGGATACCATTGAGAGTCACAGTGAGAGCCTCACCACCACTTACCACACCTGTATCATACCATGATTGGAGGAGGTCTTTAAGGATGATGCTTACAGTGTTGCCATAAATTCTTACCTTGCTATCACCGGCATCGCTGTGAGACAATACTTGAGTTTGACCACCGGCAGATATAGTAGCCGATTCAACAAATACACTACAATTGAATGCTACATCAATTTGAGCAACGCCACTTGTAGTGATAGTCGAATTTTCAGCAGGAGAAATCATATTGAGAGAGATTTCAGATGATGATTCAGTGATTACGAGTTTAGCGTTTTGGTTCATGATGAATAGACCATCACCAAAGCCACCACCCAAGTAATAAGTTGTACCACCAACAAAATTCCAAGTCTCGTAACCCATAGACTGCATTCCTTCAACAGTTTCAGGGAGGTAAGCCCAGTCGCCGCCATTTTCGTAAGGGATTGACATCTCAGCATCAGTAAAGATACCAAAGCGGTCGCTTGATGAATAGTTGATCTTGTAAACGCCGTCTTTTTCAGGCGTAAACGAACCTCTGACAGTCGCAAAATACGGACAATCATAAACAGTGTTTAATTGCATTGCTCCAAGATCTACTTCTTGAGCCGAAGCAGAGAAAGCGGAGCAAACCATCAACGTGAGCATCATAAGTTTGCTCAACATTGCAAAAGTAATTTTCTTCATTTCTAAATTTTAAATTAGTTGGTTAAATTAAAGCGCAAAATTAGTAATAATTTCTAACTTACACACTTTTAGAGTGAGAATAATTGTAAAAGTTGAGGATTATATCCTAAAAAGTTGGCAGAATTAAAAATAATTGCTTAAATTTGCCCCAAATAAAAAATCTATCTTATTAAAGAAAAAAATGCAAAGAGACAATCAAATTTTCGAACTAATCAACCGCGAACATCTCCGTCAACGTTGCGGTGTAGAATTGATCGCCAGCGAAAACTTCGTCAGCGATGAAGTAATGCGTGCAATGGGCTCATGCCTAACAAACAAATATGCAGAAGGTTATCCTGCACACCGCTACTATGGTGGTTGCCAAGTGGTAGATGAAGTAGAAAACCTTGCTATCGAACGCGCAAAGAAGCTTTTCGATGCTGAATGGGCAAACGTACAACCACATAGTGGTGCACAAGCTAACATGGCAGTATTCATGGCTTGCCTCGAACCGGGCGACACATTCATGGGTATGGACCTCAGCCACGGTGGACACCTCAGCCACGGTAGCCCTGTAAACTTCTCAGGTCTTCACTTCCGTCCTATCAGCTACACTGTAGATGCTGAAACAGGTCGTGTAAACTACGAAGAAATGGAAGAAAAGGCACGTGCAGAACGTCCAAAATTGATTATTGCCGGTGCAAGTGCATACAGCCGCGAATGGGACTACGCTCGCGTTCGCAAATTGGCTGACGAAATCGGTGCTATCTTCTTGGTCGATATGGCTCACCCTGCAGGTCTTATCGCAGCAGGTCTTCTCGACAACCCTGTGAAACACGCTCACATCGTGACTACTACTACACACAAGACTCTTCGTGGTCCTCGCGGTGGTCTCATTCTTATGGGCAAAGACTTCGACAACCCATGGGGTAAGAAGACTCCAAAGGGCGAAATCAAGAAAATGTCGGCTCTTCTCGACTCTGCAGTATTCCCAGGCGTACAAGGTGGCCCATTGGAACACGTAATTGCTGCTAAGGCTGTCGCTTTCGGCGAAGCTCTCCAACCAGAATGGAAAGAATATTGCGAACAAGTGAGAAAGAATGCTGCTGCATTGGCTAACGCTCTCGTAGAAAAGGGCTACAAGATCATCTCTGATGGTACAGACAACCACTGTATGCTCGTTGACCTCCGTCCTAAATTCCCTGAAATGAGCGGTAAGAAGGCTGAACGCGTACTCGTAGAAGCTGACATCACAGCCAACAAGAACATGGTGCCTTACGACACTCGCAGCCCATTCCTCACAAGTGGTCTCCGTTTCGGTACAGCAGCTATCACAACTCGTGGTGCTAAAGAAGACCTCATGGTGAAGATCGTTGAACTCATCGACAAGGTGCTCTGCAACGCTGACGATGAAAACGTAATCAAGGAAGTTCGTGCTGAAGTTAACGAAATGATGATCGGTTACCCAATGTTTGCTTGGTAATCATCGATCCGACAAATAAACAACGACTCCTGTGCCACAAACGGTGCAGGAGTTTCTTTTTTTGCAACGCTTCACACGACAAACACATAAATTGACACCACTTTCGCTTGATCACCACATAAAAATTGGGACCACTTCCGCAGAAGCAGCCCCAATGTCGGAGATTATATACTTATTGATTTTTATCGGACACCAATAATATACCTACCTTAATTACTTCACGAGCAATTTCTTTGCACCTACTTTGCCATCAGCATCTTTGAACGACACGATGTAGATACCAGGCACCAAAGCATCGTTCTTATCTACTGCGACACCTTGGAGGTTGAAGATACTGAAATCAGCAACTTCAGATGTAGCGACGATACGACGGTCGCGAGTAACCTTGAAGCCAACTTGTGCCATATCAGAATCTACAGAGATAACACTTGAATTAGTCAGATGCTTATAGTTGGCATTGAGGACACCATTTTCACGAATATTATTCTTATCGATCTTGCAAACATAGCCGACAAGCTTGAGGTTATCAACATTCCATGATGGATCGATTGCGATGTCGGCATAGTCAACAGAATAGTTGCCGTTTTCGTCTGTAGTCAAGAGGTCGCCGCCGAGAGTAAGTGTAAAGTCATGACGCTTGATACCATTGTGACGGAATTTTTCCACGAGGTCAGCCGGAGCATCATCACCATCAAGACCAAGTTGGAAATAGTCATCTGATAGCGGGATATTGTCTTCAACAAGATATACTGAGAGGTAGGCAGGAATACCGGCAGAAACAATGCTTGTGCCTACTCTACCCGATACAGTACATCCTACAGTCTTGGCGTTCTCGTCGTAGCGGAGATCAAACTCTACACTTGCCATGGCAGGACGGACAGCGGCAGCCATAATCTGCTCAAGGTATGGCTCATGTTCAGCCAATTGAGCAAAGAAGATAGGGCTTGACTCGCCTTCCGGCACCCAACGGTCATACATCACAGCCGGATTTTGCAACGGCTTAGAACCGAAAAGATAGAGCAATTCTTCATCGACAGGTTTTGTAAAACGGTCTTTTTGGAAACCACTGTGGTGAGTGACATATACCAACGGACCATCATATTCCTCCATTGCCATATCCAAATAGTAAATCATGAACGGACAAGTGCTACATGCCTGGCTTGTAAATTCCTCAATCATTGGAATACGATTGAACGCATCGACTGTAACGTGATGAGTCGAAACGCCGTCCATTACTTGCTGAGTATCGACGCCATTCATTTTAAGCACTGAGAGTTTGAGCCATTGAGCGACACCGGACTCTGCACCGGCACGTATAGGCATCTGAACCATGCGACCTTCATGAGCTGCAAGCGGAGTGTCGAATGTCACTTCTTCAATCAATGCCTCTGTGTCACCCTGACCAATTGTGCTGAGAGTGATTGAAGATACTTCTTGGTCAGTCATATTGTGGAAATAAACGCTCGCATCAAACTTTTCAGAAGGAGCTACCACGAGTGGACTCTTTTCGACACTTGCATAGAACATGTTTTCGAGCTTAGGAGCAGCCTCATCGTCAAGGATAGCTTGAATCATGAGTGTACCACGTTGTGAATACTCAACCCAGCCTTCATCCTCAAGGTTTACCCAGCAACCACCGGCGATGTCAGCCTTACCGAAAGTAACGAGTGGATATGGAGTACCACGAAGTTCATAGACTTGGATACCCACATAGATAGGTTCAGAACCGATAGTGACAGGTTCATCAAAATAGATTTCGTTCCAACCCTTTACGAAGTCGCACACCTTTTTAGTAGTATTGTCAGGCGTACCTGTAGCGTACAATGCTTTTGAGCGACTTTGTCGTGACTGCTTATAGTCATTTAGGAAATAGGCTCTGACACCCTTCACACTATGACCTTCGAGTCTCTTAACCACAGGGTCAACATTCGGATCCAAGCAAATCATACCGGCACAGAAGCCGTTAGTGCCCGATCCTTGCGCTATCATATCTTCTTCGGTACATTGCTCAGGAGCGTAACCAAAACGCACGACCTCAGCCATTGACGCCATCGAGGTCATCAAGAGTGCTGCTAAAGCTATAAAAAATCTTTTTTTCATAGTGATCTATTTTTATCAAATATGGGTGCAAGTATGCACCTGCACCCACTATTAAAACATTCTATTATTATTTAATCAAAATCTTTTGAGCTACTGCCTGACCATTTACGACAGCCTTCACGATGTAAACACCTGCTGAAAGGTTGCTGTTGTCAACTTGGCAACCTGAAAGGTCATAAACATTCACTGCAGAGTCACCATTAACAAGGATGCTACCGTTAACGTTTTCAATAGTCACTTCTTCAAGACATTCAACGCGATTGATTGACGTATTAGTCAAATCTTTTTCAGCACTATTGATTACTTGCATAGCAAGCTGATGATTTTCTCCGCTACGGTTGAGGAATGCAACTACATAGAGATTGTCCTTCACCCACTCGTCGTAGTATTCAGTGTTGAATGTCATAGAGTATTCGCCACCTGTAGTTGCGAGCTTTTCACCCCAATAAGGAGTCATGATTTCGCGAATGATATTTTTGTGGGTATATACACCACCGTATTCTGCTGCTTCTTTTTCGTCCCAGAAACGTTGGTCTTCAGATTCGACGTTTTTTTCCATCAAATAGACTGTCAAATAGAGATCTTCACCTTCAGGCATGACACCTTCTTCTACAACACCTGACGCTGTGATAGTGATAGCACCATTGTCGTCCATAGCTGCATCGATATTAACGCTTGCAAATGTAGGGTCAGCGAGAACTTCTTCATATACAGGAGTAATGAAGTCAGGGAAAATAGTGTACATCATCGGAGTGTTTTCAATCACTGAATTAAGCATCACTACTGATGTGTAAGCATGGCGATTGATAGTCATACCAGGTACAGACACCTTCATCTTGTCACCACCGGCCAACTTGATAAGGTGGTTGAGGCCATCATTATCGCCAGTCATGTACTTGTCATCAAGGTGAGTCATAACAAAAGTGATATCTTCTTGGAATGGTTCAAGACCAGGCCATAAATAGTTATCGACGTATGTCACTGTCATGTAGTTGTCTTCCGAAACGAAGTATTCCAAAAGAGGACGATAAGAATACTTTTCAGCCACGTCAGCCGATACACCTATCATCTCTACATCTACTGCGTTAGATGGCTTAGAGATACCGTTGACAGCTGTAATTTGGTATGTGTGGGCACCTGAACCGATACACTTCACAGGAAGCAACACTTTTCCACCTTGTTGTGGAGGGATTGGCTGATCGAAATCAATTATTTCAGTGTGAGATTCTTCACCAAATGAAGTTGTCACTTCGATATTAAGAATATCGTTGGTACCGATGTTGCTAATACGAGCCAAAGCAGTGTGCAATTCACCCTTTTCGACGATTACGTCTGCACTGCAACTGCTGATAGAAATCATATTGTGGAACAAACCTTCTCTGTCTTCGAGGACAAGAACAATCGGCATTGTACCCAATTCTTTTGAGTCATACCATATTTCACCGTCAGCGTTAGTTTCTCCACTCCATAGGAAGTTACTGTTTGCCTTGCCGTAAGGATAGAGTTTAGGAATTGAGCAAACATCTTTGACAAGGTCAGTGTAGAAACCGACTGCGAGAGTCTTCATGTCTTCTGTCAATGTCACTTCGTCGAGAGAAACATAATTCCAGCCGAATTGCACTTCATCGGCACCCGATGTAATAGTTTCGCCATTGAATTTTTCTGATCTTACGAAGCACTCATAGTTTGATGTTGATAACTCATCATCCCAACCGACATACATACCGACGATTGTTGCACCAGCATATCGTTGCAACATATCTTCTGTAAGAATTGCACCGACACCGACACGCGAATCTTTATCAAGCGACAAACCGTCGTATGGCCAAATTTGGTCGTTGACCGAGCAGTGACCTAGATAAATTTCTCCTGCAGCTGCCCTTGTTGCAGCTTCTTGAGCAGGAGCATTGTTGATTTCACCATGCGAAGTCCATGCAGACTGCGCTGAAGCGCTACCGATAATGGCAGCCGATAGAGTTAATGTTGTAAAAATTTTCTTCATACGAAAATGTTATTATTAGTGTTAATTATTATTTGCTTTGTATTATATCTTTGTAAAATGTGTTATGTAGCACAAAGCCATCAAATCACATAAACATCAATCCTCATTACAATAAACAAACACTCAAAAGTTTATGTTTTCACATAATTCATTAATGCAAAAAATCAGAGTATTTTAAATAATTAATAAATATTTAATATCAATCATAAATACAAAAATTAATTTATAATAACATAAATTTTAGATAGCATACAATTAAATATGCAAGCTATCTTAATTTATAATAACTATAAAGTAGCTACATATTTAAGTTTTATTAACCAACAAAAACCTTATTTAAAAAATCTGACCAATTTAAAGCATAAATCAGTCACTTAAAACATCACCTATATCTATCTATTCTCTCGCTCCGAGCGATACTTTTCTCGTCGCTTAATCACAAACGAGAGGACCACCAAAACCACGATCTCCACAGCTATCTTGCCCCAATAGGACCAGAAATTACCATCAACGAGCCATTCATCACGATTCATTACGGCGATGATGACAAAATAGATTGCGATGCCAAGAGGTATAATGATGTGTTTGCGCGATTTTTTGTTTTTCTTTTCCATACCGTTATCAACCATTTTCATTGTTAGTAGATTCTTCTTCCTCGATAATCTTTCGATACTTCGACTCCTCGGGCAAGAATTTCCCTTTATTCAGGTGGTTATATATTTTGACACACGCAAGTGCATCCATAGCCGCATAATTTTGCTGAGCCACTGTCAATTCTTCCGCTTCCCAATTTGTGAGTCGCTGACCCTTGGATATTCGCTCATCAAAGAGTATTGCATATATACGTTGCAAACTGAGGTCGGCAATATTAAACGTTTTGACGTATGATTGCAAATCGACGAAACCGCCGGGATTAAATTTCGTGGTTTTACGCAAACGCTTGAAATCGTCATGTATCGAAAGACCTATTTTCAGCTTTTCAGGATCTTCAAGCAATTGCACAATTTCCGGCATCAAACCTATCTTGTTAATACGAAACAAAAAGCACTCGGTCGGCGTTGACAATTGCATCAAAGCGACATTGTTGGTATGCCCTTTTCTGAACGTTGGGCGTGTCTCTGTGTCAAAACCGATGATTTTTGATTTTCTAAGGACAGGTAACGCTGCTTTTGCATCATCTTTGTTTTCAACCACAACTACAGAGCCAAAATAGCCGGCAGAAGGTAAAGCTGACAGCTCCTCCTTCGATATGCTTATTTTATATTCTTTCTGACTCATGTGACTAATATAATCAATGGTTAACAACTATTATGACGCAAAATTACAAAAAAATATGCAGACAATATATAATTATCTGCATATTTTAATATGTCTCTTTCTTTTATATCAAATAATTTCTTTTACATCGACATAGCCATCGATTGAATCAGGCACTACGATAAGCAACACATTGCTTGTTTCGCCTTCTGCAGCTTCTTCAGTGTAGTAGGTCATCAATACTCTATCATTGCTTGCTTCGTTCACTCCGTCAAGCACCATTTTAACGCCTTTGGCTTCCGGTTTGATGGCTGCTATTACGTATTCACTATTGAAATCGATCTCTGTCGCTTTTGCATCCTTGGCTTTGAAATACTGATTGAATGCTTTGCTTGAGCCTAATTTTGGTGTCATCAATTCTTTTACGCCGCCGATTAATTCATAGCCTTCTGCGATGCTGTATGGAATTGTGTCCGCAACCTCTACCACCGGAGTTGTTTCTTCCGTATTCTTTTTCTCTGTTGAGCATGCAGTAAACATCATCGTTCCTGCTGCCAATGTCATTAACAATACTTTTTTCATCTTTATCACTTTCTATTTTATTATTTACTTTGTTTAATTCATGATGTCTATCGGCTGTTGATTTATGCGAACTTATGGAAGTTATCTTACTCTGTATGCTACCACCAACCACACTACTGCATCACGCAATTGCTAATGATATACGCAAATCGTTAGCAAAAAGTTCTGTTTCTCTGCCACAAAATTACTACAATATCTTAAAACCACAATAATCCGACAATTATTTTCACTTATTTTAACCACCCACGTTTTTATTCAGCATAATAATACTAAAGATAACACTCAAAGGCAGAACACTTATCATAATCCGAAATTAATAGAAGTTTCGTTAAACCATAGTCTCCCATGCTACATCAAAAAAGGAGAGCATGCACCCGGCACACTCTCCACACACGTTTTTATATGAAGAAACAAGTCCTTCGCGAGCAGTGGAGGTTTCACCCTCCACTACCCTATATAGTTTAGTTTGCTGTATTCTTTAAAATTATTAGAAACAGAAGCCAAATACAACGCCAACTTTGGTTGACGCATCACCATTAGCCATATAACCACTCATATTTATTTGGGTAAAGCCAATACCATTGTTTTTACCGTTGTTTATACCAGGACCGCGAAGCCACCATGTAGCATTCATCATCCTTTTTTCTATACCGTTAACAGAGTAATACTCATATATAGAACCTTCCTCATAACCATTAGAATAGAAAGTAGATCCATAGACCTCAATTAAGGACATCAAGAACAACTTATCAGAAGTAGTTTCCAAACCGGAACCATCACCCTTCAGAGTTAGCTTATCTACTGCCTTAATAGCATTCGATACTTCAGATGGCATCACAGAAAGAATCTCTGCCATAGTAACATTTCTCATTTGAGAAGCTGACCAACCGGTTGCGTTAGTTTGAGTCGCATTCATTGCAGCAGAGCCATACACTTTTTCAGTCAACTGGAATGTTAATGGTGCTTTTCCACCTTCAGTATAGGTGTCATGATTTTTACCAATGATTGCTATATTATATTCAGAATCACCGATTTCCATTGTCTTTATGTCGCCAACCTTCCAATCATTCGGTATTTTGTTAAGTTGACAAGCAAGGATAATATTTTCCCAACTGTTTTCTGCAAAGTTAGCTTCAAGTATATCATCCAATGTAACAACTGTATAATAGTCTTCATTTTCTTCAACGAGATAACCTGCAGGTACGTTTTCTGTAATAACAGTGCTACCATTTTTAAGAGCTGCCTTTTCAATATAAGCTTCTACATCCCAGCTTGTATTACCATCAATGTAAATAGCACTATTGATTGAAGCATCTCCATATACATTCAAAGTACCGCTGTTAGCTTTAGCACTAGCGTCTTGCATCCAGATAGACTTGTTTCCACCTGTACTTTCGATAGTACCACCGTTTACAGTGAGAATATTTTGTGCTTCTACGCCATTGAGGAACTGACGGATTGCGCGATATGTAGATTTGATAGTACCACCGTTGATGATAGTTTCAGCGTATGTACCCTTGCCATTTGTAAGGTTATCAATAGCGTATGCCATATCTGTACCGCCATGGTGCTCGATTGTACCACCATTTACAGTCAACTTACCTTGTTGGTTAGAGATTACAGAAGAGTAAGCATTCCAGCCACGATTCTGTGTAGCTGTCAAAGAAATTTTACCATTACCTTCGATAGTAAGGTCTGCACCTTTCTTGATTGTGATTAAGCCGTAGCTTGCTGTACCTGTGTCTGTACCTGTGATATCATTGTTATTGAGATTAAGTACAAAGCTGTTTGCTACACCTGAGCGTGTAGGAGCAGGATTACCTGAATTACCACCGAATACAAGAGGTTCTGTCAACACAATGTCATCTGTAAGGATGATTGTTTCGCCGTTACCACCATTATCGATAGCATCTTGAAGTTGAGAAGCTGTAGAAACTGATACGAAGTTGATGTTCTCAGGCTGACCTTCAAAAGCATCCTTAACTTCTACCTTGATTTCAGCACCTGCAGTGAAGAAGTTACCCTTAAGAGTTGTCAACGCATTGCGACGAACAGGAATGTCTTGAGCGAATACGCGTTCATACTCTTCGTTATTTGCACCTGAATATTTCACTTTAATAGTAAATGGAGCAACATCAGTTCCGTTTACAGGAATATAGTCGGCAAAGATTGTCTTATCTCCAGAAGTTACACCCTGTTCATAATAATCTGCATTCCAAGTTTTTGTATAAGACTTAGTCGCTTTTGTATTAAACTCACCTTCCACAGCATTGAATACAGTATAAACTTCATTATTGTAAGATACTGTCACTTCTGTAATGTTTGTTTTAGGTTTGGTATCATCAGTTGTATTATAGTCTTCAGCGATAAGGCGAAGTTTAGCGTATGGACGCTTCAAATCGAAGTTATAGCTTGTACCATCTGCAAAGTTGATAGTAGGCTTGCTCACATTTTCTTTTGTAGTAAAGAAGTAAACGTCCTTAGACTCGTCATTGATACCCTTTGTTTCAGCGATGTTTGTAAGATTTTCTTGAGCTGTAGCATTGAAATGAGCGTAAGCAGTCACAGTGTATTCGCGACCAAGAACTACTGTTGGACTGAATGTTACAGTGTTGCCTATGACATTTTCTTTCTTGTAAGTTTGATTGTGTCCTTCAGCCGACAATACAAGAGTGTAAGACACGTTGCCTTGAGTGTTTGACCAACCACCCTTGTCAGATGCGTTGTCTGTAGCACCTGCACGAGTGCCGAGTTCGCCTGGAACGTTGAGGGTGAATGTCACCTGTTTTTCGCCACCTTCGCCGGGTGCGAATGGCTCATCACTTTGGCATGAGGTCATCACAAGACCTAATGCAAGAGCCGGAATTAAATACTTTTTCATAACTCTTTTAAATTATAATTTATAATGTTAACTATTATTTATCTCAATCAACAAGCCCGCAATACCGTTTGTTTAATTATTCGATATTACATAATATTTTTTGTTTTTATTCTTTTCAGTGTTCTTTATTTGTGAAAATTCAAGATTTGGATTTTTGGGTCATTTTATGCCATAATCTGTCTTTTCAATTGCAAATATACGTAAAATTTTATGCGCAGCATTACCCCCCGTTAATAAATGTTAATAATTTTGAAAATTTATTTACTTTATTGATTTGCAATATTTTACAAAAGCACCCTGATAGCTCCATCCCACAAACTTTTATACAATCTACCATGTCTGCCTATAATACGGCGCAATTCATTAGCAAATAGCATGACAACCAACAACACCTCATCCCGACAAGTATATACCCATTATATTACAGTATATTTATGCAGTTAGCAATAAATTATACTCCCGGTAAAAGCCTAAAACGCCCAAAAGGGCAAAAAGGACATAAAGGCTATCTCATTTAACCAACACGTATAAAGAACAAACAAGAATAAAAGCAACCACATTAAACACCACATATATGTAGATACCCCGACCGGGGTAGCCACGACCTCCCGAACACTCGGCTTACGGTTTCACTCGCCCGTAATCACTAAAAGCGCCCACATTAAATATTCAACATGAAACACTATTCGTCAGACGGGGTCAACATCATAGTATAGTATGGCTGAGCGCATGTTTTTATCGATGGATACTCGCTCATAGACAGTTCGTAGCAAGTCTTTGACTTTTCTCATCGATGCGTTTGCTTCCATTTTAAGCATTATCGATTGGATGTAGTAGTTTGCTACTCTTCCGACAATCGGTTTTTCAGGACCTAACACTCTGTTTCCAAATATTTTACGCAATTCCAACACATAGTTTACAGCCAACGAATTGACCATGCGTTCGTCCTTGTGTTTAAGATAGATGTTGACAATTTTGGTAAATGGAGGATAAGCAAAACGTTGGCGTTCGTCGATTTGCTCGACGTAATAGCCCTCGTAGTCATGAGTCTTGACCTTCTCAATGATTTGGTTGTTAGGGTCAGTGGTCTGGACATAGACCTCCCCCACCTCATTTTTGCGACCGGCACGACCGGCGACCTGCTCAATCATATTGAAAGCACGCTCATTGCTACGAAAATCGGGATAGTTAAGGATAGAGTCGGCATTCAGCACTCCGACCACTCTGACACGCTCAAAGTCCAAGCCTTTTGTGACCATCTGCGTACCGACAAGTATATCGGTTTTGTGAGAAGAGAAGTCCTCGATTATATCTTCGTAGGCATCTTTGTTTCGCGTAGTGTCGAGGTCCATTCGTGCGACACGATATTCATTGAAGATTTCGTTCAAATCATCAGCGATGCGTTCTGTGCCGTAGCCGTATGTCTCCACGCTGTCTTGACCACAGACGGGACAAAGGTTGGGCAAAGTCATGGAATAACCACAGTAGTGGCAACGCAACTCACGAATGTTTCGATGAAAGACGAGCGAGACGTCGCAATTTTTGCATTTAGGGACCCAAGCACATTCCTTACACTCCACCATCGGAGCATATCCACGCCGATTTTGAAACATTATCACCTGCTTACCTTCGCCAAGCGCTTTTCTTGATGCGACGAGCAATGGATTAGAATATAGTCCGCGACATTCCTTGCGTTTACGTTGGTCTCGCATATCGACAACTTTCACTTCCGGCATCCGGATGCCGTCGAAGCGTTCCAATAGTTCCACCAATCCAAATCTGCCGTTTTTTGCCTTGTAGTATGTCTCCACAGCCGGTGTAGCGCTTCCGAGCAACGTCGCAGCACCATGCATCGAAGCGAGCACTATCGCAGCATCACGGGCATTATATCGGGGTGCAGGGTCATATTGTTTGTAGCTTGACTCATGCTCTTCATCGACAATGACCAAGCCTAATTTTGCAAACGGCAAAAACACCGACGACCTTACGCCTAAAACGATGAGTGGCTCGTGGGTAGATAATAGTTTTTTCCAAACATCGACACGCTCGTTGTCGGAAAATTTGGAATGATATATCAAGAGTCGCTTTCCGAAAATCTTTTGAAGTCGCGAAGTCAGCTGAGTCGTAAGACTGATTTCAGGCACAAGATAAAGGACTTGCTGACCGAGGTTGAGAACATCATTAATCAGATGCGAATATATTTCAGTCTTTCCACTCCCTGTCACGCCACGCAACAATGTGACCTTATTTTCTTTCCATTTATCGAGTATGCTATTGTATGCCGCCAACTGCGCATTGCTCAACTGTGGCAACTCGGCAGATTCAGAGACATCGACCGTAAAGCGATTGATTTCTTTCTTGTAGATTTCCAAAACGCCTTTATCCACAAGGCCTTTCAGCACAGCCGGCGAAGCGCCGGAACGCTCCAAGAGGTCGCTTTTCAACACTTCTTTAGGCGTTGCACTTTGCATCCAAGCCGAGAGGTCTAAATAGGCTATCAGCATTTTCTCTTGCTGACGAGCACGCTTAACGATGTCGAAAAATCCATGCAGCGCCTCATTGTCATTTCGATCGCAATTCAGCCTGACAAGAGTTTCTTTTCGTGCCCTATATTTATCGACTATGCGTTCATCGATAAGAACAAGCCCTATTTCCAGCATTTTATTGACCAACGTGCCAAGATTTTTAAACCCTGTCTCACGCTCGATTTCGCTGATTTTCATTCTGCCATTACGATCAAGCAGCTGAATAATGAGAGCCATGCGCTCTGTCAAATTCACATTTTCGTCGTATTCGTAATCCGAATTAAGCAGGATGTAGGTTTCACTCTCCACCTTAAGACCGGAAGGCACAGCTGCCTTATATACCTCACCGATACTGCACAGATAGTATTCGGCAAGCCAATTCCATAGTTTGAGTTGCGGATGACGAACTATAGGCTTTGCGTCGAGCACCATCATTATTTCTTTCACTTCATAGCCTGATGGTTGATTATTATGAACAAGCTCAACAATGCCTGTGTAGTAATTCTTCTTTCCAAATTGCACCAATACACGACTGCCCACCTCTATTTCATCCTCATAAATCGAGGGAACAGAGTATGTGAACGAGCCACTGATTGGTAGTGGCAATATGACATTCGCAAATTTTGCCACGAATGGGTGTTGTTAGGAATTAGAACAAGTATGTCAGACCGACTCTCCAACCTTGCGATTTGGAATAGAAATCATCAAGTTTGACGGTACGAGTTTCGTAGGTCATGCCCCAATAATATCCTGCCGAGAGTTGCAAATTCTCGAATAGTTCGGCACCGATGCCACATTGCAACATGACAGAACCACCTGAATAGTTCAACGCATCAAGTTTATTCTGACCGGCAATTATTGAGAATACCGGACCGGCATAGACAAATGGAGCAACCATGCGTTCAATGCCGTTAAGGTTGGTGTATTTAAATCTCAAATTGATTGGCACCTCAATTGTGTGCAACCAACTTTGCTCAATGCCATATCCGTCGCTTGCCCAGACATTTTTGTCGCCAAGGTGCAATTTGGAGCCATGAAGATTGTAGTTCAAACCGAAGTCGATACCAAATCCGATACCGGGGAACATCAATTCACCCATAACCCCGGCACTACCACCGACTGAAGGGTCGATTGCAAATAAATCTTGCGAATACTTGTATGAAGTGACATTAACTCCGGCAGTCGGACCCCAACGAAATTCTGCTGATGCCGCAACACACACTACTGCCGCCAATATTGATAGTAAAAATCTTTTCATGTCGTCTATTTATTTTATTATGGTACAAAAGTAATTCTAATTATTGAAATTCGCAACCATAGCATGATTTTACTTCAATAATTATCGCAATTAGGTTTAGTTTGGCACAAAAAAACTCGACAGAACTGAAATCTGCCGAGCTATAGTATTTTTCAAACGTATCAGAACAAGTAAGCAGCCGACACTGTCCAATAGTTGTTTTTAGCTTTTATCGGTTCAGCATTTATTCCAAGTATATCATATTTTGAGATTACGTTGTTCAAACCAAAGCCATAGCTTGCTCCCACTTGAAGGTGCTTAAACAATTCGACACCTAAACCAACATTCCATGCCACTTGACAAGTTTTTGCCTTAAAATACTCGATTGTGTTCTTATCTAATTTGATAGCGAACGACGGACCTGTGAAGATGTATGGCGAAATAATATTACCAACGACAGGCAAAGGCAGTTTATATTTTATGTTAACAGGAATTTCAAGGAAGTTTTTACCTACAACAGTTTTTTCAGCATCTACCGCATGAGCTAATTGCGATTCGGAATTCATGCGAGTGTACATCAACGACGCATCAAAGCACAAGCCGATAACAGGGACTTGAAATTCGGTCATCAAACCGACAGTATATCCCAAGCCATTAGTGCCATTCCAATTATTTTCAACTTGCTTAAAATCAATCTTATTAAGATTCAAACCGGCTTTAACACCAAACTTAAATTGCGCATTGCAAGCACCAACGCCTAAAAGCGCCACGACTGCAAGGAGTAAAAATTTCTTCATCTTTTTTTATTTTAAAATTAATTAGTGCAAATTTAACTAAAAGTATAGAATAAACCAATAAATAAGCCAATTAGTTCAACATTATTTAATTTTAACCAAAATTTTCCTACGTTGGCATGTTCTGATTTATATTAGCCGACAGAATATTTGAATCAACTAAAAATTCACTATTAAAGAATAGTTTTACCCAATTATTCGGAGGATTAGCATTGCAATTTATAAATTTTCAACTAATTTTGCACCATGAAAGCAACAGAAGAAGAAATTACGCAGAGAGCAATCGATATGCTCAAGACAGTGTATGACCCTGAAATACCTGTAAATGTCTATGATTTAGGGTTAATCTATAAGATTGATTATGAAGTTGAGGCAGAAGTTCTCCATGTCGATATGACATTGACTGCACCTAATTGTCCTGCCGCAGACTTCATATTTGAAGATGTACGCCAAAAACTTGTCAGCATCGAAGGACCAAAATCAGTTGATTTACAATTGGTGTTTGAGCCGATATGGAACTACGAAATGATGAGTGAAGAGGCAAAGTTGGAACTTGGCTATCTCTAACAGAATATCGAGCAAATGACAGGCAATAAGCGAGTTTATTTTCTAAGTGATTTTCATCTTGGGGCGAAATATTTTTCTGATGCAAAAGCAGCGGAGAAAAGGGTTGTCGGATTTCTTGACACAATAAAAAATGATGCTTCCGAAATCTATCTTCTTGGAGATATTCTCGATTATTGGTTTGAGTATAAGAATGTTGTTCCGAGAGGCTATGTCAGATTTTTAGGCAAAATTGCCGAGCTTTCTGACAGTGGCATAAAAATAACATGGCTGATCGGCAATCACGACATTTGGATATTCGATTATCTTCCGTCGGAGTTAGGCATAAACGTTGTCGATGGAAGCCTTGTAGCGGATATTCTTGGCAAAAGATTTTATCTCAGCCATGGCGACAACATCGGTGAACGACCTTTAGGTTTTCGATTGATACGCAGTGTGTTTCGCAATAAGGTGTGCCAAAAGTTGTATTCAGCCATACATCCTCGCTGGACAATCCCATTTGCCACAAATTGGAGCAAATCGAGCAGAGAGAAGTCTGACTGCACACCGCCATATAAGGGCGCAGGCAATGAGCCATTGATAAAATTTGCAAGTCGGCATGCTTCGCAAAATCCGGACATCGATTACTATGTGTTCGGACATCGTCATCTATTGATTAAAGAGAGCGTTTCGGATAATGCCGAAGCCGTAATCCTGGGTGATTGGATAAATCTCTATTCGTACGCATGCTTTGACGGAAATGAGTTGAAAATAAATACTTATAAGTACTTCTAAAAAGCACAAATCACCACAAAGCAATTTATAGAAGCTCATTTACAACGGTGTAAACATGTTATAAAACATATTTCCGAGAATTTGTTAATTTATATTTTGATGAATTAAAAATATATATTAACTTTGCAATACCTAAAACAATCTTTTTTACCTTAAGATTTTTTACCTGTAGAAACTTATTAATTGGGAGCGACCTTGGTGGTTATCTCCCTTTTTTGTATCCCTGCTCTTTCTAACTCATCCGGATAAAGGCCCAAAAAGGCTAAAAGGGCTAAAAGGCAATCTCTTTAAGCACACACGCAAAATGCCCAAAAAGCCATAAAGGACTAAAAGGCTATCTCTTTAAGCACACACGCAAAATGCCCAAAAAGCCCAAAAGGGCTAAAAGGCTATCTCTTTAAGCACACACGCAAAATGCCCAAAAAGCCGAAAAGGGCTAAAAGGCAATCTCTCTAAATTTTAAGCATTTTATTCTTCAGACTATAAGGATAAAAGGGGTAAAGAGAGAAAGTGGATGAACGGGAAAATCATGTCGGTAATAATCAAGTCGGTATATAATGAAGATGAGCGACTCTTCACAGAGTCGCTCATTTCTCTAAAACCAAAATAAGAAAAATTACTATTATTACATCACTTTATCATTACTTTCTTAGTTACGATTTCACCGTCTGCGACAGCTTTTACGACGTAAACGCCGGCAGGGATGTTGTCGATTGCCAATGTGTTGACATTCTTAGCAGAAGCTACTTTATTGCCAGCGATGTCGTAAAGCACTGCAAGGTCGCATACTTTGCTGAAGCATACAGTCTTTTCGATTACGCTGATGTTGATATTAGCAACGATTTCTACGCCTTCCACACTGCCTTCGTTGATATAAGAGAACTTAATGTAAGGGAAGTAGTCTGAACCTGTATTCCAAGGATCTTCTTCATAAGGCTCGTTATAGTTAAACCATCCACAACGTTCGTATGGGATAGGATCACCCCAACTGTCTTTGTAGCCGCTATCACGATAAGCATACTTAGGATTAATATCCATGAACCACAATACGTCGCTATATGTTTCTTCCCATACTTTATCAAATTCTACAAGTAAGTTCTTAGAAGAATCATATTCGAATACTTTATCCAATTTGATTTCAAGAATATTCATCACATCGCTTGAACCTGAAAGGTCAACAACGTCATCAAATACGACAGTCATGACATCTTGATCTTCAAATATTTCATCATAGCCATAACCGCTATCGATCAAACCATCTCTCTCAGTATTGTACATTCTGATAGTCAAAGGCACTTCTGTCAACAATTCATAGTCTGTAGAAGCTTTATATTGAAGACGGATACCTGTGATTTTCAAATCAGCACCACCTAATTCATCAGCAAAGTAATAGCATTGAGAGCGTGCGTATTTTCTTGACAATTGAAATACAGCACGGTCGTCAAATTCTTGCGCATCAGCACTACCGATAACCACCCAAGAATCAGAATCAGCTGCATTAACTCTACATAGGATATGATTAGATGATACGTCGTCCCAATCGTAGTCATCCTGACCGTTATCAACACGGATTACACCATAGATATCGAAATCACCTTCTGTTTCAGGAGTCCAAGAAATTACAACATCACGATATTCATCTACAGCAAGATTTTCGATAGGCAATTGAGCCACAACCTTACCGTCAACGTTAAGGAGTTTTACTGTAGCAGATGGGATGATTTCAGAACCTACGTTGCGTACTTTAACAGTGAACTTAGTTTCTTGACCGACATAAGCATCAGTTGGGCCAAGGATGTCGAATGCTTCAGCTTCGTATGCACCTACCTCACGAATTTCAAACCAAGACAATACGATGAAACCCATTGCTTCTTCAGTAGTGCATTTGAATGCGAAGTTTTGTAGTCCGTCTTCTGTAGCCAAGTATTCTGTGTAAGTTTCATACCAGTTAGCACCGTGAGCGTAATCAGCTACGAATGAGAAGTCTTTAACTACTGTTGTCAAATCTTCAGCGTTTTGACCTTTACCTACGACAAGTTGAAGTTTTTCGAATGTTGTTTCATCACCATAGTTGCCTGTGTAGTAGTAGAATCTGATTTGGTATTTCCTACCTGCAGTTAATTCCATGTGAGGCAAAACGAGATAGTCATCACCAAGTTGACCACCGGCGTTAGTTGTAGAATAAAGATAGCCTTGGAAGCCTTCAGTGTATTGCCATGTCACACCGTTTTTATCATTGTCGATTACTTTTAATTCTGCAGCACGATCATCAGAGTCTAATTGGTTTACGTATGGCAATTCTACAGCAGGACCGTATGCAACGACGATTTTTGAAGATGTACCGTCACCTGCAGCAGTAGATGGTACGACGCGATATTCGTAAGCTTTATATTCGTTAGAAGTGTCTGTGATTTTAGTATCTGTGATTTTGTCTGCTAATTTGTAAGAACCACGATATACAGTATATCTCAATTCAGAAGTGTTAATCCAACCACCGTTTACACCAATTGTAGGAGCATTCCAAGAGATAGTCACTTCGTCAACATTTGTTTCAGCATATAGATTATTTACAAATGAAGGGATGTCTTGACCGACAAATTCTGTGTATTCACGATATAGACCATCACCTGCAGCGTTGTAAGGAACGAGGCGATATGTGTGCATTGCGCTTGGCACGTCAGTGTCAGTGAATGACATCTTAGCACCGACTTCAGTAGTAGCAACTGTTTCAATCAATTCGCCATCACGATAGATTTTAACACCTGTCAACTCAGTAAGGTTTTGGAGTTGGAATGTTTGTTTTGGGTTAGTCCAAGTGATAGTAGCTTCGTTTGCGCCGTTAGCAGCAGGAGTAACGACGAGTTCAGTAACTCTTGCAGGAGCATTATCGGCAGCTATTTGGTAAGGGATAGCAAGACCGAGGTATTGCGCGTTGTAAGGCACATTAGCTTCGCTGTTGATTTTACCATTCTTTAGGTTGATTTCAGCAACCACAGGTTGATAGTTAGTTTCGCTTAACATTCTGTGACCCATCCAATAAAGTTTGTGAGTAGTCAAGTCAAACTCCATTGTTTGGATAGAATAAGCGATGTTTTCACCACCGAAAATGTTACATACTTTTTCAGTTTTGAAGATACCGTTTTCAGTAGTTGTAGGGTCGAATTTCAAGATGCTTGTCACTTGTTGTTCATATTCTTCATCATAGTCATGAGTGAAACCGTAAACCACACCATTATCAGCAGCCATTGCAGTGAAGATATTATCAGCACGACCGATGAATGTAGGCTCACATGTTTCAGGGTCGATAGTGTAGATGTTCATCATGCCTGTGTCAACTGCTTCATTACCTTGAATATCATAGGCGAATTCGCAAGCGTAAATTTTGTCTGTCACAGGGTCGTAAGCCATGTCATAGAACAATACATTGTATTGGAAACCATGGAATGTTTCAGTTTTGAATTTAATTTCATACTCACCTGTAGTATAATCCAATACGGCGATACCGATAGGCATTTGATAATCGTTCCAACCGCTTGTATCCATACCATAGTGTTGGAAAATGTAAGCGTAAGTTTTACCATTAGCAACAGTAGCAGCACAGATACCATAGTCACCGGCTTTATTACCAAAGCTTTTGACCATATTTAAGTTTTCAGGATATTTAGCTGTAAAATTGTACCAACCGTGCATTTCGCCAGCAGTTGCAAAAAGACGATAAGCATATAGATCAGCATCGTCGTCTTCGATGTTTCTTGAAGGAGCCTGTTGAACAGGAGCACCAATTTTAAGACGTTGACCTACTTCGACAGGAGTTCTTTCAGGGAGATTCACTGAAGGTAGATTAACAGGACGCGGCAGTGTCAAGACTGCTTGCGAACAGAAAGCAACGAGTAAGAGTGTTGCCCATAAAGTAATCGTTTTCTTCATAATTATTTAATATTTAATGTAATTGTTATTAGTTATCGTAATTTTTCCAGTTTAATGACACAGTATGCCATAAAAACTTTGCAAATATAATCACGTTTTTGATTTTATTTTTTGACCTATATCAAAAAGATATATTTTGATATAATTTTTGATGCTTTTTTATATAATTTAACCAATTAGAGTGGTAAAGTTATATAATAAAAAGTGTGGTCAGATCTTCACAGACCCAACCACACGTGATAAAAGAATCATACTATTATTTAATCAAAACCTTATGAATTTCAACTGTATTATCAGACTCTATATATAATATGTATATACCATTTGAGATATTTTCTATCTGTAATCTATCAGATTTGTCGGTTTTGCGAATGCCGTTTCCAGACAAATCATAAAGTGAGATTATATCGGCCATACCGTTGAGAATTATTTCTGTGTCTGTCACTTTGAGTGAGAATTTGTCGTTTGCAATTTTCTCAACGTCATTTAATTCTCGGTATGAGAATTTTGTGTATGGCACATAGTTCATTGAAACGTGATTTGGATTCATCTCGTAGTTGTAAGGAGCCGACCAGTAAGCGCCACGATATGCAATGCCTGATGAGTAGTCAACATACCAACCTACGTTTCCAAATTCTTCTTCTATATTTTTGTACATATCGACTACGAGATTTTTAGATGCTTCGTATTCGAATGGTTGCTCGAATTGAAGATATACTTCGTTGTAGGTGTCGTCACGTCCGCTCAAATCCATGTCGAGGCGATAGACTTCAGTCATTGTCGATTGGTCGATGAATGAGCCGCCGAATACGCTATCGAGAATTCTGTTTTGAGTTGTGTTAGCGATATGTATTTGCACCGGGATTGCATCCATATATTCGTAATCGAGTGAAGGAGTGTAGGCAAACTGAACGCCTGTGATCAGCACGTTTTCTTTGAAGTTCAATTCGTCGGAATAATATAGCATTTGCGAGCGGCTTTGCTTGTTGGAGAAGTTAACGATATCGCCTACTCTGTGCATGTCGGCATTACCTATAGTAATAAATTTGTCGCCGTCTTTTGGATGTATCGAAACTCTCAATGAGTGAGTTTTGTTGTCGTCGCAATATTCTTCGCCGTCTAATTCGACGATGCCATAGACTCTGAAGCAGTCTTCATTTTGAGGAGTCCATGAGAGTGTGATTTCGGCAGATCTTTCCGGGGAAATTGTTTTTTCGAATGATGTTGAAGCGATTTGTTCATCTCTTTCGTTGACAATTTTCACTACTCCGGAGTTGATGTCGCTTGTGCCTGTGTTTTTAACAGTGACAGTAAATTCTGTCGGAGTATCGACGTAGCAATCAACTATTCCGTTGATAGTTTCTGCCAAGGCTTCAGTCTCTTCGACTTCTCTGATCATGATGTCGGTAATGCCGACTTTGCCCATGCCTTGTCTTGAATAAATATGGAAAGCGAGGTTGATTGATTTGTCTTTGTCGGAAGTGTAATCGACGACAGCTTCTCTCCATGCCGCACCTTGAGCGCTTGAGATGTTTTCGTATTTCACGATTGATGCTATGACGCTTTCAGGGTTTGCGGCAGAGGCAGCGACGACTTCGAAATCTTCAGTCACTTTTGTATAGTCGGAAGTGATGTATTTGAATGTCAATCGGTAGGTCTTACCTTCTTCGGCGAAGATAGTCGGGAGGAATAGGTAGTCGTTGGCAACGTTTTCGTAGTGTGCGTTGTAGATAAATGCTGATTCATTCAGTTCGTATTTCCATGAATGATTGTCGGCATTAGCATCGACCACCATTAATTCTTCGGCAGCTTCTTCGTCGGCAAGTTTGTTTTCGTAAGGCAAATCGGTGGCAGGACCGAAAGAAATTATTGTTTGGCATGGTTCGCCTTCACCTTCTTTTGTGACAGGGACAATTTTATAGACGTAGTGGTCGTAATAGTTTACTTTGTCTTCTACTGTAGTTTCAGTTATGGCACTTGCGATTTTGTATGAGCCTCTGAATACGTCGTAAGTGAGTGATTCTGTGTCGTAGAATCCGTTGTTTTTACCACGTTCAGGAGCATTCCAATTGATAGTGACACGATCGTTTGCCACTTCGTATGTTACGTTTTTGACAGCGCCCGGCACATCCATTCCGGCAAAAGCTTTTCTTTCTTTCCAAAGTCCATCGCCATTGTCGTTATATGCCAATACGCGATAGATGTGATTTCCTGCCGACAAGTTGTTTTCATCTGTCCAAGTCATTTGGCGACCGATTTCGTTTGTCGTAATTTCTTGGATAAGTTCTTCATCGCGATAGATTTTCACACCCTGCAATGATTTCAATTCGTCACGACGATAATCGAGCGAAGGATTAGTCCATGACAATTCGATTAGGTCGGGGTTGTCGGCTTTGGGAGAAGCTGTGAGGTTGACAACGTAGGAAGGGGCATTGTCATCTACCACTTGATAAGGGATAGCCAATGCGACATATTGAGATGCATCGGGTATTCTGTTTTCGTAGCGCAAAGATCCGTCAGTGGTATCGACTTCGCAGATGTAGCCTCCATTGTTGGCAGTCTCTTGCGCAGCCCACCATAGTTTGCCTGTCGCATGGTCAAATTCCATGGATTGGTCGTATCTGATTACTCTCTTACCACCGTCGAGGTCGGCAATATTTTCTGTCACAAAGATGCCTTCTTCGTTTGCGTTAAGAGGATTGAATTTAATCAATCGCGCTTTTTCGGGTTGTGATATATCGTTGTCGAAGTAGTCTTGTGTTATACCATATATTACGCCGTTTCTTGCAGCCATACCGAACATGAAGTTATCGACTTTGCCGAGTTTTTTTGGCTCGTAAGTGCCTTCAGCTGGATCGATAACCCAGAGGTCCATCATTCTTTGCGACGGGTTTGCGATGTCGGTGATGTATTGGACGCCATATACTTTGTTTGTAATAGCGTCGTATGTCATTTCGATGAAGTGTTCGTTGTAGCTATGGATTGAGCTTGTAGCGAATTTCACTTCGTAGTCGCCGGTTTCGAGGTCCATTACGGCGATGCCTACAGGGATTGTCAACATACCGCCATACCATGATTGATAGACGTAAACCCAATATTCGCCGTTTACGAATGTGCCTGCAGAAATTGATTCGGTACCGTCGGCTTTTGAGAATGATCGAATGTTGACGACGTTGTCAGGCTTTTGAGCTTGGAATTTCATAAATCCGTAAGACATCTCGCCATGACCGAATTTTTTGAATGCGTAGATTACGGCATCGTCGTCGTATAGCTCTGTCGAATTAATTCTGTTTGGTTGTGGGGATGCAGTTTGCTCTGCTGCTTTGGCACTATTAGTTCTGATATCCAATGGAGCGAAATCGCCTTTGGACGGCAGTGTATTGCCTGCATTTGAAATCAATGCAATCAGTGCAAGACATAATGTGATAACTTTTCTCATGAGTATATTGGTTTAGTACTAATTTTTAATATTTACGCAAATATACGACTTATTTAGCCTCTACAAATTAAAATATTTTAAATTAGTCTGTTATTTTACGTTTTTTTGTCATAGGTCAATAAAAAAGAATGGATAAATCATACCGACTTACCCATTCTCCGAATATTCTGATTAGTAATTATTACTTTTCTTCAGGAGCGACACCCCATTGCATTTGTGCGAGGCGACGATAGTTGTTGTAGCGCCATTGAGCGTTTTCTTGTGCTGCTTTGAACAATTCGGCTGCTTCGGCAGGGTATTGTTTCATTACAGAAGCGTAACGCACTTCGCCTTTGAGGAATGTTTCGAATTTATCCCATTGAGGCTCTTTGCTGTCGAGTGTGAATGGGTTTTTACCTTCAGCTTCGAGAGCAGGGTTGTAGCGCCATAGGTGCCAGTAGCCACATTCTACTGCGAGGCGTTCTTCTTCTTGTGTCTTACCCATGCCGGCTTTCAGACCGTGGTTGATACAAGGAGCGTATGCGATGATGATAGACGGACCGTCGTAAGCTTCTGCTTCGCGGATAGCTTTGAGAGTCTGAGCATTGTCAGCACCCATAGCGATTTGTGCCGCATATACATAGCCGTAGGTAGTCGCAATCATACCGAGGTCTTTTTTGCGAACGCGCTTACCTGATGCAGCGAATTTAGCGATTGCGCCGATCGGAGTAGATTTTGAAGCCTGACCGCCTGTGTTAGAATATACTTCTGTGTCGAGCACCAAGATGTTGACATTTTTGCCTGAAGCGATCACATGGTCGAGACCGCCGAAGCCGATGTCGTAAGAAGCACCGTCACCACCGATGATCCATTGGCTGCGTTTAACGAGGAAGTGGTTAAGCTCGGCGATTTGTGAGCAGAGTTCACAACCATTGTCTTTGCAAGCTTCGATCATTGGGATGAGTTGGTCGGCAATTTCGCGAGATTGGTCGGCATCGTCTTTGACTTCGAACCAACGTTGAGCAGCTTCTTTCAATTCAGCTGAAGCGTCAGCGCAGTCAGCGATTTCGCTCATGAGTGCTTCGAGGCGTTCGCGCATTTTTTCGTTGGCGATTACCATACCCATACCAAATTCGCAGAAGTCTTCAAACAATGAGTTAGCCCAAGCAGGACCGTGACCTTTTTCGTTAGTGCAGTAAGGAGTTGAAGGCACTGAGCCTGAGTAGATTGAAGAGCAACCTGTCGCGTTAGCCACCATTTGACGATCGCCATAGAGTTGAGTAATCAACTTAACGTATGGAGTTTCGCCGCAACCTGAGCAAGCTCCTGAGAATTCAAACATCGGAGTTGCGAATTGGCTGTTTTTAACGTTAGCCTTAACGTCGATGAGGTGTTGTTTAGAAGTCACCTTTTCAACGCAGTAGTTCCAGTTTGCGTCTTCGTTCAATTGAGTTTCCAATGGTTTCATTACGAGAGCCTTTTCGCCCTTCTTGCCCGGACAAACGTCCACGCAGTTGCTACAAGCGAGACAGTCCATAACGTCAACTTGCTGAATGAACTTCAAGCCTTCGAGACCCTTACCGATAGCAGGGAGCGCACGAGAAGCGTCGAATGGAGCGTTGCTCAATTCTTCTTCATTCAAAAGGAACGGACGGATAGAAGCGTGAGGACAAACGTAAGCACACTTGTTACATTGGATACAGTTGTCAGAAATCCATTCAGGGACAAATGCAGCCACACCGCGTTTTTCGTATTTAGCTGTGCCTTGTTGCCATGTGCCGTCTTCGATGCCTACGAATGTAGAAACAGGGAGGAGGTCGCCGTCTTGAGCGTTGATAGGACGCACAACGTTGTTGATGAATTCAGGGTCGTTGTTAGCCACTGTTTCGTCGTCGCAAAGGTCAGCCCAAGCAGGGTCAACGGCGAGAGTTTTGTATTCGTCACCTCTATCGACAGCAGCGAAGTTTTTGTTGACAACGTCTTCACCTTTCTTACCGTAAGACTTCACGATAAATTTCTTCATCTGTTCGACAGCGAGTTCCACAGGGATAACTTCTGTGATGCGGAAGAATGCAGACTGAAGGATAGTATTTGTACGGTTGCCAAGACCGATTTCGCGAGCGATCTTAGAAGCGTTGATATAATATAGTGTGATATTGTTTTTCGCGAGATACTTCTTGACTTTGTTTGGAAGGTTCTTTGCGAGCTCTTCGCCTTCCCAGATAGTGTTGAGTAGGAAAGTTCCGCCCGGTTGGAGACCGCGCATCACGTCGTACATGTGGAGGTATGCTTGAACGTGGCAAGCGACAAAGTTAGGAGTGTTTACGAGGTAAGTTGAGCGGATAGGTTCGTCGCCGAAACGGAGGTGAGAACAAGTGAAGCCGCCTGACTTTTTAGAGTCGTAAGAGAAGTAAGCCTGGCAGAATTTGTCGGTGTTGTCGCCGATGATTTTCACTGAGTTTTTGTTTGCACCGACAGTACCGTCAGCACCGAGTCCGTAGAATTTAGCAGCGAATATGCTCTTACCGCCCATAGCGATTTCTTCGCCTGTCGGGAGTGATGTGTATGTCACGTCATCGACGATGCCGATAGTGAATTGGTTCTTTGGTTCCGGCAAAGCGAGGTTTTCGTAAACGGCGAGGATTTGAGCAGGCGTTGTATCCTTAGAGCCCAAGCCGTAGCGACCGCCGACGATTACAGGAGCGTTTTCTACGCCGTAGAAGCAGTCTTTAACGTCGAGGTACAATGGTTCGCCGTTAGCACCCGGTTCTTTAGTTCTGTCGAGCACAGCGATACGCTTAGCTGTCTTAGGCACAGCGGCGAGGAAGTGTTTAGCTGAGAACGGACGATACAAGTGAACGCTTACGAGACCGACTTTTTCGCCTTTAGCAGTGAGGTGGTCGATAGTTTCGCGCACAGCTTCAGTCACTGAGCCCATAGCGATGATTACGCGTTCTGCATCTTCAGCACCGTAGTAGTCAAACAAGCCATATTTACGACCTGTGATTTTGCTGATTTCAGCCATGTATTCTTCGACGATAGCCGGCACATTATTATAATATGTGTTAGACGATTCTCTGTGTTGGAAGAAAACGTCAGGGTTTTCAGCCATACCGCGAGCGACAGGTTTGTCAGGGTTCAATGCACGTTGACGGAATTCTGCGAGAGCTTTTTGGTCGATAAGCGGAGCGAGGTCGTCGTTGTCGAGCATTTCGATTTTTTGGATTTCGTGAGATGTACGGAATCCGTCGAAGAAGTTAACGAATGGCACACGGCTCTTCAAAGTTGCGAGGTGTGCAACGCCGGCGAGGTCCATGACTTCTTGCACAGAACCTTCAGCCAACATAGCGAAACCTGTCTGGCGCACCGACATAACGTCTTGGTGGTCGCCGAAGATACACAATGCGTGAGAAGCGAGTGTACGTGCCGAAACGTGGAATACGCAAGGGAGAAGCTCACCTGCGATTTTGTACATATTTGGAATCATCAACAACAGACCTTGCGATGCTGTGTAAGTTGATGTCAATGCACCTGCTTGAAGCGAACCATGCACAGCACCTGCCGCACCGGCTTCGCTTTGCATTTCTTGAACGAGTACAGTTTCTCCGAAGATGTTCTTTCTGCCTGCCGCCGCCCATTCATCGACATATTCAGCCATTGTAGAAGACGGAGTAATCGGATAGATTGCTGCAACTTCACTAAACATGTAGCTGATGTGTGCAGCTGCTTGATTACCATCACAGGTCAGGAACTTTTTTTCTTTACCCATAACTTTCTTTTTATTTTATAAGTTTTTTTACGTTTTCTATTTAATATCTATTCGCCCAAAATCGATTAGGCAAATATTAGGGCGCAAAATTACTAATTTTTGGCGACTTTTTCAAACATTATCGCATTAAATATGCCCACAACCGTCGATTTTGTGCATTTTTACTATTGATTTTATAATAACAACAGCAGTCGGCAGATAGTTTGAGCCAAAATATTAAATATCCCATAACAGACAAAATTTCATCCGATGCTTGCATTTTAGGCTTTTATGCACTAACTTTACACAAAAAATAACAGTGAGTTCGCATTAAGCGACAAAAAATCAAGACAGACATCGTATCAAGACATGAAAAAGGCAGCAATCATATTGGCAGGAGGAGAAGGGCTGCGAGCCGGTGGCGGTGAGCCGAAACAATTTCGCATGCTTCATGGCAAGCCTGCGTTGTGGTGGTCGATGAAAGCTTTTCGCGATGAAGACCCTGCCACAAGGCTTATTGTCGTCATTCACCCCAATTTCATCGATGAGTGGGAAAAGACGGTAGCCGATTTAGAGCCTGATGAGCGTTTTGAGCAGACGATTGTCTGCGGTGGCAAATCGCGTTGGCACTCTGTCTTTAATGCTCTAATGGAAATTTCTGCCGACGATGAGCTTTATGTCGCTGTTCACGACGGGGCACGTCCTTTGATTACGCCGTCGATGATCAGTCGCGGCTGGGAGTGTGCTTTAAGAAACGATTCTGCCATTCCCTCTATTCCGTTGAGCGATTCTATCAGGCATCTCTGCGGACAAGGCGAGAGCCATTCGGTGGCGCGTAAGGACTATGTCGCTGTGCAAACACCACAAATATTCAAATCCGAGATTATCAAACGAGCATACGCCCAACCTGAAAGCGCCGATTTCACCGACGATGCTTCTGTGGTCGAAGCCCTGGGCTTGAAGGTCAGCTTGTATGACGGTGAGCCTGACAACATCAAGATCACTTACCCTCACGATTTGCAAGTGGCTTGCATCATTATGAATTCACAACCTCAACCATAGCAATGCACAGGCTGAACAATACCGACATAAAATACCTCAAAGGCGTTGGTGAAGCAAGAGCCAAATTGCTGGCAGACGAGCTGGAGATAAAGACATTCAGAGAGCTTGTCTATAACTTTCCTTTTCGGCATATCGACCGTTCGCGCTTCTACAAGATTTCGGAGTTCAACAATGAGATGCCCAACATTCAGGTCAGAGGTCATTTCATGCGATTTTACACCGAAGGCGAAGGAGCCAAACGCCGACTGATCGGCATCTTTACCGACGGCGAGCGCATGATTGATGTCGTATGGTTCAGTCGCATCAAGCAGATAAAAGACTCCTACCCTTTGGGCGTGGAGATGGTCTTGTTTGGCAAGCCCAATCATTTCAACGGCGGCTACTCGTTTGTGCATCCCGAGATCGAGCGTTATGATGCTCTTGCTCCTCAAAAGGGGATGCGTGGCGTCTATTCGCTGACCGAGAAGCTTCGCAAACGGGGGTTCACAAATCGTGTGTTGCAAAACCTCATCGACAACGTTTTCGACAAAATCCCCGACATCGAAGACGTATTACCCGAAGCCGTCGTCGCCAAGTTGCATCTGATGCCGCTTCATGAGGCATTGCGCAACATCCACTATCCGACGTCGCTTGCCGCGCTGCAGAAGGCGCAGGAACGCTTGAAATTCGAAGAATTATTCTTCGTTCAGCTCCACATTCTTCGCTACACAAAGCGTCGAAAATTCAGCACTCGCGGACACGTCTTCTCCACCATTGGCGAGAAGTTTAATCGCTTCTATTCCGAGGTCTTGCCGTTCACGCTCACTGATGCTCAAAAGCGTGTCATCAGAG
Source organism: Muribaculaceae bacterium (assembly GCA_045637445.1). Lineage (GTDB taxonomy): Bacteria > Bacteroidota > Bacteroidia > Bacteroidales > Muribaculaceae > Lepagella. The sequence continues at coordinate 31,001 of JAZTZN010000026.1, forward strand.
AAATACGCCTCGACATGAAAAGCGGCCGACAGATGAATCGTCTGCTTCAGGGCGACGTCGGCAGCGGAAAGACCATGGTCGCTTTCATGACAATGCTTATCGCTATCGACAATCGTTGCCAGGCATGCCTTATGGCGCCGACCGAAATCCTTGCCCGACAGCACTATCAGAGCATCTCGGAGTGGGCTGAGAAGATAGGCGTCAATGTCAGATTGCTGACAGGCAGCACACGCACTAAAGAACGCCGCGAAATCCACCAATCGCTCATCGACGGAACGCTCGACATTCTTATCGGCACACACGCCGTTATCGAGGACAATGTCAATTTCCACAATCTGGGTATGGTGGTCATCGACGAGCAACATCGCTTCGGTGTCGCTCAACGCGCACGCCTTTGGCAGAAAAATGCTACGCCTCCCCATGTGCTGGTGATGACGGCAACTCCGATTCCACGCACGCTTGCCATGACCGTCTATGGCGACCTTGACGTCTCGGTCATCGACCAATTGCCACCGGGAAGAAAGCCCGTAATGACTCTGCTGCGCTACAACGAAAGCCGACAGCAAGTCATCGCCGCAATCCATAAGCAGCTCCAAGAGGGGCGGCAAGTCTATATCGTCTATCCTCTTATCCACGAAAACGAGAAGCTCTCGCTCAAAAGCCTCGAAGAAGACTATCAGAATGTCTGCCAAACGTTCAGTGGCTACAACGTCTGCTACGTCCATGGGCAGATGAAACCACAGGAAAAGGATTTGCAAATGAGCCGATTTGTCAACGCCGAAGCGCAAATCATGGTGGCGACAACGGTGATCGAAGTCGGTGTGAATGTGCCCAACGCCTCGGTAATGGTCATCGAAAATGCCGAACGCTTCGGGCTTTCTCAGCTCCACCAGCTCAGAGGACGCGTCGGACGTGGTGCCGACCAAAGCTATTGCATCCTGATGTCGAAACAGCAAATCGCCAAGGAGACTCGTCAACGCCTCGAAATCATGACGCAGACATCCGACGGGTTTATCATCGCCGAAGCCGACATGAAAATGCGTGGTCCGGGCGACATGGAGGGCACTCAGCAAAGCGGCTTGGCATTCAACCTCAAACTTGCATCCCTGGCTGCCGACGGACAAATCATTCAGCTCGCTCGCGACACTGCCGACAGCCTGCTGGAATCAAATCCCGACCTTTTCGACCAAACGCACGACAAATGCTCTGCCGAGACCTCGCCCTCTGCCGACCTTATCGTCTCGCCAAAAGAAAAGGCTATCCTCAAAAACGAATTAAAAATCAGATTTAACAACCAATCCGATTGGTCAAGAATCTCATAACAACAATACGACAATGAGAGAAAAAGAATTTCTGCCGCTCGTCGCCGAACGCCTCGGCATCACAGAGCTGAATCCGATGCAACGCCAAATGATGGCCACTGCCTCCGAACAATCCGACGTCATTCTGCTTTCGCCAACAGGGTCGGGCAAGACGCTGGCGTTCATCCTGCCTATGCTCAAACGCTTGAACCCTCCGACCACGAGGGTGCAAGCCATTGTCATTGCTCCCTCGCGCGAATTGGTAATCCAAATTGCTGAAATCATACGCCAAATTGCCAACAAGCACAAGACGGTGGCTCTTTACGGCGGACACAAGGTCGAAGACGAAGTCAACTCGCTGACAACCTCTGTGCCCGACATCATCGTCTCCACGCCGGGACGTCTGCTCGACCATATCAACCGCCGAAACATCGACGTGATGCCCTCGCGCATATTAGTGCTCGACGAGTTTGACAAATCGCTCGAACTCGGTTTCGAAGAAGAAATGACCAAGATAATGCGCCACCTCAAAAATGTCAGCCGAAAAATATTGACCTCTGCCACCAACCTCTGCGAAATCCCCGACTTTGTCAGTCTGCAAAACGTCAAGACTATCTCCTTTCTCGACGAAAACGCTCAATTGCGACAACGCTTGAAGGTCACTCGCGTCAATTCATCGTCCAAAGACAAGCTCCTCACGCTTCAACACCTGCTGCTTTCCCTTTCGGAAGGCAAAAACATCGAGCGCACAATCATCTTTGTCAACTATCGCGAAAGCGCTATTCGTATCGCTGATTTCCTCAACAAGCTGGGAGCTTCCACCGCCCTCTATCATGGAGCGCTGCGACAAGTCGAACGCGAAACGGCTATCGCCACTTTCAACAACGGCTCAACGCCTATCCTCATCGCCACCGACTTGGCGGCACGAGGTCTCGACATCGAAGCTGTCGCCAACATCATACACTATCACCTGCCACTCTCGCCGGAAGCCTACACACATCGCAACGGTCGCTCGGCTCGCGTCGATGCCTCAGGATGCGTCTATATCATCCTTGCCCCGGGCGAGACTACCCAAGACTATATCTCCTTCGACCATAACATCGACATCGAAGAGAGTGCGACACCATCCAAAACTCAAATCAAGCTGCTGCGATCGCCTCTGACTTCGCTCTACATCGCCGCCGGCAAGAAAGAAAAAATCTCGAAAGGCGACGTCGCAGGATTTCTCATCAAACAAGGCGGGCTCGAAATGAACGAAGTCGGAAAAATCAACTCTGCCGACCATTACACCATAGTCGCAATCCCTGCCGACAAAGCGCCCTCATTGCTCCCTGCCCTGAACGCGGCAAAGCTCAAAGGCACACGCTACAAAATCCACATCATCAGGTGACTTCTATCACAAGAATCCTGTGCAAATTGCGCAAAATGCGATTACATACGCCAAACCAAAGGAGATTAGAGGCATCATCCCTAATCTCCTTTCTCACTCAACGACGCATCACTGCATATTAGAATTCGGCACTTTCTGTTGACGCAGACTGCACAATATGCGACTGACTGCCGATTTCGATATTCCCAACTCTTCGGAAATCTCGCGACACTGGAGAATACTCCGCTAAACGCTCTCCAATACTTCGGAAGCAAAAGCTCCGCTAAACGCTCCGCTTCGGCTCTGCCTCCCTCGCAGGGAGATAGATATTATAGTGCCTATAGTGCCTATAGTATTTA
>JAZTZN010000027.1:0-1940 GCA_045637445.1 Muribaculaceae bacterium
AATAATATCGAAAATATCAAACTAAGTTTTTTCATAACTCTAAATTTTATATTGTTTGGTTATAATTTAGTGAAATATTATCGCTTATTTAATCACAATTTTTTGAATTAATTTATTGCCGGTGCTGTCTGTCGCTTTGACAACATAGATACCTATCGGTAATTCGGCTGTCGATAAGCTGACCGACTCTGAGCCCGATGCTTCAGCCACCTTCACTCCGTCAAACGTATAGATTGCAACATCGACTGCTCCCGTCGCTCCAATGATTGTTACAGATTCTTTAGATTTTAATATATTTAAATCTTGACATTGTGCTGATATTACTGAAGTATTATCATTTCCTTTTTTGACTTGTGAAACATATTGAGCATTCGAATTATTGTATATAAGTTTTACATTACAATATCCGTCTGAGCTCATACTGTTTGAGTTATAGACATGAAATCCGGTAGTAGAAATAATTGGTGTAGTTTCAACCTCAAAATACTTTGATGTTATATCAAATAAACTACCCAATTTAATAATTCTGCCCGGCGTACTACCGGCTCCTGTAATTGCAAGATCCGGTGTCACACTTGTTACACTTCCCATAGTACCGGCACATCTTACTTTGCTAACATACGAATTTCCGGAAAGAAGTACTCCGTCGGCATGAGCATAAAAAGCAGAACAATCCTCAGCTAAATATGTATTACGAACATTTCCTAATGTATCTATGATATTAATTCTTAATATGTCAACACTTTGTTTGACACCACTTTCTCCTCCTCTTAGCTTTATGGTATAAAAAGCCTGACCCGGTGTCATTGATTTTACTCGTAAATATGCTTTATGGTCGTTGCTTTGAGAAGAATATGCTTCTGATTCTTTATACCAATTTAGATGTTGATTCATTTCAGGCGTTGAACTCCAATTTCCTCGTCTGCCTGAGAATAATATATCTACAGAATGACTCAATGCATCATACGTTTCAACCTCAATTTCCTCATTTGGATTAACCATAATTCGTTGATTATATGAGTATGATAATGGCATTGAAATACTACCTTCCATTCCATCGGATATAATCACATCATTAGGCTCTGCAAAATCAGCGATTTGTCCAATTGTATCACTTTGCAAAATCTGAGCTGAAGCATAATCCAAACCAAACTGTACCATATCCACCATTGGCACAGCACTTTCGTCTCCTACAATGACTATGCTATTATTCCCTTCAGATAATGATATTACAGAATCATCTGATAGTCCTATAGCCTGCCAACCGGGTGTTGTCGGTGCAATATTACCCACTAATGTATTGTTAACATACACAGCGTAAGAGGCATATTCACTGACATCATATCGCAATGGATGTACCCAAAAACACGCATAATAACTACCTTGATGGGTGACATCGATATTAAATTCTACCGCACATTTGTCATTCATAAATGTGTGCTCCGAAACATTGCCTACAATGGTATTGCTTTTATTTCCAATAAGGAGATTTTCTGAATACATTTTGCCTGATATTGCAAGCATTGTCGCTATAAGTATTACTTTATATTTTGCTTTCATATTAAATCATGTTTAATAGTTTATAATTTTATTTTGCGAGTGATGCGCTGACCGTCGGCTGTGTAGAATGCAACTATTGCCACACCTGTCAAATCGTCATTAATCATTATTTCGCCCTTTGTTCCGCCAACTTCTTGCTGAGCCAAGATAAAACCCTCTGTACTAACTACTTCAACTCTGCTGAGCATTTTTTCGCTCTGCCAGCTGATTTCGCCTTCGCTTTGACTAAGTCTTATTGAATCGTTAGAGATAATTTCTGTTACACTTAAATCTATCTTATCTAAATCGACTTCACAAAGTTCGTTATTGCTTGATAAACAATAAATCTTACTGCCATACTGCACAAAATCCACAAATTCTCCACTGAACGGTAAATCACA
>JAZTZN010000028.1:0-54000 GCA_045637445.1 Muribaculaceae bacterium
GTTATACTTTTTTACTTGACAAATATTATGACTCTTTAAGAAAGCAAATATTAGAGCCAGATGTCTTTCATGTTCCAGATAGGTTATGGACAATGCAGAACATTCCGATTCCAGATGGAATATATTTAACACAAGATAATCGTTATCGTGGTTTTTTTGTGATTTATACTCTTAGACTTAAACTTTTATATCGTGTATGCGTCTTAATCCCTACGCCAAATGTGCCATATTTGATGGGCGTGAAAGAATTGGAAAAAATCGACTCAAAAAGTCAAGTTAAAGTTCTACGATTGCCTGATTTGGATTATTTTAATAATATGGCATCCATTGAGAAGTTAAATCAATGGTGTTATGGTTGGAGTTTGAAATTTTAATTTAATACCCGTCAGTCGCTTATTTCCGTTGCTGTCCATTAAGGTAGTACAGACTCTTCTGAAAGCGAAAAGGTCTGGCGGCAAGCCGTTTCGGGCAGAATCTTCCTCCTACGGAGAGTATTCAGCCCGAAAACCTTTCCCCTTTCACGTCTGTACAATGGACGCTATCGGCAACGGAAACAAACGACTGACGGAAAAGTAATTAAAACACAAAAAAGAACAGCGTACAAGTTGGTCTATGAATGATAGCCTAAATGTACGCTGTTCTCATTTTTATTCATAGGAGGGATATTTTTTAGGAATAATCATAATTGGGCAGACGGTAAACTGCACTCCCTCCAGAAAAATAATTGGCTTTGCATCGCTGATTTTCCTCTCTTTCGTAAACTTTTTTGGCATTTGCTTTGTAAAATGTAACAAATGTATTACATTTGCAACATGAGAACTATGATAAGAAGTACAGAATTCGATGGGTTTTACAACTCGCTTTCTGCAAATGTTCAGAACAAGGTCAAATATGCGATGAACATTTTAGCAGATGTAAAGGTCGTAAATACCAAGTTGGTAAAGAAACTTGTAGATACAGATTTCTATGAGTTGCGTATTTCGGTAGGTAATGAGTATAGGGTTATTCTCTTTACCATTGACCACGAGAACTTCATTGAAGCCGAGCAGATACTTCTTTTGAATGGTTTTATGAAGAAGTCCACAAAGGACTATAAGAAAGAGATACAAAAAGCAGAACAAATTTTAAACAGTTTACAGCAATGAGACCAAAGATTGACATTAACAAGCTCAAACATCTTCCTACCACAGAGGATATGTTTGTCGATGAGTACGGAGCAAAGGGTACTGCTTCGCGTGATGAGTTCGATGCGAAGTCTCGTGCCTGGTACTATGCCGAGGTGTTGAAGAACGCCCGCAAATCAGCAGGAATTACCCAACAGCAGCTTGCAGATAAGATTGGCAAGAAGCGTGAGTATGTGGCTATGCTTGAAAAAGGAGAAACCGATATGCAGCTATCTACATTCATTATGATTTCTGAGGCAGTAGGTTTAAAATTCGCCTTGACATACTGATTCAGTTATACCATCAAATTATCACAGCACCTTTTAGCTTTATAAGTCTAAAGGTGCTGTTGTATTTTATCCTTTCCATTATCCCGTAACCTATACACCTCATTGAATCCACTCCTTATTGTAAACTGTATATACAACGTGTTTTGAAAAGAGTTTAAAAGAGGTCCTCATATTTACCTACATACCAAATGTAAATATGAAAATACTTGTTTTTTTCTCTTATTAATTTTAAATTTGCACAACATTAATTAATTATTAATAAATTATGGTGACAAACGATAAACTTATATATGGACTTGTTGGGAAGAAGTTGTCGCATAGTTTTTCGCGTCAGTTTTTCAGCCACAAATTTGAGGAGGAGCAGATTGATGCCGAGTATCTCAATTTTGAGCTACCGTCTATCGAGCATCTCAAGGACATCATTGCTTCTCATCCTACGCTGAAGGGTCTAAATGTGACCATTCCTTACAAGGAGGAGGTGATTCCGTTGCTTGACGAATTGAGTCCGGAAGCAGAAGCAATCGGAGCCGTCAATGTCATCAAAATCGAACATCTCAGTGACGGAAGTGTCAGACTCATCGGACACAACACCGATGTCATAGGCTTCAGAGAAAGCATTCGCCCTTTGTTGACTTCCAATCATACCAAAGCTATGATATTAGGCACCGGAGGTGCATCTAAAGCTGTGGAACACGCTCTTCGATCGCTCGATATCGAAGTTCAATTTGTCTCTCGCAGTCACAACAAATCTGCTATGACATATTCTGATTTGACAGATGATATTATTATCGACCATAAAGTTATCGTCAACACTACACCATTGGGTATGTATCCCAACACAATGGTAATGCCGGATATTATTTACTATGCTCTGACGGAGGAACATCTGTGCTACGACTTGGTCTATAATCCAGAGAAAACAATGTTCTTAATCGCATGTGAAGCTCATGGTGCACAAATAAAAAATGGCATTGAAATGCTCATACTACAAGCCGAAGAATCTTGGAAAATATGGAATAACTAAAATTCAGCAATAATGAACTCGTTGCTTGCCACATTATCACGTACGCCTTTTTTGATAATACTCATGGGCGTAATTGCAGGGATAATTATTGGCTATCGCGACATTTCGTACATTATTCCTATAACAATAATTCTTTTCTCTTGGAGTGGATGGTGGACAATAGCTCGATATAGCAACACGCCACAACGAAGCCTGAAATTACGACATGGACACTGGATATGGGCGTTCACGCTTTTTACCGGAATCGGTATGTTATCCGCAACGTTATCATATCCCAAAGAAATCGATAACGACACCCTGACAGCAACTAAATACGCTTCAGCATCAGTAAAATCGAAAGAGACATCTGCCAATGGCGACCGACTAATCGTCGAGATTACCGGTTTTATCGACTACAACAGGAGTTATAATCAGACAGCGCCTTTTGATCTATTGATTTCAACTTCTGCCACTGATTTAACTGTCGGCGACAAAATATCCTTCCCGCTCGATTTAAAAATCATTGAGAACAATGGTAATTATCAAGGTTTTGATTACGCCTCATATTTGATAAACCGAGGAATAAGGTATCGGCAATATTGTCATCCCTCAGAACTGCACAGATACGATCATCAAAACAATTGGAGAACCCTTTCAATTACAATACGAGATCGTCTTATCGAAATCGTTGAAAAATCGCATCTGCAAAAGAATACGCAAGAGTTTGTCATTACAATGCTTCTTGGCGATAAAAGCTATATGCCTGATGAAACGCGCCAGATATTCAGTAATGCAGGCATTGCTCACATTCTTGCGCTGAGTGGATTGCACGTCGGAATCATAATCGTACTCATCAGCTCTATCCTCTTTCCTCTTGGATTTTTCATCCCTCGCAAAATAATTTATCTCATCACTATCGTTTTTCTTTGGATATTCGCATTCATCACCGGAATGTCGGCATCTGTGGTCAGAGCATCGATTATGGCGACATTCTATCTCTCAGCTAAAATATTGGAACGACAAAACGATAGCATAAACGCACTACTTGGCGCAATTACACTGATATTAATCGTCAATCCTTCTGCTCTATATGATGTCGGGCTGCAACTGAGTGCGCTGACAGTAACCTCTATTATTCTATTTTCTGAAAAACTTAACTTTATTGACCGCTATAAACATCCACGATTGTATCACATCTTTTCAACTTTCGTTATCAGCCTGATAGCTGTCGGTGGAAGCTGGATAGTAGTCGCCTACTATTTCCACATCTTTCCTTTAATGTTTATTCCTGCCAACGCAATTGTCGTACCCCTACTGCCATTCTACATCTCAATTACAATCATTCATTTAATCTTATCATCACTCGGTCTGAATTTTGATTTTCTAATACTCATTATCGACACGCTCTACACATGGCTTATTTCACTTTCTGAATTTCTCGCTTTTGATGGTGCTATAATTGAAAATATTTGGGTATCTCCTATTACGATAATTCTATACTTCATATCGATAACATTCTTTGCTATATGGCTATCCAATCGCAATCGATACAACCTCATCAACCTCTCTTCGATAATTTGTCTGACAATTCTTTCTGCCTTAATAATGCCTACAGATAAACCCCGAGATGGTTTTATCGTACAAGATCGTTGGGATTCAAATCTTATTCGCATTTACGAAAACGGATGTGACTCACTTATTAATATACCCCATGACACAACGATTGTTTATAAAATCTATGATAAGCAAATCGTGTGTATTGATGAAAACTCTATCAGCAAGTCTGAAAGAAAACGAGACCGACAAAAAGCGAAAAATGTAACCGATACATCAATAAATTATCGTTATAATTGCGATTATGTGGTGCTATGCAAAGGCTATCGAGGCAGTATTACACACCTACTTCGCCACTACGATGCAAAACTCATCGTACTAATGCCTGAAATTTTCAATTCCAAAGAGCAATCTCTTGTGCTTGAAGCACAAAGACTAAATGTCCCTATTCATTCCATTGACAACAACGGAGCATTAAAATATCTCGTGGAATGAAATTATTCCTCCACTTGTCTTAACCAACAAAGTGTTGTCGCAATACTCCACACTTTCAGACTCTCGCTCGAAAGGGTATATTTTATATGATTTTATGACATCATTTATAATAGTCAATTCGACTATCGAAAGAGCATGTTCTACTACATTTTCTTCACAATTCTCAAGAACACATCGACTCATATATCGCTCTATTCTCATTGTATTTTCATTCTTAATGATGCCGCCGGATCCAAACTTTCCGGTCGTGGCATACCATGTTGACTTTTTGATTTGATTTCGTTTGGTTCTATGACAATGCCACTAATCGAATCATTTAATGCTTCTTCGGCTTCTTGCTTCTTATAATTAGGATTAAATGATCGTTGACTAAAAATTTGCGAATAATTAGATGATGTCAATGGCAGCTTCTCTATTCTTATGCTATCAATAAAAATAACTTCTTCATTATCCGGATAAAATCTTGCATATCCATAGATACGCTTAATATCCATAGTAGAATCTGTCTGCAATGTCATTTTACAATTAGGTGTGTTCTGAGCAAATGATCTTGTAATATAAGATGTTGTCCCATTATCATAATCGACTGCCATAAACATGCTGACTTCTGTTCTATCGTTTGCTTTTCGAAATTGCCAATTAAATCTATCGCCTGATACAATATTGTCTTCTTTCGGACGTAATTGAAACGATATTAAATGCAAATCCTCATTCTTTGATATTCTACTTATCGGAGCTCCATGCCACAAATTTTGAGAATCATCTAAATCGTTCGATGCTATTTCCCCGGAAGTTTCTGCTCTTTTATATGCCGACTTCAATTTTTTATCTAATTGCTTTTCGACATTTGCATATAGCTTTACGTATTCGTCAATATTGCGACCATACCAATTTAAAGACGAATCAAATTCAGCCTGCGTAACACCATGTTTCTTAAGTATCGACTGACGCAACACCTTCTTCGCCGAATCTGATGCGAAGATAGCCGATCCGGCTGTAAGATATGCTTCACTTCGGTGAATATCAACAAGCAACGCAGTCATTTCTCGTTCACTAAGAACCAAGTCCGGACGTTTATCACATCCGATTACGACTACTTGAATAAATAATATCAACCAAAGTAATTTTCTCATATCTTAATTTGCATTATCTTCTCTATCTTCTTTTTTTAATGACTGCAAAGCAATATTGACGTCTTTCGAATAAAAGAACAACAACAAAAAGACACCGACACAAATAGCAGAATCGGCAATATTAAAAATGTATTGAAAGAACTCAAAATGTTGACCACCAACAATGGGCATCCAATCAGGCCAATAGAATGAGAAGAACGGGAAATACAGCATATCGACCACACGACCTTCAAACCATCCGGCATAACCACCATCCGGTGGCAATATCTGTGCTAATTCAGGCGGGTAAGGATTATTAAACAGCTGTCCATAGAAAACACAATCGAAGATATTACCTGCTGCCCCGGCTGTTATCAACGACATGGCAACAATAAATCCTGTTCGCAGTGATTCTTTTGCACGAATTTTCAATAAGAAATATACAAAAAAACCGACGGCTATGATTCTTCCAACAGTAAGAACTATCTTATTCCATAGTTCAAGACCGAAAGCCATTCCATTGTTTTCTATAAACTTTAAGTGAAACCATGAAGTTATCTCATAGTCTTCACCCATATAGAAGTTCGTTTTAACCCATATTTTAAAAGCCTGATCTGCGATGATTACCAAAATAATAATCATCGCAATCAGACATCCTCTATTTATCTTCATCAGAGAAATTTACTTACTTTTGTTTTGCACCAATAGAAAGTGTTGCATGAGGCACTGCACGCAAGCGATCCTTTGGAATAAGTTCTCCTGTTTCACGACATATACCATAAGTCTTATTCTCTATTCTCACCAATGCAGCTTGCAACTTCTTAATGAAATCCAATTGACGTTTAGCCAAATGCTCTGACTCAGACTTTAATAATGTGCTGTTTCCCTCCTCAAGTACATTAAACGAACGAGAAGTGTCGCTGACATCATTACTATCATCATTCAATACATTTGACATCAATAATTCATATTCTTTATTTGCTTTATCAAGCTTAGCAAGTATTAATTCCTTAAATTCTTGCAATTCCTCATCAGAATATCTTTTCTTGTCATTCATATTGGTACAGTTTAAAATTGTTCTTTAACTTTTAATCACAAGGATTTTAACCATAATTCCATCAATGTCGAGATCTACTGCATTTACATCGTCAATAGAATCTACGATATTGATTTCATTAGCAAGGACTTGAGTTGAAATATACTGTCCGAAAGCATTAATAGTAGCATCTGTCTGCTCGTGGTGAGTGATATTAACAACGACCTTATCTGTTATTTCAAAATCACTGCTCTTTCTGATGTTTTGGATTCTATTTACCAACTCACGTGCCATACCTTCATTACGCAATTCTTCTGTAACAGTAACGTCGAGAGCAACTGTGATATTACCATCATTTGCCACAAGCCATCCCGGAACATCCTCCGGAATAATTTCTACATCTTCTGTAGTTACTATTGGAGCTTCAGGTAATTCTGCAAATGTGTAGCTTCCGTTACGTTCGAGTTCAGAGATTTGCTTTTGATCCATTTCTTGGATCGCCTTTCCTAATTGCTTCATAATCTTACCATAACGTGGACCGAGCTTCTTGAAGTCAGCTTTTACACGCTTAATAAGACCACTTTCTTCATTATCAACAATTTTAATATCCTTAACGTTCACTTCAATTGCGATAAGATCTCTCATAGCTTCAACCATTGCTCTCTGATTTGCATCTACGACAGGGACAAGGAGAGTTTGAAGTGGTTGACGCACCTTGATATTCACCTTACGGCGAAGAGCAAGCACGTTGGATGTTATATCTTGAGCCAATTGCATTTGGGCTTCAAGTTGATTGTTGACTTTATAATCCTCTGCTTCCGGATAACGAGAAAGGTGAACTGTTGTATATTCTGCGCCTGTAACCGGTTGCATCAAATCTGAATATAGTTTATCAGCATAGAATGGTGCAATTGGAGCCATCAACTGTGCGATTGTCTTCAAGCATACATAAAGTGTTTGATATGCCGACAGTTTATCTTCATTCATATCGCCTGCCCAGAAACGCTTACGATTGAGTCGAACATACCAGTTAGACAAATTGTCATTTACAAATTCTGAGATTGCACGAGCTGCACGAGTTGGTTCGTAATCATTCAATGATTCTTCCACCTCTTTAACCAATGTATTCAACAAAGATAGAATCCAACGATCGATTTCCGGACGTTTAGCAAATTCCACTTCCGGTTCTGTCGCAGTAAATCCATCGACGTTTGCATAGAGTGCAAAGAACTTATATGTATTATATAATGTAGAGAAAAGCTTACGGCTAACTTCTGCCACGCCATCTTCATCATATTTCAAGTTATCCCATGGCTGAGAGTTCTCAATCATATACCAACGCACAGGGTCACTACCAAACTGTTCGATATTAGAGAATGGGTTGATGGCATTACCCAAACGCTTCGACATCTTGTTGCCATTCTTGTCAAGCACGAGACCATTAGAAATCACAGCCTTGAACGCGACATTGTCAAATACCATTGTGCCTATTGCATGAAGTGTATAGAACCAACCACGTGTTTGGTCAACACCTTCTGCGATGAAATCTGAAGGATATACTTCTCGATTATCAAAAACATCCTTATTTTCAAACGGATAGTGGATTTGAGCGTAAGGCATTGCACCTGAGTCAAACCACACGTCGATTAGGTCAAGCTCACGTTTCATAGGCTTGCCACTTGCAGACACCAAGATTACATCGTCAACGTATGGACGGTGAATATCGATTTTGTCATAGTTTTCCTTTGTCATAACACCCGGCTCAAAGCCCTTAGCTGTAAAGATGTTTTCGCTCATGAAGCCGGCCTTTACTGATTCGTCGATAGCTGCACAAAGTTCTTCGTATGAGCCAATGCACTTCTCTTCCTTACCGTCTTCTGTACGCCAAATAGGCAATGGAATACCCCAGTAACGGCTACGAGAAAGGTTCCAATCTTGGAGGTTTTCGAGCCACTTGCCAAAGCGACCTGTACCTGTAGCAGCAGGTTTCCACTTGATAGTGTTGTTGAGTTCTATCATGCGCTCACGAGCAGCTGTGGCACGAACAAACCAGCTATCCAATGGATAGTAAAGCACCGGTTTGTCGGTACGCCAACAGTGTGGATAGTTGTGGACATGCTTTTCAATTTTGAATGCTTCGCCTGCTTGCTTCATTTCCATACAGATAACGATATTCAAATCTTCATCCTTTTCAGCAGCTTCTGCATCGTACTTTCCACCTACATTATATTTAGGAGAATACGCATTTTTTACAAAATCACCTGCATGATGAGCATAGTTCTCTTCATTTACACATGCAGCCACAAATTCAGGAGCACACTCATCGATAGTATAGTACTTACCAACAAGGTCAACCATCGGACGTGTTTCTCCTTTCTTGTTAATCATAAACAATGAAGGGATGCCTGCAGCCTTTGCCACCTTGGCGTCATCAGCACCGAAAGTCGGAGCGATATGTACGATACCTGTACCATCATCAGTTGTCACATAGTCACCAGGAATTACTCGGAAGCCTTCTGCTTCTAATTCCACAAAGCGATCTGTGCCTACTGTAAAGCAACGTTCAGGATGCTCTTCTGCAACTTTCTTCACAAAATCAGCTGCCAAGTCATCAACTTTTTCCAATGGTTTAACCCACGGCATAAGTTGTGCATATTGCATGCCGACAAGTTCTTCGCCTGTGTATTTGCCGACCACCTTGTAAGGCACTACCTTATCGCCGGGCTTATAGTCTTCAAGTGCAATCTTAGCACCGTCAGCTTTGAAGTAAGCCGACAAGCGAGATTCAGCCAATACTACTGAAATCTTTTCGCCATTGTAGGGGTTGTAGGTCTGAACACAAACGTAATTAATCTTTGGACCAACGCAAAGAGCAGTGTTAGAAGGCAATGTCCAAGGAGTTGTTGTCCATGCGATGAAGTATGGAGTACCCCATTGTGTCATTTCCTCACGAGGATTCTTAATCTTGAACAATGCAGTCACTGTTGTATCTTTTACATCACGATAGCAACCAGGCTGGTTTAGTTCGTGAGAACTTAGACCTGTACCTGCACCCGGTGAATATGGTTGGATAGTGTAACCCTTATAGAGATAACCCTTCTTGTAGAGTTCCTTAAGAAGCCACCATACAGTCTCGATGTAGCGATTGTCGTAAGTGATATACGGATCGCTGAGGTCAACCCAATAACCCATTTGGTGAGTAAGATCAGTCCATTCCTTAGTGTATTTCATCACCTCACGACGACAAGCAGCATTGTACTCATCGACAGAAATCTTCTTACCGATGTCTTCCTTAGTGATACCGAGAGTCTTTTCAACGCCCAATTCAACCGGCAGACCATGAGTATCCCAACCTGCTTTACGCTTCACATGAAAGCCTTGCATTGTCTTGTAGCGACAGAAAATATCCTTGATAGTACGAGCCATAACGTGGTGAATACCGGGCATACCGTTTGCTGACGGTGGACCTTCGTAAAACACGAATGAAGGGCAACCCTCACGTTCTGTCATACTCGCTTCGAAAAGATGATTCTCATCCCACTTTGCCAACATCTCTTTGTTGATGTCGGAAAGGTTAAGCTGTTTGCTATATTCTGTGAACTTCTTCATATACTTATTTTACTATTGTTGTATTAATTAATGTTTCTATTAAAATTTTGAGCCTTTAGCTCCTTTTGCACCCTTCACACCTCCACCGAGTGAGAAGATGTTTTGGTCGTAGGTAAATGTCTTTTGATCTGTCAATCTTTTACGTTTGAATGCCAATTCAACCAATCTATCCATCAATTTTTCAAAACTGATGCCGGTTGCCTCCCACAAATAGAATGACAGTGAACCCGGAATAGTGTTAATTTCATTTACGTAAATAGAATTGTCTTTTCTATCAATCATTACATCTATTCTACTAACGCCATGACAAGATAAAACTCTGAAAGTTTCACCCGCCATGTGACGTATTTTTTCGCTTATCTCAACAGGCAAATCCGCCGGAATACGCTTTTCGCTTGCTTGCATTCCTTTTGCAGACTTGCTGCCTCCCATATATTTATCTTCATACGACAAGAAATCACCTGTCTTAATTGGCTCTTCACAAACACTTGATTCGTGTTCATCTGCATCACCGAGCACAGAGCAATTGATTTCTTGAAGTTGCTCTATCATATCTTCAACGATGATACGTTGAGAGAATTTCTCAGCATGATTTACTTTTTCAATCAATTCTTCTCGATTTGAAGCTTTTCCAATGCCTACACTTGAACCTAAGTTTGCAGGTTTTACAATCACCGGATAACCTATTTTTTCTTCAATCTTGGCAATCAATTGTTCGCGTTCATTAAACCATTGGCGATCTGTAAACCACACATAGTCAACAACCGGAATATCACATTCCTTAAGAATCATCTTCATTGTGATTTTATCCATACCGTTTGCACTTGACAATGTATTACATCCTGCAAACGGAATACCTATGGTTTCAAGTAATCCTTCAAAAATTCCATCTTCTCCATTTGTTCCATGAAGCACAGGGATTACAACATGAAGTTCAGCGACAACTGTATTACGCTTAGAGAACATTGATGTCTCTGCCTTATACAAATTATAATCGCCATATTCAGGACGCATAAACACCTCAGTGCATTTACTTGTCAATCCCTTCATATCCTTATAATTACGGATATCAAGAAGATCATTGCCTGTGTACCATCTACCTTGTTTAGATATATAAATTGGCACTATGTTATATCGTTCAACATTAAAGGCATGTATTGCCTGCAAAGCTGAAATCACAGAAATTTCATGTTCAACTGATCTTCCACCGAAGAACACAGCTACATTTGTCTTCATCTTTAAATCTTATAAATTATCTAATAGTCAACAAATTACATCCATTTGTCAACACGTTACAATTAAGTCGCAAAATTAATAAAATTCTGCGACTTTTACAACCAAAATCTACTCTCTTATTGTATTTTTTATAAAATTTTATTAAAGCGGAAATTTTTCATCCTCTCACATTAATCTTTCTGACGAATTTAGTTAGACAAACGTAGTTCATAGCGATTGTCAAATTACAAGTCTGTCTCCCTTAAGCATAGTACTACATACGTATATTTCCGGCAAAATAGAACTAACCTTTCACTCCTCAATTCGTACAATATTTTAAGTCCCTCATTTCTACTTAATTCCATCAATAGTCGGAAATAAAAAATTGGCGCGATGTTTGTTACTACTTCATAAAATTATTATTGGTTGCTATTAATTATCACATTGAATAAAAATCGACCATATTTATTTAAAATATGAATAAATTAGAAATACATAAATCGATTAGCCAAGTTAAGTCATTGCTTAACGAACATAGAGTTAAAGAAGCTTTTTTCTTAATGAATGAGCTTAATGGCAAAGCTGAACAGTGGAAAATTTCTGATGAACTCAGACGCTTGGAAGAGACATACCGATATATGATTCATTATATGGTAGAAGGAATTGACGACCCATATAAAGACAAACTTTATTCAGACATGATTTCTCGAATGTCTGTTATCACAGATGAAATTGAGAGAAATTTATTATGCCAATTTGCAAACAACACTTTATACCTCAACCACTTACATAGACATATACAACAACCATACGACATCAAAAATTTAATTCTTTCTTATTCTGCAACCAACGAAAAAGTCGAACTATCTTCTGAAGTTGGAATGGTTGATAACAATATTTTAAAAGAAAAAGAAAGATTATTGTCCGATATTTTTATTGCGATTTGGTTAATTCAACATTTATCGGATAAAGATTATCAAACTATATCTGAAGCCTTAAATTCCAACACTTCCTCTTACGAATTAAAATGTCAGATAATTTCTGCAATTTTATTAGGCACTCTACAATATTATGATAGCAAAAAAATTGAATTATTATTAAATATTTACCACTCCACAAACGATAAAAAAATAGGAATAAGGGCATTAGTGTGTGCTATCCTGACTATGCATCACTATCGAGAACAAGCATCTAAAGACCCCCTATTAAGAAATATTTTAGAGTCATTGACCGATAAGCATGATTTTTTGTCAGATGTCAAAAGCATTATTTTTGATTTTATACGTACACGCGACACCGACCGAATCAGCAAAAAAATGAAAGATGAGGTCATTCCTGAGATAATGAAGCTTCAGCCTGAAATCATGAAACGTTTTAAGAATTCAGATTCCGACACAGAACTTGAGCTTGACATTAATAACATGGAGGAAAATCCCGAATGGGCTGAATTGCTGGATAAAAGTGGACTTGGCAATAAATTGAAAGAACTGAGCGAATTACAAATGGAAGGTGGCGATGTTTTTATGATAGCATTTTCAAATCTTAAAAATTTCCCATTCTTTCATAAAGTCAGCAATTGGTTTCTTCCTTTCAGTACATCTCATAGCGAATTGGCCGCACTTAGAGAAATAAACAATGAAAATCTGATGAATCTGATTTGTGGTGACTCAATAATGTGTGACTCCGACAAATATTCGTTTGCCATATCAGTAGCACAAATGCCTCACTCGCAACGCACAATGATGATGCAACAAATGGATGCTCAATTTGAACAAATCAAACAACACCATCAAAATAGTTTAGAGCATAATCTTACTTCTGACTACAAAACAGAAGCATCAAAATATATAAAAGACCTCTATCGTTTCTTTAAACTCTTTAATCGCCGTTCTGAGTTTATAGATCCATTTAAATCTCCTATTAATTTTATTTATCTACCCGTGATTGGCGAGGGTCTTGCAAATGAAGAAAATTTGAGATTAATCGGAGAATTTTACTTTAATCGAGGATATTACAACGATGCTCGCGCACTATTTGCAATAATTGAAGCAAACGGAAATTGCGATGACTTAATATTACAGAAAATTGGATTTTGCTATCAATCAGAAAAAGCATACGACAAAGCTTTAGACTATTATAAGAAAGCAGAAATCTTAAACCCTGACAATTCTTGGCTTATTAAAAAAATCGCTTTATGTCATAAAAATCTTATGCAATACGACCAAGCAGCTACTTACTACGAAAAAGCACTTGAAAAAAATACTTCAAACCTAAATCTGGTTATGAACCTCGGTCACTGTCTTCTTCAAGCAGGTCATATCGATGAAGCTTTAAAATGTTACTATAAAGTGGAATATCTTGACGAAAAAAGCAATCGTGCTCTTCGCCCTATCGCATGGTGTGAATTTGAATTAGGCAATTACGAACAAAGCAGGAAATATTATAATAAAGTAATTTCCAATAATCCAAATGCACAAGATTATATGAATTATGGGCACTTAGAGTTGGCTTCAAAAAATTTATCCTTAGCTCTATCATTGTATGCTAATAGCATTAAGAATTCTTCCAAAGAAGAATTTCGCAAATCATTCTTAGAAGACTCTGAACTGCTTGTCAGATTAGGTATTAAAGCAATTGATCTTCCAATTATAATCGATAAACTTTTATATGATTTAGACAACTAATCTGATTTTAAGATTATCTAAGCATGTGATTTCCACAGACTCTTTTCTGTATTATTTCACATATTGCAGATTAAGATAAAAAGATGGTCAATTCGCAGTTGAATTGACCATCACATTTTATATAATTAATGCTTATTATTTGTATTTATTGAGCTGTGTTTCAATCTGTTCAACAGTTTCGCAGAATGATTTTTCAATACCCATTCTATTTTCAACCGTCTTAATACCATAAAGCACTGTCGCATGCGTTCTGCCCAATTTTGCACCAATCATTGTAGATGATAAGTCAGTGTATTTATTGGCAAGATACATTATGACTTGTCGAGCATCAGCAATGTTACGCATTCTGTTTTTTGTAAAAATCACATCCGGATCGAAATTGAAAGCAGCAGCAGTTGTCTCAACAATCATATCAAAGTTTATTTTTTTCTTATTGACTTTGATTGTACTTTTCATGACTACTTTTGCTAATTCAGCAGTTACCGGAAGATTTAGAATTGTCGCACGAGTTATCAACGACATAACGATTCCTTCGAGTTCACGCACTGAATCAGTTGCATGCTCGGCAATCAGATCTATTACATCATCAGGCAAAGACAATCCATTTTTTGCCGACTTGTGATGTAGTATCTGCTTACGCAATTCCAAATCAGGCTTTGGCAATTCTTCTGTAACCCCCCAACCAAAACGGCTAATCAATCTTTCCATAATACCATCTAACTCAATCGGTGGACGGTCACTTGTCATAATGATTAGTTTTCCTTTATGGTGCAAGTGGTTGAAGATTGGGAACAACGCTTTTTGAGTACCACTTTTACCCGCAATTTCCTGAATATCATCAATCAACAAGACATCAATACTTTGATAAAAATTGATAAAATCAGTCACCTTTTTATCATGCACAGCTACACCATACTGATTTTCAAACAAACGTGCAGTGATATAAAGGACCCTTGCAGAAGGTTTTATTTCTTTTACTCGGATTCCGATTGCTTGAATGAGATGTGTTTTACCGACACCCGTAGAACCATGTATAAACAACGGATTGAAATCGACTTTATTCGGGTTGTTTCCAATATATTCTGCTATCGTATGAGCTAATTTATTGCTGTTGCCGACACAATAGTTATTGAAGTTATATATTGGGTTTAACTGAGAATCGATATCATCATATTCTACTATTGAACTCTTCTCCGAGCTATCGATTACTATCGAAGAATCCGGGTCGTTCTTAGCTACATTTAAAGTGTATTGAAGTTTTACGCCTTGTCCAAAAACTCTCTTCATCGCAAGAGAAAGAATTTTGAAAAAGCGACCTTCATACTGCTCACGGAAATAATCCGACGGCAACGACAAAAGCACTGTGCCATTGTCAAACCCACGGCATACAGCAGGCATAAACCAAGTTTCAAACTGGTTTTCTGTGATATTAGCCTTAATTATTTCAAGGCATTTTTGCCATAGTTCGTTATGTGTTGCCATAATTAATCTGAATAATTCCGAAAAGGACTACAAATTTCGCACAAACTTTTCAAAAAAAAAAGTACTATTTTATTTGTTTTTTTAATTCTAATATAATATGTCTGAAAATCAAGCAGTTGCACAATTCTCTAATTTCATCCGTCCAAACTCTTTATTGTTTATTTATAACACATTGAATATCAATATATTACTACTCGGTACCCTAATTTATACAGCAACTAATCCTTTTAATAATTGAGATATTACGCCATTTACAATGAAGAAAATTATTTTATTATTTAGAATCATTCTAAACAATAAAATTTAATATAAAATCTACCGCACTCTTTATGTCGGAATACGGCAGATTATATGACTATAATAACTTAATTGAAATATAACGTTTCGGATTGCGCTTAATATCAACTATTAAAGAATCAACATCTGCAGCGACACGATTTAATTTATTATACAATTCAGGATCATTCATAAGAAGACCGAGAGTTGAATTTTGATCGTTTAGCTGATTAGAAAATTTAACCAGATTAGATGTTGTGGCGTCAACATTTGCCATTGTCGATTGCAACGGAAGAGCCTTTAACTGAGCAGAAAGCACTGCAAGATTTTGCACCACAGTATCAAGATTAGTTGTGATTTTGCCTGCATTATTCATTACTGCAGGCAATTGGTTATTCATTGTATGATTCAATCCCACTGTTGCCAATTCCACATTTGAAGTGATTGCATCGAGGCGTTGAATTGAAGTCAATAATGCCGGATCTGACACCAATAGATTAAGATTATACAACAATGAATCAACCTTAGGCAAAATATTTTCTACTGCCGGCATCAATCCTCCTGACAAAGCAGACATCAAATCAGGAACCACCGCAGTCTGCACATTTCCTCCCACAGGAATTTTCTCAGACGCTTTACCCATTATTATTCTTATCGACGCACCATTCATCAAGCCTGATTCGATAACAGCACGGGAGTCTGTCGGCAATGATAATTTTTCATCTAATGCAAGCACGACATCTATTTCACCCGGACTATTGAAGTCAAAATTTATTTCTCTCACCTGACCCACTTTATAGCCGTCGATTGTGACAGGAGCTGCAATCTCCAGGCCTGCAACGTTGCTATACGACGCGTGATAGAAGTTGGTGGGTTGAAATAGGTTTATTCCTCTTAGAAAATCAATTCCAAAGAATAGAACTACTAATGCGACCAATACGCATATACCAATAATAAATTCTTTTGTTACAATCTTTTTCATTCTATTTTTATATTTTTATTTTACAATTTTTGAATCCTTCATTACATACGCATCCGGAATTTTTGCAATTACTGTTTTAAGAAGATTTTCCATCTCTTTTTCATTCTCACTTTCTCCGTATGTATAAAGGTATTTTCCATCTCTGAGTTTACATTTTATCGGTTTTAATCCACAGAAACGCTCATCTCCTGCTCTCAATTGCTCATCCGATGTCAATATATGAATTTTATAGACAGTCGTTCTTTTATTAAGTTTAGCCTTAGATGAACGCTTTGAATCTTTTTTTGACAATTCTGTTTTTGAGGATTTAGTGACTTTCTGCTCTCTCTGCTTTGTCGATTCTTCCTTTTTAGACTTCTCTACAGAAGCAGACTTAACTTGTTTGCTATTATTTGACGCGACAAGTGTTTCCTTTACATCAACTTTCTTTTCTACGCTTGATTTTAGCTTTTTACTTGTGTTGTCTTTATTTCCTTTATTTATAGCCAATATATTATCATTGGCAGATTCTTTTTCTACTTCAACATCATCTATAGTGATTTCATCACCTTCATTGATTTGATAATATGGTTGTTTACGTTCCTTGATTACAGCCACATCATAGGTTTGTTGCTCGGAAGCTTGCTTTGATTCCATCGAACGACGGCGACGTTTACCATTAGAATTTGACGCTTGAGTTGAAGATTTTGATTGTTCCGGGGTTTTCTTACGTTTGATGTTATCATGGTTATTTGAACCAATAACTACTTGCGCCGAAAAATCTGACACATTTTCTTCTTCCAAAGCTTCTTCATCTTCATTTTGAGCAGTTTTAGCACTATGAGCCTTAATATTGCCGTAATAATTTTTTATCGCATTAAAAATACCCTTTGCCAATTGTTTCTGTCCGTTCTCAGATGCTAAATATTTGGCAGATATTGGGTTGCATATAAAATCTAACTCCACAAGGACTGCAGGCATTGACGTAGCCCACAACACCCAAAATCCGGCTTGATGCACACCTCTGTCTTGACGATTTGCCACACTTGCCAATTGCTTTTGAATATCGTTGGCAAGTTTGATGCTTTGCGACATATTTTTCTTTTGAGAGAGTTCAAAAATTATATATGACTCATCAGAATTTGGGTTAAATCCCTGATATGTAGTCTGGAAATCTTTCTCTAAAGTCATTACTGCATTTTCACGTCGAGCCACTTCCATATTCTCATCGTCTTTATGAAGCCCTAATGTATAAGTCGATGCTCCGCAAACCGTACGACGATTTTTATTACTCATTGCCACAGAATTGGTGTGGATAGACACGAATAAATCTCCGTTGGCTTTATTCGCTTTTTCAGCACGTTGTTGGAGCGTCAGATAGGTGTCTTTATCACGAGTATAGACAACTTTTACATCGTCTAACTTCTTCTTTATCAAACTACCTAACTCCAACGCTACAGCCAAGTTTATATCCTTTTCTTTAACTTGATTGTCAACTGCGCCAACATCCTTACCGCCATGCCCTGCATCAATCACAATTGTGAACTGTTCGGCTGAGACGGAAAAGAAACATATTAAAAGCATCGTAACAAGAATCATACTACGACGCAACATATTATATAGTATTGACATTATAATCCCAATTTATAATTTTCAAAGGGCAAAGTTACAACAAATTATGCAAAGCACAATACTCTATCCTCCTTTTTGACCACAACCTCATCCCTATTTAACCAAATTTAGCATCATTCGACAATTTCACTCTTCGAATAACTCACATTCGCCCTTGGTCTAAATTCTTTTTGAGACAAGATTGCCAATGTGTATTTAGTCAAGAAGACGACCATAGTCATTCCATTCTCCATACATTTTGCCTTTGGCTGTTTCTGCAATCAGATGCGATAGCGAGCGATGATATGATTCCGGATAACGTGCTTTGGCAAAAGCGATATTATAGGCGCGTACTCGCTGATACAGTGGTGGAAATTTCTTGAATTTTGTCCACACTTTCGCTTCTTTCAATGCTTTTTCGATGTCGCTATCGATTTTGAAACTACGCACTCCCATAGGTGGCAATACTTTTCTGCCTGCCATTGTCATCAGGCCTAAAGCTTCGAGGCGTCGCACTCGCTGCTTATTCAATTCAGTCCATGCACTATTCTTCCTTCGTGGAGAAAAGCGTTGCATTGCTACACCCTCAATAGTTCGTGCTGTGCTGTCTATCCAACCAAAACATAGCGCTTCTTCCACTGCGTCAAGATACCACAAACATTCATCGTGCATCGGTCTTCCTCTTTTAACCGGCACCCAACATTCTGTTTCGCTATCAGCATTCTGCATGAGCCACTCTCTAAAAGCACTACGAGATGCGATGTTTAATATATTCTTTTCCGACATTATTGCCTCCTTTATATGATTTTACTTCTTTTGCAAACCCTCCTATTTTATTAATATCCGTGTAGTCGAACGTTTGCCTTGAGCTTCTATAGTAAGCAGATAGACTCCTACATTCAAATTATGAGACACTCTCGCTATGTTTCCATTGAATTTTGACTTTGCTAATTCAATTCCATCAATGCTATATATTTTTGCTACACCATCATAATCAACAACATTCATCACCACCTCAATTTCACAATTAGATATCTGACGCACTATTGGTTTCAATTGAGTTGCAACTTTCTTTACATCTGAAAGTTGAGTATAAATATATTTCAATCCGTTATAAGCATCAATTTTGCCGGCTCCAGCTTTGCTGCCGGCACTTTCAACTGCCGAATCTACAAGAGATGAATTTTCTAAGATTTCAACTATTTGGTCACGAGTCAAATCCGGTTTGGCTTCAAGCCATAGAGCTATCACTCCGGCTGCAAACGGACAAGCCATCGATGTTCCGGTTTTAGTTCCCCAATAATGACCGTCCGATTCTTTAATCAGCAAATCCGAGTATATCGTTTCACCTGATGCCACTGCTGCTACTACATTTGTGCCGGGTGCCAACACATGTGGTAATGTCTTGTCACTACCGATCAATGGTCCATAGCTTGAATAATTTGCCACTGCACCATAATTCCCAAAATATTCCTCATTCAAAAAATTTTCGTTGCCTTCAATATCGACTGCAGAGCTGCGTGCATTCCATGAACCGACCGAAATGACATACGGAGATGAGCAATAGTCGGAAATCGAATTATTAGGATTGCCATTAACAAAGCCTTCAATGCCATACGATTTGAAATAACATGTCGAAGCATTCGTTTCAAGCAACACGTTTGCTCCTTCATCCGACTTTAAAGAAAATCCAAGAACATATTGGGAATATTCATCTATACCTTCAAATTCGGCAAGCAATTCTATGATATGTTTTTCGTTCTGATTTGATATACCTCCGGCTATCAGCACTACACCGTCAAAATAGTTTGCCAATTCAGGCAACAATGATTTTTCAGGCATTTGGGTATCTGACAAAATCAATGTTTCAGACATTTGAGGATGTGTCTTAATACTAAAATATTCTGAAGTATATACTATTTCACGAGAGTCAAGATCAATCACATGCAAACATATTTCTACAAGTCTTTCGTCCTCGCTCCACACCTGCATATATGCCGATTGTGCCGGAGTTCCATACATTGCTCTCGCAAAACATGTTGATAACGGTTGGTTATCATTAGAAAAATTCTTTGTCAATGAAATAAATGAGTTTGAAGGATTGCCATCGTTTCCGGCAGCAAAACATACTATTTGACCTTTATCAGATAGTCGCTGTGCCAAGAAATCTGTCATTTCGCCTGTACCGTCATGAGGGCCCAAAGCAGAGCCGAGACTCAGACTGACCACCAACGGTCGCTTTACTCTTTCTGCATAATCTATAGCTGCGTCTATTCCATAAATTATTTCGTCATCATACAGTTTTTCTCCCATTGTGGTCAACACCAAATCAGCATCCAGCGCCACTCCATAATATAGGTTTTGAGGACACTGCCCGGCGGCAATGGAGGCTGTGTGTGTACCATGACCTTCACATTCATAATCAATTGGAGCAGAAAGTATTTGGCTTGCATCAAAGTGGTCAGCCACGAATGTGTTATCTTCTGTCTCGTAAGCACTTTGTGTAAATACATAATCCATTATACGAGACTGCCCTTGTGCATCATTAAAAGCTATATGTTGTGGATTTATACCTCCATCTACTATACCAATAACAACACCCTTTCCTGTGTATGGGATAATGTCATCATTTATCGCCACACCTTTATGGAGCTCATCCACTCCCGAAGCCTGTCGAGCAATATCCACCGTTGGATATGCCTGACGTGGACGCCGATATGTCAATACATTTTTATCATTGCTCAACATTTTTGCCACATCAGCAGGCATCGTTGCATAAAGGACATTCCCTGATTGATATGTGACTAACATCCCATTTTGTCGGTATGACTCAATATCAAAATCATCGTTAACATTTAAAATCAAACCAACCATATCATTCTCAACGCCTCTCTCAAATCGTTGCGACATCCATAATTTACTGCTTAAAGGCTGAAAATTTGACATATTGTCAGCATGACTGACAAAAGTGACACCGACCACCAGTGGCACTAAATATTTATATCTCAGATTCATAAATTCGCAAATTTTAGTACACAAAATTACAACATTTCTTCTATTTTATGAAGCATTATAATGTTTTTAACAACTTTCTACTTTTCTATTGTGTTATAGCTGACAGCGTGTAGAACTATTTGGCACAAAATATGCAACAACGCCAATCAAAAAAATTATTAAAACTTTTAAAAATTATATAGATATGAACATTAAACCATTAGCAGACCGCGTGCTTATCCGTCCAACAGCGGCTGAAGAAGTAACAATCGGTGGAATCATCATCCCAGACACAGCAAAAGAAAAACCTCTTAAAGGAGAAATCATAGCTGTAGGCAATGGTACAAAAGATGAAGAAATGATTCTAAAAGCAGGCGACATCGTGCTTTACGGAAAATATGCCGGAACAGAAATCGAACTTGAAGGCGAAAAATTCCTCATCATGCGCCAATCAGACGTTCTTGCTGTTATCGCATAATGACATATTACTTATAAATTACAACTCAAATTAATTAATCATGGCAAAAGAAATCAAATTCAATATCAAGGCTCGTGAAGAGCTCAAAAACGGCGTTGACGCATTGGCTGACGCTGTAAAAGTAACACTCGGTCCTAAAGGTCGCAACGTTATCATCGAAAAGAAATTCGGCGCTCCTCACATCACTAAAGACGGTGTGTCAGTAGCTCGTGAAATCGAACTCGAAGACCCATTCCAAAACATGGGAGCACAACTCGTGAAAGAAGTAGCTTCTAAGACAGGCGACCAAGCAGGCGACGGTACTACCACTGCTACTGTGCTCGCTCAAGCTATCGTCAACGTTGGTCTTAAGAATGTTGCTGCAGGCGCCAACCCAATGGACCTCAAGCGCGGTATTGACAAAGCTGTGGCTAAAGTTATCGAAGGCATCAAAGCTCAAAGCGTAGAAGTAGGTGACGACTTCGACAAAATCGAAAATGTGGCTCGTATCTCTGCCAACAACGATGAAGAAATCGGTAAACTCATCGCTGAAGCTATGCGCAAGGTAAAAAAAGAAGGAGTTATCACAGTTGAAGAAGCAAAAGGCACAGACACTACTGTAGAAGTTGTTGAAGGTATGCAATTTGATCGTGGCTACATCTCTCCTTACTTTGTAACAAACACAGAAAAGATGGAGTGCGAAATGGATAGCCCATTCATTCTTCTTTACGACAAGAAAATTTCCAACCTTAAAGACATGCTCCCTATCCTCGAACAGACTGCACAATCAGGTCGTGGTCTTCTTATCATCGCTGAAGACGTTGATAGCGAAGCATTGGCTACACTCGTGGTCAACCGTCTCCGTGGTTCGCTTAAGATTTGCGCTGTAAAAGCTCCGGGATTCGGCGATCGTCGCAAAGAAATGCTCGAAGATATAGCTATCCTCACAGGTGGTAACGTAATCAGCGAAGTCAAAGGCATGCGTCTAGACCAAGCGACAATGGCAGACCTCGGTACTGCAGAAAAAATCACTGTCAATAAAGACAATACTATCATCGTAAACGGTGCCGGCAACAAGGAAATGATTGCTGCACGCATCGGTCAAATCAAGGCTCAGATTGAAGCTACAACTTCTAACTACGACCGCGAAAAACTTCAAGAACGTCTTGCTAAGCTTGCAGGCGGTGTGGCAGTGCTCTACATCGGTGCTCCTTCTGAAGTAGAAATGAAAGAAAAGAAAGACCGCGTTGATGACGCTCTCAGTGCAACTCGTGCTGCTGTCGAAGAAGGTATCGTGCCTGGTGGTGGTACAGCCTACATCCGTTGTCTCGCTGCACTCGACGGTCTCAAAGGAGAAAACGAAGACGAAAATACAGGTATCCAAATCATCCGTCGCGCTATCGAAGAGCCACTTCGCCAAATCGTTGAAAACGCCGGAGTAGAAGGTGCTGTAATCGTTCAACGCGTAAAAGACGGCGAAGGCGACTTTGGCTACAACGCTCGCATCGGCGAATTCCAAAACTTCTTCGCTACAGGTGTTATCGACCCTGCTAAGGTGACTCGCATCGCTCTCGAAAATGCTGCAAGCATCGCCGGTATGTTCCTCACTACAGAATGTGTGATTGCCGACAAGCGCGAAGAAAACGCCGGTTCTGCAATGCCGGCTGCAGGTATGGGCGGCATGGGCGGCATGATGTAATCATCAACAGAGAAAGCCCAGGTAATTTATATTAAGAAATAGTATATAACCCTTAATATAAGATTACTCAATAAAATAGGTTGGAGTTGTGTTATGCTTTAAATCTGATACAACTCCAACCTATTTTATGCTACATCACAAAATTTACAATTGATCTTAATCTATATTCCAATAAGCATTCGGATCTCCATCAAATATAGTATCAATATCATCATCCGAATATCCCATTTCATCTTGAGCATATGACCCAGAATACTTTCCAAAATTAATATCATAATCATAATGATTTATATTATCTGACTCATTATATTCACCAATATCCATATTATTTTCATAATCCACAATACGATTCTTACACAATTCTTTAAAATCTGACGTAATTGGAAATTCAGGGAAAGCTCTTCTTATTTGCATTATCGTTTCATCTTCAATAAGGAAGTTTACTCCACCACATTTACATAAACACCATTTCAAATAAGATGAATCAATTTCTAAGACATCTGCCAATGTTAAATTCTTATATCTTCCAAAATTAAAACAATCTGCTATAGACTTAAATCGACATGTTAATCTAGGCATAATATTATTCTAATATTTCAATTTCATTTGGATTCCAAACTTCATAAATAACATTTTCATTCTCAGATGTAATGCGTCTAGTAATTACAACAAAAGAATTGGCAATTGCTCGAAATTGCGATGAAGATTCAAATAAACATTCATCTTCTTTGGGATAATAATATGCTTTATTATCTACAACTTTAATTCCTTCAACTTTGCTAATCCACTTATGAAGTTTATTATTTTTCATACAATATAAATATGCATTAACGTGAGAAAAACACATTTCTAATAATCTTGGTACATGAAGTAGATAAACATGATACTTATCTTCAACTGGTTTTGAAATAGATGAAAAAATTGGGAAGCGATAAAATTTATCTTCAAAGTAAAAAACAGCTCTATTTGCCACAATGAAAGCAACTCCTAATGGAGGACAATTTACAATATCTGATAAGAGATTTTCATTATACGCAACAAAACCATATATAGTTGCATTATCTACAATTGGCAACTTGATAGGTGTAGAACTATCAACCTTTTTACCTTGATATAATATATCAAATAATGTAGCCATATTAATCGTCGTAAATTGATAAAGAATTATAGAAATCTTGAAAAGCTTCATATCGTCCACTATCAAGAACAAGATATGACTTTCCTATCAAATAATTGTCATCAAATAACCAAGCAAGGAGTCTCGGGTTTAATTCTAATTGTTCAATTAAATACCCTTGAATATCTGTATAATCACAATGTCGTAAGTACATAGAACAAATGTGATTCCTCTTATAATTCACATTTGGAATATAATCCAATTCAGCTTTAGTTGCATATCTTCTCATATATCTATATATTAAATAATTTATTAATCGTATTAACAAATACAATATAACCTTTTACTAGAGATTTTGTTATAACTTAGTATAAAAGAATAGTTTCCTTTCTCTACTATCAAATATTTTAGGTTCTACGTATAGTAGTGAAAGCTATACATTATTTAGAAATATCTTTCATCAAGATGAATTTTTCTTAGTTGACCATCTGCCAAACCCGTTACTGTATTATAATGATTTCTAGGCAACCAATAATCCATATTTAAAACATCTCGCTTTAATTCTTCATATAGAAAAACATCCATTATCGTCAAAAAAATTTCAGATTCTTCGTTTTCTATAATATCACATGTCATACCATCTGCTCTATTGGCGACCAAAGCAATACATTCACCAATTCCATCAAAAAACATTGTCGAAAGTCTTACAGGCAAATATTTATTCGCTTTTATAAATTGCCTATCAATTCTCATGTCATTAATGTTGATTTGCATAGTTTAATAATCTTTTTGGTCTTCAATCCTCGGGAAACCGGTTAATAATAGGATATGAAAAAGGTGTGAGGATTGTATCTCTGTCTTATCCTAATTCCAGGTCTTGGCGTACCTTTGCAGTAGATAAGACGACAGCCCCACACCGAAAAGCATATACTGACGCCCTCTCGGACATGGGTATAGCTACCGATGCAGGTGCCATTGCCATATTATCTTCACTGCTTATCAAACCGCCAAGTTTGGAATTAGAAGATAAAATTTCAATAACACCTTTTGGGTGGATTACTCCACCAATCAACAAAAGTTGAATTCAGTGAGACTGCCTCTGCAACCTACGTTATGAATTCAAATGCAAATATAACAAACTATTTTCAAAAAACCATTAAAGAACCCGATTTTTTTCGAATATGTTGTTAAATTATTTGACAAAATCATCTGAGGTCTATAGGCTTATTATAAATCTTCTCAGACACACTTTTATACCTTATTATCTCAAAATTATAAGTACTATATGTTCAATCGAATCCTCTGATTAATACTAAAAGCCACCGAGAATGTTTCCCGATGGCTTTTAGCATTATAGTTAAGTTATTATTATGTGTGATTAGTTATGAACGATTATCAGATGATGACTTTGACAGTCTTTGTTCCTACTTTGATAAGATAAATACCCTTAACAGGAGCTTCAATATAAATTGTATCACCTACTGATTTTTCGCTTCTGATTAGTGCGCCATCTGCCGAATAAACATTCACTTCCAGACCATTTGAAACATTCGCTACAATAATATCGTTGCCTCTTGTAGTTATCACGACGCCGGCATCTGTATCAGCAACTCCGGTTACAATATTTCCAATTACATTTGCAGATGTCGGAGAGAAGAAATGTTGTTCGCGATCAGACTCAACAAATGAAATATTATCTAAAGTGATTTGATTTGTTCCTACATAATTTTCTGCTGCTCTCACTGTCAAATAAACTAATTCTCCATCATAATCGGAATATTCATTTAGTCCCAAAGAGTAGCTCAACAATCGTATAGTACCATCATTACGCAATACCGAAATCAATGCGTGATCATTGCCTTTTCTTTCCGACAATGACATCATGAAGCCATTGTTGTCTTGACACAATTCTATACCTTTAGGCAATCGGATATCTGCTTGGAATGCTGTAAAGACATCAGAATTATCCAGTTTTATTGCAATCTGCTTAGTTTCTCCTGCATCGATAGTAAAATCTTCAATATATAATCGATTATCACCATTGTCATATTGAGGCGCTTTGAATATAGTTTGCGATGATTGTGACGGACTATTCAAAACAAGATTTACCAATAGCGTAATATCAGTCACATTAACTTTATTGTCATTGTTGAGATCGACACTTGCAGGCACAAAATCTTGTACATCATCGCCGAGTATGTAGCTTGCTGTGACTACGATGTCGGTCACAGTGATAATACCATCATTATTAGCATCGCCGGGAGTAGTAATAACACTTACCACGCATGTATCCTTAACCTCTGTGCCCTCTGCAATGGCTGTGATCACCGCTTCGCCCAGACCTATAGCTGTCACTACACCGTTTTGGTCAACTGTTGCTACTGATGTATCTGATGAGTTCCAAAGCACAACGCTGTTGGCAACTTGTACAGGGAGGATAGTGGCTGTAAGTTTCACAGTTTCGTATATATGCAGTTCTGCTTCATGCTTATCGAGTGTAAGCGATTTCACTTCTACGGGCTTGACGATCACATGACAAGATGCAAACAGATTGGTACCGTCGGTGGTTATCGCTGAGATAAACGCTTCACCTACACCTACTGCTGTCACTACGCCATTTTGGTCAACTGTCGCCACAGCATTGTCCGACGATGTCCAACGCACGTCACTATTTGCTCCCAACGGAAGGACAGTCGCTGTCAGAGTCGCTGTCTGGCCTATTTCGATATCAAGCACTGACTTGTCGAGGGAGACTGATGTAGCAGGTATTGACACCACTTCCCAAGTGAGATAAATGTCTCCATTTTGCGTACCACTATTAAAACGCATGTCATCACTGACTCGAGCAGCCGGCAAATGGAATGTATAAGTACCAAGTTCTGTGATAGCCGGATCAAGATTCACAATAATTTGAGAACCACTCGTTTTGATTGAAGTAGAAGGAATCACATTGCCATTGATAGTTGCGTCTTTGATAGAACCACTGGTATATATATTTTTTGAGAAGGTGATAACTATTTCGCTTAATTTTCCGACTTCGCCTTCTGCAGGAGTCACATTGACCGGCAACAATCGTTTCGGAACGATTTTCCATGAGCGACTTATAGCCTTATTTGTACCACCTGATGCACCGATAAAGTAACCACTCGGCACGTTGAGTGTGTATTGCTTTTCAACGGTCCAACCACTACCATAACTTGGAGAGAAATTGATGGTCGCTGTCAATCCATCATTGCTGATCGTTACTTTGACATCTTTACCATAGTTGCCCGAGTCGTCAGTAGTAAGTGAGATTTTGTCTGTCTCTTCTGTAGAGTTGGCCATCGCTGAATTGACAGTCACTCTCTCATTGAACGTAATAGTGACGGTGTTGAGGTCAATAGCTTCCGAGCCTACAGGAGTGACCGATACGACTTGCACCGGAGGGAGCACCACGTCCCACTCTATTTCAAACGCACGATTGAGCATCGAGCCATATTGGTCGTTGGACAATACGCCTGCAGGGAACACGAGGCGATAGTTGCCGAGTGCAGTAATTGCAGGCGACACGGTTGCCATGAGCGCAGGATTGTTGTTGAAATCTTTGGTCTTGTATGTAGCCACTGATGCGACCACTCTGTCGTCAGCATCGACGATGTTGACCTTAGGCATTGAGCCGCCATTGGCTGCTATGATATCGTTAGGGAAGCTGATGAGAATGTCTTTGATTTGTTGGAGTTCGCCAGCCTCAGGGCTTACGCTGAGATAAGTGAATGTCTCAGGCACGATAGTCCAACTACATGACACAGCCTCATATGAGCGACCGGTTGCATCAGCCACAAAAAATCCTGCCGGGATGCTTAGCGTGTAAGTCTGTCCGACAGTCCAACGCGAATTGCTTGGTGTGCTGGTGATAGTCGCTGTCAAGCCGTCGGAACTCATCGATGCCGAGACATTTGTACCATAATAGCTGCCGTTGCTACTCCTTAGAGAAATGCTTCCTGCCGAGCCGGTGATACGCGCTGCCTTAGGAAATCTGAGCGTGATAGTGCTGAGACTCTCGGCAGTGCCTGCTGCAGGCGTAATCTGTGAATATGTGAATGGTGCAGCCACGTCAAATGTGACATAGCCTTCTGCCATAAACTCATCAATAGATGTGATAGGGAGATTAGTGTTGGCACCGCTCCAGCTCTTCATGCTTGGCACTGTCGTATCGGTAAACTCGTCGACACCATTATTGCCGGGGAACGGAGCTGTGTAAGAATTGACCACGCCATAAGAGGAAGGATCGCTATTCGGCAGCGAGTATTTAGCATTAGCAGGCACTACATAGAACTGCTGCTTATGACCGGCATTAATCGTGTTGCTACCATGCTTGCTCAGATTCTCTGAGGCACGATATATCATCAGACCATGACCCGGAAGTTCTCGGTCGAAACCTTTCTTAACACGGTATTCGAGGAGGAAAAATTCGCCGCTTGTCGCTGTGTTGATTCTCACAAAACCATTCTGCGACTTGGCGTATAGCTTATGCTGTGAGCGACCGCTGACTGTTGTGGCACTTGCCCAACCGAAATCGTAAATCTTGACGTATGGGTTGAAGTGTGCAGGACACGCACCCCCGGCAAGCCACTCGCCGTCGGCCATAATGTCCCACATTCCTGTACCATCGTAGCTGCCACCGGTGCCGCCGTCAGTGTCGTAGAAATCTTGTGTGCCCAATACGTGAGCCATTTCGTGACAGATGACACCGATGTGAGTGATATAAGTGTCGGTGTCGTATGGATCGGCCGGAGCTCGTAGCTCAGGCGAGCAAGAATAGTAGCCGATGCGCATATTATCGAGCGACAGATTTGTAGTCCATGAGTGAGCCCAGATACAATCGCTACCACCACCCGATTCTTCGCCACGACCTGCGTAGATGATATGCACAATACTATAGTTAGAGAAATTCACATCACCGTTGGCTGCTCTCATAGCCTCTTCGGCCATTTCACGAGGGCGAATATCGTTGGCTCCTGTAGTGGTATTGGCACCGTAATAAGCACGATTGTTGGAAAGGCGATAGACGCCGACCACATCGGCTGTCATGTCAAGCAGACCAAACGAGTTCTCTCTGTAATAGTCGCGTACGCTACCTTGTCTGCCGCCTTCAGTATAGTTGAGCTGATTGAAAAGCTTTTCAAAGTCAGCTTTCGACTTTTGAAAGCCGCAGTCGGGATAGTCCACCAAGATTACAAGCACCTTCTTTGTACCGGTAACTGCTCTTTGCGGGCCGACAGCTGAACGCTGAGCAGCATGTGCTTGGCGCAACTGCTTGACTATGCTGCGTTGTGATTCGGAGTAGAACAGTCTTTTAGGCGTCTCTTGCAGACGGCGTTGCACCTCCATTGGACGCTTTGCGATGTCGGTAGCTACAATGTCGGTAGGCACCAAATCGCCCTTATCATCGAGTTGAGCATAGACCATATTGCCCACCTTATCATAGAGCAACGTGTAGCCATCCTCCGTTTCTGCCCACTTCAGATTTTCGTCACCCCTCAACTTAATCTTGACCACACTGCCGTCAGGCTGCTTGAAGTCGATAAGACCGGGGTAAGCCACTGATGCATTACACAACATAATGATATTGCTTAATAATATTAAAGCAACAATACGCCTACATTTCTTTAATAATTCCATACACTATGTTATTTTTAAAATTATACTTATCATTACGCCTATTAAATAAATAATAGACTTTCAAACGTTAAGCAGAAAAACAAAGTCAATATCAAATTAATAAATTATACTTTCATCATCTCACTATTATAAAACATAGTTCACATTTGCAAATATAACTATATTTTTTATTATATCAAATTTTAATGTTTAATGTATAGTAAATATTTTAAAAATCAATCATTTATGTGACATACATCACAATTCAAAAGATTTTTCATATTTTATCAAATGATATTGCCTTTATACTGATATTGCAATAATTTATATCAAACTAAACTTTACAAATCACAAATTTGGATATTATCTGTCAATCAACAAAATCTCACGATTTCGCATTATTCGCCCCAAATGATCTATATTGTATGCACATAGCGTATCACCATTATCCAATACAACATTCCAATAATATTTAAATGAAATATTTTTTACATTAACTTTATTGCTTGCTGTTGCACATAATATTCTATCTAATAAATTCGCAGAAGGCAGATGATTTCCTACTGTTATTTTCAAGTTATTACCTATATTTTCTGATGAAAAATAAAACGGATATTGCCCCAAAAGACCAGCTGATCCCTTTATTGATGACCATTTTTCAATTGGCAAGAATCTATAATCACTCGGCAAAATCAGAATATTTGTATAATCATCATTAAAGCCATAATGAAAAGCATAGCTTCTATTGCCATAAGATGAAGCAATTGATTTCGGTATATCAAATGCCCACCATGGAATATTTCTTGGATCAGCTATGTCAATATACGCAATTGGTCTTTTAGTCAATTCTACTTGTCGGCATACCTCTTTTATCTCTTTTGAAAACAACATTTGCCACCTACATACTTCTATCATTGAGATAAGCATTAATATCGACGTAATGCAACCAATTAATATTTGGGAAGATTGCCACCATTTAAATGTCAAGACAAGCAATCTGAAGGATAAAATAATAGCTGCCAAATCAGTAAACCATAATCCACGATGAACAGTTCCACTCGCAATAGCTATTACATAACTGAATACTATAATAAAACCATAAATTGCCTCTTGTTTAAGAATACTAATCAAATACTTTAATCCTCGCCTAAATCCGACAAAAATCAAAATTACAACGAGCATCCACACTGACTCCAATTGCAATATACTTTCTTTTATGATAGACAGTAGAGATCCATTAGATTGCTCGACAACTTGACTTTGAAGACGACTAAAAATCCCAGGTGTCATAAAACAAAAAAGTGCTCCAACAGCAAGAGTACAAATCAATCGAAATCGTCGTCTTCTATCGGTTTTATCAATCACAAGTATAGACAGACATGCAGCAATCATTGCAAATGTAAATCCTTCATGAGACATTCCTATAATCAGAACTATCGGCCACTGAATCCATTGATATTTTGACGAAATAAAATTCCTTTTTAGGAATATTTGAAAAAATATCAATATAAAAACCGACACCCATACATAATTGAGCATAAAAACGCTTGACGCCATATTATCATACCATGGCAACATCGTCCACAAAGCTAATGCAGACATGCCTACAATATGAGTTAACTTCAGCATACGTCTTCCTGCAATAGAATATGCAGTAATCAAGACTAATAGTCCGACCATTAGACCATGACTAATATCGACTACTAATTTAGGAAGCAGATTTACAAAACATTGTATATAATTAGGCAATCTGCTTGTAATTTTTATGTGATGATAATATATTGCACGACAAGCATCGCCAAAGTCTTTTATAAAATCACCCTCACTATACCAAAATCGAACATCTTCACCCGGCAACCTCATGTATTGTAAATCATCAGTCCATGGCACACATGCGTACCGCCACGCCACAGCGACAATTGCAACACAAAATAAGATTAGCAGACTCACATATTTACTGCTTCGCTGGGCAAAGATATTCATTTTGAAACTTTTAAATTTCTAATAGTCCTAAATTATAATTTAGAAGTGCTTATTTGCCTGATTATATTTTTCCGACAATATCATTTATGTCTTCGATGCCATGGCGCTTGCAGTAGTCAGTCATATAATCCACAATTTCCACTGTCACTGCCGGGTTAATAAAATTAGCCGTTCCGACTTCAATTGCATTTGCACCTGCAAGCATAAATTCAAGTGCATCACGACCATTCATGATACCACCGAGTCCGATTACCGGAATATTTACAGCCTTAGCCACTTGCCATACCATACGAACTGCTATCGGACGAATACAAGGTCCCGATAATCCTCCGGTTATTGTGCTTAATATAGGAGCTCGTTTTTCTACATCAATAGCCATTCCGAGGAATGTATTAGTGAGTGATACTGCATCTGCACCTTCTGACTCAACTGCTTTAGCTATCGATGCAATATCTGTCACATTAGGCGACAATTTGATTATCATCGGTTTGGAATATGCCTTTCTCACAGCTGCTGTCACTGATGCTGCTCCCTCGCATGTCGTACCAAATGCCATACCCCCTTGCTTCACATTAGGGCATGAAATATTAACTTCAATACCATCTACTCGCTCAAGAGGCATTAACTTTTCACACACAGCAACATAGTCACCGATCGATGCACCACTGACGTTTACGATTATCTTACACTGATAGTCTTTGATACGAGGATATATGTTGTTGATAAAATAATCGACACCTTTGTTTTGCAATCCTACAGCATTAAGCATTCCACTCGGAGTCTCTGCCATACGCGGATATGGATTACCTTCTCGATGATTGAGAGTTGTACCCTTAACTATTATCGCTCCGAGACGGTTCAAATCTATAATATCGGCAAATTCTTCACCATAACCAAATGTTCCTGATGCTGTCATCACCGGATTGTCAAGCACCAAACCTCCACCTATATTTACTTTTAGATTTCCCATTTCAATTCCTTTATATTAAACACCGGACCCTCTGAGCAAACACATACGTTACCTTTTTTAGAATCTTCCACGCAACAAAGGCAGGCTCCAAGTCCACATGCCATTTTATTTTCTAAACTTACTTCACACTCACAACCTTTTTCCCTTGCAATTTTTGCCACTGCTTTCATCATTGGAGCAGGACCACAACAATAGATTTTATCAATTTTTCCCTTAAGAACTGAATGCATTGTCACAAATCCTTTTTCTCCCGCTGAAGCATCCTCTGTAGAAATAAACACTTCTCCAACTTGACGGAACGCTTCAAGTTCTAAGATGTCGGTGTCTTTTCTGCCTCCAAGAAGGAAACGAGGCTTATAACCATTATCTTTTAGGATTTTACCCCAATAAAGCATAGGTGCCGTTCCAACGCCACCACCGATAAGGAGCAAACTGTCATTTTTATCGTTAGGCAATGAGAAGCCTCTTCCAAGTGGCAAAAGAAGATTTAGTTCTTCACCCTCTTCGGCATTGCATATTGCATGAGTTCCTTCGCCCGCATCTTTAACGAGCAGCCATAAAAGTTGCTTATCATAGTCAACAAAATTAACTGATATCGGACGTCGAAGGAACGTATTTTTCGATTTATTAACTTGAATATTCACAAATTGACCACCTTCTATTAGTGGCATCTCCTTACCGATAGGCGACAATTTGAGAAGAGAATATCCGTTGCCGAAGTTATCCACTTCTGCCACCTTAAAGTCCATTAAATGTTTCTTTGTCATAGTTATATTATGAGTTGAGATGTTTTTAAAGTTTTCTACCACCAAGAGCAACAAGCAAATTAGCCAATTCAGAACGCACCGACTTCAGTCTGTCAATGATTTCAACTCGACGCGAAACATTATGCTTGTTAGAACGCAATTGCTCTCTTGCCGCCTCAATTTTAAGACCTTTATCCTTTATCAGATAGTGAATGATGCGCAATAGCTCTATGTCTTGCGGTCGATAATATCGAATGTTATGACTGCTTCGGATTGGCTTTATCATCGGAAATTCTTTTTCCCAAAATCTTAATGTCGATTGAGGCACATCAAGAATTTCTGCCACTTCCTTAATCTTATAGTACTGCTTACTTAATTCTTCCATAATCATTCAGCATTAATCCATTACATAGCCTGCATTTTCAGCTGACTCAATCAAACTATTGTATTGTTCCGGTGTAACATCAAGGTAATAATAGTTGACCGGATTTTGAGGTTCATCTTTAAATCTAACTTCGTAATGAAGGTGGGGTCCTGTAGATTTACCGGTGCTACCCATCTCTCCTATCTTCTGACCACGTTTTACAGTCTGACCCGGTTTCACATCTATCTTACTAAGGTGAGCATAACGAGTAAGATAATTATACCCATGGTTGATATCGATCTTATTGCCATAACCCGATGCCCATGTAGCTGCTGCCACAACACCATCGGCCGTAGCATAGATAGGAGTTCCCGTAGCATCCGAGAAGTCTATACCCGAATGAAAACGAGTCCCACCATAGACAGGGTCACGCCTATAACCAAAACCGGATGATATTTTTATATTTTTAATTGGGACAGGAACAATTGCCGGGATACATCTTACTTTATCTTTCTGCTTATCAGCCATTTCCCTAAGATGTTCAAACGACAATGATTGCGCATACAATCTCCTCTCCAAAAGGCTGACTTGCTGAGTCAGTTCTGTCATCAATGCGACATCGCTAAACTTTTTGTAATCTTGATTACGTTCTTTATCCAAACCCGAATAGCGCTGACTTCTACTCATCGGATCCATCTGCATCATAACTCGATAGAAATTATCATCTCTATTTTGAAGAATGTCCATTATCTTATGAGCATCATCCAAACGATTTTGCAAAACATCATATTGAGCCTTCAGCGTTCTATTTTCTTCTATCAGCAATTGCTCACGAGGTGAGGTCAGATATAATTTAGAAAATAAAAAGAAGATAACAATACCTATAATTAACCCGAACACAATATGTCGCGCGACACTCCATATCCTTTTTTTCAATGAAGGATAAACTCTTTCGTAATTATCTGTCGTCGGATTATACCTATAAAATATCTTCTTACTCATGTCTTGACAATTCGTAATTCAATAATTCATTTGCAAAGATATAAATTTTTCTTCCATAATCAAAAAAAGAAATTCATATTACTCCCTCAAACAGCCTACAATAGCTCAAAACTGCACAAAAACAAATCGAATGAGCATTTTTTCGACCAAATTATATCGGTAATTTGTAAAAAATTGTTACCTTTGCAGTCTGCAATGTGATATGTAGCAAAACATCTAAATCTATTTATCGCAAATTGCAGTTGATTTAGAACGAAAAAAACGCAGAAATAGATAAACTATGAAGCTATTACAAGAAAAATTAGCACGCTACGATGCTCCGCAAA
This sequence comes from Muribaculaceae bacterium, assembly GCA_045637445.1. GTDB lineage: Bacteria > Bacteroidota > Bacteroidia > Bacteroidales > Muribaculaceae > Lepagella. The sequence continues at coordinate 35,790 of JAZTZN010000028.1, forward strand.
GAGCAAAAGCAGCAGGTATTTATCCTTACTTCCGTCCTATCTCAAGCGAACAAGACACAGAGGTGATGATAAATGGTAAGAAAGTTCTCATGTTCGGTTCTAACAGCTACATGGGATTAACTACCCACCCAAAAGTAATTGAAGCAGCTGTTGCTGCAACAAAAAAGTATGGTACAGGATTAGCCGGATCGCCATTCTTAAATGGTACGCTTGATATACATAAGCAACTTGAAGCTCGCCTTGCTGAATATATTGGCAAAGAGGATGTGATGCTTTATTCCACAGGTTTCGGTGTAAACCTTGGCGTTGTATCTACACTTACAGGTCGTGAGGACTATGTAATCCTTGATGAGCAAGACCACGCATCTATTATCGAAGGTCGTCGTCTATCTTTCTCATCATACTTGAAATACAAGCACAACGACATGGCATCTCTTGAAGACCAACTCAAGAAATGCAAAGAAGATAAAGTAAAACTTATCGTTACCGATAGTGTTTTCTCTATGGAAGGCGATACTGCCGATTTGCCTAAAATCATTGAGTTGAAAAAGAAATACAATGCAACAGTAATGGTCGATGAAGCTCATGGCATCGGTGTGTTTGGCAATTGTGGTAGAGGTCTATGCGACCATCATGGCGTCACTAAAGATGTCGATCTAATCATGGGTACATTCAGTAAATCATTCGCTTCATTAGGTGGATTTATTGCAACAGACAAAGAAATCACTAACTATTTGCGCCACCACTCTCGCTCATACATCTTCACTGCAAGTATCACGCCTGCATCGACTGCAGCTGTAAATGCAGCTCTTGACATCATGTTGAGCGAACCGGAACGTCAGCAAAATCTTTGGGATTTGACAAATTTCGCTTTAGAAAATTTCAAAGCCATGGGATGCGAAATCGGACACACTTCGACTCCTATCATTCCTCTTTATATTCGTGATGACTATAAGACTTTCCAAGTCACTCGCGACCTATTGGATGAAGGTGTATTTGTCAACCCTGTGGTATCTCCTGCTGTTGCTCCTAACGACACGCTAATCAGATACTCTCTTATGGCTACCCACACAAAGGAACAAGTCACTCGTTCTCTTGAAGCAATCGAAAAAGTATTTAAAGCAAACGGCGTTTTAAAATAACTTGTTGATTTATAATAAATTATATAATTAGGCATATTAATATTTAAAATATGCCTAATTTTTTTACCCTAAAAATGCTTATTTTTCATTATTTTGAATTATATTCGCAGAAAATTTTATTTCGAAATTAAAACAACAATATATTATGGTATATCGCTTTAAAATAGTTTCAGACGAAGTTGATAACTTTCGTAGAGAAATAGAAATTGACTCAGATGCAAATTTTCTTGAATTACGAAACGCGATTCTTGATAGCGTAGGTTATACTAAAGACGAAATGAACTCTTTCTTCCTATGTGATGATGGTTGGCAAAAATGCGAAGAAATCACTTTAGAAGATATGGGTAGCAGCAGCGACGAGGATATTTGGATTATGGAAGATACTCACATTAACGAATTGGTCGAAGAAGAAGGTCAAAGACTTATATTTGTTTTTGATTACCTTACTGAACGCTCTTTCTTTATGGAGTTAAAATCAATCATTACCGGCAAGACTTTAATGGATCCTCTATGCACACGCAAAGAAGGCAAAGCTCCTGCACAACATATCGACCTTGACGAATTTGATGCAAAAATGGACAAGAAAGCAGCTGCTGCATTAGAAGATTTTGATGCTGATTTTTACGGCGACAGCGAATTTAATGAGGAAGAATTAGGCGAAGGTTTCGATGACCTCACTTTCAACTAATACATTTAATTCTTATACTACATAAAAAGGACTGAGATTAAATCTCAGTCCTTTTTAATTCCAAAACAATTAAAAATTTTTTTAATACACGATTTCTTTTTCGTCGGTATTAAATGAAGCAAAATACCCTTTCCTCTCTTTTCAAAAAACAATATATGTTCTTGCATTACAAAGGCAACATATTTATTAAACTCCATGACTCCGGTCAATCGCTTAACAAGCATACGCCTAAAAGGACTATATTCATCTACATTTTCGACAACTATCTCTCCACCATCTATTCTCATCGGATGATGCTCTTTTAACAAGTCCATAAAATAAGACAAATTTAGCATACTGACATCCTCCGGCGGTTCTTTAAATTTTTTATATAGTTCTTTTATGACTGCTTTTGTTACCATTGCTTCCTCCTATTATTTTTAAGGTACGTTCTTACTATAATAACACGCAACAAGCAAAATTGCTCACTACAAAACAAAAAAAATGAAGTAATTTTTGAAATTACTTCATTTTTTAATATTTAATAACCTAATTGTTATCCGAGGAATGCAAGGAGCACACCGGCTGCTGTAGCCGAACCGATAACACCGGCCACGTTCGGACCCATAGCGTGCATCAACAAGTAGTTGGTTGGGTCATACTCAAGACCGACATTGTTTGAGATACGAGCAGCCATAGGCACTGCAGATACACCCGCGTTACCGATGAGTGGATTGATCTTGTGGTCCTTCTTAAGGAAGACGTTCATCAACTTCACTGAAAGCACACCTGAAGCAGATGCGATGATGAATGCCATGAAACCGAGTGCAAAGATACCAAGTGTCTTTGGTGTCAAGAACTGTGACGCTTGTGTAGAAGCACCCACTGTCATACCGAGAAGGATAGTAACGATGTTGGTCAACTCGTTGCTTGCTGTCTTAGCAAGACGTGTTGTCACGCCACTTTCGCGAAGCAAGTTACCGAAGAACAACATACCCAACAATGGAAGACCTGATGGCACTACGAAACATGTCAAGATAAGACCCACGATTGGGAAGATAATCTTTTCGTTTTGAGTCACCACGCGAGCAGGCTTCATCTTGATGAGGCGTTCCTTCTTAGTAGTGAAGAGACGCATCACAGGTGGCTGAATCACAGGCACAAGAGCCATGTAAGAATAAGCCGACACTGCGATTGCACCAAGCATCTCAGGAGCAAGCTTAGATGTCAAGAAGATAGCAGTCGGACCGTCAGCTCCACCGATGATTGCGATAGCACCGGCTTCAAGAGGTTCGAAACCGATAGCCAAAGCCACCATGTAGGCACCAAAAATACCAAACTGTGCACACGCACCGATAATCATCAATTTAGGGTTGGCAAGCAATGACGAGAAGTCAGTCATCGCACCGATACCCAAGAAAATCAATGGTGGATACCAGCCGTAGCGCACACCATTATAAAGAATATTCAACACCGAACCTTCTTCGTAGATACCGATTTCCATACCTTCTTGGAAAGGAATGTTACCGATAAGCATACCGAAGCCGATTGGCACAAGCAATAATGGTTCGAAATCCTTCTTGATAGCAAGCCAGATGAAGAACATGCCGACAAGAAGCATGATGATGTTACCCCATTCGCAATTGGCGAAACCGGTAAAGCCCCAGAATGTGTCAATGCTTTGGCTCAAAAAGTCGCTAAAGCTTGAACCTGTCTGATTTAAAATCATAAAACAATCTTTTTAATGCCTTAAAATCAAACTAATATTATTCGATGATCATGATGTCAGCACCTTCGAGCACTGAGTCACCCACACCAACGAGAATTTGCTTCACTGTACCACCCTTTTGAGTGTGTACGTCGTTTTCCATCTTCATAGCTTCGAGCACGCAAACAGTGTCACCTGCGTTAACAGTGTCGCCTACGTTCACACGGAAGCTCATGATTGTGCCTGGAAGCGGACTCTTAACAGCGCTTGCAGAGCCTGCAGCTACAGCCGGCTTAGCGATAACTTTTTCGCCTGACTCTGTGCGTGGAGCTGCAGCAGGACGCTTAGCTTGCTCTGCTACAACCTTAGCCACCTTTGGAGCAGCAGCCTTGTCCATTTCGACAGTGTAAGCTGTGCCGTTTACTTCAACGTTAACCTTGTCGCCGTTGACATCGCCCACAGCAACTGTATAATTCATACCGTTGATTTTATACTTGTATTCTTTCATCTCTTAATTTATTGAAACTGTGTTTAGAATTATTTTTTATTTACTTGAGGGATCTCACGCATGTTGTAGATCTTAGAGTTCCATGGAGAGTAAGCTCTCTTCATGCGTTTGATAGTGAGCACTGTGTCTTCTGCATCGTGAGCATCGAAGTGTTGAGCAAGAGCCATAGCGATAGCTGCAATCACTTCGCCTGAGTCTGCTTCTTCAGATGATGTATCTGAGTTAGAAAGACCCTTAGCTTCGATTTTTTTCTTCTTTTGTGAACGTGACGACATCTTGCCGAACACCAAGAAAAGGAGGAACAATACCACCAATGCAAGCACTACGATGACCATAGCCATAATAGTGATAGTAAATCCGTGAGGATCGTTTGCCTTGATGTTTTCCACCTTCTGAGCCTGATTCATCATGCCTGTTGCAGCTTCAGCTTCATCAGCCTCTTCTACTTCAGCAATTTCAGCGACTTCAGCAGCTTCGACAACCTCAGTGGCAGCCACAGCTGTATCAGCGTTCGCGTCCAACGATGGGTTGGCATAACCCATCGTTACGACTGCGAAACACATCGTCAAAGCAATTATAATTTTTTTCAACATTGTATTTACTTTGTTACGCGTGAATATTACAAAGGAATGTTACCGTGCTTCTTAGCAGGGTTAGTGAGTTTCTTAGTTGCAAGCATTTGCAATGCACGAATTACGCGGAAACGAGTATTGCGTGGTTCGATAACGTCATCGATGTAGCCATATTTAGCTGCATTGTATGGGTTAGCAAACAAGTTTGTATATTCGTCTTCCTTTTCTTTTCTCACTGCTGCAGGATCAGTTGCTTCCTTCATTTCCTTAGCATAAAGTACGCTTACCGCACCTTCTGCACCCATTACTGCGATTTCAGCTGTTGGCCATGCGTAGTTCATGTCGCCACGGAGTTGCTTACAGCTCATCACGATGTGGCTACCACCGTAGCTCTTACGCAATGTAACAGTCACTTTAGGCACTGTTGCTTCGCCGTATGCGTAGAGAAGTTTTGCACCGTGGAGGATAACACCGTTGTATTCTTGACCTGTACCAGGGAGGAAGCCAGGAACGTCAACCAATGTCACCAATGGAATATTGAATGCGTCGCAGAAACGAACGAAACGAGCACCCTTACGAGAAGCATTTGAGTCAAGTACACCTGCCAACACCTTAGGTTGGTTAGCAACGATACCTACTGACTGACCATTCATGCGAGCAAAACCTACGATGATGTTCTTAGCATAATCCTTTTGTACTTCGAGGAATTCGCCATTGTCAACGATAGAACCAATCACTTCATACATATCGTATGAGCGTTTTGCGCTGTCAGGAATGATTTCGTTGAGTTTATCTTCGAGACGATCGATTGGGTCGTCGCATGGTTGAAGTGGAGTTTCTTCAAGGTTGTTTTGTGGGATATAGCTCATGAGCTTGCGGATCAAAGCGATAGCTTCTTCTCCATCTTCAGCAGCGAAGTGAGTAACACCTGACTTAGTTGAGTGAACTGTAGCGCCACCAAGTTGTTCTTGTGTAACATCTTCACCTGTCACAGTCTTCACTACAGCAGGACCTGTAAGGAACATGTAAGAGATGCCTTTTGTCATGATAGTGAAGTCAGTCAATGCAGGGCTATATACTGCACCACCGGCACATGGACCAAGGATAGCAGAAATCTGTGGCACAACACCTGAAGCGAGGATATTGCGTTGGAAGATTTCAGCATAACCACCAAGTGCATTGATACCTTCTTGAATACGAGCACCACCTGAGTCGTTAAGACCGATGATAGGAGCACCCATCTTCATAGCGAGGTCCATAACTTTACAAATCTTTTGAGCCACTGTTTCTGAAAGAGAACCTGCGCTTACTGTAAAGTCTTGTGCAAAAACATATACCAAACGACCTTCGATTGTACCGTAACCTGTCACAACGCCGTCGCCGAGATAGTGTTTTTTATCCATACCGAAGTTTGTGCAACGGTGTGTCACAAACATATCGAGTTCTTCAAATGAACCTTTATCTAAAAGTTGATCGATTCTTTCGCGAGCTGTATATTTACCACGTTCGTGTTGTTTTTGGATAGCTTTTTCACCACCACCGATACGAGCTTCTGCACGTTTGTTGATAAGCTCTTGAATTTTATCAAGTTGTTTGCTCATTGTGATATTATATCTTTTGGGTTATTAATTATTACTTATTTGGATCTTCACAAAGTTCTGTCAACACTGCTTGTGTGCATTTTGGGTGAAGGAATGCAATCTTAAGACCATCTGCACCATTGCGTGGAGCCTTGTCGATCACTTGAACACCCTTTTCTTGTGCTTCTGCCAATGCTTCAGCTACGCCATCTTCTACTGCGAATGCCATGTGGTGCATACCACCCTTGCCACCGTTCTTTTCGATAAACTTAGCGATTGTGCTGTCTTCTGATGTTGCTTCGAGAAGCTCGATCTTTGTGTCGCCTACTTTGAAGAAAGCTGTTGTCACCTTTTGGTCTGCCACAACTTCTGTCTTGTAGCATTTGAGACCCAATACTTCTTCATAATACTTGATAGCTTCTGCCAAGTTAGGCACTGCTATACCAATGTGTTCTACATGTGTAATTTTCATGTCTTTAATTATTTTAAAAGTTAATAATATTCATTATTTATGAATTTTAAATACATGTATTTACAAAAATACATATATTCTCTAATTCACTGCAAATATAGCAAATATTCGTCAATTAATCATCAGCTTAATACAATATTTTTAACATAACATCCGACTATTTTCTCTTCTTTCTCTCATTATGCCATGTATAAAAAAATATTAAACGAATCAACTTTAAAATAATAATTATAAACAGCAGTTATTTTGCTCGACCTAAACTATCCGAAGCAAGCAAGTAAAGAGGAATTTATGGAGTATCAGCAACGTTTGTTGAATGGTGAGGATGTCAGCAACTACCATTTCAAAGGCGAAGTGAAAGACTTACCCCGGAACTTCAAAGATTGGTACACCGATAACACTGACCGAATAGCCAAAGCCAAATCACAACCGTACTTCTTGCGTGATAATCAAAAGTTGATTGAGAAGAATGTGCCAATAGCTCAATATGGTCATAAGGCAGGAGCAAAGATAAAGGCTAATAAAACTATCACTGATAATACAATAAATGCAATGAATAGTGATTACACTACTGCATCTCTTACCGCAGAACAACGATATAATGCTAAAGAGGTGGCTGATATTGTCGGTGCAGACTTGAAGAAACCAATGAAATTTGCTGATATTGATAGTGGCAATGTAAATCCTAAATTAGGACAGTCTAATAAATTTGACACTAATTGTGCACTTTCAGTTGTTACGGCTGAAGCAAGAGCAAGAGGCATCAATGTGAAAACACTCGGTGTAGTCAAAAATAAGCCTAAATCTTACCAATTAGGAGATGATATGACTATGGCATGGATTGACCCAACAACAAGCAACGCTCCAATAATAGAATCAATTAATATTTCAAAATGTAAAAATGTAATGGCTGAAATAAATAAATTAACTGCCTCAAATGGCAGATATTACATCGGATTTGATGGTGCAGAAGCAAGCCACGCATTAAGTGCGTATCGAGTTAATGGCAAATTGTATATCTACGACCAACAAATAAACGGCTCGTATGATTTGCTGAAACTATTAAAAGAAAAAGGCGCAACAACTTTTGAAGTATTACGCCTTGACAATTTATTATTTGATACAGCCTTTATCGATCAGTGGATAACAAGCCTGTAATTCTTTGACCCACTTTTGTTCCAAGATAATTACAAATCGAATAGTGTGTTCGAGTCAATTCACCTGATTTATTAAAGAAATAAAAGACAGGAAAACCTGAAAAGCGAGGTCTTTGGTCTTTGTATAGACCATAATGGAAATAATGAATACCGTCAAATTCGGTAGCATATATCAGATAATGCGCACCATACTCAGTGGCGTGTTTTATTAGTATTTGCTTTTGCTCTTCCGTTATGCAACCTTCGGGCATATTGTCTAAAAATACTTTCATATCTCAAATTTAAATGGTTAAACGAAGATAGATTATTATTGCAAGCAAAGCAGATGAAATAATACATGAGATAGCAAACCATTTATCCCAATTGATTGGGTTGTATAATTTGGGGTTGCTTTCCAGATATGCTTTGCCTTTAAGGGTAAATTTCCATTCGAAAATTTTATAACTATCGCACAGAAATATAACCGATATAAGTCCATGTCTTGAAAGGTTTGTCACAGACCATTGAAACATTATACCTGACATATCATCGGGTTTGTCGGCAATTCCTTGTTGCAAACGTTTCATTATTAGCTTCTCTTGTTTCGTTAACTTTATTCTCATTGCTTTGCTTGATTTGATGCAAAGATAGGGCAAATCATTGAGAAACACCCTATCTTTTGCAATTTTTCCACTTAATGAAGTCTTTGGATTGATGTACTATTTGTTACATACTGATATATATCAACATCAACACATATACAACGAATACCGATAATATTAAACGCAAAAAGCCAACCCTAAAGGTTGACTCTTTGTGTTATTTCAAATTGCTTTTTTAGAATGGAAGATCGTCACTTTCATCTCCTACAGGAGCAGCGAATGGTGCAGGAGCAGCAGGTTGAGCATATCCTGCTTGCGGTTCTTGAGACATCATCGGTGCGACTTGTGGCGCGCCCACCTTTTCAGCTTTCCAACCACGCACGTCTGTGTACCAACGTCCGTTAAATTCACGGCTTTCAAGGTCGAAGCTAACAGTCACTTCATCACCAAGGCTCAAAGGATATTGATCTACTCTTTCTCCAAAAAAGTCAAATTTCACTTTTCTTGGATATGTATCATGTGTCTCAAGCACATATTCTTGTTTTTTCCACGCATTGCCGGCCTTAGATGTTCCTTGTTGCAAGTCTAAGACTTGGATAATCTTTCCTGAAATTTCCATATTCGTTTATTATACTTTTTATTTTCTACTATTTAATTGCAAAGTTACTCAATGCAATAATAATCTCCAAATTTAATCTTGTATTTTATGCTATGACTTTAATATTTCTTGCAATATTTCTTGCCACACTCCACCTCGCATAAAATTGATTATAAGCCATTTATTCCGATTTACGATATTCTCTCCATTTACTTATTAAGTTGAGCATATCTTCCGGTATTGGCGTATCAAAATCCAATTGCTGCCCGGTTTTAGGGTGTACAAAACCCAACGTCTTGGCATGCAATGCTTGACGAGGACATGTAGCAAAGCAATTATCAATAAATTGGCGATATTTTGCAAAAGTTGTTCCTTTAAGAATTTGATCGCCACCATATCGTGCATCATTAAACAACGGATGCCCCTTATGACGCATGTGCACACGAATTTGATGCGTACGACCAGTCTCAAGCACACATTTGACTACAGACACATACCCAAACGACTCTATGACCTCATAATGTGTCACAGCATGCTTTCCTATCGTTGGATCGTCAAATACAGCCATTTGCAATTTATTCTTCGGATTTCGTGCAATGTTACCGACAATAGTCCCCTTATCAGAGTCAAAATCACCCCATACGACTGCAACATACTGACGCTTAGTCGTTTTATTGAAAAACTGCAAGCCTAAATGAGTTTTTGCCTCCGGTGTTTTTGCTACTACTAAGAGTCCCGATGTATCCTTATCAATCCTGTGAACAAGTCCCAAACGAGGGTCATTAACATCATAATCGGGATTATCCCTAAAATGGAAAGCAAGAGCATTGACTAATGTCCCATGATAATTGCCATGTCCGGGGTGCACCACCAATCCTGCCGGCTTATTTACCACCAACACTTCACTGTCTTCATAAACAATGTCCAATGGAATATCTTCCGGTATAATTTCCAATTCATACCTCGGACGATCCATGACGATGCTTATCACATCGCCGGGCTTTACTTTGTAGCTGGATTTGACAGCCACACCATTTACTATTATACAACCTGCATCTGCCGCTTGCTGAATACGATTTCGAGATGTCTTTTCCATTCTTGCCACCAAGAATTTATCAACACGCAACAATGCTTGTCCTTTATCGACAAGAAATCGGAAATGCTCATACATTTCACGTCCGTCTTCAGTGGTATAGATTGATTCAGACTCTATACCATCCGACTCTCCCAACGAATAATTTATCACTTCTTCGTCATCTATGTTTTCAGTCATTTCAATATTTTCCATGATAAAAATTATTCCAAGAGAGTATTGTATTCTTCTTGTTCAGTCTCAGTTTCTTCTACAGATTGATTTTCTATTGATTGGGCTTCCGACTCAACAGATGCTTCGCTTTCTGAAGAATAGCTTTCAGAGTATGAATCATCATACTCCATACCATACTCTACATTTAACAATGAATCTGTCAGTCTATCGACCTTCCCATCACTTACTTCCAAAACAATAGTAGAATTAATCGGCACTCTTTGTCCCGGACGAAGTTTTTTACCTCCTACTCTGACTGACTGTATGAGATTTTCATATTTACCAAGGCGATAGACCACCTTTATGTTTTTTTCCTTAAATCCCAATCCTTGAAGCAATGCCTTTCCTTGTCGCAATGATATACCTTCAATATTATTTACCGCCACTTGCTTTGGATTAACTGCATTTATAATCAAATAGACTGTTCTGCCCGGCTTTACCTTTGAATTGGGAGCAGGCGTTTGCTCCAAAACATAACCCGGCTCAATATCATCTCTAAATACCGAATCGCTTATCTCTGTCTTAAAACTTGCTTCATGCAATTTTTCCATTGCAGCGGTATAGCTGATTTTCTCTACATTTGGCACTACACTATATTCTCCATGCTTTGTAAAAATCGCAAGAGAAATATTGGCTATCATAATACCTATGAGTGCAACTATAATTATTATTACGAGATTGACCAATATTGGATATTTTCGCATCAATGATGACATATCAGATAGATTTTAGTTGATTTTTAATCTTTATAAACCACATATTTTGTATTCTGGGTGTAAAGTTAGTTAAAAAAATGTGAAGACCGACAGATTTTAGGAATATTTTTATTAACTTTGCATCCTAAAAGCACAAAATCATTATGCGCAAATACTTTCAAATACTTTTAATGGCATTGACTCTCTGCAGTTGTGGAGAATATAATCGCGCACTTAAAAGTAAAGATGTCGATTATAAATTCGACTATGCCAAGCGCGCTTTTGAAGAAGGAAAATTTGTTCAAGCTTCGTCAATTCTGACAGATGTGATTACTCCGTTAAAGGGAGGTCCTAAAGGAGAAGAAGCATTATACCTATTAGGTATGAGCTACTACGAAAGTAAGGACTACCTCAATTCCGGAGTTTATTTTAAAACATATTACAATCGCTATCCGAAAGGACAATTTGCAGAATTGGCAAGATATTATTGCGGATATGGCTACTATCTTGATTCTCCTGACCCTCAATTGGATCAGTCTGAAACATTAAAAGCCATCGAAGAACTGCAAGGTTTTCTTGACAATTTCCCTAAAAGCGACAAGGTAACTATTGCTCAAAATGCAATTTTCGAGCTTCAAGACAAGTTGACTCTTAAAGAGTTGCAAAATGCTCAACTATACTATAATTTAGGCACATACATGGGCAATAACTACCAAAGTGCTATAATTGTTGCTCAAAATGCCTTAAAGACATATCCCTACACAAAGTATAGAGAGCAATTGGAATTGCTAATCTTGAAATCACGTTTCCAAGAAGCGCAAGAAAGTATCGAAGAGCGTAAAATCGAACGTTTCCGCGAAGTTATTGACGAATACTATTCTTTCATCAACAACTACCCGGATTCCAAAAACAGAAAAGAGGCCGACAATATCTTAAAAATTGCACGTCGCTACGTCAAAGAATAAACAATTTTTAGAATAATAAAAAAACTATCATAATATATTATGGATTACAAAAGAACTAATGCACCGTTAAACACTGTCACTCGTGACATGATAGCAATGGCTGAGCCTACAGGCAATGTCTATGAAACTGTTTGCATCATCGGCAAACGCGCCAACCAAATTGCTATTGAGATGAAAAAAGACCTTGAAAAGAAACTTCAAGAATTTGCATCTACAGACAACATGGAAGAAGTCAGCGAGAACAGAGAACAAATCGAAATCTCTCGCTTCTATGAAAAACTTCCAAAACCTACTCTTATTGCTGCTCAAGAATATATCGATGGCAAATTATATTTCAGCAATCCTGCAAAAGAGCGCGATCGCAATAATGACTAATTTTTTCAAAACAACTGCATAAAAAGAAGTGATTTCGACATCGAAATCACTTCTTTTGTTTATCAGTTAATGTTGCCAATCGTGTTTGACCACATTAACGTTTTTATCATCATGGGCAACACTACCCTCCTATTGATTTTTCCAATTCGCGAGCCTGCAAAAGGAATTCATTTGCCGTCATTTCCTTAAAGAATAATAGTCCGTGAGTTGTACGCAGTCTTGGGCTCTTGTTTTGGTAGAAAAATGGTTTACCGAGCAAATTGCCTGTATAAGCCAATTGATCAACCCAAATCTTTCTTGCATAATCACTAAATTTACCATCAAATTTAGGACTTGGGAACGATGCATCGACTTGCGACAGATAACAATTCTCAAAGGCATTGCTGAATACACCCATTGCATTCAACGAAACAGGAACAATATGAGTAGCCTCAGCAGGATGGAATTTATACCACACATTTCTGTAACCCCAAATCTTGACATTGCTCAAGTCTGCCTCTTTTGACCATTCTCTGATAGCTTCAGCTATCGCTTGAAGCACCTTATAATGTGTGTCCGGTCCGCTACCTTCCGGGTCGAAAGCCAACGAGATGATTGTCGGTTTGATTTCTCGCAATTGCTGTAGTATCGGCTCGACATCACGCTCTCTGTTAGGACGCTCGGTAAAAATATCTCCTGTGTAAAAACCGAGGCGCAAGTGATGAATATTCGACTCCTTAATACCAAAGAATCCCCACACAAGTTCCTCTTCAAACTCTCTGATCATTCCTTTCAGCAAGCGTATTTCAGCCGACATTTTCTCACCATCATAACTATTGCGAGTTTCGCTGACAATTTCAGATATTCTGTCTTTCAACTCCTCTTTATTCTTGATGCCCCATATTTCAATAAAGTTTCTTATGATGCGATGAGCAAATGCGCGCTTACGCTCTACTTCATTACCGGAAGCTACATGAATCAAATAATGATATGAATCTTTATCCTTCTTGATTGCGTAACCTTTTTCAAAGAAGTCCGGATAATTCAACATCTCAATCCTATCAGCATTGATGAAATCAAGCGTGCTTTCAAGAATATTAATCAAAAATGTATTTGTCACTGCATTAAAGCCCGATGTCATCACTGCGAAATGCGACCTATTGGTCTCATTTCGTGACACTCGGTGAATATGTGGCAACAATCCCAACATTATGTCGTCATGATGAGGTCCTGTGTGATAGAACACTTCGTTGCTCCACAACGATGTTCCCTTTTCAATCTTATCCGTAATCGATTTTACAACCTCATCGACAGTACTTTCATTAAGATTTGGTATCATTCTGCAATATTCATCCTCAAGCAGATCATCCACCGTCACCTTATCGGCATACTTATTTATTCTGTACAAACAATCTATAATGGCACGATTGCTTTTTTCCTGATTCCACGGAGTTGCCATATAATAGTTGTATATCGACTCCTTTAATGCAGAAGCGGCACCTGTCGTAATATAAAACCTTGAGTTTGGCAAACGTGTCAATACAGATGCCGGATAGAGATTTGAAGGCTTCTTCTCCAAAGCATCAGCAACGACTTGTGCCTTTGCTTCTCCTGCAGCAAAAATGATTGCCACAGCTTCTTTATTATATGTAATTGTATCAAGACCAATGGTAATAACCGGCTTATGACGTGAAATTTCAATACCTCCTAAATCGCCTGCAGCCGCTGCCTGTGTCTCAAAATTTGTATATGTCAAGCGCGTAGTTGAGTGTGGATCGCTACCTTTGGTGTTAAAAGCTATATGACCGTCAGGACCAATTCCTCCTAAAAAAAATCCTATGCCACCCATATTTCTTATTTTCTCCTCATATTCTGCACACCAATCGTCTATCATGAAAATAGAGCGCTGCTTGAGCTCTTCGATTTTATTTTTAGGTTCTCTATATCTCAAACCTAAATCTATTATTCCATCGGCAAACACCTCATTATACGATTTTCCGTCAGCCAATGGAATATCATTGCTATTTATAAACAAACCCTTATTCGGATCTAAGCCAAAACCATTGATATAATATTTTTGAACGTAATTATAAAAGCTGTTATGCTGATCCGGCGATATCGGATAAAACTCATCAATCTGCACAAAATGCAATCCGCTCAACGATGGTCTCTTTTCTATATGCAACCCATAGCTCTCTCGCATTTCTTTGCCTTCTGCTGTATCCCATTGAGCCAAGATGCGTTTTACCCACTCAATGAAATATTCCGGTGTCTTTCCGGTCGGCAAACTGATAACACCTTCCGGATTGTCGGCAACCCACTCTATAAATCTTAATGCCGCTAATTTACCCAACAATGGGAAATTATCTACTGCAATAAACGGTATGTTTGTCGGAAATTTAGGAACATTTATTCCGACAAAAGCCTTTTCTACATTTGTAAACACCATAGTTATAACCCTATATATAAAAATTATACTTTATTCCGACAAATAATTTACACATTATTTGTTTTTCAACTGCCATATATAATTATTATGCAAAATTATAAGAAAAAATTATATACTCCAAGTATTCTCCTGACTAAAATAAAATTTAGTGACCAATATCAATTAATTTCATAAATCAGGTTATCTCAACCTTTACCGAACATCAAAATTTCTCAAGTCTGAACATTATTACAACTAATATAACCTTCTTGATCGTATGCTTTGCGTTCGTTATGGATTAGGTCGATTAGTTGTTGTAATTCGCAATTATTAGACTTGATTTCTTTGTACTGACGCAATTGTTCGTCATATCTTTGTCTTGAGCCTGATTTTAATCTGAACTCAATATCATCGGGTATTAAATACGAAGAGCGTTGATTGTCTATATGGCGCTGAAATTCAGTAAGATATATATTGACTCCAGCTAAATCAAAATCCCCAAAATGAATATAATGATTTGAAATAGTAGATAACCATCTTCGAAGGTCGGTTGATTGTGGATATCTGGATACGAAGAGCACCTTTTTAGTAAATCCATGTTTTTGAAGATATTCCTCAAAGAATGCTCTTTGCCTTCGTATCATCCTAAAATTTTCCATATTTTCTATACCGATTACTACTACGTCTTCAGGTATCATAAATTTTTCCCACTCAGATACAAAGATGAAACTTCCCTCCTGCGGATTTACCAGAAACTGTTTCCCGGAAAGAAGGCATTCAATGGGTTCATAGCTGTTTACCGGAAACCCTGGGCAAGAACGTACAGCTACAAGTTTTGAGTTTCCGGTCTTTATAGCCATTGAAGCACGAGAATCTGATGTCTCAATTTCAAGGACTCGATAACACTCGTCTTTGTCAATGAGAAATCTTTTTAGGGTTTCGATATTGCGAGCGCGATATGATTTTCTTGATCCGCGTGAACTGACCAATAACAAACCTTCTGTCAATAGCTCTTCAAGTAACTTATTGCTTATCTTCGAACCTGCAACTTGTTCTCCTGCTATCAAAGCTTTTATAGATGTACTTATTGCCATATGTTTTAATCAGTTCGTTTCAATAATTTTTCGACTTTTGTTTTCACTCCATGTTTACTCAGCATATAAGTATAGCGGTAATCATACGGATTATATGACGTTGGAGAGCTATTGATTAGATATATATTACGCGAATTTGCAAAATTCAAAATGCCTTTGATGTTGTTAGGGTGTAAGCGTCCTATTTCGTCCATCATGCAATGCACAATGAAGTCTCCACTCTTCTTTGCAGCTTTCTTTTTGAATACATTAATAAGCATAATGTTTACCATTGCTTTCACTAAAATATCCGTACCATCAGAACCTACATTGTTTATTCTTTCCACCCAATTAGTGTCGTTGTCGTTTTCTTTAACTCGGAATTGTAGGCGGAAGGAATCGCCAAGTGACACTTTGGAACGGCTCTGCTCATCTTGCAACTGATGAGAGAAACTCTTTAGATAATTCACTACCTTACGATTCACTTCGTCACGATTATCACTTGAAAAAAGGTTGAGTTCTCCGATAGAAAGTGCATTCTCAACAGTGTATTCGTGAATGGACAAGAGCAACTGCATAAGCCTGTCAGAGGACTCGTTGGCCTTCAGTTCAATACTTCTGATAACTCCCGCAAAGTTCTTTTCAACAAAATCGCGGTTGATGTCCTGTATTATACCATCCACATCCGAACGGCGTTTCATCAACGCTCCAATTTCTGTTGAGATGCGTCCTAAGATGTCTTTATAATGTTCGCTGGTGCGACGTCGGAACTCTTCAATTTTGTTGTTGTCCATGAAGTCTTGCAGGTCCGCAGCAATCTGCAGATAGTCGCCGTCTGTTATAGGCATGGTGTTAAAATGGAAAGTATTCTGCGGCTTGAAATTGCGATTAAAGTTTACAGCCATGTCCTTTAATTTGTCTATCGACTCACGTTTCTGATTTACAGTTCCACGAAGCTGGGTCAAGAGTTGGAGACAATCCAAATGTGTCGTCATGGTTTTATCATCAGAACGATAAGTGTCAGGCACAAGATGTTCATTCTCCACAACCTGATGATACAGATTTAACCCATCTCGTCTGTGTGTGAGATTCTTGAGCACCGTCTTTTGGCGTTCTTCTAATTCACCTCTTTTCTTCTCTATCCGAACCTTCTTATCTTCATAATGTTGACGCATCATTGCGATTTGTAGTTCTATGCCTTTTATGGCCTTCTTAATCTCAGGTTCCTTGGCAAAGAGATTTTGTTCAGCATCGCGATAACGAATCACAACAGAGCGCTCATTTTCAATCTTAGTCAATAGCGTCTTCAAACCCTCTAACGCTTTTCGATATTGCTCGAGCAGATTAACGTCAACACCTTCTCCAGCCAATTCTGCCTTCTGTTGTTCATCAAGTTGAGCTTTCTGTAAAGCAAACTCCTGATTACGAGCAGAAATCTCCGATGCCTGAGATTCTTTGAATACACGTAGTTCATCATCGAGCGCTTTTGAAGATTTGTTGAAGACCGAATCAAGGTCTTTGAGCTCTTTTTTATTCTTAGCCTCTTTCTGCACACGTGCCTCTTTCTCTGCTTGCACTTTCAGAAGTGCTTCGTTGAATGTGCGTTCGCGGATTTCTTTTTCTTTTGCTATGACTTCCTGCTCCTCCATCTCCAACTTATGCTGTTGGTTTTGCAGGTTCTGTCGCTTGACAGGTATTTGATCTTCCTCAACTTTTAACAACGTCGCTTGCTGACGAAGCGTATTGAGATGTGTGGCATATTTCTTTCCAAGCTTTGAAATATCCTCTTGAAGAGTAACAGGCAATTGAAGTAGTTGACTATTCAACTGCAATACTTGCTCCTCCAAAGTCTTCTTCTGTGCCCTATATTCATCAGGCGTGCGATGCACGAAGTCAATGTTGTCCAAGTTCAACTTTATGCCAAACATGCTATTAGATGTAGCATCCAACCGAGGTTCAAGTCCTTGAGCATAAAGAATCCGTTCTTCATCTACAATCTTGCCTATGGTGTCTTCCCATCCTTCTGCATTCTCACAAAGCCATTGGTAAAGAGAACCACCCAAATGGGTAAGCAAGTCATCTATTTTTGCTATTTGCTCACGATACTGCGTACGACTTCTCTCTAAGCGCTCTCGCTCACGCAGAGACATTTGTTTCAGTTCAGCCTCTCGCATCTCATATTCAGCCGTAATTTGAGAAATCTGACTTTTGACTGCTGTCTGTTGGGCTACATTCTCTTTTGCTGTTACATCCAACTGCTGCAACTGATCAATCACCTGCTTGATTTCATCAGCCATAGGATGCCACTGTCGGAGTTCCTTTAATGCACTCTCGGCTCTGTGCTGTTCTTTCTGCAATATTTCCAAGCGCTCGTCAGACTCATGCCTCCAACTATTGAAAGCTTC
>JAZTZN010000029.1:0-146226 GCA_045637445.1 Muribaculaceae bacterium
GGCTCCACTTTCTACTTCTCGGACTACTGCCAACTTAAAACTCATCGGATAGTCCCGCTGTGTGCGCTTGATATACAAGCTTTTACTCTTTTCTTCCATACTTGGTCTTTTCTTAGTGTAACGCTATATCAGGACGGGACATGTTACAAAATAAAAATAAGTGGATGATGAATTTCACCCACTTATTTTCTTTATCGGAATGGAATATCCTATTTATCTTTTGGCCATCATATATGATGATGCAATTTGACTATAAGCATATACTCCTTGTTCACTAAGTTCTACTTGTTGGAAGTCACCGTTTGGTGTAATCATTTTAACGGTATTGTCATCAACAAATGTCATGAATGGATATGACTCTCCGTTAGCGTTTACAGACCATGTCTGTTCTTCTTCGCTAAAATCAAGTCTAACGACTTCGCCGGTAGTCTCACAAGTAAAATTATAACCATTACCGTCACATACTACCAAATAACGACCATTTTCTGTATCAATAACTTTTGTAGATGCAGATATTGGATTGTTACCACTCCAAAATTCGATTGAATTTATTACTAAAAGGTCAGCTAAATATGTAACTTCGTAAACAGGAATAATCCAAAAAGCAAAGAATACCAATTCATTTACAAATTTTGAACCTACTTGATTATTCCAATCAAGTACTTTGTTGGTCAATGCGAATTGACCGATACATGAGCTAAATAGCATTGAGCCACCTAATGCTAATACAAGAGCAACGCTAAGATAAGTTTTCTTCATAATTAATTCGTTAGGCTTAAAATTAATATATAAATATAATTGTATAAATACTAAAATTGTTCACTTAGGAATCTTTTCTTGGTAAATTTTATATACTCTCAATACTTTATCAACGTATTCAACTGTCTGATTACCACGAAAATATCCGTATTTTACGATGGGGTCATTATAATATTCGGGACGTGATTTTAGCAGTATAAATTCTCGCACATTATCAGTCCAAATATTTGGACTTTTACCATATTTTGCTGCTAATGCAATAGCATCATAAACGTGTGCTATACCTGAATTGTATGCAGCAAGAATGAATTTTATACGTTCTGTTGGGTCGCTAATTTTGACCTTAAGAGAATTATCGATTGATTTAATTGCTTTTACAGCGGCTTTAATGTTTAATTCCGGATTTGATATTTTATCAATAGGAAGTCCGAATGATGTAGCGGTTCGTGGCATTAATTGCATTAATCCCTTAGCTCCAGCCCATGATACGGCAGTAGTATCAAATCCTGATTCGGTGTATGCTTGAGCTGCAAGAAGTCTCCAGTCCCACCCTATTTCTTTTGCATATTTTTTAAATAGATTGTCGTAAATAGAAATTTTATTTTTCCCAATCATTATTTTATTGGATTCTATGCGCTCATTAATTTTGCTGATTTCAAAATAGCGTTTATGTATATCTTTATAATTCTTGGCTTTTTGAGTATTTTTAAACCATGAATTAATGGAGTCTGCTAACCATTTTTGATTATTTCTAACGCCCCATGAGGATCTTTGTTCAAGACTGACTTTTAGTGAAATATCTATATTCTTGAAATAAGTACGATTAAGTTGTGCTATGTCAGAATCTACAATTGTAAGCGGAATTTTATTTAGTGCAACCATACGAATAAGATCTTCTGTTATCAAAGTGTCTTTATCTATAGGGTGTATATGAATTCCCCCACCCAATTCTTTATTCAGGTTTTCTATTCGATGTTGGTATTTGGTGTTTTTCTCTACATATACTTGTTTGTCGATTAATTCTGTTACGTCAGAAATCAAAGTGGAGTTTTTATTCTTTGATTGAACAAGAACTTGATAATTTATTTTTTCTTCACCACAAGGAATTATTTTAGATTTATATTCAGCAGTAATAGGAATGTCGTATGCAATTAAATCAACATAGTTGGAATCAAGCAATTCAAAAAGAGAATTAAAGTTTTGAGCAATTATTAATTTCAACTCAATGCCTTTGTCTTTAGTAAACTGTTTGATAATTTCATATTCATAGCCCATAGGCTCTTCTTTATAAATAAAATAAGAAGTCGGACTATATAATGTTGCAACTTTAAGTGTGTCGGGTAATGGTTGATGAGACTGTTGTTTAGACGATTGATTTCTATCAACTTTATTACATTGCACGGTAAATAGAATCAGTGCAAGTAATAAAGTTGATATTGTTAAGGATTTTATAAGATTAATATTCAAATTTACCTTTTTCACTAATAATAGTTAATTTTTTAGTGTTTGAGGATTCAACCCTACCGACTATTTGTGCTTGAATTCCGAATGACTCAGAGATTTCAATTACGCGTTGAGCTTTTTCCGGAGATAAATATACTTCGAGACGATGTCCCATATTAAAGACTTTATACATTTCTTTCCAATCTGTGCCACTCTCCTCTTGAATCATTTTAAATAATGGAGGCACAGGGAATAAGTTGTCTTTTATAATATGTTTTGTATCATCTATGAAGTGGAGAATCTTGGTTTGAGCACCGCCTGAGCAGTGGATCATTCCATGTATATCATGACGAAGTTCGTCAAGTAATTTTTTTACTACCGGAGCGTAAGTTCTTGTTGGAGAAAGGACTAATTTACCTGCATCAATACCGACTTCTTCAATCATTTCTGTAAGAGTCTTTGTTCCGGAATATTTAAGTTCGTCTGGAACATTAGGGTCACAACTTTCCGGATATTTTGCAAGCAAATATTTTCCAAAGACATCATGGCGTGCAGATGTCAAGCCATTACTTCCCATTCCTCCGTTATACTCTTTTTCGTATGTAGCTTGACCGCAAGAAGAAAGTCCGACAATAACATCACCAACAGAGATGTTTGCATTATTGATTACATCGCTACGTTTCATTCGGCAAGCAACGGTACTATCAACAATAATTGTACGAACCAGGTCTCCGACGTCTGCAGTTTCGCCTCCTGTGCTTACAATGTTGACACCTTGCTCTCTTAATTCGGCAAGAAGTTCTTCAGTGCCATTAATGATTGCTGCTATTACTTCTCCGGGGATTAGCATTTTATTTCTGCCAATTGTTGATGACAAGAGGATATTATCTGTAGCACCGACACATAGCAAGTCGTCAATGTTCATAATCAGAGCATCTTGAGCTATGCCTTTCCACACGTTTAGGTCGCCTGTTTCTTTCCAATACATATAAGCCAATGAAGACTTTGTGCCAGCACCATCGGCATGCATTATGTTACAATACTCCGGATCTCCTGCTAATACATCTGGGATTATCTTGCAGAATGCATTTGGAAAAATACCCTTATCAACGTTCTTTATTGCGTTGTGTACATCTTCTTTTGAGGCAGACACACCGCGTTGATCATATCTATTTGTATTCATAATTATAATATGTATTTTACATGTTCAATTTATAATGTCACAAAGTTACAAAAAAATCTAATCTTATTTGTTGTTCAAAGAAAATATTTTGTGATTTAAATTCAATATCATTTATTTTGCAAAATTACTTTCTTATATCATAGTGTAATCAAACAAAATTAGTATTTATTATACATTATTTGAGGATTAGTTCGACCGGGCAATGATCGCTACCGAATATTTCATTGAGTATTGATGCATTCTGCATTCTTTGGCAAAGACGATTTGAAACTACAAAATAGTCAATACGCCAGCCTGCGTTTTTAGCTCGCGCTTGAAATCGATAGCTCCACCACGAATAAGCACCTTCTGTGTCAGGATAGAAATGACGATAGCTATCTGTAAATCCGGCATCAAGCAATGTCGTAAATTGTTCTCGCTCTTGATCGGTAAAACCGGGATTCATGCGATTGTTTTTAGGATTTTTTAGATCTATTTCTTTGTGTGCTACATTAAGGTCGCCACAAAGTATTACGGGTTTCTTTTGGTCGAGTTGTAACAAGTAGTTACGGAAATCGTTTTCCCAACTCATTCGATAATCAAGGCGTTTCAATCCGTCTTGTGAGTTTGGTGTATATGCAGTTACAAGGAAGAAATCTTCCATTTCAAGTGTAATGACACGTCCCTCCAAGTCGTGATTGTCAATGCCTATTCCGTAAGTTACAGCTTGTGGTTTATGACGTGTAAAAATAGCAGTACCGGAATATCCTTTTTTCTCAGCATAGTTCCAATATGAAGTGTAGCCATCGAATGACAAATCTATCTGACCTTCTTGTAGCTTAGTTTCTTGTAAACAAAAGAAATCAGCATTAAGGTCGGTAAATATTTCTTTAAAACCTTTACCTACTACGGCTCTAAGGCCATTAACATTCCATGATATAAATTTTAACATATTAGTATCTGTTTTATTGTATAATCAATAAGTTGTAGTTACAAAGATAGTTAAACTGATGATTATATCAAATTAAAATTTTGATTTTTTACATCTATCAATAAATTTGATAGAATTATTTGCTAATTTTGTAGTCTTAAAAGATAGAAGTAATGTTTTTTAACGACAGATATTAAGAATTGAGTAAAAAATATTCTTGTATATTATATCAACGAAGAAAAAAGAGATGATATGGATTGGATAATGTTGATAATTGCGGGTTTAATGGAAGTCAGTTTTGCATTTTGTCTTGGAAAGACAAAATTGGCTACAGGAACAGAACTTGCTTTTTGGTGGATTGGTTTTGGTCTTGCATTAACGGCAAGTATGTGGTTGCTATCCATAGCTACACGCACAATCCCAATAGGCACAGCCTATCCCGTATGGACAGGTATCGGTGCTATTGGTACAGTTATTATCGGAATAATATTTTTTAATGAGCCGGCAACATTTTGGCGACTCTTTTTTATAACGACATTAATTCTGAGCGTAATAGGTTTGAAAATGATTTAAAAACAACATATAATTATGATACGTAAAAACAATTTAACTCTTATTCTATCAATTCTTTGTTCTATTAATTGCTTCGGTTGGGGGCAAAAAGGACATGACGTAGTTGCTTACATAGCAGAAAAGCATCTTACAGAGAAAACTATGCATGCAGTAGATTCAATATTGAATGGTCAGTCGATGGTGTATTGGTCAAATTGGCTTGATAATGCAAGTCATACACCTAAGTATAAATATACCAAGACTTGGCATTACAAAAATATAGATGCAAATCAGGCGTTTGAAGATGCTCCGGTTCATCAGCAAGGCGACATCGTAACTGCACTCACAACACAAATTGATATACTTAAATCTTCGACAACGATTAAGCAAGATGCTGCTTTGGCGTTGAGAATGGTGATACATTTGATTGGAGACCTTCATCAACCGATGCACATGGGCCATTTGTCAGACCTCGGAGGTAATAAATGGCCGGTTAAATTTTTCAATAGAGACAATAATCTACATTCGGTATGGGATAGTTCAATCCTTGAAAGCGCTCACAAATGGAGCTATTCAGAATGGCAAAATCAAATAGATAGAGTGACGCCTGAATTGGAAAAAGAACTTGTATCCGGATGTGTAACTGATTGGGCGAAGGAGACCCATGAATTAGCGACAACAGTATATGATAAAACAGAGCAGGGGTACAACATCTCGTATGATTATGTTGCAGAATGGGCTCCTACGATTGAAATTCAGTTGCTTAAAGGAGGATTACGTCTTGCTCACATTTTAAACTCGGTCTATGACAGCAATAATGAGTGATAACGAGAATGAGTTATTGCCTATTGTTGATACTGAGGGCAATGTAATTGGCAGTGCAGTCAGATCGGAATGTCACAACGGTTCGATGATATTGCACCCTGTCGTGCATTTGCATCTATTTAATTCCAAAGGAGAACTATTTTTGCAGCATCGTCCTTCCTGGAAAAGGATACAACCAAACAAATGGGATACAGCAATGGGAGGACACATTGGTTATGGAGAAGACATTACCACAGCATTAGAACGCGAAACATTCGAAGAGTTGGGCTTGACCGGATTAAAATATAAGCAAATTTTAAATTACAAGTTTCAGTCAACAATGGAAGCGGAATTTGTCTATTCTTATATTGCAGTCAGTGATGAACCGGTTTTGCCAAGCAATGAGACAAATGGCGGGAAATTTTGGTCGATATCCGAAATAGAGTCAAATTTAGGCAAAGGTGTCTTCACTCCTAATTTTGAACAAGAATTTTATATGCTTAAAAAGCATGGTATAATATGATTTATAGTATTATAGAGAATAATGACAGAATTGAATCTTCCGAAATATAATATGCGTATCAGTCGCGATAGAAACAACAACATTAAAATATTTGATTCTATCCGTAAAAAATTTGTTTCTTTGACTCCGGAAGAATATGTGCGTCAGCATTTCACTAATTGGCTTATAAACTATCTTCATTATCCGATGGGTTTAATTGCCAATGAAGTGAAAATATCGTTGAATAGTACAATAAAACGATGTGATACTATTGTTTATAGCAATACGGGAGATCCAATGATGATAATAGAATACAAAGCACCTCATATATCAATAAATCAGAATGTTTTCGACCAAATAGTGAGATACAATATGGTGCTTAAAACCAAGTATTTAGTTGTGTCAAATGGGATGCAACATTATTGCTGCATCATTGACTATGAAAATAATTCATATCAATTTATACCTCATATCCCAACCTATGAAGAACTTATTATAGGAATAACACAAAATTGAGAAACAATAATGATCGATATTTCTTCAAATTCATATTTGGATTCATTAAATCCACAGCAACGTGATGCTGTCTGCTATATCGATGGGCCATCATTGGTGATTGCAGGAGCAGGCTCAGGCAAGACACGTGTACTGACGTATAAAATTGTGCATCTATTAGCCCATGGCTATGAGCCTTATCGCATCATGGCGTTGACTTTTACAAATAAGGCAGCTCGTGAGATGAAAGAACGAATTACATCTGTTGTCGGACAAAAACTTTCGTCAAGATTATGGATGGGAACGTTCCATTCAATTTTTTTGAGAATATTAAGAGCGCATGCAGATCTACTCGGCTTCAACAAAACTTTTACAATCTATGATACATCAGATTCAAAATCTTTAATTAAAAGTATTATTAAGGAGCTTGGACTTGATGATAAGATATATAAACCGACAACTATTGCATCCATAATATCAAATGCAAAAAATGCCATGATATTGCCGGAGCAATATATTGCCGATAAAGATTATATGGAATCAGATCGTAGAGCAAAGCGTCCTTCGACAGGTCAAATATATGCAATTTATTGTAATCGTTGTCGTCAATCGGATGCAATGGATTTTGATGACATTTTGTTGTTCATGAATATTCTATTAAGAGATAATCCGGATATTTGTCGACATTATAGAGAATTTTTCAGATTTATTTTGGTCGATGAATATCAAGATACAAATTTTGCTCAACATCTGATTATACGTCAATTGACTGAAGGGAATAATGCCTTTTGTGTTGTCGGTGATGATGCACAAAGCATTTATTCGTTTAGAGGTGCAAACATTACTAATATATTGAATCTCAAACACTATTATCCGGATTTAGAGATATTCAAACTTGAACGTAATTACCGTTCAACACAAAATATTATTAATGCTGCAAGTAGTCTTATAAGTAAGAATCAGAAGCAAATTCCTAAAAGCGTTTATAGCGAAAATTCTGTTGGAAAACAGATAGATATTCTTGAAAGCTATAGCGATATGGAAGAGAGTTTCTTAGTGGCTAATAATATTTCTCGTTCAAAGTTGACACAACATGATTCCTACGACGAGTATGCAATATTATATCGCACCAATGCGCAGTCTCGTGTGTTGGAAGAGTCTTTACGCAAACGAAATATTCCTTATCGTATATATGGAGGTGTGTCATTCTATCAGCGTAAAGAGATAAAAGATGTCATTTGTTATTTTCGTATGACGATAAATCCTAATGATGATGAGGCATTGCGACGTATTATCAATTATCCTGCAAGAGGTATTGGAGAAACGACATTGAAAAAGATTCAGACAGCAGCAATTTCTCATCAAGTCAGCATGTGGCAAGTAATAAGCAATCCTTCTGTCTATGAGTTGGCTGTCAATGGTGGAACCCTAAAAAAATTGGGAGCATTTGTCACAATGATTAATGAATTTATTACAGATTCTCAATCAAGTAGCAATGCTTATGAATTGGCACAGTTGATATATAATAGAACCGGTATTTTGACATCATTATTACACGACAAGACTCCGGAGTCTGTCAGTAAGCAAGAAAACTTGAGTGAACTTTTAGCCGGAATCAAAGATTTTATTGATGATCGATTGGAGACGGGTGAAGATAATTTGTCAATGGAAGCATTTTTATCAGAAATATCTTTAGCGACAGATCAGGATCAAGAAGATTCAGATGAGCCAAAAGTGACTTTG
The DNA here is from genome assembly GCA_045637445.1 of Muribaculaceae bacterium. Lineage (GTDB taxonomy): Bacteria > Bacteroidota > Bacteroidia > Bacteroidales > Muribaculaceae > Lepagella. The sequence goes on from JAZTZN010000029.1 coordinate 8,392, forward strand.
ATGACAGTGCATGCAGCAAAAGGACTGGAGTTTAAAAATGTATATATTGTCGGTGTTGAGGAAGACTTATTTCCTTCAATTATGAGTCAGGATAGTATGGCAGATATTGAAGAGGAACGTCGATTACTATATGTAGCAATCACTCGTGCAAAAGAAAATTGTACAATTACATACGCAAAATCAAGATTCAGAAATGGTCAGACCCAAACTTGCAGACCATCAAGATTTATTGCAGATATAGATTCTAAATATTTACGAATGGAGTCATCAGATTCTATTGGTAATAATTCATACGCGAGCAATCAATTTGTCAATCCATTGGCAAGGTATCATCAAAACAATGAGTATAGCAAAACGTCTCAGAATTCAAAATCTGCTTACTACTCTGATGTTAAGAGAAGCGCGTCAAATTCCGGTAGCAAGTTGCGAAAAATAACTGCAACAAATACGCCCGTAAAACAAAGCACAACTTCAGGAGTTGCTGCAAACATCAGTGTGGGTACAAAGATTCTTCACTCACGTTTTGGACAAGGTGTTATTACCGGATATGATAACACATCGGGTGAGACCATTATAAATGTTAATTTTGAAAACTTGGGCGATAAAAAGTTGCTCCTTAAATTTGCGAAATTCCAAATAATCCAATAATAAATATTACGATATGACACTTTCTAAAATTAAAACGCCATTCTATATTGTATATGAAAATCGTTTGCGCAAGAATCTTGAATTGATAAAGCGCGTAAGTATTGAGGCTGATGTTAATATTATAATGGCATTTAAAGCCAATGCACTTTGGAAAACATTTAATATAATAAGCGAATATATAAGTGCATCAACAGCAAGTTCTCTTAATGAAATGAAACTATCGCTTGACTATTTAGGCAGCGAAGTGCATGCCTATTGCCCTGTATATACCGATGAAACATTCCCTCTGTTTTTGAAAGGCAGTAGTCATATAACATTCAACTCTATTTCTCAATTTGAAAAATTCAAAAAAGAAATAGCAGATTACAATTCATCCAATCCTAATAGCAGAGTAAGTGCCGGACTACGAGTAAATCCTCAATGCAGTGTCATAGAGACAGATATTTATAATCCTTGTCTTCCCGGCTCTCGATTTGGTGTGACTCCGGATGTTATTGGCGATAAATTGCCTGAAGGCATTGAGGGTCTGCATTTTCATGCTTTATGCGAATCGACAAGCTATGATTTAGAAAAAGTTTTAGAAGCATTTATCGAACAATACGGAAAGTACATTGCAGACATTAAATGGATTAATATGGGAGGAGGACATCTGATGACTCGTGAGGGATATGACATAGAGCATCTTATTAGTGTACTAAATAAGTTGCACTCGCTTTATCCTCATATTAAACTTATAATGGAACCGGGTAGTGCTTTCACTTGGCGTACAGGTGACCTTATCACAGAAGTGATGGATGTTGTCGAAAATGCAGGTGTAAAAACAGCAATCATTGATGCTTCATTTGCGTGCCACATGCCGGATTGTCTTGAAATGCCTTATCAACCTATTATTTCAGAAGCATTGCCAAATGATTCAGAGGAAGGTATCCCCTATCGTCTTGGTGGAAACTCATGCTTGAGTGGTGATTTTGTTGGAGATTGGAAATTTGCCAACCCTTTGAAACCGGGAATAAGACTTACATTGGAGGATATGAACCATTATACAACAGTAAAAACAAATATGTTTAATGGTATTCAGCATCCGTCAATTTGGTTGATGAAGTCGAATGGTGAATTAATAAAACTAAGGGAATTTACCTACGAAGACTATCGAGATAGAATGTCATAATTTGTTTTTATTAATTAATCATATTATCTTTGCAGTCGCATTTTTTGAAACATATAATTTAAATGAAACGATACTGTTTACTTTTTACAACAACATTAATATTATTGATAGTAACTTCTTGTAAATCAACACCAGAAAAGGAGGTGAATGTTGATACTGTATCAAATGTTTTTGATACAGTAATGCCTATTGATACAATTCCTGTTGATACATTAGTACCTCCTGCAGGCAAATTTGCAACAGCTGAAGCTGCAATGGAATATATGGAGACTTCCGGTCATTGGGATAAATTTAAAGATGGTATTATTCCTCGAATGACAAGAGAAAATCTTCCGTATGCCAACAAATTGCTTACGAGTAAATACAAGCGATTTATCGTTGTTGATAAGGGTAAAATGAAGGTACAATTATACGACCGTTATGGAAGAAAGGAATTGGAATATGGTATGGCATGTGCTAAGAATTTTGGTACAAAGCATAAAAAAGCAGATTCCAGAACTCCGGAAGGATTCTTCTCGGTGGAAGGTATATATGATAGCACAGATTGGCTTTTTACCGACGATAACGGTGTGACTTCTCCAAAGAAAGGACAGTTTGGTCCTCGATTTATTCGCCTTAGAATTCCAACAACATCACAAATCGGTATTCATGGCACATGTGCTCCGTGGTCAATAGGTTCGCGTGCAAGTCATGGATGTATTAGAGTTACAAACGAAAATATTCTTGAGCTTGTAGAACTTGTTGAAGTCGGTATGCCGGTAATTGTTAATCCTGGTTCGAGAGATATGCGAGTGAATCTTGAAGAAGGCTTTGATGTGCCATATATTACCACTGATAATAAGCCTATAAAGATTCCTAAAGTTATTAAGAAAGATACTCTGAATGTTGACTCTTTACCTCTTGATACAGTGACAACAATTGACATTAAGCATGACTCTATCATAGCGAATGACTCAATCGTTAAAAATCAAGAGCCAAAGACTAATGTGGAAAAAGTTGAAACAAAAGAGCAGACAGATACAATAGTTAAAGAGTAAATACAAAATATTATAATGTTAAAGCGTTTAAGTGTGAATAATACATGCTTAGACGCTTTTCTTGTAGCTATTAATACCGAGTATGATACTTATATCGGTTGCTTTACTTTTTGTAATGGAAGGACGATAGGTTTTCAGTGTTTTTGGGAGTTATGCCAATAGGAATTTCAGAAGCGAGACGTAAAGAATGTCGATTATTCCCTTGATTGATTTTGTCAATCGTTGTCATAAGTGTAGATTCATGTAAATCTACATTTTCATCTCCGAATAATGATAACTGTTTACTATTGTCAGGTACTATTTCAGAAAGTATAATACCGGCTCTTTTATATGAGATCGATGGTGAATATATCTGCATAAGACCATCATTTGCCGCTTTTATTATAGATGAAGATGAATTTGTTGGCAATTTAAATGTTATCTGTATATTAGGTGATATTGTCTGATGAAGAAAACGATAAGGATTAGTTGCCATGAAAATTGTTATGGCAGAGCAACAAGCATGCATCTGGCGGAGTCTTTTCGCGCAGTTTGAAGCAAAAAGTGAAATTTGAGATTGTATAAAATTAAAATCGTTGGTGTCTGATGCAAAAGTGCGTGTTTCACTGATTGTGTTCTGAATTTCTCTATTGCAGCTTTCTAAATCAATAGATGGTATTAATCGTAATTCATTATATGTTCTAACTCCATTAATACCAAATTCTTTATTTATCCAATTAATGTCTTTTGAAATAAAATCTTTGGCAGACATAATTCCGGAAAAATAAAGGCGTTTGGTCAATTTTCGTCCGATACCCCATATATCACCGATATTTGTTTTGCTTAAAATATCGTTAATTTCTTTTTTGTCGGAAAGCAAAATAATGTGTTTATTATGTTTTTTGCCTAAATCGGTTGCTACTTTTGCAAGAGTTTTAGTAAAAGAGAATCCAATTGTTACAGGTATTCCGGTCTTTAATCGACACTCATCATAAATGTTTCTACCTATCTCATATAAAGCATTGTCCGGTATTCCGGTCATATCCAAGAATGCTTCATCAATAGAATAGTCGATAACATTTGGAGAATATTTGTGAAATATGTCATGAACGATTGCACTTATTTCATGGTATAACAAATGATTTGCAGAGATAGCAATTAGTTGATTGGAATTTATAAGGTTTCGTAGTTCAAACATCGGTTGCCCCATTTTTATTCCTAATGCTTTAGCCTCGTTACTACGAGCAATAGCACATCCGTCATTATTACTCATAACGACAATAGCTTTCCCTTCTAACGATTTATCGATAGAACGCTCGCATGAAACAAAGAAATTATTGCAATCGACTAATCCAATCATTTATTATTATAATAAAAGAAACCATCCTTAAATGTTATATATTTTTCGTCACATAGATATTGCAACATTTCAGAGATTTCATTACTACGCGATCCGAAATAATGAGTAATAATTCTATGTTGAACTCCATTTGGTTTGCTCTTTATATAGTCCAATAGTTGAGTTATCAAATTGGTGTCAGAGTCGGGGTTATTATTTTTTTGCTTGATTTGCTTTTGGCTTAAGCATACATCGCATTTCTCACATTCGTCAGCATCACTTTCTCCAAAATACTCAAGCATGCGTTTCACTCTGCAATTGTGAGAGTTATAAGCATAGTCTATCATTGATTCCACACGATTTGAAATTATTCTTTTTCTATCTTCGTAGATGCTTTTGGGGATGATTATATATTTAGAATCTTCCCTGGCTGTAGGATAAAAAATGTATGGTGTGCGTTTACGAGGTATGTAATGAAGAATACCATTACGAGTAAGTTCAAGTAAGGCATCATAGACATCTTGTTCAGACAATTTAGTGCGAGATGCGATTTCTACTTCATTTATATATACGTAGTCGGCAAATAATCCTGGATAAAGGCGAAGTATGGCTTGTAATACGTTATCAATATTTCTATGTGATGTCTTGATATTATATAAATCCTCTTTATCACAGACTATCATGACTCGAGAGCGGACTTCTGCTTCCTCAATATATTCAATATATTGAGCTGCGGTCAATAGCTTAAGGGCATGCATAGTCTGAGTCGGATTCAATTTAAAAGTGTTGCAAAATCTTTCAAAATTGAACACATAGAGTTTATTGTAACCTTCTCCCTCATAAACACATAAAAAATTAGAAAGGAAGTCATATATTTTCGTAATGACTTCTCTTGGGGGGAAAGATTCTGTTACTCGTTTGCGGAGTAGTGATTTATCATTTTCCGCAGGCAAAAGTACTGCGTATGAATGTTTCTCATCTCTACCTGCTCTACCTGCTTCTTGATAATATTCTTCCAATGATGGTGGTAAGTCATGATGAATTACAATTCTTACGTCAGGCTTGTCAATGCCCATTCCGAAAGCATTTGTGGCAACAATAACTCTGATTTCACCATTTTTCCATGAGTCTTGTCGCATTTGTTTGTCTTCAAAACTCAATCCGGCATGATAGTTTGCTGCTGAAATGCCTTGAATTATAAGTTGTTCGGCGATTTCTTTTGTGCGCTTTCTACTTCTTACATACACTATCGCAGAACCGGATACTCTATTCAATATGTGTACGATTTGATGTAGTTTTGATTCTGTCGGTCGGACAATATATTGGATATTAGGCCTTGAAAAACTTTTCTTGAAAAACTTATAGCCATCTTTAAAATTAAGTTTGCTACAAATGTCTGTTACTACATCAGGCGTAGCAGTTGCTGTTAACGCAAGAAATGGAGCATTAGGAATAACCTTTCTGATTTTTTGGATATTTAGATATGATGGTCTGAAATCATACCCCCATTGTGAAATGCAATGGGCTTCGTCTATTACAATCAGGCGAATGTTTAGCGACTTTAATTCATTGCAAAATCTTTCGCTTGACAATCTTTCCGGAGATACATATAAAAATTTGCATTTGGAATTGATAAGTTTATCCCAAGCAGTTGTTGCTTCTCTATGTGTCATGCCTGCATGGAAATAAACTGCCCTAATGTTGTGCCGTTTAAGGTTATCAACTTGGTCCTTCATGAGAGAAATCAAGGGCGTTATTACTAATGTAAGCCCTTCGAGAATCATGCCGGGAACTTGGAATGTAATAGATTTTCCTCCTCCTGTAGGCATTAATCCTAATGTGTCATGTCCGTCAAGTACAGATTTGATAATGTCTTTTTGCAGAGGACGAAAAAAATCAAATCCCCAGTATTTTTTTAATGTCAGTGTTAAGATGTCGCTCATAATAGTAAAATAAATAAGAGAGGTAGAATTAATACTCTTACCTCTCTTTAATATAGTGTGTATTATTGTTCAGAAAGGCGTATGTCTTTAATCATAAGTTGGACGCTATCCCCACGATTTGCCTGTTTGTTATGTTCTATCGTATAACAGATGTCAATCGGTTTATGAGCATGGATGTGTTCAAAATATTGTGCCATATTAAATGCTATAGCATTAATAACTCTGCTTGTGCTATTATCTTCAAGTTCAAGTTTTATATGCTCAAAATTTTTGCCGACAAGTTTACTTGTGCCAAAATCAAACACATTTTTTGTCCAGAACACCGGTTTCTGGTTGCCCGGTCCATACGGATTAAACTTTCTGAGGTAAGCAATTAACTCTGGAGTAATCTGTGAGAAATCAATGACTGCATCAATATCGGTATGTGGCGACAACTGATGAGGTTGGATATGGGTAGAAACATAATCTTCAAATCGTTTGATAAATTGAGGGATGTTTTCTTCCTTCATTGAAAGTCCGACAGCATAAGTATGACCTCCAAAGTTTTCTAATAAATCACGAGCTGAATTGACAGCAGAATAGATGTCAAAACCTTGCACAGAACGAGATGAACCGGTGGCCATTCCGTTGACTAATGTTAAAACAACGGACGGTTTATAGTACAACTCTGTAAGTCGTGATGCGACAATACCAATAATGCCTTTGTGCCAATCTTTATTGTATATTACAATTGATTTTTTACCTTGGACTATATTGACATTATTCTCAATCAAAGCATTTGCTTCATCAGTGATACGTTTATCAAGCTCTTTGCGATCCTTATTGTATTGGTCGATGTTCTGTCCCTTCTCGTAAGCTTCGTGTAAATCACGTGTGACTAATAAATCTACAGCTTCCATGCCACTTTGCATTCTTCCGGAAGCATTAATGCGTGGTCCGATTTTGAAAATCACATCACTTATCGTAATTTCCTTATTAGTCAACTTGCATATTCTGATGATGCTTCTCAATCCTAAATTAGGATTTGAATTTATACGACGCAGACCATGATATGCCATAATGCGATTTTCATCTACAATAGGCACAATATCAGCGGCAATACTTACTGCAACCAAATCAAGCAACGATTCAAGTTCATTATGGTTGGTCAATCCATTGCTAAGCGCAAATGCTTGCATAAACTTGAATCCAACACCACATCCACTGAGATGAGGACATGGGTATGTGCTTCCCGGCATCTTGGGATTTAAAATAGCCACAGCTTCCGGAATTTCTTCGTCCGGAACATGGTGGTCACAGATTATAAAATCAATACCACGTTGTTTTGCGTATGCTATTTCTTCGATTGCTTTTATACCACAATCAAGCACAATGATGAGTTTAACGTCATTCTGCTCTGCATATTCAATACTTTTCATCGAAATACCATAACCTTCTTCGTAACGAGTCGGGATATAGTATTCAATATTGCTGTAGTAGTTTTGTAGGTATTTATAGACCAACGCCACAGCAGTTGTGCCATCGACATCATAGTCACCATAGACCATAATTCTTTCTTTGGCACCCATCGCCTTGTTCAAGCGGTTTACCGCTTTATCCATATCCGGCATTAAGAAAGGATCGTGAAGATCGCTTATGGCGGGCGTTATAAAACGATCTGCATCTTGTGGCGTCTTGATACCTCGACGTATCATCAGCTCTGCCACAGCAGAATTGTCGTTGCAATGCTTTCGTAGCGTCTCTGCCTCTTCTTGCTGTAATGGTGTTAGCGGTAAATAGTTCCATTTACCAATCATATATAGTGTCTTTTTATTTTCGTTTTGTTATTGCACAATATTATGACTCGACATATTTCATAGTTCTATATGCAAAAAGCATAAATTTAGCATAAAATGCTATGAATTTGTTGAGGATAAAACATTATTAATGTGCTCACGAGGCATAGAGATTGGCAAAGTTAATGATTAATTCTCATATTTCCAATAGTTTAAACGGATTTTCTTTGATTTTATCGACAATTGTGTTTTTTTAACTTAAATCTATTGGCTATATGTTTATCGGATCGTTTAAATTTTATTCAAAACAGAACTAATACAATTGGTCGCAATAGGAATTTTTTATAAATTTCCTCTTTTTTTCTTATTCGCCGAACGTTAAAATCTTTTTTTTATGTACCTTTGCCAAATAAATTAAACGTGCCTATGTAACACAAAAGAATTAAAAGACATATAATAAATAAGCGTTAGCTTTATTCTTGTTATCTGAAATTTCGCCAAAATTAAAGTTGCATTCAAGAGTGAAAGTTAATGCTCACGGCGTATCCGTGGGCTTTTTGCTCGTATATGAATGCATGGTGTTTGGCGACACCTCAGATAACATAGACGAAGTATTTAGTCCACGTTTTTTTATTGTCTATCCATCGGTCGGGACTAATTTTATAGATAGCGTTGCAACCCAAGTTAATAGATGAGTGGATGCTACTTATATGCTCTTATTCTCATATTAATTGATTGTTGTATGGAAATTGTTGTTGAAATTGAAAAAAAAGATTTAACTTTGTGGAACATAAATTGTTGGGACATAATGAAGTTTTTTCGTCGTTATTGAGTCTAACAGATAAAGATATATGGATATGAATATATTAGAAATTAAGTCGCTAAATAAGCAGTATGGCCAACTCAAGGCTCTCGATAATGTCAATTTAGATGTGGCGAGAGGCTCGGTGTTTGGCTTGCTTGGCCCGAATGGAGCAGGTAAAACTACGTTGCTGCGTATTATCAATAGTATTTTGGTCAAAGATAGTGGTAGCGTTAAAATAAATGGTGAGGATGTCTCGCTCGCTACATCTCACTATCTTGGATATATGCCTGAAGAGAGAGGTCTTTATGGTAAGATGCAAGTTGAAGAACAGATAATGTATTTCGGACTCTTGAAAGGGGGTGAGAAGTCGATGTTGCGTCAGAACATGAAGGAATACATGGAGCTATTCGAGCTATCGTCTGATGGCAAACGCAAGGTCGAAGAGTTATCGAAGGGTAATCAGCAGAAGGTACAGATAATCTCAACGCTCGTGCATAATCCGGAGCTTGTGATTCTTGATGAGCCATTTAGTGGTTTCGACCCTATCAATGGTGCATTGTTGACTCAGCTTATCAATCGCCTTCACAATCGCAATGTCACAGTGATGTTGTCAAGTCATAACATGCCGGCTATTGAAGAAATGTGCAGTGATATTGCTTTGATCAATCGAGGACAAATGTTGCTCAGCGGTCGCATTGAAGATATTAAGGAGGCAAATAAAACAGGAAATCTTGAATTGACTACACGTGCACCATTGTCGGTCGGATTAGCAATGGATTCAGAAATAATAGAGTCTATAGACCAGATTGATTCAAAAGATTGGCGCAAAGGTACAACGTATAGCATTCGTCGCAGGCCGAATGTGTCGAATAATGACATCTTGCAAACGATTAGTATGCAAGCTGAGATTTTGCATTTTGAGGAAGTTCTCCCCTCTCTTAATGATATTTTTATTAAATATACAGTCGGTGAAATACCAAACAAAAATTTGTAATTATGAATAGATTGAAGACAATTATATATCACGAGTATATGATGGACATTCGTGGTAAAGGTTTTTGGATTGCGACATTCTTGATGCCGGTGTTGGTCTTAGGTTTTGGAATGTTCATAGGATTTTTGGCTCAAGATTCTGATGCGTTGACCAATACGGTCTCTCCTACTGCTCCCGGCCCTCATGATGATCTTTCGGGAATGCAGATTGTCGGAATGTTGTGTGGAATGTTTCTCACATTGTTTGTGATGGTCTATGGAGCACAGATATTTAATAAAGTGAAAAATGAGAAGACCAATCGAATTGTGGAAATCATAGTAGCGTCAGTTCCCGGACGAGATATGATGCTTGCAAAGGTAATCAGCGTTGGATTGGTTGGTCTGACTCAATTGCTTCTTTGGGGGCTTTTAATAGGACTGATGATAATGGTGCTTTATCTCTTTGCTCCTATCTCCTTACCAATTAGTGAAATTCTTAATCTTGATGCACTTATGGCATTGATGTGGGCTATTATTTATTTTATTGGTGGATATGTGTTCTATGGTTCGATGTTTGCAGCTGTCGGAGCATTGACTGATAAAAACAATGAGAATCAAGAGTATATGACCATTCTGACATTTATACTTCTTGGTTCGTTCTATATAGGAATGTTTGCTGTTGATAATCAGGACTCTATGTTGACTACATGGTGTAACTACATTCCTCTCACAAGCCCAACGGTGGCAGTAGTCGGTGCTATATCGGGTTCGTTATCGCTGTTGCAGTCGCTTATATCCGTTGCAGTGCTTTATGCTTCTGCACTAACGACACTATCGTTTGCCGGCAAGATATATACCTCTGCCCTACTTTTAAAAGGAAAGAAATTCAGTCCTAAAGATATTCTTACATTCCTAAAAGCAAAGTGATAATTGTATTGATTTAAGGAATTTTTAATTCCCATTATAGCAAAAATTTATGAATATGGCTTTGAAATATATCGGTTCAGTATTGCTCGTTTTGATATTATCCGGATGTGCAACACAAAAGTGGAGCGACATTGGAGATAATGTTAATGTGGAAACTATTATACAAGAGAAGTTTCAGCCTCTTTATCAAAGATATAAGATTGGAGAAATTGAAGTTTCAAAAATAGAGCAACACATTGATAGTAATGGTGAAGTTAACTATAGAATTACATATTCTGAAAAAGATGCAGATACAGATGAATTTCTATGGCAAACGATTTACATGCCAATATTAAATCAATAATTTTTGTGTGTAGCTCTAATATAATATGAAGTAGCTTTGTGACTCGTCACAAGGCTATTTTCTTTTATACGATTTGTGGACGTCGATGGGTGATAATATTTCGGATTTTGTGTATTGATAAAAAAGTAGTAACTTTACACTTTCAAAACACATAGATAACAGACAATGGTATCATTGCAAAATATTGGTGTGGAATTTTCTGCACGTCCTTTGTTTAAAGGAGCTAATTGTGTAATTAATACAAACGATCGCATAGCTCTTGTCGGTAAAAATGGTGCCGGCAAAACCACCTTGTTGCGTATTATTGCCGGTGAACAAGAGCCAACGTATGGCTCAGTTTCTATTTCATTGGATTTTAGTATTGGATATTTGCCTCAACAAATGGCTACATCCGACGATACTACTGTGGTAGATGAAGTTAGAAAAGTTTTTGCTCATACGCTAAACCGTCAGCAAGAAATCGACGAATTGGCAAATGAACTTGCAAGTCGTGAAGATTACGAAAGTGAGGATTATCACAAGATGATTGAGAAGCTCAGCTATCTTGAGGAACGAGCTGAGATGGAGTCTCCCGGAAATTATGAGGCAGAAATAGAAAGGACTCTCATGGGCTTGGGATTCTTGCGTTCGGATTTTGATCGACCGACATCTGAATTTAGTGGTGGTTGGCGTATGCGAATAGAGTTGGCAAAAATATTGCTTCTTCGCCCTGATTTGCTGCTGCTCGATGAGCCAACAAACCATCTTGATATAGAGTCGATACAATGGCTTGAACAGTTTCTTACATCGAAGGCAAAAGCTGTGGTAATGGTCAGTCACGACCGTGCTTTTATTGATAACGTAACGAATCGTACAATAGAAATATCATGTGGGAAGATATACGATTATCGCACAAATTATAGTCATTATGTTGAGCTTCGTAAAGAAAGGCTTGAACAACAGATGCGTGCCTACGAAAATCAACAGAAAGAAATAGCCGACATTACAGATTTTATCGAACGATTTAGATATAAAGCGACAAAAGCTGTACAGGTTCAGAGTCGCATAAAACAGTTGGAAAAAATAGTGCCTATAGAGGTTGATGAGGTGGATACTTCACATATTAATCTTAAGTTTCCCCCTGCCCCTCGTTCCGGAGACTATCCTCTTATACTTGATTCTGTAGGTAAAGCATACGGCGATCATCAAGTCTTTAAGGATGCTACCTTTACTTTAAAACGTGGTGAAAAGGTTGCGTTTGTCGGTAAAAATGGCGAAGGAAAATCAACGTTGGTTAAGTGTATAATGGGCGAAATAGATTTTGAGGGTGAACTAAAAATCGGGCACAATGTGAAGATTGGATATTTCGCACAAAATCAGGCTCAATTGCTTGATGAAAGCATAACAGTATTCGATACAATTGATAATGTCGCTGTAGGAGATATTCGCTTGAAAATAAGAGATATACTTGGCGCATTTATGTTTGGCGGAGAAGCAAGTGAAAAGAAAGTAAAAGTATTGTCGGGAGGAGAAAAAACACGCCTTGCAATGATTAAACTATTGTTGGAACCGATGAACCTTTTAATTCTTGACGAGCCTACCAATCATCTCGATATGAAGACTAAAGACATACTGAAAGATGCAATAAAAGCATTTGATGGGACTGTAATTGTCGTTAGCCATGACCGCGAATTCCTTGATGGACTGGTCAATAAAGTCTATGAGTTTGGAAGTGGAAAAGTTATAGAAAATTTAGGCGGCATATATGATTTTCTTAATAGAAAGCGCTTGACTACTCTTAATGATTTGAATCGTAAATCAGCATCACCGGTTATTAGTGAAAAAATTATTGATGAAGCAAAGGAAGAACGAAAACTTTCCTACACTGAGCAGAAAGAGCGAGAAAGACAATTAAAGAAATCATTAAAAGCAATCAAGGATGCAGAAGAATTAATTGAGAAACTTGATCAAGAAAAAGCGCAAGTTGAAGAGAAATTATCAGCCGGAGAATCGAGTGATGAAATTCTTAATAAATATGCTGAACTTCAGCGACTAAGTGAAGAAGCAATGAGTAGATGGGAAGAAGCCCAAATGCAATATGAAACATTAAATGAACAGTTTAAATGATGATTGATAACAATTTAAATAATAACAACATGAATCTAAAATTAATTTTGGCTGGAGCTGTAATGACTCTGCCTATGATGATTAATGCGTCAGGTCAGGCTAAAGGTATAGAATTAGCTAATCTCGACAAAACGACAAGCCCTCGCGAAGATTTTTATCAATTTGCATGTGGTGGTTGGATGGCAGCTCATCCACTTACTCCGGAATATTCGCGTTATGGAACTTTCGACATGCTCCGAGAAAATGCTCGTGAGCAACTCAAGGACTTAATTACCAATCTTGCAGAAAATCCGGATAGCAAGGTCAACGGAACAATTGCTCAGAAGGTAAGCGATTTGTATGCGTTAGGTATGGACTCTATAAGATTGAATAAAGAGGGTGCAGCCCCATTGATGCCTCAAATTAACCGCATTAACTCAGCAAATAAAGAGGATTTGACAGAGCTTATAGCATGGATGCACAATGGAATTTCTTCTGTTTTCTTCTCAACAGGTGTTGGCGCAGATGCTAAAAATTCAAGCATGAATATCATGCACATCGGAGAAGCAGGACTCGGACTCGGTGATAGAGACTACTATTTAGAAGACAATGAAACAAATCGTAAGATACTTGCCGCATACGAGGTGTATATCAAACGATTGATGGAATTGATCGGATATGATAAAGCTGCGCAACAACGTGTGTTTGACAATGTATTGTCAATTGAAAAGGAAATGGCGCGTTTTAAGAAGTCAAGAGAAGAACGTCGCAATCCACAGTTGCGCTACAATATGTTGACTATGAAAGATATAGAAACACAATTCCCTAATATTGCATGGAAAGAATACTTTAAAGCATTGGGAATTGAAGGTCTTCAGTCGGCAAACGTGTCAAGTCTGAATTATCTAAAAGAAATGAACGCATTTATGCCAACATTAAGCTTGCAACAAATAAAAGACTATATGGTTGTTTCTGCAGTAAGTAACGCATGTGGTTTGTTGAGCGATGACTTCAGTGATGCAGACTTTGAAATGTATGATAAAGTAATGAGTGGTATTGAGGAAAAAGAACCTCGTTGGAAACGTGCCATGAATCTTCCTAATTCAATGTTGGGCGAAGCTGTCGGTGAGCTATATGTCAATAAATATTTTCCAGAGGAAAGTAAGGCATATATGAAGAAACTCATTGATAATCTTCAAGTAGCACTTGGTAAACATATTGATAATCTTACTTGGATGAGTCCTGCGACAAAAGCTAAGGCTCGCGAAAAGCTTGCTACTTTTACAGTAAAAATAGGTTATCCTGATAAGTGGAAAGATTATTCTGAAATAACAATCGATCCAACAAAGAGCTATCTTGAAAATGTTTATCAAGCATCTGTGTGGTACTCTCAAGATAATTATAAAAAATTAGGTAAAGAGGTCGATAAGGATGAATGGCACATGACACCACAAACTGTTAATGCCTACTACAACCCTACTACAAATGAAATTTGTTTCCCTGCCGGTATTCTTCAACCACCATATTTTGATCTTAATGCTGATGATGCACAAAATTATGGAGCAATCGGAGTGGTTATTGGTCATGAGATGACTCACGGATTTGACGATTCAGGCCGTCAATTCGATAAGGACGGAAATCTCTCTGATTGGTGGACAGAAGAAGACACTAAAGCATTTACAGAATTGTCAAAAGTGCTTATTTCACAATTCGATGCTATCGAAGTTGCACCGGGAGTAAATGCTAATGGTACATTCACATTAGGTGAAAATATTGCTGACCAAGGAGGTCTTCGTGTTGCATTAACAGCTTATCTTGACTCAATGCAAGGAAAGGAAATGAAAGACATTGATGGCTTGTCGGCAATCCAACGTTTCTATCTTGCATACGCAAATCTTTGGGCAGGAAATATTCGTGAGGAAGAAATTCTAAATCGTACAAAGACCGATCCTCACTCATTAGGCAAACTCAGAGTAAATGCAACTCTTAAAAATATTGTCGAATTCTATAATGCGTTTGGCATTAAAGAAGGTGATAAAATGTGGATGCCTGAAGCAGAACGAGTAATAATCTGGTAATAACCATTGCAGAATATAAAAACGGTGTGGTTGATTTAATCAATCATGCCGTTTTTGGTAATAAACAATTATTCGTTATTTTAGTGTTAATGTTATTTAGATATGTACAAGATTGAATTTGCTCCATTGCAGGGATATACTGATGCAATCTACCGAACAATCCATAATAAGGTGTTTGGTGGAATAAATTGTTATTATTCTCCATTCATTAGATTAGAAAAAGGAGAAGTCAGGCAAAAAGACATTAAAGACATTCTTCCGGAAAATAATGAGAATATAAATTTAGTCCCACAAATTATAGTTAACAACAATGAGGAGTTTTTGAAGTTGACGGAATCGGTCTGTAATTTGGGTTATAAGCGTATCGATATTAATATGGGATGTCCTTTCCCATTACAGACAAAGAAAGGACGTGGTGCAGCTCTATTGCAAAATACAAAACATCTTGAAGATATTGTAGAATCAATTAATTCAATTAATGATATAGATTTTTCTATAAAGATGCGTCTTGGAATGGATTCTGCAGAAGATGCAAAGGGAGCATTAGAGATTATCAATAAAGCAAAACTACATCATATTACTATACATCCCAGAATTGCAAAGCAGCAATATAAGGGAGAAATAGATTATCAAACATTTGATTACATTTATCAAAATTGTTTACATCCGATAATATATAATGGAGACATCTTATCTCAAGAAGATATTTACAACATTATAAATATTTATCCTAAAATCGAAGGTGTTATGATAGGCAGAGGTTTGCTCGCAAAGCCTTATCTTGCTATGGAGTTAAATAAGACTATTAGATTGTCTGTTTCTGAGCGATTATCAATGATAATGAAATTGCATGATGCAATTTATGACCACTATTCTTCAGTAATGCAAGGCGAACATCAATTGCTTCTCAAAATGAAAACATTTTGGGAATACCTTGATGAAGAGATAGGAAAGAAACCCTATAAAGCAATCAAAAAGTCTGTTAATATCAAAAAATATGAATTGGCAATAAGATTAATCGGTAGTTATTGAATTCAACCACTCAAGGATAGTTTGTAGAACAATTGGTGATATTGTCTGTTCAATTGTTGCATACTCTTGCACCATTCCAGTTTGACATTCTTGAAATAAGTGATTTAATCCATCAAATTTAATAGTTTTAGCTTTGGGATTAAGTTCTTGAATCATAGATAGATTTTGATCACAGATTACTTGCAAGTCTTTCTCTCCATTAAGCGCTAACCATGGGATGTCAACTTTTTTAATGTCTTCTGTTGGGTTGTAGCGAAGAAAATTTCTATACCATGGTGATGCCATTGATGTGATTTCATTCATTATTTGGTCTTTCATAGCTTCCGTTAAATAGATTGTAGGAATGTCTTTTACAACGTCATTGTAAAGTTGTAGTTTAAGTAATGATTCAGGTAAATTTGACATAACGACATTGTATCGTTGTCTCAATGTAGGATATATAGTTTGCCAATTAGCTGCCTGTCCTGAGGCGTCAAGAATAGCCTTAGTTTGGGTTAAAATAATTGAATCTCCGGGTAATGCCGGAGCTGCAAGAGTAATTATAAAATCTGATTTATCAGCAGCTTTGATAGCAATTGTTCCACCTTCTGAATGACCAATTACACCAATCGGTTTATTTTTGAATAATTCATTATCTCTTAATGATTGAATTGCTTGTGTAATATCAGTTGTAAAATCATTTGTGGTAGATGTAGATGGATCGCCGGTAGAACCTCCTACTCCTCTATCGTCCATTCTTAAAACAGCATATCCATTGCGAGATAGAAAATCAGCAATGACTTTAAATGGTCGATGACCAAACAATTCCTCATCACGATTTTGCGAACCACTACCTGTTGCCATTACAATCACTGATTTTATGTCTTTGGGTATTGTAATGGTACCGGCAAGATTGATATTGTCTATTTTATTATGTACTACATATTCCAAAGTGTCGTAAGGGTACGGAGGATATGGAGTTTGGGGACGCGAATTTTGAGCAAATACTTGTAGTGATGCAATTGTTAATATAATAGCTATTATTGTTTTCATAATGCGTTTTGATAAAATTAAGGCTTCTATTGATAATATAGAAGCCAATTAGTTGATTTTTTGATAGTTAATAACTTCTAATTAGAGAAGTGCTTCAAGTTTAGCTTCAAGGTCTGCTTGAGGAACAAGACCTACTGAACGATCCTTAAGTTCACCATCTTTAAAGAAAAGAATTGTAGGGATATTACGAACACGATATTCTGAACTTACTTCGTCATTTTCATCGATGTTCATTTTACCAACTACTGCTTTGCCGTCATACTTATCTGCAATAGCTTCAACAGCAGAACCAAGTTTAATACATGGTCCACACCATTCTGCCCAGAAGTCAATCATTACGACTTTGCCTGATTCAATAGCTTCTTTAGCTGTTTGATCTGTAAATTGTAGTGCCATTATGTTATAATTTTAAAAGTTTTAAATTCCAATCCAAAGTTACGCCTTATTTTTTATTCTGCCAAATAAAATATTAAAAAAAGAATTATCCTTGGTTGATTTGATATTCAATCTCTTTTGCATCAAGCATCTTAACGAAATTTTGGTTGATATTAATTTTCTTATTTAGTCGTACCTTAATTCGTTGAGTTGTAGAGCTATCTGTAAATTCAATATATACAGTGCTTGCTTTGTTATCTTCGTCTGTTACATATTTTGAAAGCTCTTCAAAAAGATTTGAGTCATTAAATTTAGTATCTAAATTTAGAGTCAAACTCTTGACAACAGTCCCTTGCAGATTTTCAAGCAATGTAATTTGATGTATGTTAAAGTCTAAAAGTTCAGGTTTAAATCTGCCTTGCTGATAGCTGGCTTTGATGAAAATCGGAACTCCTGTTACGCATATTGATTTATACTTTAGGTAGGTATCTCCAAACAGACGTATTTCTGCAGATCCGGTATAGTCTTGAATTGTCAACAAGCCCCATGGTGAACCTTTTTTAGAAATTCGTTCTTGAAGTCCGGTTACTAATCCTGCCATTGTAATCTCTTGTCCTGCAATCTCTTTTTCTTTTAGAGTAGCTGCTGTCGTGTTGCATCCATATCTCCATTCCATATAATATTGATCGAGAGGATGGGCTGACAGGTACATTCCAACTAACTGTTTCTCTTCTTCAAGTAATTGAATATGACTCCAAGCTTCATATTCCGGTAATGAAGGACGAGCTGTTTCAATTGTCTCCATATCGCCAAATAAGCTTGCTTGTGCAGAACTGCAGTCAGCTTGATATCGTTGACCATATTTCACTATAATTTCTGACCACGAAATATCATTTATTTTGGTTGCAAACATTTCTCGAGCTACTTCCTTGAAACAGTCGAAGGCTCCGGCAAATGCAAGACTTTCAATCGTACTTTTATTGCATGCAGATAGGTTTACACGTTCGACAAAATCAAAGATATCCTTGTAAGGACCATTTGCATTTCGTTCCTCTATTATACTGCTGACAGCATTTGCTCCCACGCTTTTGATTGCGCCTAATCCAAATCTGATTTCTCCATTTTCGGTAACACCGAATTTTTCTACAGATTCGTTGATGTCCGGACCTTTGACTTCAATTCCCATCGATTTACATTCGTCCATGAAGACAGTCAATTTAGCAAGGTTTGAAAGGTTGCGACTAAGTACCCCTGCCATATATTCAGCCGGATAGTTTGCTTTTAAATAGGCTGTCTGGTATGCTACCCAACTATAGCATGTCGCGTGACTCTTATTGAATGCGTATGATGCAAATTTTTCCCAGTCTGCCCATATTTTTTCAAGCGTATCAGCATTATGTCCATTCTTTTGACCTCCATCAAGGAATTTCTTCTTCAATTCGTTCATCTTGTCAATCATCTTTTTACCCATTGCTTTGCGCAAGACGTCGCTTTCTCCACGAGTGAAATTAGCAAGCAGACGAGACAATAACATGACCTGTTCTTGATAGACTGTAATGCCGTATGTGTCTTGAAGATATTTCTCCATGATCGGAATATCATAAACAATTGGCTCTTGTCCATGTTTACGTGCAATAAATTGAGGGATGTATGCCATTGGTCCCGGGCGATACAAGGCATTCATTGCGATAAGGTCTTCAAATTTTGATGGTTGAAGTTCGCGAAGATACTTTTGCATACCGGCAGATTCAAATTGGAATGTTCCTGTAGTGCGGCCTTCGCAATATAATTTATATGTCTTTTCGTCATCGATCGGGATTTTCTCCATATCGATGTCGATGCCATGTCTTCGTTTTATATTAGCTGTGGCTTCCATAATGATAGACAAGGTCTTAAGTCCCAAGAAGTCCATTTTTATAAGACCGGTATCTTCAATTACAGAGCCTTCATATTGAGTTACGAGAATTTTTGAGCCGTCGGTATCTGTAGCGATACTTACCGGCACCCAATCTGTGATGTCATCCCTTCCGATGATTACACCACATGCGTGAACTCCCGTATTTCTTACATTGCCTTCAAGTTGCTCGGCATATTTCATTACCTCTCTGACTATTGGATTAGGATTTTCTGTCTCAGAGGCAAACTCCTTAATATATTTAAGGCAATTTTTGAAATTGATTTTTGGTGTTTTGCCATCAACTTCTGGCATTCTGTCAGGCACAAGTTTAGCTAATCTATTAGATTCAGGAAGTGGTAGCTCTAACACTTTTGCAACATCCTTGATTGCCATTTTTGTCGCCATTGTACCGTATGTTATGATATGGGCTACTTTTTCTTCACCATATTTGTCGGTAACGTATTTTAATACAGTGTATCGACCATCATCATCGAAATCGACATCGATATCGGGCAACGAGATACGGTCAGGATTTAGGAAACGCTCAAAAAGCAAGTCGTATTTGATAGGGTCAATTTGTGTAATACCAAGACAATATGCGGCTGCAGAGCCGGCTGCAGAACCACGTCCCGGACCAACGCTGACGCCGAGTTGGTCGCGAGCAACATTTATAAAGTCTTGTACGATAAGAAAGTAGCCGGGGAAACCCATTGTCTTCATGATATGAAGTTCGAAGTTAAGACGCTCTGCGACATCATCGGGTAACGGATCTCCATATCGCTTTTTTGCTCCGTCGAGCGTTAATTTTTTCAGATAATCAGCTTCAAATTTTATACGATAGAGTTTATCATATCCACCGAGGGTCTTAATCTTCTTTTCTGCATCCTCTTGCGATAATACCACATTTCCGTTTTCATCTTGAGTAAACTCATCAAAGAGTTCTTTCTCTGTGATTCGGCTTCTATACTCTTCCTCTGTTCCGAAATCTGCCGGAATTTCATAATTAGGCATAATCGGTGCATGGTCAATAGAATAGACCTCTACCTTATTTAAAATCTCGTTGGTGTTTTCCAAAGCTTCCGGAATGTCTGCAAAGATTTCATTCATCTCTGCGATGCTTTTTAGCCATTCCTGTTTTGTATAATGAATTCGAGTCGGGTCGCCAAAACGTTTACCCATTGAGATACATATTAGTCGGTCATGCGCTTCTGCATCTTCTTCATTGACGAAGTGAACGTCATTTGAGGCGATAAGTTTGATATTATGTTTGTGAGCTAAAGGAATAAGTATATCATTTACTCTTACCTGCTCTTCGTATGTCTCAGTGTTTGCATTTTGCTTAAATGTGCGATGACGTTGCAATTCAATATAATAGTCTTCTCCAAAGATTTCTTTGTACCACAACATTCGCTTTTCAGCTTCCTCAATGTCTCCATTCAAAATGAATTGAGGAATTTCTCCCCCTAAACATGCTGAGCAAACTATCAATCCATCTTTGTGTCGAGCAAGCGCTTCTCGGTCGGTACGTGGTTTAAAATAGTATCCCTCTGTCCACGATTGGCTGACAAGCTTCACCAAATTGTGATAACCTTGATTATTTTTTGCTAAGACTATCAAGTGATATCCGTTGTCGGATTTATCGCCACGATCATGCAACGAGTTTTTTGCAACATACATCTCGCACCCAAGTATTGGCTTAAATTGTTTGTCGGCATCAAGTTCTTTGTTTTTCTTCTTAACGTAGTTGAACAACTCTTTGATACCAAACATGTTGCCATGGTCAGTCAATGCAATACCTCTTTGGCCGTCAGCAATTGCTTTATCTACTAATCTGCTGATAGACGCTTGTCCATCGAGCAGAGAATATTGTGAGTGAACGTGTAAGTGTGTAAATTGTGTCATGTCATTGAAAATTGTAAGTGAAATTTTTCAACAAGGTTAACTATATGATGAATTATTTGTTGCTACAAAATTAAGTATTTTAATGGTTAGTAGCAAAAAAAGTTATTGACAATATATAAACAAAAAACTGAGCGATTTTGTAAATCACTCAGTTTTAGTGTTGTCCAAGAAGGACTCGAACCCTCACAGGCGGAACCAGAATCCGACGTGCTACCATTACACCATTGGACAATTTTTGATGTCAATCTGACGAGGAGCCTCGTTTTTGACGTCGCAAAATTAGATATTTTTTTCGAGGTGGCAAAATTTTGTACTATTTATTTGCTCAAATTACCTTGCAATGTATAAAAATGAGCTTTAATTCAATGAATAAGGCTCTAAATTTGGTGTTGTGCCGTTGATTTTGTAACTTTGCAGTCTAAAATATAAACTATTAAAACTATGTTGACATCAAACGAAATCCGTGAATCTTTCAAGGAGTTTTTTAAGAATAAAGGTCACCAAATTGTGCCTTCTGCGCCAATGGTGATTAAGGACGACCCTACTCTGATGTTTACCAACGCCGGTATGAATCAGTTTAAGGATATTATTTTGGGTAATCGCGTTGCCCAATATACTCGCGTAGCCGACTCTCAAAAGTGTCTTCGCGTCAGTGGTAAGCACAATGACTTGGAGGAAGTTGGCCACGACACCTACCACCACACAATGTTTGAAATGCTTGGTAACTGGTCGTTTGGCGATTATTTCAAAAAAGAAGCTATCGACTGGGCGTGGGAATATCTTGTAGATGTTCTCAAACTTGATCCAAATCGTCTTTATGCATCTGTGTTTGAAGGCTCGGAACAAGAAGGCCTCGGTCGCGATGATGAAGCTGCAAGCTATTGGGAAAAACACCTCCCTGCTTCTCACATTATCAACGGTAATAAGAAGGATAACTTCTGGGAAATGGGTGACACAGGTCCTTGCGGTCCATGCTCGGAAATTCATATCGACCTTCGTTCTGACGAAGAGCGTGCTGCAGTAGATGGTGCTTCTCTTGTCAATAAGGACAACCCTCAAGTGATTGAAATCTGGAACCTCGTGTTCATGCAATACAACCGTAAGGCTGATGGCAGCCTCGAATCATTGCCTGCAAAGGTAATAGATACAGGTATGGGTTTTGAACGTCTTTGTATGGCTTTGCAAGGCAAAAGGTCAAACTACGACACTGATGTGTTCCAGCCAATGATTAAGGTCATCGCTGAGATTTCAGGCATGCAATATGGCAAGGATGAAAAGGTTGATGTTGCAATGCGTGTAATTGCCGACCACATCCGTACTATCTCTTTCTCTATTGCCGACAATCAATTGCCGTCAAATGCTAAGGCAGGTTACGTTATCCGTCGTATCTTGCGTCGTGCAGTGCGTTATGCTTATACATTCCTCAATAGCAAGGAAGCATTCCTCTATAAGTTGGTGCCAACTTTGGTTACTCAGATGGGTGACTCATACCCTGAATTGGTGGCTTCTAAGGACTTGATTACTAAGGTTATCAAGGAAGAGGAAGAATCATTCTTGCGTACACTCGACAAGGGTATCGGTATGCTTGACGGTCTTGTGGTTAAGGCAAAAGAAGCTTCTAAGAACGTAATCAGCGGTGTAGATGCATTTGTGCTTTATGACACATACGGTTTCCCTCTCGACCTTACAGAATTGATCCTTCGCGAAAACGGTATGACTGTGGATATCGAAGGTTTTAATGCCGAAATGGAAAAGCAGAAGTCTCGCGCTCGCAATGCAGCGGCAGTAGAGACAGGCGACTGGGTAATCGTTCGCGAAGGTGAAGAAGAATTTGTCGGTTACGACAACACAACTTCTGAGACTCAAATCTTGCGTTATCGTAAGGTGAAACAAAAGAATAAAGAGTTCTACCAAATTCTCCTCAGCAAGACTCCGTTCTATGCTGAAATGGGTGGTCAGGTAGGCGACAAGGGTACGTTGACTTGTGGTGATGAAGTAATCGAAATCATTGACACTAAGAAGGAAAACAATGTCGGTGTTCATATTTCCAACAAGATTCCAAGCGATCCTACTGCGACATTTGTTGCTGCTATCGATGAAGATGCTCGCATGGCAACATCTTGCAACCACTCGGCTACTCACCTACTCCACGAAGTTCTTCGCGAAGTGCTTGGCGAACACGTAGAGCAAAAGGGTTCATACGTTAGCCCTGAAGTGCTTCGTTTCGACTTCTCTCACTTCCAAAAGGTGACTCCGGAAGAAATTCGTAAGGTAGAACACATGGTTAACTCTCGTATTCGCAAGGCGATGTGTCTTGATGAACACAGAAACATGCCTATCGACGAAGCTCGCAAGATGGGAGCAATGGCACTCTTCGGCGAAAAGTATGGCGATAGCGTGCGTGTAGTGCGTTATGGCACATCGGTTGAACTTTGTGGTGGTACTCACGTTCCTAACACCGGCAACATCGGTATGCTTCGCATCGTTTCAGAAAGCAGTATCGCAGCCGGAATCCGTCGTATCGAAGCTGTGACAGGCCACATGGTTGAATCTGTGCTTGATGACATGCAAGACTCTATGAAGGATATGGCATCACTCCTTGGTAATGCTCCTGATGTGAAGATTGCATTGCAAAAGGCAATCAACGAAAACTCCGACCTCAAGCATCAAGTCGAAGACTTCATGAAAGAGCGTATCGCCAACGTGACTAAGTCAGTGCTTGAAAATGCACAGATGATCAATGGTGTGAAGGTGACTCGATTGACAGGTCCTCGTATCCCTGATGTAGTGAAGAATGTTGCATTCGGCATCAAGGCAGCGTCAGCAGAAAGCACAGTATTCGTCGGTGCGACACAAGACGGTGGCAAACCAATGCTCACACTTATGATTTCAGAAGACCTTGTTAAGACTGGTCTCAATGCAGGTCAGATTGTAAGAGAAGCTGCTAAATTGATTCAAGGTGGTGGCGGTGGTCAACCATTCTTCGCACAAGCAGGCGGTAAGAACGTCGAAGGTCTCTCAGCTGCTGAAGACAAGATGATGCAACTTCTCGGTCTCAAATAATACTTGGTAAGGAGTTAATAACAGAAACCCAATACACACAATAAATAAAGCCGGTGGATTTTCTCCATCGGCTTTACTATTAGAGTATAAATATAAGTATTTTACTAACCTCCTAATTGAATATCAACCGAAGATTCATCAATGCGAATTTCAAATTTCTTAACGGGTTTAGTATAAACATTAGCAAGTTGATGTGAAGTTACAAATGTGTTATTTTCTATGTAGAATTTCTTGCCGTATATAATTTCTTCGATTTCATCACAGGTGTAAGTCTGAACATTATCGGGATCTTTTTGTGCAATAAGTCCAATTTGGTTCAATTCATATAACCGTTTGTAGCCATCAGTTTCACAATGGGGTAATAATATACACAAATAATCTTGTGCTCGACTGATAGCTACATTTACGATGTTTTTGTTATTAAGGAACACCCGGTCTGTTGCAGCTTTTAGACCTCTAGGGGGATTAAATACAGCAAAAATAAGATTGCATTGCCCACCTTGAAAACGATGTACTGTTCCAACAGTAATAGAAATATTTTCCGGGATATCGTTGGATTGAGCAATCAGATTTTCTATAAGTCGAGCTTGAGGCGCATAAGGACAAATAATTCCTATTGAGAAAATGTCTTTATTTAGTTTTGCATATTCTTTAGCGACATGCTTGCATATTTCAACAGTAAGCAAAACAGAATATAGATGTACATTTGATCCGTCTAATTTTTTTGCACCAAAAATACTATCATATCGTTCAACTTTAAATGATATAAAATTTATAGGTTTCAACAATAATTTCCCAAATTTATATTTTGGAGCATTTATCATTGAACGATAATGCTTTAGCTTGCCATTGTATGCATATTGGTTGAATAATTCACCAATTGGAGGCAGACTTCTATATTGCATTCCAAGGTTTTCAATTCTGAACTGAATTGGTTCTGTTCTTGGATTGTCAAATCTGTCTAATTTTATCATAGAATAGATGTTTTCATCTTTCCATTCAGACTCTTGTACTATAGGACAAATTTGCATAGGGTCTCCTGCAATTAAAATCGGGCAATGCGATTGGAAATTATATATTGTGTGAGCAATTTCAGCCAATGGTATCATAGACGCCTCATCACAAATAACTAAATCCCAATCAATGTCTTTAAGTAGCTTGTAACCATCAAAACCGTCAAAGCTAAGTCGTGCCATGGTTGAGATTACACAACATTGTTTTTCTTTATATATTAGAGATTCTCTATCAATAACTATGTCTTCTAGTTTTTCATCGCTAGTTGCGACAAAACGAGCTAACCAAGAATAATCTAAACCATTCCTTTTTTCAATAATCTTTCTTGCAAGTTCATCACAAGCAGTATTTGTCGGAGCAAGAACTAGAATTTTATGTCGGTTCTTGTCAGACATCAATCTAATAATATTGTCTGCTAGCCTTGTAGTTTTACCAGTTCCTGGAGGGCCAAAAATAAAATTAACTTTAGAGGTTAGATTGTTTTTCAAGTTATAACCATTAGGTAAATCAAGAGCTTTGAAAGCCGTCAATAATTTATTTGTTAAATCTAGTTGATTTTTGATAGAGATATTGGCTTTTGTACATTTTGACCAATCGATTAAAGATAGTTTCTCGTTATATACATTGCTGGCTTTTAGTCGGAGACTAAAGTCTCTGACATTAGCAACTTCAAATTTTATTTTGGAGTCCTCCCGGTTCGAGAAAGAGAAGTTTACTTCGATGTTACCAATCTCTTCTAACCATGTAGGAACCCCACGCGATGAATCGCTTAAGATATAGATTCTATCAGAACCAACCTCTTTAGCAACTTTACTAAAATAAATATTTATGGCTTTAGGAGAATCTTTCTCAACAAGATTGTTCCCTTTATACTCTAGTTCTAATAAAGCCTCAAACCATTCTTTAGAATATCGCTCGGAAATTTCAACTATATTTCTTAATTCAGCAATCCTATCTTGTTTTGCTTTTTCGTCTTCAACTTCTTGTTGGACATCTTCTTCATCAGAATCTATTTTTTCTTCCTTTTCCTCTGTCTTTGAATCGTCTTTTGTTGTATATGTAGGAGAGAACATATTTTCTAAATTGACTTTAGGTATTTCTGGTCTACTGCTAAATTCAATAGTATTATTATCATTAGAATGTTCAGTATTTGATTTGTTAGGAATATCGTTACTATTATTTGTATGTTTCTTTTGATTGTGTTTTTGTGTAGAGTGAGCGGTAGAGTCTCTATTCGTAGGTTCTTCCTTTTCTTTGTTCTGCTTCTTATTTTTATTTTCAACTGCATTAGTAAGAGCTTGAATAACTTCTTCTTGAGACAAATTGCCACCAATTATATCAGTTATCATTCTGCCCAATTCCATACTTTTTTGTTGCTCTTCAGTTCCCCCTAATTCAGTAATTGATTTTTCACGTCTCTTAATTCCGAGAAAATTAAAGACATTTTGATTGAATACATATTCAGAAGGTAAATCTTCAATAAATAAATCATTAGCCGAAACTTTTTGTCCATTTTTGTTGTAAATCCAACATTTGTCTCTTAAATCGAAATAAAGTGAAGAATTAACATTGATATATTGTCTCCGAAATTTACGTTGTAAATTAGCTTTAGTTTTTAGTTTAATATGTTTGTATATTTCTAAATCAATTAAATCGATTTTTGACAAAATGTTATTCCAGATATAAATGGATAATTCTTTGTCTATTTTGCTTTCAATTGATGTAAAATTTGGGAGTTTATAATCAGTTATTTCCCACGCCCATATGCCTTCATCTTTTAAATTTGTATTTATTTGAGCTTTGATTGCAGAATGTATAGTGTTTTCTAATCCCCAGCAATATTCAGTTGTGCTCGTTTCGACACTAGCAGTCTCCTTTACGCCTAATAATTTAATAAAATTAATGTACTGATCATACCCAAATTTATTAATAGTTTCAGAATAGAAGTTGTCGTTGATAAATAATCTGTTGTCATTATTATAAATTTGTTTTAGATATTGATTATTTAAAAATAAACTTCTGGGTGTGCATAAAAAATTCGCAACACTGACTAATAAAATTTTATTTTTAAGGAGAGAACTTAATTCTTCTTCTTTATTTCTGTTGTTTAAATAATAAGTTAGCAAATAATTTAAGTCATTAATTAATATGTTGTTATTGATTTTTATAGGTTCTGAGTTGGGATTGGATTGGTATCTTTTTAGAATAATTTGTCTAATGTAATCTAATTCATTGGGGAATCCTATTTCTAATTCATTAAAGAATTTTTGACATAATTTGTCATTAAAATATTCTTCATTGACAAAATTATAACTAGAAGAGTCATCTTTGCTAATTGGTAAAAATACATTTGGTGTAAATTGGTTGACAAAAGGAGATACCCAATTCCCTGATTGAGTTTTTATAATTGGTGCATTTCTAAAAGGAAGGCTAACCCACTCTCTTTTAGATTCATTTCCTGCAACTTTCCAAAGTTTAGGGGCTGCTGTTCTTAGAAATGTGTAAAATTTAGACACCCACTTGAAATCTTGGTGCTCCATAAATTGTGAAGTAATATCCTTAGCAAACCGAGAAGATGTATAGTCGTTATCGTATTCGCCATCTAATACACGTTTCAACTCATTAAGCTTATTTATAATTTCCCATTTAAGGAAGTCAACATCCTCTTCTCTTTTTGTAAGTTCTCGTAATTGTTCTGCTGACAATAGTTCAACCAATTCTTTAGGAGTACCGGTGTATGCATTATACTTGTTAAGGTATATGTTATTTCTTGATAAATATATACATTCGTCTTCTAGGATATTATCAAAGGCTTTTTGAATAGGCTCTTCCCAAATGTTTTCATATTTGTATCGGTAATCATAATCGTATATAGGGGTATATGATGGTAAAATATCTAGTATATTTTCATTGATAATAAAAGATTTATTTTCTTCACCATAGTCACGAAGATGTAAAACTGCATTTGCTGCAAGCGTAGCCAATGATTTAATCAAAAAAATATTTGTTTCTTCTCCAGGTTTTAAATTTTGACGATTATCTGTTAAAAGGAATGGGGCATGACAAATATAACAAGTTTGAAAATTTTCTTTTGTAGGGAAAAAGCAAAATATGTTCTGAGTTTTGTTTGTAATTAAATTCTTATTCTCTTCATCGTAGAAAAAACCTACATATATATTGTGATTGGATTTTTCTTTCTTATACCAAATATTAACTTTTGAACTGAACAAAAAGATTGAGGAATTATCTTCAGGAGAAGATAATCTAATATGTTGTAACGTGATATCATCACTGTATTTTTTTGAAAAGATAATATCTTTGGTGTATACATAAGATTTTTTGTTAGAACCATCTATGTATATTTTGATTTTATTTAAATTGGATAAAAACAATATTGGATTGTGTAAATTTGTTATTCTGTCAACGATATCAGAATAAGCTCTCTCGGGTTCTTTAAAGTGAAAAACGAAAAGAGTTTCTCCAAGTTTTCTTAAAGAATGATCATTTTCAAGTAAAGTAGGAACGATATAATTTTCAATTTTAAATTTGAAAATGTCATCATATATTTCAGGGGCTTTGGTATATTGAAATACAGATTTAAATCCTACGCCAAATTTGCCAATCTTATTGGAAGTATCTTCTTTTGTTGAATTACCAATACCAGTTATGGCATTAATGTCTCCAGGTGGTTTTATTCCTGTCTGAGTAATATTAAAATGCTTTTTCCCATTGTGTTTGAAAATTAATTTATTAGAAAATAACATAATATCCACATTAGAGGCTTCTGCATCATCAGCGTTTTGTAGAAGTTCGTAAATAAAATGGGCGGTTTCTGGGTATTTATCAATAATACTTTGCCAAACCCCTTTATAGTCATCTTTTGAAAAAGTCTTTAAATCCTCTTTTCGAGAATTATGTAATTCATCGAATAATTTTAGATTTTCTGGTGATATATTCATGATTAGAGTTTGTCTGAATTTTTTACTTGTTATACAAAATCAAAACAATTTTATTAATTATGCAAATAAAAACAATAGGTAAGTTTAGATTTGGATTCAATGACAAAGATAGTAAATGTTTCTGAAATTTCGTTAAAATTTAATGTTAAAAAAGAGTCCGATAAAAGTCGGACTCTTTGTATGGATTAAATCGCGATATAAGACTATCGTGATTTATGTAACTATCTATAGGATATTATGCTTCTTCTGCAGGTGTTTCCTCTTCAGCAGGTGCTTCTTCAGTGAATTTAGTGTAGCCTGCGTTGATGAGAATGTTGTACCAAGTGAAGAGTTTTTTGATGTCGTTGTCGTAAACACGATCTTGATCAAATTCAGGGAGAATTTGTTCGAATGTGCTACGGAGTTCTTTGTTTGCAGTTAATGTTTTGATATCAATTTCTTTACCTTCTGCAAAAGCATATACTTTGTCAAGGACTTCACCCAATGGCACTTCTTCAGCTACTGTGTACATAGCGATGTCGCCCAATGAGATGATTTTGTCTCTTGAGTGTGCAGGAGTGCGCTTTTTGGTAACGAGGTCCTCGATGAGGAGCATATTTTTGCCTTGAGATACGATTTTGAAAAGTCCCGGTTTACCTGTTATTGACAATATTGTTCTTAGCATGATGTTAATTTTTTTGATATTTATATTATGACATTTGATTTAGCAATTGGTTTATTTGTATAAGTAATGAATCATTATCATTATTGTTGATTTTATACAATTTAATGTTGTTGAGTTGTGAATGCTCGTTTTTTTGAGAATTTATGCGAGCAATAACCTCCTCACGTGAAATGGCATTGCGCTCAATTACACGATTGATTCGAGTCTCCTCGTCAGCATCAACCATCCATATATGGTCGCACATTTTATCGATACCGGAAGAAGTAAGTATTGCAGATTCGATGAAAAGCAAATTTGAACTGCCGGTTGAAATCCATTTGTGAATATCGTCAAGCACAGCAGAGTGGACAATGTTGTTGAGATATTTGCGTTCATCTTCGTTTTTAAAGATTCTCAGTGCAAGATATTTTCTATCTATCTGACCATCGGTAATAGCTTCCTTACCGAAATATTTAGCAATTTGAGATTTTAGTGCGAAAGAATTATCCATAATCTTTTTTGCCATGTAGTCGCAATCATAGACTGAATATCCTTTGGCTTTGCATATTGCTGAAACAATGCTTTTGCCACTACCTATTCCACCCGTTATGCCGATTATAATTTTCATTACTTATTTGCAATCTTTACGATAGTGTATTCAACGCTATCAATTTTAGATTTAACATTAATATATTCAGATGGATAGGATGTCACCTTAACTTTTATCTTTGAACTGTTTTGAGATATTGAATTGTAATCGACCTGCAAAATGATGTCTCCTATTGGCTCATTGAATTTGCTCATGGGAACAAAGAAGCTCACTTCCGTTTTAGAAGGGAAAATCATGAGATTTTCGTTGTTAGGAACATTCTTGGGAAGAATTTCAACGATGCTTTTTCTAAGCACAAGTGGCTCTACATTAATTTTGATATTAACTTTTTCAGGAATGATTTTGACGCCTTTTATCGGGCGTATCTTTGTCTGTATTGTAGTGCTTTCGCTAATATTGTGCTTTGTGATTTTTTCTGTAAATACTTGCTTTATTGTATCAAGAATATTGGCGTCGGAATATAGAGTGACATATTGAGGTGTCACACTCAGATTGCTGATAGTACTACCCAATGCCGGTGTAAAATCTGTCTTTGTCACAATTTTTACACGTTTGCCCGGGTATGTGGTATAAATTAATCTTAGTGAATCGATTGATGCTGAAGCTATATTTGCTGAATTGCCAAATATGTTTCTTAATTCGGAGTTTAATTCAGATGATGATATTCTGAAAATACCTTTATCGGCATATTTATTAAAATCAAGGTTGATAATAGGTCTTTTTAAAATACCACCGCGTATTAATGATACGACTTTATCACGAACATTGACGTGTATTTCTTTTGGGGCGTCATTTATGAAAGTGACATTTTTAGGAATATTATTGATTTGCAGTTCTACATTAAAGTCGTTTTGAGAATCATCATTTAATGTGATGATAAACCAAAAAATTGATGAAATGATAACAAACATAATAAATACCACCAAATTATGGTATTTAGGCGATGACTTAAACTGCTGCCATTTTTCTTTTAATTTGATGTTGTTTTGTTCGACCATTTCTCAGTGTTAATCTAAAATAAATATAAAGAGCTATAACATACAATTTAGTGTGTCTAAGCTCTTTATATTATTGAGTTAATAGCTTATTTCTTTTCAGTAGCTTGAGCTGCATCTTCAGCTGTAGGATAGACAGAACCTTTGTCGATCTTAATGCTTACACCTGATGCAATTTCAATAATGAAGCAAGTGTCTTTCACTTCTTTGATTCTGCCATAAATTCCACCGGCAGTGACGATTTTATCGCCGGACTTCATTGCTTCACGAGCTTTGCGAATTTCTTTTTGTTTCTTTTGTTGTGGACGAATCATGAAGAAATAGAAAATTGCAATCATTGCAATAATCATTAACATACCACTCCAACCGCCACCTGCAGCATCTGCTTGTAAAAGAATAGAATTTAATAGTGTCATTTGTTTTATTTTTAATTATTATGTTACAAAGTTATATTAAGTTTTCTATAATAACAAGATTTTAATCATTCTTAAGAAGTTTGCCTTCTCGTTTAAGACTATTTATAATAGAGGCAAGTATTCCGTTGATGAATGCACCACTTTTAGGAGTGCTGTAAGCCTTGGCCATTTCGATATATTCATTGACAGATACTTTTATCGGAATCTTGGGGAAATTAAGTATTTCAGCAATTGCTGTCAATATTATTACGACATCCATGAATGCCAAACGTTCAGAATCCCATGAATCTTTCTTTACAAACTCATTGATATATGAACGATATTCTTCTTTGTTTTTGACTGTAGCTTTAAATAGCTCATCGCCGAATATAGCATCTTCGTCGTCTTTAAACATTGACATGATTGCTTGATCCGGATTGTCTTCAAAGCGTTTGATAGTTTTTAAGACAAATGTGCCAATAATATTTAAATCATCATTCCAGAAGACTGATTTTTCTTCTAAGGTTTCAAGGAAATCAGGATTGTTGAAAATGATGTGTTTATAAATGTTTCTCCAAAACTCGCAGTCGCTATGGATGTCGGTAGATGGAGCATTCATATATTCATTGTATATATCTGACTCCATAATCAACTTTAATAGATTGCTAATGATAATTCTGTCATTAGGCATCCATGAGATTTTTTTGTCTTCGACGTATTCATTAAACAATGCTGATTGGCGAAGGCGTTCGATTAATTCATTTTCTACAAAGCGAAGATTTGGATTTATATCATCCTCTGTTGTTATGAATTTATGACGATTTATATCAATTTGTTGTTCTCTTAAATTTGTCAGCTCTACAGGCAACAATAGTAACCAAAAGTATAATTCATGTGCCTTTTCAAGACTATGTCTTAATGTTTTTAAAGCATCTGAGATATGACCTTGAGATGATGAAAAGTTTTGGAATGTCTCATCCATTATGTCTTTCATTCTATCTATTCCACGAGAAGAATAGTTCTCAATTTGTTCAAATTCACTTTTGAGAATGTTGTCTTGTAAAATTATAGTGTTAAAAATTTCTTGCCATACTTTTAGGTCATTAATCATGTTTTCGCTATCGTCTTTAACGTAGCTTTTAAATATGGCAGATTCTTTTATTTTATTAGCTATAATATTGCTGATTTTGAGATAACCCATGCTTTCCAAACGATGTTTTGACAATGTCGATTTGACTTTTTCATCGTTTGAAATCATTTTGATAAATCGATTATTAAGTAATGGTTTATGTCCACCCTTTAGCTCAACTATGTCTGCTATATTAACCATCATCGCAAGCATATCAAGATATACTTTATATGCGAAACGTTTTTCTTTCGTTGGTGGTAATGGTTGAGACTCGATCATGAACAACTTTTCAGTGAGCAGATATGAATATAGCATCTGCACTACCTTTATTCTTATTAATACTCGATTAATCATAATTCTAATGTTCGTTTATATAAATTAGACTACAAAGTTAAGCAAAAATGAAGAATACAACAAGTTTTATGTTGTATTCTTATAAAAAAACGACAAACTAAATCGTGTTATAAGTTAAAATATGGTTAGAAATTATTAATTAAGTCCATAGCTTGATTAATAAATTGATTTTCTTCCAAATCAAAAGGAATCCAATTAATCTTAAAACCACGCTTCTCCATTCCTCTGAACCAAGTCATTTGACGTTTAGCAAACTGGTGAATCGCTATTTCAAGATCATTCACCATATTGTCGTATGTAGTATTGCCGATAATATAATTGGTTAAGAATTTATATTCAAGACCGTAATATATAAGGTCTTCCGGTTTTACTCCGGAGTCTAAAATACTACGCACCTCTTCCACCATACCTTCTTGCAGTCGGGAATGGAGCCTTTCGGTAATACGTCTTCTTCTTTCTTCGCGAGGAATATCTATGCCAATGATTAATGAATTGGGTTTATCAGATGTCGCTTTTTGCGATTTAAGATATTCATCCGGGTTATTTTTATAATATTCTTGAATTTCTATCGCTCTAATAGCACGTTTGCAATTATCAACATCTGTCGTATTATGTAATGTTTTGTATGTCTTTAAAATTTCAGTAAGCTCATCAAGAGATTTATTGCTTAATTTATCCCTTAAAGCATCGTTTACAGGCACCTCTGGTAATTGAATACCATTAAGAACAGATTCTATATATAGACCTGTCCCACCACAAAGAATTGTGTTTTTCCCGTTTTGTGAAATTTTCTCTTTGGCAATATTGTAGTCTCTGATAAACTCATGAAGATTGTATTTATAACCAGCAGGACAAATGTCAATGATATGATATTTTATATTCCCATATTCCGAAAGATCTTTTCCGGTGCCGATATCCATATTTCGATATACTTGTCTGGAATCACCACTGATGATTTCGGCGTCTATTGCAGTTGCTAATTGGACTGCACGCTTTGTTTTTCCGCATGCTGTCGGTCCAACTATGGCTATTAAATCAGGCTTCATGGCTTGTCGGAGGTGTATTTCTATTTTGTCGATTTCTAAATATTTGTCGGAATAGTTTGCGAATTTTATAGAATTTGGAATCAGAATTGAATAATGAAATTCTAATCCATTTGTCATCTTGAAAGTCTATATCGGAATTATACAGATCATATAAGTCGTATGTCGGAACATAATTATCTAATGCTATTTTCCTATTGCCATAACTATCATAGACCTTTTCTGTGATTAATATTCTCGCAATTCTTGTTGTATCGGCAATTAAAATATTGCTTAACTTATCGGGCTCAGATGAATAGATTTCTTTGATTTCATCATAATTAAACCATTTACCGTCCTTGATAATTTTATAATCATTTCGATCTCCATTAAGGAAATAAAAATATCTGAACATTTTATTTCGTCTTGGACGTTGAGATTTCCTGCCGTAAAAGAATCTTATTTCTCCATTTTCTATACCGGATAAATCTTTTATGATATTTGTTGATTCTTCTAATGTAATTTTAGAAGAATTTATTTTTATAAAGAAAGGTGTATCTAATTTACCTTGATTTAAATTTTTGTAATTGTTTGAAGATAAATAAATATAATTTCCACATATTAAATAATATCTGAGAAATAACAATTCATTTTTATTATTAATTTCTTCGGGTAATAATATGTGATTACTTTCTTTTAGATCAAGATATAAATTGTAATAACGAATTAGAAAATAGAAAATATCGATTATCAAAACTATTATTGTCAACCATACAAAAATAAAGCTGTCTCGATTATTAATGTTTATATCAACGTATAATACATTATAATAAATGAATATGGTCAACGATATAATAGCATAGATAAGAATTAAATTTCTCAGTTGAATATAAGATTCAGCTTTTTGAGTAGCGCCCCAAATTCCTCGTTCAAAACTATCTCCATTATTTAATTTACATCTGATGCAAATAGATAATTTGGTTTTGCGTATATAAAAGAAGATGTTAACAATGAGAGCAATTGGGGCATATACTAAAATCGGCTTAAATGGTCTATCAAAAAATAGAATTTCATTAATTAAAGAAAAACCATTTATAACATAAATTAAATTTAGGCAAATTAAGGTTATTGAATAAAGTAGCAAACTTATAAAAGTAGAATATAATATTATTGGGCATGAATCATCATCTCGTTTCTCAATATATTTTATAATAGTGTATAATATACTTGCAAATATAAATGAGATGATTGGTGATAAGTACACAGGGAGGTACTTGCATAATATTATAATTGCAATTATAAAAACAAAACTGAGTACGACATTACGCCACAGATTATATATTTGCCTAAATGCTACTTTATTCAAAGTATCCATATTATGCTATTTTAATCTTGTGTTAAGAAAATCTAAGATTTTTGCATACAATTGAACACGAGCATTACACATTCTAAGACTGTGATCGAAACCTGTATATGCCATCATATCAAAGATTTTACCTTCAGATGTAAGCTTTGAGGTATATGTAAATGTATTTGAAATATGAACATTATCATCAGCTGTACCTGACATAATAAGAAGTTTTGCATTCATGTTATGTGTTTTATTAAGTGTTGATGATATTTCATATCCGCTTTCGTTTTGTTGTGGACGTAGCATATAGCGTTCTGTGTAAATTGAATCGTAAAATTTCCAATCAGTCACAGGAGCCATTGATACGCCGGCTTTGAATGGTGAGTCCGGAGATGATAATTCCATGAGGGTCATGTAGCCACCAAAACTCCAACCGAAACAAGCGACTTTTTGAGAGTCAATGTATGGTAATGTTGCGAAATATTTAGCACCTGCAATTTGGTCAATTGTCTCATACTTGCCTAATTGCTTATAAACGGCATCAGACCATTCTCTGCTTTTGCAACCTGTACCTCGTCCGTCAACACAAGCTACAACATAACCTTGATCTGCAAAATAGTAGATACCATCCATTTTCCACTTGTTGAGCACTTCTTGAGATTCAGGACCATTGTATTGATATGTCAATAAAGGATATTTCTTAGAAGCATCGAAGTTTGCAGGCTTTATAATGAAAGCATCCATATCTTCTCCTTCTGCATTTTTTACTTTTAAAAATTCTTTCTGAGGAGCAGCTGAATATTTTGTTGCATATTCGTCGTTAAGTTCAAGGTCAGCTATTTTCTTTGTGCCATTCCATAAAGTGTACTGTGTAGGAGTTGTTGAATTACTATATGTTCTGACATAATAGTTGAAATTTGCACTGAATGAGGCACTTTCAGTTCCGGCTATAGGATGAAGCATAGTCATGATTCCTTTTTGATTGACTTTGGCAACATTTCTATTTATTGCGCCAAGTTGTGTGCCTTGGAAATAGTGTTCCTTGGTTTTTTCGTTATAACCGTAGTAATCAGTTACATAAAATTCTCCGGATGTCAATTGTCGTAAAATATTTCCATTATAATCCAATTGGTATAAATGGCGATATCCACTCTTGTCGCTTCCAATAATAAAGTCGTTTGTATTATATACTACCATTTGATAAGCGCTTGGACTCATCCATGCTTTGCTTGTTTCGGTGTATATTAATTTTGCGACTGTTGATGATGGATTGACATTGTAGATTTTTAAATCGTTTTGATCGCGATTAAGCACCATTACCATTAGTCTATCAGATGAACCTCCGAACTCCATTGATGGGATGTAATCAGTGTCAACCATAGGAATATCCATTTTTTTAGTTGCTTTGTAATTAACGTCATATACGTTGACACTGACAATAGAGTTATTAAATCCCGCTAATGGATATTTATATTCGAATTGTCCGGGATATAAATCATATTCTTTTTTAGGATTGCAATAACCTGAGTAAATATCAAATTCAAACATTGGCACGTCACTTTCGTCAAATGTTATATAAGCTAATTTATTATCATCATTTGACCATCTGATAGTATTAACAATACCAAATTCTTCTTCATATCCCCAGTCAGGAGCTCCATTAATTATTTGGTTAGTTTTGCCATTTTTTGTAACAGCAGTTTCTATGTCATATTCTAAATTGCTTATGTATATATTGTTTTCTCTAACGAAAGCAACTTTGCGTCCGTCATGAGACATTGTCGCACAACGTTGTTTCCCTCCGGTGCTGACACGCTTCATTGTTTGGCGCATAATATCATAAACATAAAACTCAGCAAAGAAAGAATGGCGATAAAGACCTTCTGAATCATTCCATAGAAGGATTTTCTTTTCATTTTCAGATATTTCGTAACCATCAAACTCTGTGATTTTAACGTCGCCTTTAATGTTGTCAATATCAAATAGTGTTGATGTTTTCTGACCGGTTTTGTAGCTATATACATCAATGGTTTTATGATTTTCACCAATAGCCAAATATGATATGCCGTCAGCCATAGGGCGCATTTCCTTTATTGACTTAGGCGAATTTACTGTTATATCACAATAATCTTCAATTGTTAATGCTGACAATTGAGGTGTCGCAAATGATATTAATGCGACAGACAAAAGAATTTTTTGTATATTTTTCATTACTATGTTTATATAAATTGGAAGGCATAGGTCAAATCAATGACCTATGCCTTTATTGTATTAATATGCTCTTGCAAAAATCACTCTTTGTGCTGAAGGGCGTCCTGTCACCATACATTTTCCAGGAGTTTTATCTCCGTCTAATGGGATACAACGAATAGTTGCTTTGGTTTCTTCTTTGATCTTTTCTTCAGTTTCAATAGTACCATCCCAATGAGCGAGAATAAATCCACCCTCTTCAATTTTTTCTTTAAATTCTTCGTAAGAGTCAACGATTGTAGTGTGAGCTTCACGATAATCGTATGCTTTTTTGAAAATATTAGCTTGAATATCTTCGAGAAGTTTTTCTATTTTATCTTCGATAGACTCAATGCTGATAGTTTCTTTTTCAAGTGTGTCACGACGCATTACTTCTACGGTTCCGTTTTCGAGGTCACGTGCGCCAATCGCTAAGCGAACAGGGACGCCTTTTAGTTCGTAATCAGCAAATTTAAATCCAGGACGTTTGTTGTCAGCATCGTCATATTTTACGCTGATACCACGACGACGAAGGTCGTCAACGATAGGATTAACCTTTTCGCTGATAAGTGCGAGTTGTTCATCATTCTTATAGATTGGAATAATGACTACTTGAATAGGAGCCAATTTTGGAGGAAGTACAAGACCGTTATCGTCACTATGTGTCATAATAAGTGCACCCATAAGACGAGTAGAAACGCCCCATGAAGTAGCCCATACATATTCTAATTCATTATTTTTGTTAATGAATTTTACGTCAAATGCTTTTGCGAAATTTTGTCCCAAGAAGTGCGATGTGCCGGATTGCAATGCCTTGCCATCTTGCATCATAGCTTCAATTGTGTATGTGTCAAGAGCACCGGCAAATCTTTCGTTTGCAGATTTAACGCCTTGAATAACAGGCATAGCCATATAGTTTTCAGCAAAATCTGCATAGACATTAATCATTTTTACAACTTCTTCTTCAGCTTCTTCTTTTGTAGCATGTGCAGTGTGACCTTCTTGCCACAAAAATTCTGCAGTTCTCAAGAACATTCTGGTGCGCATTTCCCAACGCATTACATTAGCCCATTGGTTGCATAAGATTGGAAGATCTCGATACGAGTTAATCCAGTTTTTATATGTGTTCCAAATGATTGTTTCAGAAGTAGGACGAACGATAAGTTCTTCTTCGAGACGTGCTTCCGGGTCAACAACTACCCCATTACCGTCAGGGTCATTTTTTAATCTATAGTGAGTTACTACTGCACATTCTTTAGCAAAACCTTCAACGTGCTCAGCTTCACGACACAGGAATGATTTTGGTATAAGAAGAGGGAAATAAGCATTTTGGTGTCCTGTCGCTTTAAACATTGAGTCAAGAATGCTTTGCATTTTTTCCCAAATTGCATAACCGTATGGTTTGATTACCATACATCCTCTTACAGCAGACTGTTCAGCAAGATCTGCCTTAACAACAAGTTCATTATACCAAGCTGAATAACTTTCGCTACGCTTAGTTAAATTTTTAAGTTCTTTTGCCATATTTATATTACTTTTCTGACTGCGAAGTTACAAAAAAATCTTAATATAAGATGTTAAATAAATGTATATTTTAATATTATGTGATATTCGTTTGGAGATTAGAAATTATAATGCAATTCTTCCAAGTTTGGCTTGTCGAAGCATCTCTTCACCCGGGATAAGATATATTTCTAATCTTCTGTTTTTTGCTCTATTCTTGACAGTGTTGTTTTTAGTGCCAAAAAGAGGTTCGGAGGCACCACTTGCTGTTGGGAATAAATAAGTGGTGTTAGTATTATGTGTTTCAAACCAATCAAACACAGCATCTACTCTATCCAAAGACAATTCATCGGTGTATGTTTCACTGCCTGTATCGTCGGTGTGCATGACTAATAGCACTCTATAGAAATCAGGCGTTTTTAAATATCGTTGAATTGGTGACAAGAAATTATCGCAATCGTCTATTAAGGTTCTTTCATTTGGAAGAAATAATAAATCTGTGGGGATAGTAATAATAATTACTTCTCCACTACGCATAGTTTCAATATTACATCCGTTTTTTTTAGGATTATAATTATTGTTTAATAATCTTGTCGCTTCCTTTTCTTGGAATTTCTTGATTAATGGAGCCTGTTTGCCTAATGCTAATGAAAATAATAATTCTTCTTTTGTCATTTCATCAAGCTCAGTTTGAGCGTGAGAAATGAAAGGTAATAATATAAACAGACTACTAAATATCAAAGTTTTCAATAGATTCTTCATATTGTAGTTCTGCATTTATGATAATTTTTATTTCATCTTTTGATGCTTTAATTTCTCCGTCTTTTAGGATTGCTTTATAGACATAATCTACCAGCAAATCAATATCAAGCGTTTCGTCGTCTGCATCTGCTGAGATATCTAAGAAACCATTATCTTCATAGTAATCCCAAATACAATCAATAACAAATAGAATATCATCATCACTAAATTTCTCTGATGATTCTTCCGGTATGAATGCTTTTATAAATTTGATAGCATTATCTTCGTCGTATTTAAAATCTTCTGACATAAATTTGTTGTTTAGTTAGTTAATATCAAGTAATCCGATAGGAAGAGAGACTCCTATCGATTTTTCATTATCATTTATATAGATGATAAATTCTTCAGCTATTGGTATATAGCAAATTTTATCGTTGTTTTCCACTATAAATAGCGGGTTGTCAGTGCTTGCATCAATATCAATGATTTTACCGATTAAATTATCTGAATCATCAATAATGTTGTATCCGATAAAATCAGATGCATATCCACCTTGTTGATTTTCCGAATCGATAGAATAATATTCGTTATATTCTTCTTTTAGAATGTAGATGGATTTTGAGACAAGTTTTTTTGCCTCAATTTCATTTGTTATATCATCCAGCATTACCAGCGCAGATGAAGCACCTTTAACACGAATTGATTTAATAAAATGAGGTACAAAAATTGAATCGATAGATAATATAATACAACTACATTCATTAAGAATGTTGCAGTCATCCTCCACAAATGTGTTTAGCTCTCCTTTTATACCATGAGTTTTGGTAAATGAGCCAATTTCTATTATATCAGATATTTGTATCATATTATTAATCGTTTATTCTTATGATGTTTGCACCTAATTTATTGAGACGTTCATCAATTCTTTCGTATCCTCTGTCGATTTGATTAATATTTTGAATTCGGCTTGTTCCTTTTGCCGCCATGGCTGCCATAAGCATAGCTACGCCGGCACGAATATCAGGTGAGACCATGTTTGTGGCATATAGAGAATGTAATTTGCCGGATCCTATGACAGCTGCTCTATGTGGGTCGCATAAAATAATTCGTGCTCCCATGTCGATTAATTTATCGACAAAAAATAATCTGCTTTCAAACATCTTTTGATGAATTAACACACTGCCATTTGCTTGTGTTGCGACAACAAGGAATATGCTTAATAAATCCGGAGATAATCCGGGCCATGGAGCATCGGCAAAGGTCATTGTAGAGCCATCAATGAAAGTTTCTATTTGATAAGAATCATGTTCAGGTATATGAATATTATTACCTGTTTGTTCAACAGTGATTCCCATTCTTCCAAATGCATTAGGAATGATACCCAATTCTTTAATGTCAACATTGTTAAGTGTTAACTCAGAACCGGTCATGGCTGCAATTCCGATAAAACTTCCTACTTCAATCATATCAGGCTGCATGGTATGAGTTGTGCCACCGAGCTTTTCAACACCGGTGATTTTCAGTAGATTGGATGCCATACCCTCAATTTTGGCGCCCATTGATATCAACATTCTGCAAAGTTGTTGGATATATGGTTCGCATGCAGCATTGTAGATTGTGGTTGTTCCTTCGGCAAGTACAGCAGCCATAATAAGGTTTGCTGTGCCGGTGATTGATGCTTCATCGAGAAGCATATATTTACCTTTTAATCCGTTAGGAGCAGTGATGTTGTATATTTGCTGTTCAAAAATATATCTGAAATCAGCGCCTAATTGTTGTAAACCCAAAAAGTGTGTGTCTAAACGGCGTCTGCCGATTTTATCACCACCGGGTTTAGGTAGAATTGCTTTGCCAAAACGAGCAACAAGGGGTCCGATGATCATAACTGAACCACGCAAAGATTGAGCTCGTGATATGAAATCTTGCGTTTCAAGATAATCAATATTAACATCGTCTGCTTGGAAAGTATAAGTGTTGTTATCGATTTTTTCGACTTTTACATTCATCTTTTCAAGCAAAAGAATCAAATTCTTAACATCAAGGATGTCAGGAATATTATTTATTGTAACCTTCTCATTTGTTAAAAGTGTGGCACAAATTATTTCAAGAGCTTCATTTTTTGCTCCTTGAGGAGTAATGCTTCCTGAAAGCTTATGTCCACCTTCAACTATAAACGTACTCATATTTGTAAATATATGTGTGGTTATTTATTTCTTTTTCTTTTTTGTTTTTTTGTTTTGATTTTGATCTTTATTGCTTGCTTCATGAAATTCGTGAAGCAAATAGTTTTCCGGATCAAGATTTATTCTGCCATTAGAAAATTCTGCTAAATCGCGTAATATTTTCGCATCAGTGGCACCTTCTTTATTGTGGATTAACATCAACTTTTTCATGTGATGAGCAATAAAAGAAATGAGCAATTCTTTATCATCACTATTTTCCAATTCTGCGACGCGATTAATCATGTGCTCAATATTTTTTCCGTAATGGCGGTACCTGATAGAGGTTGTATTATACGGAATTCTATTAGGAACAGGATTTAGTTCTTCCTTTGAAACAACTTCGTAAGGAAAGTCTATATCAAGTTTGAAATCAGCCATTATATTAAGGTGATCCCAATATTTTTTTAAATTCTCATCTTGATTATTGTTGTCAGTCATTAGGTTTCGCATGACGTCTATAATCGTATAAGCACATCGAGTACGCTCTTCTCTGTCAGGAATTGTGACACAGAAATCCA
The DNA here is from genome assembly GCA_045637445.1 of Muribaculaceae bacterium. Taxonomy (GTDB): domain Bacteria; phylum Bacteroidota; class Bacteroidia; order Bacteroidales; family Muribaculaceae; genus Lepagella. The sequence goes on from JAZTZN010000029.1 coordinate 51,477, forward strand.
CCATTTGCTGAATATTTCTGCCATATTCAGGCAGTGCAAGTTGACGAGTTTGAGTATTATAGTCCAACATTATTTTCTGAATTCTATTTGCGATAAAGTGCAAATATAATAATAAAAATTATATTGTTCAAATTTTATTTTTTGGAGTAGTCGTTTGATATTCTTTTAAATACTCCGGAACAGAGTATGCAATATCAAGGAAATCACCTTTTCTGAATGCTCTTTCCGACAATGCCAACATGTCGCTTGCATTGGGTACTATGCCATGAAAATAGACTGCATTTGGTGATTTTATGACATTTTCTACTTTCTCGCAGCAATTTCCCATAAAGTATAACTTCTTGTCTTTCAGTATATCTTCGAATGATGTCTCATCGATTACTTTAGGATGAGGTGCTACTATTGGGTTAAGTGCGAAATCATAGATTGCAGTGAAAACTTCCATCCTTCGAGCATCAAGCATTGGCACAAGGAGCTCATCTCCTTCCCAATCGTATGATTTAAACATTGCGCCGACTGCCATAATTTCCAACGTTGAGACTCCAATTAAAGGAATATTTTTAGCAAAGCAGATTCCTTTGGCAGTAGAAAGACCTATTCTCAATCCTGTGTATGAACCCGGCCCCATGCTTACAGCGACAGCATCTAATTCGATTTTGTGGTCGGAAAGATAATTCATACAGTCTTCGACAAATGGAGCCAATGCCTTGGCGTGGTTCATACCTTCTTGTTCCGAAAGGCGATGTATTATAGCTCCGTCCTGAGATATGGCGACGGAGCACATTTGTGCTGATGTTTCAATATTTAATATAGTAGCCATTATTTTTGATTTTCAATTGTTTTGTAAAATGCTTCCACACAACGCTCACCATCGATTGCTGCCGATACGATGCCTCCTGCATATCCGGCGCCTTCACCTGCTGGATAAAGACCCTCAATTTCGATGTGGCAAAGTGTTTCCTTGTCACGTGGCACTCGTATCGGACTTGATGTGCGTGATTCAAGACCGATTACTGTAGCCTCGTTGGTCAAGAAGCCCTTGCTTCTCTTTCCAAAAATTCTGAAGCCCTCTTGAAGTCTGCATGCTATCTCTTTCGGTAATAGGAAATGCACCGGAAGCGATAATAATCCAGGGGCGTATGATGATTTAGGCAATGAAGAGGACACTTTCTTATTGACAAAGTCGAGCATACGTTGTGCCGGAGCTTTCATGCTTTGACCTGCGGCATCATAGAAGTCTTTTTCGAGTATTTCTTGTAGCTCAAGCATTTCATATTCCTTATAGCATGAAAATTCAGGGAAATCACCCGGACGTACTTCTACCACCATGCCGGAATTTGCCCATTTCGATGCACGTGCAGATGCCGACATACCATTGACTGCTGATTGGTTTTCGTCAGAAGCTGATGGGACAATGACACCACCGGGACACATGCAAAATGAATAGACTCCACGACCATCAACTTGTGCAACATAGTTGTATTCAGCGGCAGGAAGATAGTCTCCTCTGCCTGTTTGCGAATGATATTGGAGTCGGTCGATCAGTGCTTGAGGATGCTCTAAGCGTACGCCGATAGCAAGTCCTTTTGCCTCAATTTTTACGCCGACCTCTCCGAGCATACGATAGACATCACGAGCAGAGTGACCTGTGGCAAGGACTACGCATTTGCTCTTGAAGATTTTATTGTCTGTGGTTTTCACACCGACGATTTTATTATCCTTAATCAAAAGCTCGCTCATGCACGTATTGAAATGCACCTCACCCCCATTATCAATAATTGTATTTCTTATTGACTTTATGATGTGAGGCAATTTATCGCTACCGATATGAGCGTGAGCTTCAATCAAAATGTCGTCAGATGCTCCATGTTGATGAAGGATTTGAAGGATGTGTTCTACCGAACCACGTTTCTTGCTTCGTGTGAATAGTTTTCCATCGCTGTATGCACCGGCTCCACCTTCACCAAAACAATAGTTCGAGTTTGGGTTAACGTTTCCATTTCTTGAAATTTCGACTAAGTCTTTTCGGCGATTGTCAACATCATTGCCACGCTCTAAAATAATAGGACGGATTCCAAGTTCGATTGCTTTTAATGCGGCGAAAAGCCCAGCAGGCCCGGCGCCAATGATGATAATATGGTGCTCTGCATTTGCCACGTTTTTATATAATGTGTGTTGCGCATTTATAGGGATACACTTATCATCACCATGCGCTACTCGCACAGTGAGATTGACTATCACTTGGCGTTGACGAGCATCGATGGAGCGTCGGATTATCTTCCATTGATTGACACACTCAGTCTCTATGTGTATAGCCTTGCTTACAGCATTTACAATCGCTTTGTCGGATGCTGCTTCGTGAGGCAATACGCGTATATTAATATCTTCAATCATATCTATCGACTTAATTAATTTGCAAAATTAGTTAAAAATAGACTATCAGACAATGCTATATCAATAATTTCTAAGTAATTTCTCTATGATTACAAATAAAAGGACAGCATCAAGTCTGATACTTCATGACTTTGATGCTGTCATCGATACTTTTCAAATACGTAATGTAAAGCACTTTGCCGTTGCTGTATCTTATCAATTTTTAATGAAAAGGTAAGTGGATTCGCCACATGGCATTAGGATAGAGTCATCTTGCAAAGGCAATGAAGATTTAACAACATAGCTACTATCTTGAAGATTTAGAGGAATTGAAAATTGAGCGACACCATTCTCGTCTGTCGTCGTATTGATCCCACAAATAGATAACTCTACTCCTGTTGCCGGTTGCTCTTTATTTTGATCCCATAGTGTAATTTTGACATTACCATATATCTCAGGGTTGCGAGAGATGTTGAGTGAGACATTATGAGATAATGTTAATGTAGTATCGATAGGAAGATAATTTTCACATTTAAATCGAATATTTACATCTTTACCTATGTATCTTTGAGGAACGTTTGCAAATACTCCTTTTGAAGATATTGTTTTGAGACTGTCGGTCTTTGTCTCGTTTTCGAGTTGCAGACTGACAACAGCATTTACCAGTGGAGGAAGATTGTCGTTAGCTTCTGTTGTTTCTTTTAGATTAATAGAGATGTCGATTGGTTGATTTTTTTGCCACACTATAAAAAATGCTGTTATTATAATAGCAGTTATCAGTGTAATCATCAATAGCTTGTTGATTAATTGTCGGCGGTGTCGGCGCCAAAGAGAATCAAACTCTACATCCAACAGGACTGAAATCAACTGAGTGTAAGCTCGTTCTTTGTTTAAATATTTCCACTTATATATTTTTTCATGAATGTTGGCACCGAGTTTTTCTTTTAATCCAAGTTCTTTGATGACAGGATTAAAACATTCGGTGTTCGTATCTCCGGAGTTAGGAATTCCATCGACGATAAAAAAATGAATATTTTCAGTTCGACCGAGTTCGTGGAAGTATGCAATTTCTTTTCCTACCCATTCTGATTTTGCCGAATTAGGAGAACAAACCACGATAAGATGTTTTGAATCACGTAGTCGTTGCTTTATTTCTTCGGTAAGCTCTCGAGGTTGAATATCGGTTGGAGCAAAGAACACCGGATTGATTGGTGTTCGTTTCCACCCACGCTCGCTACAAAGAGTGGCAGGCATACGATAATGTTCAAGCTTACGCTGAATACGCTTTCCCCACTCTACATCTTTCGAGTTGTAGCTTATAAATGCGTAATATTTGTAACTAATTTGAGTCATTAGAGTTAAGTTGCTGTTCTAACATTGTTATAATCTTTCGTATATAGTCTATACGCTTTTTGTTTTCTTGTGGGTTAAGCATTAGAATTTTTAATGCATTGTTAAGATATTCAAGAGAATCTGTAAAATTACCAATAAATATTAGTGCATTTGAGATATAAATGTAAGATTCAGCAACGCTGATATGGTTTTCACCGAGGATAGATTGGTAAATATTAAGAGCTTTATTATATAGCTCTAACGCCCCATCATATTTGCCCTGTGTGTCGTATATAGAAGCAATATTGTTGTAAAATGTAGCAATGCTGATATGATTTTCACCGAAGTTAGAAAGATGAATATTAAGAGCCTTATTATAAAGTTCTAACGCCCCATCATATTTGCCCTGTGTGTCGTATATAGAAGCAATATTGTTGTAAGATGCAGCCACGTCGGTGTGGTTTTCGCCAAGGATAGAAAGTCGAATATTAAGGGCCTTGAAATGTATCTCTAACGCCTCGTCGTATTTGCCTTGTTTATTGTATATAGAAGCGATATTGTTGTAAGATGTAGCCACGTCGATGTGGTTTTCACCGAAGTTAGAAAGATGAATATTAAGAGCCTTACTACATAGTTCTAGTGCTTCATCGTATTTGCCTTGGTAACTCATTACAACTGCTAAATTATTGAAGATTTTAGTTGTTTCCATAGAGTCCTCACCGAATTGTGATTTTGATTGTTCAAGGGCTTTTTCGAAGTATTTTTGTGCTTGGTCATAATCACAAACGTATTCATAAATAAATTTACCGGCGTCATTGAGGAATTCAATATTGGTTGAATTGTAAAGTGATGCACGTTCTTTGATGTAGTATGCGGCAGAGTCAAATTCCAAAGATAGTTTGCATATTTCAAAATGGTGAAAGTAATCAGCAGCGAGTTCATCCGTTTGAGCTTTTGCTACAGCTTCACTTTTTTCGAGGTTGTTTCTTACTTCATCATTTGCAGTGTTTAGTGCATCAAGTTCTTTGCGACGTTGATTGATGTCGCCTTTAGTGCGAAGAATAGAATCTGCTTCTATAAGATTTCCATTCATAATCAGCTCGCTGACCTTTTGATCAAAGTAGTTGAGCTGGTCAAAATCTAATTTAGAATACTTTTCCGCCATCTCTCTGACTAAAGCATCGTTTTTGTCATATTTACTATGTAGCAGATTAAGTTCTTCACGATACTTCTCTTCAGAAATTTTCTTTTCATTTAGAAGTTTATCAAGTTTTTCTTGTTGCTCTTTTAATTTTTGATTAAGGTTGTCATATAGTTTTCTGCTCACTTTGTTACGTTCTTCACGAAGTTCGGCAGAATTAGCAAGCAAGATAATTAAAGGGTTTGCAGAACAAACGAATTGCGTAGAAAGTAAATCGGCATCTGCGGGTTCGTAACCTGTTTTAGTTATTTTGTTAATATAGAATGACTTACTTTTGATTGGCAGTGAAAAATTGCCATTGACATCACTATTAGTGGAATTGCCCTGCCCTTCTTTAGGATAAATAGAAACATTAGCTATGCGTTGACCTTTTTTGCCCGGTCTGCCGATAGTTTTAACATAACCTTTTTGTTCGTATGCGTAAACGTTGCCGATAGCGAATATTGCAACTAATAGTAATAAAAACGAATGTTTCATATAATTAGGTTTAGAGATTAATACAAATTCATGTTTTGGCAAATTTAGTTAAAATATTAGTAATATGCAATAAAAGTATGGAAGAATTATTTCTGTATAAAATTTTTAATTCAATAAATTATGACTACTTTTGTAACATAAATTGCAAATATTATGAGTCTGAATATACCATTGGCAGAACGTATGCGACCAAGGTCGCTTGATGACTATATAGGGCAAAAACACCTTGTCGGTGAGGGAGCTGTATTGCGACAGATGATTGAGACCGGTCGAATCAACTCCTTTATACTGTGGGGCCCTCCGGGTGTCGGTAAAACCACTCTCGCACGAATCATTGCTGAGCAGACCGAAGCCACGTTTCACACTCTAAGTGCTGTGACTTCAGGCGTCAAGGATGTGAGAGAAGTTATCGAAAGATGTACGTCTGAATCAAGAAGCGTTTTTGCCAAAGCACGACCGATATTATTTATAGACGAAATTCATCGTTTCAATAAGTCGCAACAAGATTCGTTGCTCGGAGCTGTTGAGCGTGGAATTATAACTCTTATTGGCGCTACAACTGAAAATCCGTCGTTTGAAGTGATACGACCTCTGCTATCACGTGCGCAGGTCTATGTGCTTAAGTATCTTGAGGAAGAGGATTTGACTATACTATTAAATCGAGCTATTGAGAATGATGAGATTTTGAAGAAGCGTGAAGTGATAGTCGAAAGCACTAAGGCATTATTCAGATTTAGTGGTGGCGATGCACGAAAATTGCTCAATATCATAGATTTATTAGAGCAAGCAAGCGATCCAAACGAACCGCTTATCATTAATGATCAAATAGTTACAAATCGATTACAGGAATCTCCGGCAGCATACGACAGAAATGGAGAGATGCACTATGATATTATTTCTGCATTCATCAAGTCTATAAGAGGTAGCGACCCTGATGCGGCAGTCTATTGGCTCGCTCGGATGATAGCCGGTGGCGAAGACCCGGCATTTATCGCCCGACGTCTTGTGATTTCTGCTGCTGAGGACATCGGACTCGCAAATCCGAATGCATTGTTGTTGGCAAATGCTACCTTTGATGCCCTTCAGAAGATCGGGTGGCCGGAAGGACGTATAATACTCTCGGAATGTGCGATTTATCTTGCAACATCGCCGAAGAGTAACTCTGCTTATATGGCAATTAATAAAGCATTGGAGTTTGTAAATACAACAGGCAATCTCCCTGTTCCACTTCATCTCAGAAATGCACCGACAAAGCTGATGAAGGAGTTGGGTTATGGCGATGGCTATAAATATGCCCATAATTATGCATCGAATTTTGTGGAGCAAGAATACTTGCCCAAGGAAATATCGACTCAAAAATTTTGGGAACCTTCAAATAATACATCTGAACAAAAATTGGCTCAAAGAATGGATGAAATCAGACAAAAAAAGTAATTACTGAAATTTTTCGATAAATTTTATCTTTTTATTTCTTTAATCCAATTTAAAATATTAAATTTGCACGAAATTGAAAATAACAATATTTTATCATATTTTTAAATTTTTTTAATAGCATGAAAAAAGTACATAATTTTAATGCTGGACCATGCGTACTTCCACGCAAGGCAGTTGATGCAGCTATTGAAGCTATCCGTGATTTCGACAACACAGGTATCGGTATCTTGGAAATTTCTCACCGTACACCGGGATGGGAAAGAGTAATGGCTGAAACAAGACAATTGTGGAGAGACCTCCTTAACATTCCAGACAACTACGAAGTATTGTTCCTTGGTGGTGGTGCATCTACACAATTCTTCCACGTTCCTGCAAACTTCCTTGAAAAGAAAGCTGCTTACCTTCAAACAGGTGTTTGGGCTAAGAAAGCTGCTAAGGAAGCTAAATTCTATGGTGAAGTTGAAATCGTTGCTTCTTCAGAAGACAAAACATATTCATACGTACCAAAAGATTATGTAATCCCAACAGATGCTGATTATTTCCACATCACAACAAACAACACAATCTACGGTACAGAAATCCGTCACGACATCGACTGCCCTATCAACCTTATCGCAGATATGTCATCTGACATCATGAGCCGTCCTGTTGACGTTACTAAGTACGCTATGATCTATGGTGGTGCTCAAAAGAACGTAGGTCCTGCCGGTGTTACTTTCGTAATCGTACGCAAAGACCTTCTCGGCAAGGTGTCTCGTCCAATCCAAACAATGGTTGACTATCGCACTCACGCTGTTGAAGAAGAAAGAAACATCTCTATGTTCAACACTCCTCCTGTATTCCCTATCTACGTAATGTATGAAACATTGAAGTGGGTTAAGGAAATGGGTGGTCTTGAAGCAATGCAAAAGATCAACGAAGAAAAAGCTAACCTCCTTTACAACGAAATCGACCGCAACAAGATGTTCGTCGGTACAGCTGCTAAGGAAGACCGTTCTATCATGAACGTATGCTTCGTAATGGCTGAAGAATACAAAGATAAGGAAGCTGACTTCATGGCATTCGCTAAGGAAAGAGGTATGGTAGGTATCAAGGGTCACCGTTCAGTAGGTGGTTTCCGTGCTTCTATCTACAACGCATGTCCACTCGAATCAGTTCAAGCATTGGTAGAATGCATGAAGGAATTCGAAGCTCAATTCTAATCTAAGCATTAAAACAAAATCAAATAATTAGGGGTAGGCCTTGGCCTACTCCTAATATCATAAATTAAAACTACAAAATTTTAACAAGACTATGAAAATTTTAGTGTTTACAGAAAAGCCATTTGCTCCTGCTGCTGCAAAGGCTATCTCTGAAGCTATCGTTGCTTCCGGCAACGAAGTTGCACTCGTTGAAAAGGGCAATCGCGAAGACCTCATGAAAGCAGTAGCTGATGCTGATGGTCTTATCGTACGTTCAGATATCATCGACAAGGAAGTGATGGATAACGCTCCAAAGTTGAAAGTTATCGTTCGCGCCGGTGCAGGTTATGACAATATCGACCTTGCTGCTGCTACAGAACACAACATCTGCGTTATGAACACTCCGGGTCAAAACTCAAACGCTGTTGCTGAGCTCGTATTCGGTATGACAGTTATGATGGTTCGTAACCTTTACGCAGGTACATCAGGTACAGAACTTAAGGGCAAGTCTCTCGGTATCTACGCATTCGGTCAAGTAGGTCGCAACGTAGCTCGTATCGCTAAGGGCTTCGACATGACAGTTACTGCTCTTGACGTATTCGTTCCGGATGAAGCTATCGAAGCAGAAGGTGTTAAGCCTCTTCACGATGTTAAGGAACTCTTCTCTCAAAACGAATTCGTATCTCTTCACATCCCTGCTACTCCACAGACTAAGAAGTCAATCGGTTACGAATTGGCTATGCTTATGCCTAAGGGTGCTGTTCTTATCAACACAGCTCGTAAGGAAGTGATCGACGAAGAAGGTTTGATGAAGGCTATGGAAGAACGTGCTGACATCCGCTACGTATCTGATATTAAGCCAGATGCTGCTGCTGATTTCGAAGCTAAATTCCCAGGTCGCGTATTCTTCACTCCTAAGAAGATGGGTGCTCAGACAGCTGAAGCTAACTTCAATGCCGGTATCGCAGCTGCTGAACAATCAATCGCATTCCTTAAGGATGGTTGGAACAAGTTCCAAGTTAACAAATAATAAATCATTACTTTATATAAAAAACCTTCGCAAAACTGCGAAGGTTTTTTTATACCTATATTTGCTGTAGATTATAACACCCAATTATTTGCCGGTGGGCATGAAGACAAACCAAACGGCGAGGATTAGGCAACCGAATGCAGCAAGGTGATTCCATTGTAGTTTTTCACCTTGAAACATAAATAATGCTATGACTGTGAATACAGTAAGCGTTATTACCTCTTGTAATACTTTAAGCTGCATTAGTGTGAATGGTCCTCCATTTTCTACATATCCAATACGATTGGCAGGGACTTGAAAAGCGTATTCAAATAGTGCGACTCCCCAAGAGAAGAGTATTACTGCGTATAACGGCCAATTTTTGGCGAGTCCTGTTGACTGAAGTTTTAGATGTCCGTACCATGCAAAGGTCATGAATACGTTGGAAATAACAAGTAATAGGATTGTGAGTAATTGAGCTTTCATTTATTAAATTATTTGTTTAAAATTCCTGTAGCAACTGCTTTACGCAGAGTATATTTAGCATCATCAATGCAATAGTCCCAATACATAGCGCCTTTCAATCCGTTTTCATGTATGAAGCGACATTTTTCGGCTATTGACTCTGCATCTTCGTATGTGCAGACAAGTTTGCCCTCATCGTTGATTAGATATGGTACTTTTGCTACGTCATCTCGCATTTGTGTATATCCTGTGAGATTAATGATGTCTTTATAGTCAATGAAATCTGTGATATTTCCTATTCCATGACCATAGAATGGCATTCCAAGTACGATTTTATCGGCTGGTAAGCCTGCTTCCATGTGTAATGCTACAGACTCTTGGCATGTGACACTATTGGTCATATCTGACTTATAAAGTGGCGCATGGTGGTATGGAGGACGAGCAACATCATATACCATTAGATTTACAAAGTCTATAATTGGTTCAATTGCTTTAAAATCAATGTATTCTGCACTCGCTATTGAAGCTAAAGTTAAAAGCTTATTCTCTCCTATTGCATTGCGAATATCGTTCATTAGAAGAGTGTAATTATCGGTGTCATCCGGAGATGATGATATACCCGCTGCGCTTGATGTCGGGTATTCCCAATCTATATCAATACCGTCGAGGTTAAATTCATCGACGATACGTTTGCAGTCTTTTGCAAAGCTGAGACGTCGTTCTGTCGAAGCCGCCATCTCGCTGAAGCCTCCGCTTGTCCATCCTCCTATCGATAGCAGAACCTTTAGCTCTCCTTTTTGTGATGTAATCTTTTTGAGATTTTCCGGTCTATCTACAGTTATACCATCAAATGTAGCGTTAACTTGCCCAAATGCGTAGTTGATGTGTGTGACATACTCCTCGGTGGGCATTTCGTTACTACCTGACGTTAAATATGCGACTACTATTTTTTCGGCTTGTGCCGACATAATGCCGAATAGCATCAATAGAAGTGAAATGATAAGATTTTTCATGTCTTTATCGAAAGTTGTAAACAAAATTAATAATAAATTTGTTATATTATAATTTGCGTGATTGATATGATATTGCTAAATTTGTTTATTAAACGCAAAATTAGATATTAAATTTCAGATTTGAAACTAATTTGACTAATAAATAACATCAAAATTATATGAATATAAAAGAAATTAGTGAAAGCATTTACTATGTTGGAGTAAATGACCGCACAACTCAGAGATTTGAAGGTCTATGGCCATTGCCGTATGGTGTCAGCTATAATTCTTATATCATAAAGTCGGATAAAAATGCGCTTATCGATACTGTAGAGCAGTCTGAAGCAGGATTATTTATCGATAACATTGAGAAGGTGTTACAAGGTAAAAATCTTGATTATCTCGTAATTAATCACATGGAGCCTGATCATTCCGGCTCAATCGTAGATATTGTAAAACGCTATCCAAATGTGAAGATTATCGGGAATACAGCTACAGTCAATATGATAAAAGGTTTCTATGGTTTGGAAAATCAAGAACTATATCAAGTTGTCAAAGACGGTGAATGTATTGATTTGGGTGGAAAGTCGCTTAAATTTGTTATGACACCGATGGTTCATTGGCCTGAGACTATGATGACGTATGTCTGTGAGGATAATATATTGTTTACAGGAGATGCTTTTGGTACGTTTGGCGCTCTTAATGGCGCAGTAGTAGATTATGAAATGAATACCGATATTTATTTTCATGAGATGTATCGCTACTATTCAAACATTGTGGGCAAATATGGAGTGCATGTTCAGAGGGCATTGACTAAGGTGTCAGACCTCAATATTCAAATGATATGTCCTACACATGGACCTGTATGGAAGAACGAACTTGCGAAAGTTGTTGAACTTGTTGATAAACTCAGCAAGGGTGAAGCAGAAGACGGAGTCGTGATTGTATATGGTTCGATGTATGGCAATACAGCTCGTTTTGCAGAGATAGCTGCTCAACGATTTGCTGAAAATGGTATTAAAAATATCAAAGTTTACAATGCGACATACGCTGAGATTTCTGATATTTTAGCAGATATTTTCAGATATAAGGGATTAGTGATTGGAGGTCCTACATATTCTGCAAACCTTTTCCCTCCTATTGAAGCATTGATGAAAGCTTTAGAGGTTAGAGAGTTGAAAAATAAGGCAATAGGTGTATTTGGCTCTTACACATGGGCTTCATCTGCGACTAAGTTATTTGCAGATTACTCTTTACGTATAGGTCTGCCGTTGGTTTCAAACGTTGAGATTCGCCAACGAGGCACGGAGCAGAATGAGGATGAGATTAGAATGATGGCAGATAACATTGTTCACGCAATCAAATTATTATGATGCAAGGCATAGAGCGTCACCCATTAGAGCCTTTTGTGCCAGAAGGCGCGAGGCTCTTAATGTTGGGGGCTTTTCCTCCAAAAAAAGAAAAGTGGTCGATGGAGTTTTTCTATCCCAATTTTATTAATGATATGTGGCGTATCTTTGGATATATATTGTTTAATAACAAAGAGCATTTTGTGGATGTCGGTCATAAAACATTTCATAAAGAATCTATAATTAAAATGCTTTCAGACTTAGGAATTGCTTTGGGCGATACAGCAAAGTCTGTGGTGCGTTTAAAAGATAATGCCTCTGATAAGTTTCTACAAGTAGAGGAGGCAATAGATATTTACTCAATGATAGAAAAATTGCCTAATTGTATAGCTATTGTAACAACCGGAGAGAAAGCGGCGAGTGTATTAGCATCAATCACAGCATCAGAAGTCCCAAAGGTTGGATCATATATAGAATTACTTTTTTCAGGTAATAGAATAGTGAGACACTATCGTATGCCGTCGTCTTCTCGCGCTTATCCTATGAAGGTTGAAAAGAAAGCTGAATATTATCGACAAATGTTGAGCGATTTAGGAATAATATGATTAACTTTGTGGTGAGTTTTGTGCAAATAGATTAAGAGATAATTATGATTTTGGATATGACAATGTTGGCATTGTTTAATGCCAGTGAGTTTTTTCAATGGTTTGTTGAGAATGCAAACTATCTTTTTGTGTTTATTTTTATGACCATAGAAAGTTCATTCATACCCTTTCCTTCGGAAGTGGTAGTGCCACCGGCTGCCTATTTGGCATGTACCGGGAGTGATATGAATTTTGGTCTGGTAATAGTTTTTGCAACATTAGGCGCTCTTACGGGAGCATTCATCAATTACTATTTGGCATTGTGGATTGGGCGCCCGATAGTATATCGTTTTGCAAACAGTCGCTTTGGTCATGCTTGTCTTATAGATCAAGCAAAGGTAGAGAAAGCTGAAGCTTATTTTGATAAGAAGGGAGCAATTTCTACATTTGTCGGTAGATTGATACCTGCGGTAAGACAATTGATATCGATACCTGCCGGTTTAGCGCGCATGAATATCGGGGTATTTGCGTTATTCACTGCTTTGGGTGCAGGTATATGGAATATCATCCTTGCAGGATTAGGCTATTGGCTTTCGCTGCATGTGAGCAGAGAAGAATTGTTTGATGCAGTCGAAAAATATAATTCGTATCTTACCTATGCCGGCTATGCAATCGGTGTGTTCTGTGTAGCCTATATTCTTTGGAATGCCTTTAGGACTAAGAAAACAACTAAATAATTCATATATGAAAGTATCACCATCTATTTTGTCAGCAGATTTCGGTAACTTAAGAGCTGACATTGAAGCTATGAATGCTTCTGAAGCAGATTATCTTCATATCGACGTTATGGACGGCGTCTTTGTGCCAAATATTTCGTTTGGATTTCCTGTAATTCAAGCTGTACAAAAAGTAGCACAAAAGCCACTCGATGTTCACTTGATGATTGTTAAACCGGAAAATTGGATTTCTCAAGTCAGAGATACCGGGGCAGAAATAATGAACGTACATCAAGAAGCATGTCTGCATCTTCATCGTACAATTCAAAGTATTAAGCAAGCAGGAATGAAGGCCGGTGTGACATTGAATCCATCTACACCTGTATCAACACTTGTCGATGTGATTGAAGACTTGGATTTGGTACTTTTGATGTCGGTTAATCCCGGTTTTGGTGGTCAGAAATTTATTCCACAGGCTATTAAGAAAGTGCAACAACTTCGTCAACTTATCGACGAAACCGGCTCAAAGGCAGAGATTGAGGTCGATGGAGGTGTGACATTTGAGACAGGTAAACCATTAGCAGAAGCCGGAGCGGATATTCTCGTAGCCGGAAGCTATATTTTCAATCATAACGACCCTGCAGAAGCAGTAAGATTACTCAAGTCGCTTTAATAACGTATATCGGTGACACAATATAATGGATTTTAAACTTATATCAGAGTATGAGCCGACTGGTGATCAACCCGAAGCAATCAGTCAACTTGCTGATGGTGTTGAGCAAGGGATTGAGGCTCAGACTTTGTTGGGCGTAACAGGTAGTGGAAAGACCTTTACAATGGCAAATGTTATTGCAAAGGTCAATCGCCCTACCCTTATATTGTCTCACAATAAGACATTGGCTGCACAATTGTACACAGAGTTTAAGAACTTCTTTCCAGAAAACTCTGTGCAATATTTTGTAAGTTATTATGATTATTATCAGCCGGAAGCATATATACCATCTACTGATAAATACATCGAAAAAGATTTGATGATTAATAGTCAGATAGACAAGATGCGTCTTGCTACTACAGCTGCCTTACTTTCCGGCAGGAGGGATGTTATAGTAGTATCGAGTGTGTCATGTATATATGGAATGGGAAATCCGGATGATTTTAATCAGAACGTAATAAAAATTAGTGTAGGTCAGAAAATATCGCGTAATGCGTTTCTTAGAAAACTTGTAGATGCACTATATTCAAGATGTGGAGCAGAGCTAAACAATGGACAATTCAGAGTCAAAGGAGACACGATTGATATTAAGTTGTCCTTTGAGGAAATCCAATTAAGAGTTGTTTTCTGGGGTGATGAGATAGAAAAAATTCAGACAATTGACCCTTCGACGTTTACTGTTCTGAGCAAACTTGAGGGATTTAATATATATCCTGCAAATATATTTGTTGTCACAAAGGAAAAAGCTACATCAGCAATTGATCAGATAACGTTGGATTTAGGTTCACAAGTAGAATTTTTTAGAAAAGAAGGTAGGAATTTAGAGGCGGACAGATTGTACGAAAGAGTTACCTACGACATTGAGATGATGAAGGAGCTTGGTCATTGCAGTGGAATGGAAAACTACTCTCGTTATTTTGATAGCAGAGAGGCAGGTTCTCGCCCATTTTGTTTGCTTGATTATTTTCCTGATGATTTTCTGACTATAATAGACGAAAGTCATGTAACTGTACCTCAAATTCGTGGTATGAATGGAGGAGACCTTTCTCGAAAGATGAACCTTGTAGAGTATGGTTTCAGATTGCCTGCTGCAATAGACAATCGACCATTAAAGTTTGATGAGTTTGAAAGACTTATACGTCAAGTTATTTATGTCAGTGCAACGCCTGCTGATTACGAATTAGAAAAAAGCGAAGGGGTAATTGTTGAGCAAATTATCAGACCTACAGGATTATTGGATCCCATTATTGAAGTGCGTCCATCTTTAAATCAAATTGATGATTTGCTTGAAGAAATACAACTTCGTATTGAAGCAGATGAGCGAGTCTTGGTGACAACGCTGACTAAGCGAATGGCAGAAGAATTGAATGATTATCTGCAAAAAATGGGAATAAGAACATCGTATATTCATAGCGATGTGGATACTCTTGACAGAATACAAATCCTTGAAGACCTTAAGAACGGATTGTATGATGTGTTAGTAGGTGTGAACTTGTTGAGAGAAGGATTGGATTTGCCACAAGTAAGTTTAGTCGCAATCTTAGATGCTGATAAAGAGGGATTTTTGAGAAACCATCGTTCTTTGACACAGACAGCCGGAAGAGCTGCTCGTAATGTCAATGGTAAGGTCATAATGTATGCAGATAAGGTTACTGATTCGATGCAGAAAACTATTGAAGAGACTGAAAGAAGACGAATGAAACAGATGCATTATAACGAACAACATGGCATCATTCCACGTCAAATCGTCAAGACTTCATCTCCGACCGATCTGCTTGAACTTCAGCAAGCATCTACAACTAAGAGCAGTGAACATGATACAAAATTAAGACAACCACGCGTTGCTCCTAAGGCATATATTGAAAAGGAATACACCAACCCTATTGCTGCAGACCCGATTGTGGGCTATATGTCGAAAGAGGAGATAGCCAATAGAATAAGTGTTGTCAGAGAAAATATGATTAATGCAGCCAAAAACACGCTATTTATTGAAGCTGCTCAATGGCGTGATGAATTGGTGGCATTACAAGATATGTTAGCAGAAAAACAATAGTAATGATTGATAAAAATTTTAATAACTTTTCGAGATATAAGAAAAGTGATTTCCTTCCAACATCAAAGGAGGAAATGGAGGCATTAGGTTGGGAACAAGCTGATGTCATAATTTTTAGCGGTGATGCATACGTAGATCATCCATCGTTTGGTTCGGCTGTAATAGGTAGAGTTCTCCAGGCAGAAGGATATAAGGTTGCTATTGTTCCTCAGCCCAATTGGCGAGACGATCTTCGTGATTTTAAGAAACTTGGTGAGCCAAGACTTTTCTTCGGAATTTCGGCAGGAGCAATGGACTCAATGGTCAATCATTACACTGCAAATCGTCGTCTTCGCCATGATGATGCTTATACAGCCGGAGGTCGTCACGGAATGAGACCTGACTACCCTACTATTGTTTATAGCAACATATTGCGCGAATTATTCCCAAATACGCCGATCGTAGCCGGTGGCATTGAAGCATCGTTGCGCAGAGTGTCGCATTACGATTATTGGCAAGACAGACTACGCCCTTCTATATTGGCTGATGCGAAAGCCGACATGATAGTTTATGGCATGGGTGAACGCACAATTCGTGAAATAGCCAATAATCTGAATGCCGGTCGTAGCATAAGTGATTTGACAGATATACCACAAACAGCACTATTTATCAATGAATCACCTTTGGCTGATGATATTGTTCTACATTCATACGAAGAGTGTCTTGCTGATAAGAGAAAGCAAGCAGTGAACTTTAAGCACGTTGAGATAGAGTCAAATAAATATCGTGGTAAAACGATATGGCAAAGCACCGGAGGTAGGTGGTTGAAAATTAATCCGATGTATCCACCTATGACATCTGATGAAATTGATGCTTCATTTGATTTGCCATATACAAGAGTGGCTCATCCGCGTTATAAGGGTAAGGTCATTCCGGCATACGAGATGATTCGTCACTCTATTAACATGCATCGTGGTTGTTTTGGTGGTTGTGCTTTCTGCACTATATCTGCCCACCAAGGAAAGTTTATCGCTTCAAGATCCAAGAAATCTATCATGAAAGAAGCAAGACAAGTGGTTGAGATGGAAGACTTTAAGGGATATATCAGTGACCTTGGAGGCCCATCTGCTAATATGTACAACATGGGAGGTTTTGACAAGAATATCTGTAAAAAATGTACACGCCCATCATGTTTGCATCCTCAGCCATGTCCTAATTTAAACAATGACCATTCAGCCTTACTTGACATCTATCATTCAGTAGATAGTCTTAAGGAAGTAAAAAAGTCGTTTGTCGGAAGTGGTGTAAGATATGACTTGTCGATGATGCAGCACAAAGATGCCAAGATAGCAGAAGTTAACAGACGATATAATCGCGAGCTAATAGAGCTCCATGTCAGTGGCAGACTTAAGGTTGCACCGGAACATACATCTGATGAAGTGCTGGATTGTATGAGAAAACCATCGTTCTCTCTCTTCTACAAGTTTAAGTGCATATTTGATGATGTCAATCAGAAGACCGGTATGCGACAACAGCTTATCCCCTATTTCATTAGTTCGCATCCTGCGTGCATGGAGGAGCACATGGCAGAACTTGCAGTAATTACTAAGAATCTCGATTTCAGACTTGAGCAAGTGCAAGATTTCACTCCTACGCCAATGACGTTGGCAACAGAGATATACTACACAGGTATTCATCCATATACAGGCGAAGAAATCTTCACTGCCAAAAACGAGCGTGACAAATTGGCGCAAAGAAAGTATTTCTTTTGGTATGATAAGGAATATCGCAAACCTATATGCGACTCGTTGAAACGTATTGGCCGTCAAGATTTAGTCAAGGAATTATATCCGGGTTCATCTCCTATGAATTATGATTCTCGTCAAAACAGAGGTGTTCTCATGAAAAAATCTGATAAAAAATCTTCAAAATCTCGAAAAAGATAAGTTGTTGAAAATTAGATTTATAGCATAAAGAGTGGTGTTTCTTATTTAAAATCATTCTAATTAATTTTGTCAAGTGAACTTTAATGCGTAAATTTGCAGTATTAATGGAATTGTAATTTCTTATTACTACACATGACAAGATGAAGTTATCAGATTTAAAGCCGGGTGAAATCGGCGTAATCACTAAAATATTAGGTCATGGCGCGTTCAGAAAGCGTGTCATTGAAATGGGGTTTGTCAGAGGTCGTGAAGTCAAAGTTGTCTTGAATGCTCCTCTCCAAGATCCTATCAAGTACACTTTGATGGACTATGAGGTTTCTCTAAGAAGATCAGAGAGTGCACTTATCGAGATTACCCCTCTCGAAGAATGGCAGTCGCCTACTGTGCAGCAACCTATTACAAACGAAAGCAATGAGTCACCAAGCAAAGTTGCAGTCAGAAAAGACAAAGAGATTAATATCGCATTAATCGGAAATCCTAATTGCGGCAAGACTTCATTGTTTAATTTAGTTTCCGGAGCACATGAGCATGTCGGTAACTATTCCGGTGTGACAGTCGGTGCGAAAGCCGGCTATATCAACTACAAAGGCTATCGACTTAACATCGTAGATCTTCCCGGCACATATTCATTAAGTGCCTATTCTCCGGAGGAACTATATGTGTCTCGTTATCTAAAAGAAGAAACGCCCGACGTGATAGTTAATGTAACAGTAGCTTCCAATCTTGAGCGCAATCTTTATTTGACAACAGAGCTTATCGATATGAATCGAAGCATGGTTGTCGCGCTTAATATGTATGATGAGTTGGAGCGCAGTAAGACAAAGTTGGATCATGAAAATCTTGGTAAACTTCTCGGTGTGCCAATGGTTCCTACTACGGCTTCGACAGGCAAAGGTGTCTATGATTTGCTTGATACCGTCATAGAGGTATATGAAATGCGCAATCCGGATGTTCGTCACATTCATGTTTGGCTCGGAAATGAGATTGAACGAAGTGTAACCAAACTGAAAGATGCTCTAAAAGGCGATCCTACCCTATCTCAGCATTTTTCTCCTCGCTATCTTGCTATCAAACTCCTCGAAAAGGATCAAGAGACAGAAAGATTGCTCAGTGAGAATAAAAACTTCAAGTCATGGATTGCTCTTCGTGACGAGGAGTCAAAACGTATTGAAAAGACACTAAAAGAAGATCCAAGTTCAGCAATAGCTTCTGCAAAGTATGGATTTATATCGGGTGCACTTCATGAGACAATGGAAGGTGCCTCAAAAATCAAGGAAAAGGCTACAGAGATTATTGATGCATTCGTTACCAACAAACTATTTGGCTTTCCAATATTTATCTTCTTGATGTGGCTAATGTTTTGGGCTACGTTCTCACTTGGGTCATACCCAATGGAATGGATTGAGATGGGTGTGGCTTACCTTGCAGACGCTGTCTCTACATACATGCCTGATGGCTCTCTGAAAGACCTCGTCGTAGATGGTGTCATTGGAGGCGTAGGTGGTGTAATAGTCTTCTTGCCTAATATTCTTATATTATATTTGTTTATTTCCTTTATGGAGGATTCCGGCTATATGGCGCGTGTAGCTTTCATTATGGATAAATTAATGCATAAGATTGGTTTACATGGAAAGTCATTTATCCCTTTGGTAATGGGATTTGGTTGTAATGTTCCTGCCATAATGTCTTCTCGTATCATAGAGAGCAAATCAAGTCGTATTATTACAATATTGATAACGCCGTTCATGAGTTGTTCGGCTCGAATACCTATATATGTGCTTTTGGTCGGTTGCTTCTTCCCTCAGTATGGCAGTTTGGTGTTCTTGGGATTATATTTATTGGGTATTGTTTTCGCTATATTGACAGCTCGACTATTGCGTAGGTTTTGGTTTAAGGAGGATGAGACTCCTTTTGTAATGGAATTGCCTCCATATCGTATTCCGACTGCTAAAGCTACAATCAGAAATATGTGGAGCAAGGCAAAACAATATGTACAAAAAATGGGTGGATTGATTCTTGTTGCATCAATAATAATATGGGCACTATCCTATTTCCCTCGTCACACTCATGAGTCGTTGCTGAATAGTGAAGTTGCTACACAATACGAACAAGCGGTAAATCAAGAAGCATTCCTTAATGAGTATCAACAAGAGAACTCATATCTGGGTAAAATCGGTAAATTGACAGAGCCTTTGGTTGAACCTCTTGGATTTGATTGGAAGGTATCTGTCTCACTACTTGCCGGCTCTGCAGCTAAAGAAGTCGTAGTTTCTACTCTTGGAGTGCTTTATACCGGACAGGACGACGAAGTATTGTTGTCTCAAAAATTAAAAGCCAATAATCCTTTGACCGGCAAACCAAACTTTACTGCGATATCGGCATTGGCATTCCTTGTGTTTGTACTCATTTATTTTCCATGTATTGCCACTATTGCTGCAATAGTAAGAGAGACCGGTTCATGGCTTTATGGATTCTTCTCTATTATTTACAATACTGCATTGGCTTGGATTTTGGCCTTTATTGTGTTTCAAATAGGCACATCGATAATATAACTTTATAAATTAAAAATAAAATAGCAGTTAACCAATTATTATTAGTTGACTGCTATTTTTTGTTGGATATTACTTTTTCCTTCCGTATTTTGTAGTGCTTAATTAAATAAATTTAAAGCAATAATTGCACAAGCTTCTGCATCAGCAAGAGCATGATGATGATTTTCTAAATTATATCCACAAAATGAGGCGACTGTATGTAACTGATGGTTATGAAGAATATGTCCTAATTTATTTCGAGATGCTCGGCATGTGCAATAAAATTTATAATTTGGATATGGCATATCATAATGACTAAATACTGCTTTTAAACAACTTTCGTCAAAGCTACTATTATGTGCGACAAAAGGTAGATCGGATAGTTTTGATGATATTTCTTCCCAAACATCAGGAAATGGCAGTGCGCTATCAGTATCGGATTGTGTTAGACCATGGATTTGAGTATTAATTCTATTATAGTAATTTGGCACCGGTTTTATCAAACGATAGAACTTATCGATAATAACTCCATCTTTGACTATTACTACACCGATACTGCAAACACTTGTGCGATTTGAATTTGCTGTTTCAAAGTCTATAGCTATAAAATCTTTCATGGTGTAAAATTAGCTAATAAATAAGACTATAACAAATATTGTTACAAAAAATATCTAACTATAATTTGTTATTGCTTATTATATAGATATTAATTAGGAAAGGCTTTTATTAATAAGTATCAGTAATTTTAGTTATAGCATCTAATTTATAAATAGCTCCAATCATAGCTACACCACCAAAATTTAACTTCTTAAGATATGAGATTTTGTCAAATGTAACACCACCTAAGGCAATAACTTTTCTATCAATAATGCCGTCAGCTGCTGCCTTTTGCAAATCTTGATCATTAAAATTTGATTTATAGCCAATTTTTGATATGCTATCGAAAATTGGACTTAAAAATAAATAGTCATAATCATTTTTATATTTTATGATTTCTCCAAATGTATGACATGAACGAGTCTTCAAACCGTTATAATCATTTGGCAATGTGATGACATTACGGTTTATATGAATTCCTTTTAATGAGAATTCATAATATAATTCAGGATAATCATGAATTACAATTTGAGCTCTTTCCCATGATGTTAATTCTGTCAATATATTACGACAATCATTAATATCAGAATCAGGTTTTCTCAGGTGAATAGAGTAGATGCCCCTATCAAGCAGATACTTGATTATAGAGGCATCTTCATCTATTACTTTTGGAGTTGTTATAGCAATGATTTTCATTACTTTAATTTATTAATTATAAGGTCGGCAACCTTCTTACCCGAAAGGAGCATACCGCCGAAGATAGGACCCATGCGAGGAGTACCACTGACAGCAGAAGCCGCCATACCGCAGACATAAAGACCCGGATAAATTTCCTTAGTGCCATTGACCACTTCTTCCTCACCGGCCACCACATCAAGCGAGCGTTCACCTATCACAGCACCGGTGTCGGTAGCCAAACGGATACCATTCTTGCGAGCTACCGTGCGACACATTTCGCTATCGTGGCCCGTGCCGTCAATGACGCATTTAGCCATGATATTGAGTGGGTCAACATGCATGCCTTGAAGCAACACAGGAGTCCAGTTGACCACCACTCCACTGACCACATTGTTCTTAAAGACGACATCTTCGACCGAGTAGCAGTTGAAGATAGTAGCACCGGCATGCACAGCCTTATAGAGCAAAGCCGATGTACTTTCGACAGAATCCATCACAAAGAGGTCGTCGCTATATTGCTCATAGTTGATGCCAAATTCCTTGACGATGTGCAATGCTTCTTCTTGCACGACGATGTCGTTGAACATCATCGCACCGCCCCACATGCCACCACCGGGCGACAATTTTCTATCAAACTGTGCCACTTTCAACCCTGCCTTGGCAAGATAGTAAGCTGCTACGATGCCCGAAGGGCCACCACCTACGATAGCTACATCGAGGTCCAAATTACGCTCCAACTTCTTGAAATAAGAGGAGATAATACCTTGAGAAACTGATTTTTCAATCATCTTTTTATCTGTTTTAAAATATTATAAATCTATAGTTTATATACTGAAATCATTCATCGCAAAGCGTATGGCTTATCTTCATGGCGCAGAAGTTTGGACCACACATCGTGCAGAACTTTCCGCCGACATTGTTGGAGGCCTTATAGTATTCCAACGCTTTCTCAGGGTCCAAGCTGAGATTGAATTGGTCCTTCCAACGGAATTCGTAACGAGCCTTACTCAATGCGTTGTCTCTCACCGTAGCACCGGGATGTTGCTTAGCGAGGTCGGCGGCATGAGCAGCAAGCTTGAACGCTATGATACCTGCACGCACATCTTTCTTGTCGGGAAGCGCAAGGTGCTCCTTAGGGGTGACATAGCAGAGCATCGCAGTGCCATACCATCCGATCTGAGCCGCACCGATGGCAGAGGTGATGTGGTCGTAGCCGGGTGCGATGTCGGTGACCAATGGACCAAGAGTGTAGAACGGTGCGTTATGACACTTCTCGATCTGGCGTTCCATATTCTCTTGAATCTTGTGCATCGGCACATGGCCCGGGCCCTCGATAAATACTTGCACATTTTTATCCCATGCACGCTCCACAAGCTCGCCCATAGTGTCTAATTCGGCAAACTGAGCCTTGTCGTTGGCATCGTAGATACTACCCGGACGCAATCCGTCGCCAAGCGAGAGAGCCACATCATAGCGAGCCACAATGTCGCAAATGTCGTCGAAATGATCATACAAGAAATTCTCGCGTTGATGGGTCTGACACCACTTAGAGATGATACTGCCGCCACGACTCACAATGCCGGTGAGACGCTCAGCTGCGAGCGACACATTCTTCAAGCGTATGCCGCAATGGATAGTGAAATAGTCCACACCCTGCTCACATTGCTCGATAAGCACGTCGCGGAAAATCTCCCAAGTCAGATTTTCTGCCACACCATCGACGCGTTCCAAAGCCTGATAGATAGGCACCGTACCGATTGGCACAGGGCTATTGCGAAGAATCCACTCACGAGTCTCGTGAATCTGCTGACCGGTTGATAAATCCATAATCGTGTCAGCTCCCCACTTGCAACTCCAGATAGCTTTTTCCACCTCCTCATCGATACCCGAAGTGGTCGCAGAATTGCCGATATTGGCATTAATCTTGGTTAAGAAATTCCTACCGATAATCATCGGCTCTGCTTCAGGGTGGTTGACGTTGGCAGGTATGACAGCCCTACCCTCTGCCACCTCACGGCAGACAAACTCCGGAGTGATGTGAGTGACAATACCGAGCATACTGCAATTCATATTCTCGCGTATCGCCACATACTCCATTTCGGGAGTGATGATGCCTTGACGAGCATAATACATCTGAGATATATTGTCGGCATCCTTGGCCTTACGCTCATCAATCCATGCTTGACGCAAATGAGGCAGACCTTTCTCCAAATCTATCTTAGCGTCCTTGTCGCCATACGGACCCGATGTGTCGTAGATATAAATCGACGGATTGGGCTTTTCGATACGCTCTCCATCTTTTATGGTGACTGTCGGAGTCTGATTGACCACACGCATACCCACTCTCACACTCGGGTGAATGCTACCATTGATGTAAACCTTCTCCGAGCCGGGATAAGAAATCTTAAACTCTTTGTCCATTATATTTTATTTATTGGTTAAATACTTAATATTCGGCAACTTATCTACTCACTAAACTCATTGACAATTGCTACGATGCGACGCATCTCCTCGACAGGGTCATCGGCACATAGCACACTGCTGCTCAACGCTATACCATCGACACCGACTTCGAGCAACTGACGCACATCTTCTTTGCAAATACCTCCAATAGCTACGATAGGGATACTGATACCTGCCTCTCTCATCATTGCCACCACACTGCAATAGCCGGCGATGCCGAGCACAGGCGACAGATTTTTCTTCGTCGAGGTAAATCGAAATGGTCCGCAGCCGAGATAATCGACTGCGCCCGAACGATGCATTGACTCAATGTCGGCAAATGTGTTGACCGTGCCTCCGATGATATATTCGCTGCCGAGCAATTTGCGAGCCTCAGCGACAGGCATATCATTTTTGCCGAGGTGCACACCGTCAGCACCCACCTTTCGAGCCATCGGCACATTGTCGTCGATAATAAATGTCGCATTCACCTCGCTACACATCTCCCTGACGATGCGTGCCGTCTGCTCCAACGTCATCTCATCGGCATCTTTCATGCGAAGCTGAATCCATCGACATCCACCCTTCAACGCTATGCGTGCCGAGTCTGCGTAGGAATATCGCTCATTGCAATGGGTTATAAACTGCAATCGGTAGTTATCGAACTTCATAAGTCAGCATTTTTAGAGGGTTGAAACCATGATTGACCGGACCATAGCCCTGACCGATAGCGACATCGGCTCCGGCACGCAAAGCCTCTGTGATGAAACGCTTACCCTCTGCCACAGCCTCGCTCAGACCGAGACCTCTCGCCAATAACGCCGCGATGGCCGACGACAAGGTGCAACCTGTGCCGTGAATGTTTCGTGTAGGAATTGTTTCGGTAGAAAATTCTTCGACGCTCAACGCATCGCCATGAGTCTGAAACAAAAGATCGCGTTTCACCTTCCCCTCTTCGTGACCGCCTTTGAGAAGCACAGCCTTGACTCCGTAGGACAGCAGATGTCGGGCAGCGTCGCTCTTGGTGCTATCAGTAGAAATCTGCATGCCCGTCAACGCCTCCATCTCCGGAATGTTGGGTGTAGTCAGAATCGACATAGGGAGCAACTTCTCCTTGATGACATCGACAGCCTCCTCTGAAAGCAGACGATGACCACTGCTCGACACGATGACCGGGTCGAGCACCACAGGCAAAGCATAGCGACCGAGAGCATCGGCTACTGCACACACTATCTCCGAATTCGACAGCATACCTATCTTCACAACCGATGGATGCAAATCATCTACCACCGCCACTATCTGATCATAGACCATCTGAGGAGGCAATGCACATTGAGCGTGAACGCCGACAGTGTTTTGCGCCGTGACCGCGGTGATAGCTGTCGCGCCATAAACTCCGAGAGCTGAAAATGTCTTGAGATCGGCTTGTATCCCGGCTCCACCCGACGAGTCAGAGCCTGCTATCGATAATACTACCGGATAAGATTTGATTGACTTCATATCACTACTTGTTTAGATTACATATAGCCCAAATAGTGATACAGTTAGGGGTAAGATATTACCCACCTGAATAGATGACTCCAAACTTCCAGCGTCAGCATTACCTGTACTGGTGCAATGTGTATTATCTCAGCCACGGAAGCTGTGAGGCTATCCGGACACCACCATTCGAGTTCGATGCAAAGTTAATAATAAGTCTGTGATATATCCAAACGTTTTTTGTATCTTTAACGAAAGTGAATAAAACCTAAATCCAACAATCCATGAATGTTTAAAGTTGGAAAATAATGATGCGATAAACAGTTATAACTGATAGATATTTGATTATAGTTGTAATTTTTGTAATTTTGCTAAAAATATTGATAGAGATGGAATTAAATGAATCGTTTTGGAGTTTTATTGAGCAGAATATAGATTCTAATGTGTCTAAAATACGTTTAAAATATCATTCATGTAAAGATTTAAACTTTGATATTGATTTCGCTATTACTCAAATAGATAGTAGGCAGAAATCAAAAAAGAAATTGCCCGGCTTTATTGCATATAAAGAATTTCTTTTCCCAACAACGCTTTCATCAGAGCAGTCAACAAGTGAAATCCTTGCAAATTTTCACTCTGAAATAATAGGTGAAGGAGACTCAATGCTTGATATGACATGTGGTTTAGGTATTGATGTCATATTTGCATCAAGAAAATACAAAACAATGACTGCTATTGATATTAATCCAATTGTAACACAATGTTTGAAACATAATTTAAAGTTATTAAGTATTGATAATGTAGATGTTATAAATAAAGATTCAATTGATTATTTAACTAATTTAGAAGTTAAATATGATTCGATATTTATAGACCCGGCGCGTCGATCAGTGACAAATAAAAGAACTTTTGCTTTTGATGATTGCGAGCCAAATATTATGCAGCACTATGATTTGATAAAAAGTCATTGCAATACTTTGTATATTAAGGCCTCTCCTATGCTTGATATATCGATGCTCATAGAATCAAATCTGAATATTTCAGATATCTGGATATTGAGTATAAAAAATGAATGTAAAGAGGTATTTATAAAGTGTAATATGACGAGTGATGTAAAAAATATAGTTAAGGTTCATGCTGTTGATTTTATTGCTTACGATACAAAAATAGTATTTGAGTATGAATGGGGTTGTGAGGATAAATATTGCTTAGATTTCATATCACAAGCAGATGATATGTGCAATAAATGGCTATATGAGCCTAATTCAAGCCTAATGAAATGTGCATGTTGGAGAGAATTATTAATGAAATATCCCAATTTAGTAAAGCTTCATCCTAATACGCATTTATTTGTCTCAGAAGTTTTTTATGATCACTTCCCGGGACGAGTAAAAAGAATCTTAGGTGTATATTCGAATAAATCAAAGGAGTTATCATCGTTAAAAGGTCAATACATAAATATTGTTTGTAGGAACTATGGAGAATCTGTAGCTAATGTCAAGAAAAGATATAAAACAAATGACGGAGGAAATAGATTTCTTTATTGTTGTAGGTACAGTAATAATAAGAGTGCTATTCTATTAGTGGAATAGCACTCTTTTATCTTAGTAATTTAAACGATAAATAATTTCTTTAATAAATCAATGTAATTAGTTTATTATTAACTTATTAAATTGTTTTATGTGAGATAATATTTTTTGCTGTATAAAAGTTAAACCTTAAGAATGTCAATATTAATTATCTCATGATAATTAACAATAGAATTAATATTATTATTCATAATTAATTCTGTGCTATTTGTGGGTATATATCATTAAACCAATCAAGAGTATAATAATATTTTTCATTATCAGATTCATCATACATTACAGCATGAGTTGACAAGCCTGAGCATTGATTGATTTTAAGATTTAGAAATTTTGCCGTATAATTTTTATATACGATTGCATTATTTAGAGCACTTGTAAAGTTTGCATACTTTTCGCTGAAGTTATCAGTGTTGACAGAAGCTTGATATACATATTGAGCAAAGTCATAATATGGTCCTTGTGATCCTCTTGAAAATTTTTGTAGATCTTTGGTGTCAATTGGTTTAAATGTTGACATTAGGACTTTAGTAGCTTCAGCTACTCGATTGAGTTGAGACATATCTACAACAGAGATAGTGCAATAGTTTGAATCATAACTATCATTAAAATAGTTGAATGTGGCATCTGCTGCACCTACAATGTCGATATTATCTTTAGTTAAGTAAGGCAATGTGAGATTGTAAGGCATTCCGTTAGAAAGAATTTCAGTCGGATAAGCGATATACCACTGACATTTATTGCGTAATTCGTATGCACATTCAATACTTGCCATGTAGCAACAATCCATCCAAATAAATGAAAATAAATCATTTGGTATTGCATCTGCTAATTGGTCAATATTCAAATGTTTACCATAGTCATCACCAAAATATGTAGGTGAAACATTGTTATCAATTAGTATTCTTGATGGAGTCCAACTCATAGCATGAGACCACAGAATAAGACCATAATCCTTTGCAGGAGCAAATTTTTTGATATCCATAAATACTTCAGAAAATCGTACCTTTTCAAGCGAACTATATTGATCGCTATATTCTTTAAGTATTTCTTCTGTTGCAATTCCGTTTTTGTTGGTAATCTGAATTAATTTTGGATTAGAACTTTTGCTACAATGATATACTATGATATTATTTTTAGATAAATCAATATCATTGGCTGCCATGAGCATTTCTTGGATGTCCATTTTATCGTAGCCACTAAGGGTGTTAGTGGCTACCATATATACAAGTATTGTTCGATTTGCCTCTTTGTTTTCAATTTTAGGCTCATCATTATTGTCTTTGCAACTAATAAATCCGATTGCAAGGCAAAGAATTATTACTAATTTAGTTATTAGATTACGCACTGTTAGGGTGTTTTAGAAATGAGATGATCCGTCAAAACAATGAGTACATACCTTACATTTAGGTAGTCCGATTGCTTTAATTAATGATTCAAGAGTACTGAATTTAAGAGAATCCAAACCAAATTTGTCTGCAATCTTTTGCACCATAGCCTTGTATTCCGGACTATCTGTTGTTGCATATTTTTCAAGATTGACGTTTGGATCTCCTTCTATTTCTTGAATTACTCTGCGAGTTATAAGTTCCAAATCACTTTTAGAAGCAGAGAATCCGACAAACGGACAACTATAAATTAATGGAGGGCATGCTATTCTGATGTGTACCTCTTTAGCTCCATAGCCATATAGCATTTTTACAGTGTCTTTAAGTTGAGTACCTCTGACAATTGAGTCATCGCAGAATGCAACACTATGACCATCAAGCATTGCTCTGTTTGGGATGAGTTTCATTTTTGCCACAAGTTCTCTCATTTCTTGATTGCTTGGAGTGAAACTGCGAGGCCATGTCGGAGTGTATTTTGCAACAGCTCTGTGATATGGTACTCCTTTACCTTCTGCATAACCTAATGCCATACCTACTCCGGAGTCAGGAATGCCACATACGCAATCTACATTAGTGTCGTCTGACTCTCCCATTAAATAGCCACTTTTGAATCTTACATCTTCAACGTTTCTTCCTTCGTATGTCGATACAGGGAATCCATAATATACCCATAAGAAGGAACATATCTGCATGTCTTTATTAGGCTCTTTGAGAACTTCTATGCTGTCATGCTTTAGTTTTACAATTTCTCCCGGACCTATATCTCGGAGAACATCATATCCTAAATTAGGTAATGCAGTCGTTTCGCTTGTTAGAGCATAACCATCATCACTTTTTCCGATTATGATTGGTGTTCTTCCCCAATGGTCACGTGCCGCAATAATGCCATCCTCTGTAAGCAACAACATTGAGCATGAACCTTTTATCTTACGATAAACATTCTCAATGCCATCAGTGAATGATTTACCTTGATTGATTAGAGTCGCTATTAATTCGGTAGGATTTGTTTTTCCTGAACTTAATTCGGCAAAATGAAATCCTGCATCAAGCATTTCCTTTTCCAACTCATTGATATTGCATATTTTAGCTACAGTGACTATGGCAAATTTACCTAAATGCGAATTTATAACTATAGGCTGAGAATCGTTATCGCTAATTATTCCAATGCCGGAATTACCTTTAAATCGAGGCAAAACACTTTCAAACTTTGTTCTGAAATACGAATTTTCAAGACTGTGAATACTTCTTGCATATCCTGCTTCAGGATCGTATGTTGCCATGCCTCCTCTTTTTGTGCCAAGATGAGAGTTATAGTCTGTGCCATAAAAAAGGTCTAAGACACAACTTCTTTTAAGAACTGCTCCAAAAAAGCCACCCATAATTTATAATGTATTTAATTTTTCTACAAAGTTACAATAATCAAAGAAAACTGACAAGTTAAAATATAGATTTTGTGATTTAGAGTATGCAATTTTATTTGTATTTCAGCCATATTTTTCTCTTGATGAGAAATTTTTTTGTTAATTAACATAATATCGAATTAAAAGTTTGGATTTTTAGCAATTAAATGTTAATTTTGTGCTGAAATGTTAAATAACAAATAAACCATTCTTTAAAATTATTGTTCTAATAATATAAAAATGGTTTATTATTTTAATAAATTTAATAAAATGAGAAAATCTACCATTTGGTTGCTAACTATAGTTATGGCTATTACATTCAGTGCATTAATGTATTTTCAGTTAATGTATCTGAATAATATGGTGCGAATGCGTAATGAGCAATTTATGGAAGGCGTTAAGCGTTCTTTATACGCTGTTGCCGGATATTTGGAAAGAGAAGAGACTCTCCATTATTTGGAGAAAGACATCAGTAGCATTGAAAACTCGTTTTATAATGAGTACAATTATGATAAAGGTCAGAATGAGAGTATTTTGAGATATTCAATAGAACGTCCGGACGGTACTGTTACTAATTACACCATTTCCTCTTCAAGTGAAAAAACAGATGTAGATAAATCGCAATTGAATTTTCCTTCTGCTGCGCAGGGTATCGGTTCGAGGTATCAAACAATGCAAGAAGTTATTCGTGGGCAATATCTCTATCAAAAGGGATTGCTTAATGAAGTAATTTTGACTATTTTAAGAGAATCCGGTTCGCGTCCAGTGCTTGAGAGGGCAGACTCAACAATGATTAGAGATTTCCTATCGATTGTATTAAGTAATAATGGGCTGAATTTGCCATTTACTTTTGCTGTGAAAACAGAGAAGGGTGTAAATGTTTACGAAACATCAGGCTTTGATGAAAGCGAGCCACAAGATGTCTATTCTCAAATTCTGTTCCCTAATAGTCAGACAAAATATTATCTTGATATATATTTCCCAACAAAGGATTCATATATATATAGTTCTGTAAAGTTTCTTATTCCTACTTTGACATTTACGATTGTATTGTTAATAGTGTTTATCTACACAATTGTTGTGGCATTCCGACAAAAGAAATTGACAGAAATAAAAACAGACTTCATTAATAACATGACGCATGAATTCAAGACGCCTATATCTACGATATCGCTTGCTGCTCAAATGCTTAATGATGACTCTGTCAGGAAATCAACAACGATGCTCCAGCATATATCTCAAGTTATTAATGATGAATCGAAACGATTGAGATTTCAAGTTGAGAAGGTGCTTCAATTGTCGATGTTTGAAAAACAAAGAGCTACATTTAAATTGACATCTTTGGCAGCCAATAATGTAATATCAAACGTCGTTAATACTTTTAAAATTAAAGTTGAAAAATATGGTGGATGTATTGAATCTAAATTGGATGCGCAATGCGATAATGTATTAGTCGATGAAATGCACTTCACAAACGTGATTTTCAATTTGTTGGATAATGCATTTAAATATAAGCGTGAAGATGTCGATTTACATCTGGAAGTTTCGACTAAAGTGACGTCTGATGATAGGATTGAGATATCTATCAAGGATAATGGTATTGGAATTAAAAAGGATGATTTAAAGCATATTTTTGAGAAATTTTATCGTGTGCCTACCGGCAACAGACATGATGTGAAAGGTTTTGGACTTGGTTTGGCTTACGTTAAAAAAATGGTTGAAGAATTTAAAGGAAAAATAATGGTGGATAGCGAGTTTGGTGAAGGTACTACATTCGTGATATCACTACCATTAATAAAAGAAGATTAATAACTAAATAAACAGAAATACAATGGAAGAAAGATTGAAAATTTTACTTTGCGAAGACGATGAAAATTTGGGTATGTTGCTTCGCGAATTCCTTCAAGCAAAAGGATTTAATGCTGATTTATGTTCCGACGGAGAAAAGGGATATAAAGCATTTGTTAAGAGTCAATATGACTTGTGTGTGTTAGACGTGATGATGCCTAAGATGGACGGATTTACTCTTGCGCAAGAAATCAGAGCTGTTAATGCTGATGTGCCAATTATTTTCCTTACTGCAAAAGCTCTTAAAGAGGACATTTTGGAAGGATTTAAAATCGGCGCTGATGACTATATTACAAAGCCATTCTCTATGGAGGAATTGGTGTCGCGAATTGGTGCAATTTTGCGACGTGTCAAGGGTAAAAAAGATAAGGATGTCACAATGTATAGAATTGGCAAATTCTCTTTCGATACTCAGAAGCAAGTGCTCGTAATGGACGATAAGCAAAAGAAACTAACAACAAAGGAGTCTGAATTGTTAGCCCTTCTTTGCTCTCATGCAAATCAGATTTTGGAAAGAAATTTTGCATTAAAAACCATTTGGGTAGATGATAATTATTTTAATGCTCGAAGCATGGACGTCTATATCACAAAATTGAGAAAACTATTGAAAGACGATCCTTCAATTGAAATTATCAATATTCATGGCAAGGGATATAAATTGATTTCTCCAGAAATCAACCAAGAGAAAAACGTAAATTAATAAAATGATTAAAGAAAGGGGATGGTAATAGCTGTCCCCTCTCCTTATAATTAACTATTAAAATTATGATTTATCTATTTAGATTTTATCAATGGGTCATAGCCGGTCCGATATTTATAATATTAACCTTTTTGACAGCATTTTCAACAGCATTCGGTTCAATGCTATTTGGTGGCAAAATATGGGGCTATTATCCTGGACGAATATGGGCAAAATGCGTTTGTTTCATTTGGGGCGTAAAAGTCAAAGTTAAAGGGCGAGAAAATATCGACAAGAATACGTCATACGTCTTTGTCGCTAATCACCAGAGTGCATTTGACATTTGGGTGATATATGGCTATTTGAATCATAATTTCAAATGGCTTATGAAAAAAGGACTTAGAAAAGTCTTTATGGTGGGATATGCTTGTTATAAGGGAGGACATGTGTTTGTCGATGATAAAAGTATAGCCGGAATTAAGGAAACTATTGCCGGAGCTGAAGACCGTTTGAAGGATGGTATGTCAGTGGTTATTTTCCCTGAAGGTTCAAGGACATGGGATGGCCACATGCGACCTTTTAAACGTGGTGCGTTTATGCTTGCTTCTGAATTTAAGTTGCCGGTCGTTCCGATTACAATCGACGGCGCATATAAAGCAATGCCACGAACTACCTATAACGTCACTCCTACTACAATTACTATGACTATTCATAAGCCTATTTATCCCGGAGAACGTGGATTTGTGGCTAAAAAATTGTTGGAGCAATGTTTTAATATTATAAACGAACCATTGCCACCTGAATACAAAGCACTCGAACAAGATGACAAATAATAATAATGGCTCTCAGACTGAGAGCCATTTATTATTTTAGTAGTTCGGAAAATATGTCTCTAAAATGCGATTTGACTTCGTTCATATCAATCGTCTGTCCTAATTCTTTTTCAATGGAAGTTACTCCTTTATTAATAAATCCACAAGGATTTATCGCTGAGAAATAAGACAAATCGGTGTTGACATTGAGTGCCAAACCATGCATTGTGACAAAGCGACTGCACTTCACGCCGATAGCACATATCTTGCGTTCAAATTGTGTGCCTTGATCTATCCATACACCGGTGGCTCCCTCTACCCTGTCGCCTTTAATCCCATAATGATTGAGTAATCGGATGATTGTCTCTTCGAGAAGATAAATGTATGATTTAACGCCTAAATTGTGCTTTTTAAGGTCGATAATGGGATAGACAACCAACTGACCTGGTCCGTGATATGTAATGTCGCCACCTCGTTCGATATGCACAAACTCTATTCCTCTGTCTTTAAGCAAGTTGACATCGGCAAGCATATTATCGGCTTTGCCATGAAAGCCCAATGTATAGACATGAGTATGTTCGACAAGAAAAATTTTCTCTGTCTCTAATTGTTCATTATTGCGCTTTATATCAATAGCTTTCTGAAACTCATCCTTTTGTAAGTCCCATGCTTCTTGATAAGGCATTAACCCTAAGTCGATAAATTGTAGGTTATTGCTTGATTGCATATATAGGGCTTTAATTTAGTGGATATGCTTTTCGGCATGATAGCTTGAACGCACTAATGGAGAACTTTCTATATGGCGGAAACCTTTCTTCTTACCGATTTCTGCATATTCGGCAAAAACATCAGGATGAATGTAATCTTGAAGAGGATAATGTTCCTTTGTCGGTTGCAGATATTGACCGATAGTCATCACTTCACAACCTACAGCAAGAAGATCGTCCATAGTTTGCAAAATTTCTTCACGTGTTTCGCCAAGACCGAGCATAATGCCGGATTTGCAACGAATGCCCGAATCTGCAATATGCTTAAGAACCTTAAGCGAGCAATCGTAGGTTGCGAAACATCTGACTTCCGGAGTCAGACGTCTGACAGTCTCAAGATTATGCGAAATAATGTTTGGACCTTCAGCTATGACCATATCGAGCAAATCAAGTCTTCCTTTGAAGTCCGGCACAAGCACTTCCATTGTTGTTTCCGGACATTCTTTCTTCAAAGCTCTAATCATGTCTGCCCAATGACCTGCACCACAATCCTTAAGATCATCGCGGTCAACTGACGTTATTACAACATGTTTTAATTGAAGCTCTTTTACTGAATTTACGACATCATCTATTTCCTTATTGTTGAGAGGTAACGGACGACCTGTCGCTACATTGCAAAATTTACAACTTCTGGTGCAGATATTTCCACCAATCATAAATGTCGCTGTACCATTTCCCCAACATTCACCGCGGTTTGGACACATTCCACTTGAGCAAATTGTATGGATATGTTTTTCATTGAGCAACCCTACAACTTGGCTTGTTTTAAATCCCTTGGGGAGTTTTATCTTTAACCATTCTGGTTTTCTTCTAAAATCTGCACTCATTTTATGTTAATATTTTATTTAATGCAAAATTAATAAAAAGATTTGATCCGACAACACATAAAAATTAAATACAAATACTAACTGTGAAATATTATCCTTGCCGAGGTTTGTCATATTAGCATTTTTTGTATCTTTCTATGTTATATTCTTTCAAACAGCAAGGAATTAGAATAATACTTCGCTTGGAAGAAAGGTTCGCCACTATTCAATCGCGAACAGTGCATTGCGATGTGGCAGAAAGTGCGTTAAGAACTCGATTCTCTTTATGATCACGCATAGCCCGAAGATAGATGGCTCACTAACCTCGAAGCAATGGAAAGTAAACTATTGTATCTATAATAGTGAAATTAAAATCCTTTTACTTGTGGGCATTGTGATGAGGGCAGGTGCAAATGTTGTACATGGGAAGACAAGTATCTACCGGTAATTGCCCCATACGAAGAAATAGATGAGAGAGAACGTGTTAATCAAATTGGCATTTCGTTAACATGACAATGTGAATATGTCAGCTAAATGGCTTTTTTGTTGACATATTCTGACTACTATATATGAAATCGCCATTTTGTTAACAAGACCATTATTCCCTATAAATTCATATTGGAGTTAGGAACTTGGAAGCAACCTACTTTTACGATAGACATAAGATGATGTGCCGTTGATCCTTGTTTTGGACTGTTCTATCGGTCGCAAGTAACCAATCTGCGTGATGGAAGTTTATGCGTGTAATTTTGATAATTCGGTTAAATTTAGTAATTTTGTAACAACTAATAATATATTTTTAATTAAATTAACTAAACAAAAATGAGTATGAACAGACTATTACTCTTAGTCGCGACATTCTTCTTGTTTTCAGTAAAGGTATTTGCTGCCGGTGAGATAGAATGTAGCGGACAAATCATTGATGATTTAGGCGAACCTATTATTGGCGCAACAATTTCGGTAGATGGAAGCACAATCGCTACTGCTACTGATGTCGATGGAAAGTTTAAGATTAGAGTTCCGAAAAAGGCTAAATCGTTAAAAGTCAGCTATGTTGGTTATAAGAATTTGATCCTTAATCCTACAGCCAACGTGGGAGTCCTTAAAATGGAAATTGAGTCAACTATGCTTCAGGACGTTGTCGTAACGCAATCTATAGCAAAGACTCGTAAGACTCCGGTCGCTATTTCACAAATTGATCAAGCGACAATCGATGTGAAATTAGGAAATCAAGAATTTCCTGAAGTTTTGAAATCGACACCGGGCGTTTGGACAACAAAAGATGGTGGTGGTTTTGGTGACGCAAAGACAAATATGCGTGGTTTTAAATCGCCAAACGTTGCAGTATTGATTAATGGTATTCCTGTCAATGACATGGAATGGGGTGGCGTTTATTGGTCAAACTGGGCAGGTTTGGCTGATGTGTCGTCAAATATTCAGACTCAGCGTGGTCTCGGTGCTGCTATTCTTTCTGCACCATCTGTTGGTGGTACAATCAATATCACAACTCAAAGCCTTGATGCAAAGAAAGGTGGTAGCCTATGGTATGGCATGGGTAATGACGGCATGAACAATATCGGTTTCAAACTTTCAACAGGTCTCATGAAAAACGGTTGGGCAATCACAGTATTGGGTAGCCGCAAATGGGGCGATGGATATGTTCAAGGCACAGCATTTAATAGCTATAACTATTTTGTCAATGTGTCAAAGCGTATTAATGATGAACATCAATTGTCGTTGACTGCATTTGGCGCTCCACAAAAGCACAACAAGCGTAGCTCAGCCGATGGTCTTTCGATTGAAGAATGGCAAAATGTTCGTCAATATATGGATGGCGACAGCCCATACAAATATAACCCAACATTCGGTTATGACAAAAATGGTCAGGTGAGATCATCAAATCTTAATACTTACCATAAACCACAAATCTCATTAGCACATATTTGGCAAATTGACCATAAATCATCGCTTTCAACAACAGCTTACGTATCGTTGGCAACAGGTGGTGGTTATTCAGGTCAAGGTCGTGGCACATGGAATGGCAACAGCATCAGCTATTCATCATGGTATGGAGCAACTGATGGCAAGATCAATACATTGTTTAGAAATGCTGATGGCACATTTGCTTACAATCAAATTCAGGAAATGAATGCACAAAGCAAAACGGGTTCAAACATGATTATGAGCCAATCAAACAACAGCCACGAATGGTATGGTTTGGTTTCTACTTATAAAAATGAATTGATTTCTAATAAGTTAATATTCACTGGTGGTATCGATATTCGTTATTATGTCGGTCATCACAACAATGAAATCATCGACCTTTATGATGGTGCTTACTACATGGACGACTCAAGTCGTAAGGGCGTAAAACCTGAAAATAATATTGCAGCACTTGATCCAAACTGGAAATATGAAAAGTTAGGTGTCGGTGATATCGTTTATCGTGACTATGATGGTCATACTCACCAAGAAGGTATTTATGCTCAAGCAGAATATACTGCATTAGATGGTCAATTATCAACAATCTTGGCGGGCTCATTGAGCAATACAGGTTATTGGAGAGTAGATAATTTCTACTATGATAAGGAGCATGCTAAATCTGAGACATTGAATTTTATTGGTGGAACAATTAAGGGTGGTGCAAACTATAACATCAACCGAAATAATAATGTGTTCTTGAATGTTGGTTATATCAGCAGAGCTCCTTTCTTCTCAGGAGGTGCATTCTTGACATCGACTGTCAGCAATGCAACCAATCCGGATGCTATTAATGAAAAGATTGCATCAGTAGAAGTCGGCTATGGCTACCACTCTCCTATCTTTACTGCAGAAGTTAATGCTTACTTCACAGAATGGATGGATAAGACAGCGACACGCTCAGGCGATATCACTTCCGGAGAACATGCCGGCGACCGCTACTATTTCAATATGCAAGGTGTAGATGCACGCCACATGGGTGTCGAACTTAACTTTAAATATATCCCTACTCACTGGTTTGAAATCGACGGTATGTTTGGTTGGGGTGACTGGAGATGGGATAGCAATGCCAAAGGTTATTTCTACAATCAAAATGGTCAGCCACTATCAGACTTAAGAGGTAATATTGCATCTGGTATTATGGCAGCAGACCATGCAAATGCAGTGTTGAATCAAAAGGGTGTCAT
Organism: Muribaculaceae bacterium; assembly: GCA_045637445.1. Lineage (GTDB taxonomy): Bacteria > Bacteroidota > Bacteroidia > Bacteroidales > Muribaculaceae > Lepagella. The sequence goes on from JAZTZN010000029.1 coordinate 89,460, forward strand.
GGTCGGTGGTTCTGCTCAAACAACAGCATTCCTCGGTCTTACATTCAAGCCATTCAAAGGATTCAGAATCGGTGCAGACTGGGTTGTAAGCGCTCGTAACTATTCAGACTATCAAATTTCTTCATCAAGCTATACAGCCGGTGCTGAAATCAATGTCGCTGAACCATGGGAAATTCCATGGGGTCAACAGTTCGACCTTTCAGCAAGTTATAGATTCAAAATTGGCGGTCTAAATGCTACAATCTATGGCAACGTGTATAACTTGTTCAACTACAATTATGTAATGGATGCTTACACAAATTCTGCACAAGAAGGCAGATGGGACAATGCTTATCGCATTTTCTACTCATTCGGAAGAACATACTCATTAAAACTTAAAGTTAATTTTTAACCTATAAAGTAAAGAAAAATCATGAAAAAATATATTTTAAATACTTTGCTATTAGGTGGTAGTGTGTTGTTGTTTACAGCTTGTAATGATAATAGCTGGAATAATAATCTTGATGGTTTTGAAGAAAACACGCCAATAACTGATGTGCAGACCCTCGAGTACACTCTTACTGCATCTGATTATGCTAATTTGGCAGCAAATACCACTAATATCGAGATTGCGAAGAATGCCGGTTTGTCAAATGATTTGAAAGCCGTCGGTACACAACACTATTTCACTGAAAATATTTCAGCACGTGACTATGTGCCGGCATTCCTTTCAGATCCGGATTTCCAATACTTTACACTCTCTGACGGTTCGTCATTAAAATTGACATATAATGTAGCAACAAATTTGCCGGAAGAAATTACAGCTATCGGTGCTGCAAGTCAATTTGAAATTACAGAACCAATGTATCAGCAAATTTGGGGTAGCGAAGAAGATTATGCAAATTCTTTTGCTCCATCTCAACCTGCATCAAAACACATTCCTGCAATTTTGAATTCAGAATATCCTGATGCAGAAAAAGGCGAATACATTATTGTAAATTACAATACATCGGCAGTTGATCCTGTATTTGGTGGTGGCACAACACCTGATAAACCGGCATTTGAAATGTCGGATGTCATAGGTTCTGTTGTAGAAGGCTCAACATACGACATTAATGGTGTTATCACCGGTATATGCGAGCGAGGCTATATTATTACAGATAAAACCGGTTCAATCCTTGTTTATTGCGATCCAAAAGCAATGGAATTTAACTATTCATCTGTAAATATCGGTGATCAAGTAGTACTTAATGGTGAAATTAGTTCATACAATAAGGGTCTTCAAGTAGTTGGTTCTACATCAACATTCGAAGTTGTAGGCAATCAAAAATATACTTATCCTGCTCCTGCAGTGTATGATGGTGCTGCTCTTGATGCTCTATTGTCTCGTTCGTCAGCTGAACTTGCAATCTATGCACAAATCACTGCTACAGTTTCAATCAGTGGTAACTACATCAATTTTATTGTTGATGGTGCAGAGAAAGCGCAAGGTTCAGGCTACTATGTAACACCTGAAATCAAGTCACAACTTGTGGATGGTCAGAAGATGACAATTACCGGTTATTATACAGCTATCTCAAGTGGTAAATTCTGTAACTTTATTATTACAGAGCTATCTTCTGCAGCGTCAGCTCCGAAGAGAGTTGCCTCTATCCCATCGACTAATGAAAATGCTGTTTACTACTTTGACGGCAATAAGTGGTCACTTGCACAAAATACAGTAATTCTTAATCCGGCTGATTATACAGCAATGGGACAAACATACGGTAATCTTTCAGGTAATGGACCTGCACAATATCTTCCAATTTATTTGAAGCAAAAGTATCCGTATGCAAATATCGAAGATGCTAAGTTTGTAGTTTACAAATATTATGCAGGTGGTGCAACGACATATAAGTGTGATCAATACACATTTAACGGATCTGAATGGGTCATCAACAACGGCGTAGTAACAGAGACTGCTCAATTTGTTCGCAATAAAGGTGCATGGATGTATGATCCTAATGTTACAATCACATTGCCTGTAGGTAAGGGTATCGAAATCAGTACACTTTATTATCAGGCTTGTACAGATTGGGTGTTTGAAAACATCGATAAGCCTCTTGGCTCAACAGGCATTAAGAGTGGTATGTTCTATGTGACAAGCTACGGTAATAACGAATATTATTCAGGTTGTTCAGCTTATCAAGGCAACGTAGATTTGCGCGCATCAGCAGCTCGTACACAGTATCCTGCAGCTTACGAAGGCATGACAGACGAAGAAGTTGTCGAAACGATGAAGTCACGCTTCTGCAACGAGGTAATGCCTGGAGCACTCGGAATGCTTCATCCTGATGCCGCTCCTATCGAAGGATTAGATGTAATTTACACAATTAATTTCGGTGTATATACCGGTTCTACATCTAATTATACAGCACGTTTTAAAGTGATCGGACAAGGACAATTTGAATTTATGGATTGCACTTGGTATGAATAATTGAAATCGTATAATTTAGGTTAATATAAATTGTTGTGCGGCTTGATGTTATCAGGTCGCACAACTTTTTTATATCGCGGGTATGTTATACAACTATTTTGAAAATTTCTATTCAGGGCGTAGTTGCCAATTAATCCTCAATCATAAGTAAAATCTCATTATAAATATTAAACGATAATGGTGTCCTATAAAAGTTGTATTAGTTTGGTGTAAGGTAAAATATTTTAGAAGGGATAAATTTTACAATCAAGCAAACATCTATTAGAGCCATTTATCACTCATTTCTTTGTGATATAACTCCATCCTTAAGCTAACTACTGATTAATATTAAAATTATTGAATGATTTGGTGAATACTAATAATTATATTAGTCAACTCTTTTTTGACTATTTTGTTTTATTGCTGACAGGAAATGTGGTAGCGTTTTGTAATAAAGGATTTTATTGTTAGAAAAGGTTTCTAATTAAAAGATTCTATCAGGTGTTTGATTATAAGTTCAGTGGATAGTGATATAAAAAATCGGAGGTATGTTCTCACGAATGATCTCCGAACAAAGAAAAAGTATTTATAAAAATATCCGTATAACACGTTAAAACTACGGATTCTATTAAATAGTTTTTAGGTTGTCTGTTTGTTATTATATTATATTATTTTGATAAATTTTATTTGACTATAAAATTGAATTCACCATCATAATCCGGAATTATAGCTACGCCACCCGACATGTCGGAGGTGAGAAATTTTGATTTGACGATGGTCTGTTTACCTCTGACTATCGGCACATTTATGGGTGAAGAATGCGCGATTATATTGTTTTCGGCATCATGTATTTCAAACGATATGCTAAGTGTTGATTCAGTGCCATTTACGAATGCGTAGTCAAACCCAAGTTCTACTTCGGAATCGTTTAATTGGCGTATGTCGGATATGTAATATATTCCGGCTTTTGAATCAATCGGTTTTGATGTCAATATGTTGTAATTTGTCGGGAAATATCCATTGTATCTGAAATAGACTTTATAGTCTGATAGGTTGACGATGTTTTCTGCCGACCTGTTGGTATTGTTATTGATGCCTTTGGTAGCAATAATTTTTGATTTGAATTCTTCTATGTCGGTAGATATAAATTTATATTTGCCGACAGGGCGTTGCATGTTGATTTCTGCTTCTCTTATTGTGTTGGATACTTCGGATTCTATGATTCCCTCGTAACAGTCTTTTAAGTCTGTCGCTCCGACGTATTCACTGTCTGAAAGAGATATGTCGTTGAATGAGTAGGTGTCATAGATTAAATCATTTTGACTATTTTGATTAACATAATCTGTCCATACGACAAATCGATAGTTTCCTTTTATGAGATGAAGTGTAATTGTATTATTAAGTTGTGAAATATCATCTTTTGTAAATACATATTGATATAATGGGTCGCTATTAGTCTTAGTGTTTTGTCGATATATATTTACGGTGTACCTAATATCGTAACTATTTGATAATTCGCTACGTGTTGCAGGGTCATACTCTATAATTTTATACAATGGTAATTCTGTGTCATACTTTAAATGTAGGACAAAAGGATGTTTTTCAGGGAATTGATGAACATCGCAAGATGTAGTAAATCCACAAATTGCCAATAATAAAAATATAGATGATATATAGTATGTAAATTTCATTTTTATATTAATATAAGATAGTTGGTTTTTGCTTTGCTATAGGTATTCTGTATGAAATTCCGATAAGGACGTTGTCAATGCCGAAATACGTTTTTTTACGTGTGTCGTAAAGTTCTCCATTATATGTGTTATCAGTATTGTGAAACACATCATAATGCAGAGGGTAGATTCCTGCTCCTATTCCGAATTCTAATTTCCAATTTTTATCTTTGCTGATAGGTATGCGATAGCCTAAAGAAATACCTCCGCCAAATGTCGGTGTGCGTCCTTGGTGGTCTTGGTATCTCCAATCGCCTCCAAAAGCGAAATTGTAGTAGGCCATTCCACCATGCAGACCGATGAATAGACGGTCGTCATTATTTAATGGCCAATATCTTAATTCGGGTTGAATTGCGAGTGTTCTAAACTTTATGGTTGATGTGAAGTAGTCTAACGCAGAATAATATATAGGAATGCTTATGGAAAAGTATTTGCCTAAATCAAATTCTACGGCTGCATTAGCTATTAGCATTCCTAATCCGACAGTATTAGTTTTGACATACATGTAATGCGGGTCTGTTAAACTCGCTGTGAAATTTTGTATTAAGTTAGGACTACCGGATAGTGTTGGTATAGTTGTATTTACTTCGATGGATGGTGTCTCATATTCAGGCTTGAGTTCTTTCAGAATTGCTAAATCACTTTTTTCGGTAATGACTACCATGTAGGCATTACGAAGATTAGCAAAGTATGAGTTAAATAGTTTCATCCATGTCTTGCCATTATCCATTGCTTTTAGGGCGCCGATACGACTATCAAGTTTATTGCCTTTCGAAGTGTTTTCTCTGTTTAATATTTCCAAGACTTCTTTCTTATTATCCAGGTCGGAATTAACGACGAAGTCCTTAAGCTCACTCCATGCTATGTAATGGTCACTTCGAGTAATTATTTCTTCGGGGATTTCAATTCTGCCTCGCACATAATCTTCAAGGCGAGTAAGACGGGTTTTACTAAGATATCTATTGAATTGCACGCTACCTTCAGGCGAACAAGCTCCACAGAATTCGATAGCTACAACGTTAATCATGCTATCGCTTTGCAATTCATTCACCCAATCGACGATACGATCTAAAGTTTCCTCATTATCCATGTAGGATTTGTCAATATTTGTCTTTGCAACTCTAAAATGTATGCGAATTTCTTCACGTTTTTGCTCACGCTTTTCTTGTAGAATGCTATCAACTCTTTGGATATGTTGAGCATAAGCATTCTGCAAAGGCAAAAGAGCTAAAGTGCATAATATGATAGTGTAAATCCTAAGCATTTGAATGAAGATTTAATAAATTATATTTATAGACCCATGGCTGAGCGGAGTTCTTCGTAGGTATATTCAATACCCTCACAAGTGATTTTTCCGACTTGGGCTCCTTCTTCTATTATGAGAAATTCGACGTCGGTAGATACAAGTTGTATTGATCCGATTATTGCTCCACTCTTGATTGTCATTGTCGTCGAGTATTCTTTTCCGCCGTATGGACAACGGGGCTCGCAGTTGATGATTCTATCGATTTTTGTACCACTGTGAATTGTCATCCAAGAGTGCTTGGTTGAATCACATGTGCCACAATATAAAGTGCCGATAGTTGCATCGTAGATGTCGACTACAGCATGAGTCCATGCAAATAGGTTTTCGAAGAGTCCCCCATTTATAATGGCATCTGATTCGTTTCTGACACCTAAATCGACAGGAATAATATCGTGTTCGATGCCATGTTTGTCTGTGATTTTTTTGTTGGAAGATGTTGCTCCTGTCATAGAGCAATTGTTCAAAATGGTGTTTCCGTATGCGATACATGCAGGAGAGAAATACCATTCATGACATTCGATAATAGATGTAGTATATAGGTCTTTAAAAACGACATTGTTAAGTACATTGTTATAGTTAACGTATGATGATCCACGATATTCTCCAAGTTCGATTGTCCAAATATCGCCTGTGATGTATATGTTGTCAAGGGTCATTGTTTGTCCGTCTTCGCTTGCAAATTGCAGAGCTCCATGTCCGGACATGTCGTAGGTTATATCTGAGAGTGTAGTGTCTTCTGTAATGTTGTGATAGACGGATGTGGCAGAAATATATTCTCTGTAGTTAAGATTGCCGGCATCGGTTAAGACTTGTCCGACATAATCTGTGTGATAATTTCGTTGAAGCTTCACTACATTAGTGCCCGAATTGGCAAACATGACACTTCTATTGTTTTCGTCCATAAAATAAAAGTCAACACTATGAGTAGTGGGCTCATCCGATGCTAATACGTAAGACATTGATAGGTATGTATATTTTTCGTCGATACCATCAGAATCAACATCAGTCATTAGCGACTCTTGAGGAATGTTATATGCAAAAAATTCAGCATCCTCATTGCCTGATACGGTGCCATCTAATAATGAAATCTTATTAGGGAGATTTCGAATTCTTGTGGCAGATTTAGTAATATTAAAGTCACAATATTTCTTTGCATATTCCCAATCAAATGGGAATGTGCCGGCATTTAATTGCGCAAATGGGCGCTTCAGAACAACCCCCACAACAGCGTCGCTGATAGAGAAAAGTTCTGAAGCTCCATAGAATGCGTCTCTTTTTTCGTCATTATTAGCTCCGTTGTAATTTACATCAACGGACATGTCGTCATTGAAAGTGTAGGCATTACATTCGCTGTTTTGCACCCAGAAGATTGCTCTGTATTTTACTCCTGACGCCAATGATATATTCATTGACAATACTTGCGTCTCTAATTCATTTTCATGTAGCATTCGACTGCTTTTGTTAATGAGTTTGCCATCTTCACTTATGATTGCATAAAACATTTTATCCACAGTCGTTCCGTCACTTATAGCACGTGTCGAATTGGAGTCTTCAAATGTAAATGAAAACTTTAGGTCAACTACGTTCTTGATATTCTCATCGGAATTAGAAATAATGTTATCATCAACGCAGGATGTTGAAAAAACAAGGCTTAATATAAATGCTATAGCGAATGTAATTTGCACTTTCATTATTGTCTTATTTAGATTTATTCAGCAAGATTAATAATTTCTTTAACAATTGCACCTTCTTCAATAATTACGTCAAGGTTGCCATTTTTGTCATAGTACTTTCGACCGTTCATATCAAGGACGTTAACTGTAGCACCTGATTTGATAATAAGTGATGGTGCAACTCTTGAGTTAGGATCATCAATCCAGTGATTCTTGCCATCTTCACCTTTTGCGTATTTACCCTTGATAGAACTTGTTACCACGATTTTGTCAACAACGGTTCCGGCACCAATTGTCAAATGTGCATCAGCTTCGCTATGGTTATGAGTTGAGCATCTGATGTGTTTGAGTTGACTATTGTTGATAGTGATTTGAGAGTGGCTCCAAGCATATAAGGCATCAATTGTACATGAGTTAAATGTGGCGATACATCCGTTTGGTACGCCGCAATCGTATGGTACTACTTCATGCATGTCTTCCCAATAGTCTTTATATCCTGTTGAAGTGGTTTTTGTACCGGTGAAAACACAATTGTTCAAAGTGCTGACGCCTCTCAAGAAGAAAAGTGGTGCCATGTAGTCCATTGGCTCTACATTAGTGATTCCCGGATGATCGACAATCATATTTTTTGCAACTACGTTTGTCAAATCATTTCTAAAGGCGACATAGTTTCCCTTGTCGCGATAGTCGCCTAATGCAATGTATTGAACTCTACCTGAGAATGTCACATTTTTCATTGTGATCAGGTTGTTGTTTTCAGAAGTAAATGTAGCATCCTGTTCTGTGTTGAAAGAGAAGAATTTATCTTCGATGAGAGTGTCATCAGTAAAGTTATAATACAGACCGCCTGAGTTAATAGTTTCGCCGTCGTAAATAGGATCTATTTTGATGTTGAATCCCATAGTGCCTGAGAGAATCTGACCTACGATATTTGTTCTCCAGTTTCTTTGAGCAGGAACGAATCCAAGACCATCAGTGAAGTTATAAGTGTTTGCGCCGCTTTCATCTGAGAAAGTAAATGACATTTCATGAGTAGAGCTTTCCGGTGCGGCAAGGATGTAAGACATAGATAAGTAGTCAAAAGCATCCTTATTGCCATCTTTGTCAACATCTACGTAAAGCAATTCAGCCGGAATATCAGAAAGTGTGTAGTTCACATTGACTTCACCTTCTACGCTTCCGTCAAGGATATTAAGCACATTAGGTACGTTTTTGATAGTAGCGCTTGATTTCACCACACTCAAGCCTGTTTCTTTAGCATATTCGACATCGTAAGGGAATGCGCCGACATTGATTTGTGCAAATGGGCGTTTCAGCACGACAGAAACAACAGTGTTGTTGTCAACTTTGAATGGCTCGGTTGTAGCGCAGAAAGCATCACGATTTTCGTCATTGTTTATGCCTTCATAGTTAATAGTCACTTTCATGTCGTCAGAGACATTGTAGAAAGAGCAGTCGACTGATTGAGCCCAAAAAGCAACTTGATATGTTTTGCCCTTTGCCAAAGAAATAGACATTGAATATCCTTCCTCTGAAAGAAGACTGTTAATATTGTCTTTTACAGATTTTTTGATAATCAGGTTGCCATCGGCATCAAACACAGCCCACATTAGTTTTGTTGCGTTTGTTCCATCACTAATGGAACGAGTACCTAAAGAACTCTCAACATCAAGATCGATTTGTACTGTAACATTTTTCTCTTGTTCGTCGTCAAATTCTTCTGAGCATGCTGTAAATAGCAATGCAAACGAAAGTAAAAACAATAAATAATTAGATTTCATATTATAAATATTTGGTTAATGATATAATAAAATTAAAAGTTGACAATTCTCTTCGTAAGAGAGTTTATTATTTTGCAAAATTATATACTATTAATCAGACTACAAAATATTTTTTAATAATTAACACAATAATAAATTAAAAAGCATATTATAAATATTAACTATCTGATACTCTGTGTGATATAAACGATTTTAAGCACACTCTCTTACGAAGAGATGTTAAATTATTTTTTAAACATTCTTAAAATTTTCCTGTTTGCATTATCAATTCTTTGATTATCGAGAGATGAAATGTAGATTTGTGTTGTACTTTCTGAGTCATGACCTAATGCATCACTAATAATTGAAATTGGAATATGTATGCTTTTTGCAATGCTTGCCCAAGTATGCCGAGCAACATACATGGTTAGAGGAATAGATATTGATAACAAATCACCAATATGTTTTAAATACCGATTGATTTTTGCTGACATTTGGATGTATTGTTTGCGCTCGTTTTCAATATTATTGCAATTATTGATAATTGGAAGCAAATACTTTGATGTTGTATTATTGTATTTATCAAGAATTTGTTGCATACATTTTTCCCAATGTATAACTAATAGTTGATCTGTCTTTTTACGACGATAAGATAAGACACCATGTTGCAGATTTCTTTTTTCTAAATATGCCATATCAACAAATGACATACCGCGTGTGTAAAAAGCAAACATAAACATGTCGCGTGCAAATTTCAAATTTTCATCATACTCTAAATTTATCTCTTTAATTCTACGTATTTCATCAATTTGTAGTGCCCTTTTAATAGTTTTGCCTATTCCCGTATATACTCTTTTAAATGGATATTCTTGTTGAATTAGATTTTTATCAACTGCCTTATTGTATATTGCACGCAGATTACGCATATAGAATGATGAAGTATTGGCTGAGATACCTTTTCTTCTTAAGTAATCTTCGTATTCTATAATAATGTTACTATTAATAGTTTTAATTATGATATGTTTTTCGTCGGCAAAGTGTTTAAGACTATTCATAGCCGATAAATAGGTTTCGGAGCGCCTATAATGACCTTGTTTACGTTGAGTTATGATTTCATCCCTCATGAATGAAATTAAATTGAATTCTACATTGTTTGTTTTAAATTTTGAATGTTTTAAATGTGTCATAATACTTAAATTTTAATTAATATTGAGAATAGTCAGAAATTAATAAATTATTATGATTTTATCTATTTATATAATATAAAAGTTTGTAATGGATGTTTTATAAAAAAAATAAGGCGAACCTATTATTTAGGTTCGCCTTATTTGGGGAATATCAGTATGTATTATTGAGCGCGATCTTCGTTGAGAAGACGGATCATTTCAATAGCTGATTTTGGAATACGAGTACCAGGACCGAAGATAGCAGCAACACCTGCCTTGTACAAGAAGTCGTAGTCTTGTGCAGGGATTACACCACCGGCAACTACAAGGATATCAGGACGACCAAGTTTTTCAAGTTCTTCGATTACTTGTGGCACAAGTGTCTTGTGACCGGCAGCAAGAGAAGATACACCGAGAACGTGAACGTCGTTTTCTACCGCTTGACGAGCTGCTTCAGCAGGAGTTTGGAACAATGGACCCATATCAACGTCGTAACCACAGTCAGCGTAGCCTGTTGCTACAACCTTAGCACCGCGGTCGTGACCGTCTTGACCCATCTTAGCAATCATGATACGTGGTTGACGTCCTTCACGTTTTGCGAAGTCTGCCACCATTCTGCGAGCTTCCTCAAATTCAGGATCGCCCTTTTCTTCACTTGAATACACGCCTGAGATAGTTTTAATTACTGCTTTATAACGACCTACAACAGCTTCGCAAGCATCAGAGATTTCTCCCAATGATGCACGGAGACCGGCTGCCTTAACTGCGAGGTCAAGAAGGTTGCCCTTAGAAGGATCCTTCACACACTCTGTGATAGCTTCGAGTGCAGCCTTAACTGCAGCTTCATCGCGATCACCCTTGAGAACTTCAAGGCGAGCGCATTGTTCCTTACGAACTTCTGTGTTGTCCACTTCAAGGATATCGATAGGATCTTCGTGTTCGAGGCGATACTTGTTGATACCAACGATAGTTTGTTTACCAGAGTCGATACGAGCTTGAGTACGAGCAGAAGCTTCTTCGATTTTGAGCTTAGGAAGACCTGTTTCGATAGCCTTAGCCATACCACCAAGTTTTTCGATTTCTTGGATGTGAGCCCATGCCTTTTGTGCGATTTCGTTAGTAAGAGCTTCTACATAGTAAGAACCTGCCCATGGGTCAACTTGTTTAGTGACGTATGTTTCTTCTTGGATGTAGATCTGAGTGTTACGAGCGATACGTGCAGAGAAGTCTGTTGGAAGCGCGATAGCTTCGTCGAGAGCGTTAGTGTGGAGTGATTGAGTGTGACCCAATACTGCACCCATAGCTTCTACACATGTACGACCAACGTTGTTGAATGGGTCTTGCTCTGTAAGTGACCAACCGGAAGTCTGAGAGTGTGTACGAAGTGCAAGTGACTTAGGATTCTTAGGATTGAATTGCTTAACGATCTTAGCCCAAAGCATACGAGCTGCACGCATCTTAGCGATTTCCATGAAGTAGTTCATGCCGATTGCCCAGAAGAATGACAAACGTGGAGCGAATGCGTCGATGTCCATACCTGCGTTAACACCTGCGCGGAGGTATTCAAGACCGTCAGAAAGTGTGTAAGCCAACTCGATATCTGCAGTTGCACCTGCTTCTTGCATGTGGTAACCTGAGATAGAGATAGAGTTGAACTTAGGCATGTTCTTAGATGTATATTCGAAGATGTCAGCGATAATCTTCATTGAGAATGCAGGTGGATATATATATGTGTTACGCACCATGAATTCTTTGAGGATATCGTTTTGGATTGTACCTGCCATTTCTTCGAGCTTAGCACCTTGCTCAAGACCTGCATTGATGTAGAATGCAAGTACAGGAAGCACAGCACCGTTCATTGTCATAGATACTGACGTCTTGGTCAATGGAATACCGTCGAACAATACCTTCATATCTTCGAGTGAGCAGATAGACACACCTGCCTTACCTACGTCACCGACAACGCGTTCGTGGTTAGCGTCATAACCGCGGTGAGTTGGAAGGTCGAATGCTACAGAGAGACCCTTCTGACCAGAAGCGAGGTTACGACGATAGAATGCGTTTGATTCAGCAGCTGTAGAGAAACCTGCGTATTGGCGGATTGTCCAAGGACGCATTGGGTACATACCGCTATATGGACCACGAAGGAATGGAGGAAGACCAGCACAATAGTTCAAGTGTTCGAGGCCTTCGAGGTCTTCTTTTGTATAGATAGGCTTAACAGGGATAAGTTCAGCAGTAAGCCATGCTTCTCCTTGTGGCAACGCTTTTGGAGTTGAAGGAGCTACAACTTTTGTTATATCAATTGATTTGAAATTTGGTTTCATAATTACTTCAACAATTTTTCGTTAAACCCTTTAAGTGTATCTAATACGTTAACTTTCACGTGGATGAAGTTTTCAATGCCTTCAGCTTGGAGTTCAGCCATGCAAGCAGGAGCACCGGCTACTACAAATTCAGCCTTACCTGCGAGAGCCTTGAATGCTTCAGGAGCGTATTGAGCGTATTCGTCATCGCTTGAGCAGAGAACTACTACGTCTGCACCCTTTTCGATAGCTGCATCTACACCTGCTTGAACTGTATCGAAGCCGATGTTGTCGATGATTTCGTATCCTGCGCAACCGAAGAAGTTAGATGAGAATTGAGCACGAGCCAAACGCATAGCGAGGTTACCAATTGTAAGCATGAACACTTTTGGACGCTTGCCTGAACGTTCTGTAGCAAGACGGAGGTCTTCAAATTCGCTACCTGCACGGTCAAACTTAAGTGCTTCTACGCCACCTTCTTCACCTTCAGAGCAACAGCAGCAGCAACCTGCCTTGTCGATCTTTTCGAGAGCAGTCTCTGTGAAGTTAGGATATTGGTTAGTACCCAAGAGGATTTCTTTACGACGAGCAACGTCTGTGTGACGCTTAACACCTGAAGCGTTAACTGCCTTTTGGATTTCGCCTGCTTCGAGTTGAGCAAGGAAACCACCATTGTCTTCTACTTCGTTGAAGAGCTTCCAAGCTTGTTCGGCGATAGAAACTGTGAGAACTTCTACGTAGTAAGAACCACCTGCAGGGTCAACTACCTTATTAAGGTGTGACTCTTCACGGAGAAGGAGTTGTTGGTTGCGAGCGATACGTTCGCTGAATTCATCCGGACGCTTATATTGGAGGTCGAATGGAAGTGTTTCGATTGAATCAACACCTGCAAGAGCAGCCGACATTGTTTCAGTCATTGAGCGAAGCATGTTAACGTGAGCGTCGAAGATAGTCATGTTGAACTGTGAAGTCACAGCGTGAACCATCATCTTGCAAGCGTCTTCACACTTAGGTTCGTAAGCATTTACGATTTCAGCCCAAAGCATACGACCAGCACGGAATTTAGCAAGTTCCATGAAGTAGTTAGAAGAGATACCCATGTTGAACTTGATGCGGCTTGCAACTTCGCATGCGCAAAGACCTGCTTCAGTCAATGAAGTCATCCATTGAGCACCCCATGCGAGAGCGTAACCGAGTTCTTGGCTGATGAATGCACCGGCATTGTTGAGCATGAATGAATCTACTGCGATGCAACGGATGCCACGCACTTCCTTAACCTCTGCGATCAAAGCCTTAGCTGTTTCTACGAGGTCTTTAGGGAATTTGAGACCATGCTTGAGGAGACGCTTCATTGGGTTAAAGTTGATAGAACCTCTGAATGTCTCTACAAGACCGTTAGCCTTAACGTAAGCTACGAGCACCTTAGCGACTTCTACTGCGCAACCAGGGCAGCAGTTGATGTTAACTTCGATTTTGTTCAAATCGATACCCTTGAGGATAGTCTCAAGAGCAGCAGCATCGAAGTCCTTACCTGCCTTGAAAGCGATAGAATCTACACCGCGATCGATAGCGTGGATAGCTGCAGCGTTGATAGCTTCAGCAGTGTCACCGAGGATTTCTTGGCGGATGAGCCAGTTGTTGTCGGTGCGTGTACCGCGGATGTAAGGGAATTCACCCGGGAGTGAATTAACTGTGCTAAGATTAGCAGTGTCTTCAGCACGATAGAAAGGTTGCACATCAAAACCTTCGTTTGTGCGCCAAACGAGCTTTTTGTCGAAATCTGCACCCTTCAAATCTGCATTGATTTTCGCCACCCATTCTTCTGTTGAGATAGGTGGGAACATGTCAAATAATTTTTCTTTTTTCTCTGCCATAATTAAATAGCTAAAATAGAATAATATATAGATTTGTAAATAAACGATTTCCTTTTAAAATCGCATGTAAGAGCTACTTCTCGTGATTATTTCACAATAAGTTTACAAAGGTAACAATTATTTTACTATTGTACTAATTATTTATAAAAATTTTTAAATAAAGAATGTAACTTCACGCCACTTTTGATAATTAAAGCCACCTATTATCAAATAATAAGTGGCTTATGCAATGTATATTTAATTAATTATTTGCTAAACTCTTGCAATTCTCGCATATCGGCTTCTATCTCTTCGAGTGCCTTCTTTGTCTTCCTGTTTCTAATCCAAAACGCAAATATTCCGGCTGCAATGGTGGTGGAGATTATGAAAATAATGCCCCTTGTATCCCATCCCAAATGATGAAGAAACCATGTAAACCATGCTATGTAAATCACTGCTATACATGCTGTTATTTTCTTCGCACGCATATAGTAGATGCGATATTTTATCAGATTGCTTTCCATTCCTATCAGTCCGCCCTCCATTGATGCGATTTTGCGCAGCAATGTAGTCTGCCACCACATTTGTAAATATCCAAATAAGCTCATCAATAAGATGGGGAACACATCCATCATACTGTAAGCCCCTTCGATAATCGCAAAAATACAGAAAAGACAGCAAAGTGTCAGGATAGGTATTGCGATTTTGTTTGGTGCGAGCCATTTAGACGATTTTGCGATTGATTCACGAAGCAGTCTTTCCTTAATACTTTTCTGTTGGTCAAGAATTTCTTGTTGCTTTCTCCATATTGCTTGCATGTTATCAATATCCATAATCTAAATATTTTTTGATAGTGATTTAAGTTTTTCTTTAATTCTCACAAGTTTGATCGAAACATTATTGACCGACAACCCCATAATATCGGCTATCTCTGCATAGCTGAGATTTTCAAGCCATAGAAGCACTAATGCCCTATCATATCTGTTGAGTTGTCGGATTAGGCTGTATAGTTTCTCTATATGATCTTCACGCTCTGTGTCGTTACTGTCGGCGACATCAATCAATACGGATTCGGTATTCGGTATGCGTTTATTGTTACGCCTGTAGGTTATACACGCATTGAGTATCACGCGATATATCCACGTTTCAATCGATGATTGATTCTTAAATGTGTCAAGCCCTTTCCAAATCTTAATTGCCACCTCTTGAAAGCAATCATCGGCAGCATCATTGTCGTCGCAGTATGCTTGACACATCATGTAAATTCTGCTCTTGTTCTGCCGTATCAGCCGAGTAAAGAGCGCATCTTTTTCATGTCTGTTCATATCAATTAATCTGACTCAGTTTTTACATTCAATTAGACAACATTAGCATCAAAAAACTACAAAACTATCCACATTTTATTAATTTTTTAGTGAATTCTTGCATTTTTCGCAATGATGAACTAACTTTGTAGTTTAATAAACCGGACACAAGGAATCTATATAAGTTTCCATAAGTCAAAATTACAAATATTATGGCAGAAATCAAAGAAGAGATTTTAGTTAACGAAAGTGGTCTTAACTTTGTAGAGCAAATTATCAAAGAAGACCTCGAGGCAGGTAAGAACGGAGGACGTCTTAATACACGTTTCCCTCCTGAACCAAACGGCTATTTGCACATCGGTCACGCTAAAGCAATCATCATGGACTTTGGTGCAGCCGAAAAATTTGGTGGTACTTGCAACCTACGTTTCGACGATACAAACCCTCAAAAAGAGGATACCGAATATGTAAATGCTATCATGGAGGACATCCACTGGTTGGGCTACGACTGGGAAGATCGCCTCTACTATGCAAGCGACTATTTCCAACAATTGTTTGACCTCGCTTGTCGCATGATTCTTGAAGACAAAGCGTATGTCGATGAGCAGACAAGCGAAGAAATCGCGGCTCAAAAGGGTACTCCTACCACTCCGGGCCAAAACAGTCCATATCGCAATCGCCCTGTCGAAGAAAGCCTTGACCTATTCAAACGCATGAATGAAGGCGAATTTGAGGAAGGTCGTTATGTGTTGCGTGCAAAGATCGACATGGCACACTCCAACATGCACTTCCGCGACCCTATCATGTATCGTATCATCAAGACTCCTCACTGGCGCACAGGCACCACATGGAAAGTCTATCCGATGTATGACTTCGCACATGGTCAGAGCGACTACTTCGAAGGCGTGACCCACTCTATATGTACACTCGAGTTCGTTCCTCACCGTCCTCTTTATGAGTATTTCGTTAAGGAACTTGCTGACGAGACATATTGCCCACGTCAGATTGAATTCAACCGTTTGAACCTCACCTACACTGTGATGAGTAAGCGCAAATTGCTTCAATTGGTTAAGGAAGGTCTTGTAAGAGGTTGGGACGACCCTCGTATGCCTACACTCTGCGGTCTCCGTCGTCGTGGCTACACTCCTTCTGCAATCAAGGACTTTGTCAATCGCATCGGCTACACCAAGTATGAAGCCCTCAACCATATCGAACTTCTTGAACACTCAATCCGCGAAGACCTCAATAAGACTGCTACTCGCGTGAGCGTTGTTCAAAACCCTGTGAAACTGATTCTCACCAACTATCCTGAAGACAAGGTCGAAATGATGCACATGGACAACAATCCTGAGGATCCAAACGCAGGTCAACACGAAATGCCATTCGGTCGCGAAATCTGGATTGAAGGTGAAGACTTCATGGAAAATCCTCCTAAGAAATTCTTCCGTCTCGCTCCGGATAAGGAAGTGCGACTCAAAGGCGCTTATATCATCAAGTGCACAGGCGTGAAGAAAGATGAAGAAGGCAACATCGTAGAAATCTACGCCGAATACGATCCTGAGACAAAGAGCGGTATGCCGGGTAGCGACCGTAAAGTGAAAGGTACACTCCATTGGGTGGCTGTCAACTCTGCAGTCAAAGCAGAAGTTCGTGATTACGATCGTCTATTCTCTGTAGAAAATCCTTCAGCTGAAGAAGGCGACTTCCGCGACTTGCTCAACCCAGACTCACTCAAAGTGCGTGAAAACGTAATGCTTGAGCCATGGCTTGCAGAAAGAGTGAAGGCAGGTGACCACTATCAATTCCAACGCCTCGGCTACTACACAGTTGACCCTGACACAACAGCTGACCACATCGTCTTCAACAAGACAATCGGTCTCAAAGACACTTGGGCTAAAGAAATGAAGAAATAAAACGATAGATTTTTCGGTACAAACACGGTACGATTAGGAGGTTGATTTCAGCCTCCTAATTTTTTAAGTATATAGTTCAAAATTTCCCTCATCTACATTTACGAGTCGTGTAGCTGATAGGATATATCAGGCACATGTCAAAAGCAAAATCGAGCACTACCCTATTATCCTATAATGTGATGGTATTTCATTGAATGTGTCCGAGGCGAGTTATGCAATCCTGTGCACTCAATAGTAATAATGTAAGCTCTTATACGCAAACGAAAACGAAGGACCACTACAAAGAGCGATCCCTCGTCTATTTGAGATTTTAATAATTGTTACTTCACCATTACCTTGAAGTTCTTACCATTGACCGAAACGATATAAATGCCTTTAATTGGCATTTCGACGACTACATCGCCGTCAGTCGCCACCTCAGAAGCAATCATAGCACCGTCAGCTGCATATACTCTGACATTACTGTCAAGCTTCGCATTCTTCACTACGATGTTATCACCGACAGTTACTACTATTACATCATGACCATTCACGCCATCAATGCCTGAATAAACATTAATACGACATGTAGCAGAAAGATTTGTACCGTCGGTAGTAGTAGCTGTGATAATTGCTTCTCCGGCAGCGTAAACAGTCACGAAACCATTGTTATCCACAGATGCTACCCATTTGTCGGAACTACTCCACGCTACTTCCTTGTTTGTAGTGTGTTCAGGAAGAATAGTTGCCATTAATTGAAGGTCTGACTTCTCTTCAACGCTTGCTTCTGTCTGATCCAGTTCGATATAGACTGCCAATGTCGGGACAACAGTTACTTTGCAAGATGCAGAGAGGTTAGAGTCATCAACAGTTGTCGCTGTGATTGTTGCTTCGCCGACTGCGACGGCAGTTACCACGCCATTCTCATCAACTACTGCTACAGCTTCGTTAGACGATGACCATTCGACTGATTTATCAGTTGTCAATTCCGGAAGCACGGTTACGATAAGCGTTGCAGTTTCAGTTGCTTCAAGACTGATTTCTGTTTTATCAAGTGTAATAGTTTCTGCAAGCGTCGGAACTACTGTCACTTTACAAGTTGCAGAGAGATTTGATCCATCAACTGTGGTAGCTGTGATAGTGGCTTCTCCAACTGCAATTGCTGTCACAATACCATTCTCATCAACTATTGCAATAGATTCATCAGATGATGACCATTCAACAGATTTTTCTGTCGCTAATTCCGGAAGTACTGTTGCAACAAGTGTGTCGGTTTCTTTCGCCTCAAGACTGATTTCTGTCTTATCAAGAGTAATTGACGTTGCTAATGTCGGAATGACACTCACTTTACATGTTGCAGAAAGATTTGTGCCGTCAACTATGGTAGCTGTGATAGTGGCTTCTCCAACTGCAATTGCTGTCACAATACCATTCTCATCAACTATTGCAATAGATTCATCAGATGATGACCATTCAACTGACTTATCAGTTGTCAATTCAGGAAGCACGATTGCGACAAGTGTTGTAGTCTCTTTCGCTTCAAGATTGATTTCAGACTTATCAAGTGTAATTGATGTTGCCAATGTCGGAATGACTGTCACTTTACATGTTGCAGAAAGATTTGATCCGTCAACTGTGGTAGCTGTAATTGTAGTTTCTCCAACTGCTATAGCAGTCACCAAACCGTTAGCATCTACTGTCGCAATAGATTCATCTGATGATGACCATTCGACAGATTTTTCTGTCGCTAATTCCGGAAATATGGTTGCAACGAGTGTGTCGGTTTCTTTCGCCTCAAGACTGATTTCAGACTTATCAATAGTAATTGATGTTGCCAATGTCGGAATGACTGTCACTTTACATGTTGCCGAGAGGTTTGAACCGTCAACTGTGGTAGCTGTAATTGTAGTTTCTCCAACGGCAATAGCAGTCACAACACCGTTAGCATCTACTGTCGCAATAGATTCATCTGATGATGACCATTCGACAGATTTTTCTGTCGCTAATTCCGGAAATATGGTTGCAACAAGTGTGTCGGTTTCTTTCGCTTCAAGATTGATTTCAGACTTATCAAGAGCAATTGATTCGGCTAGTTGTACAACTTTTACTCTACAATAAGCTGATAAGTTTGTACCATCATTTGTCGTAACGACAATATCAGTTTCTCCTGGATTAACTCCTAAAACTGTAGCAGAGCCATCAGCATTAACTCTAACAACTGCTACATTTCTATCTTCGGATCTCCATGACACAGTACTATTTGTCGCATCTAAAGGCAAGATTATACATGATAAATTATGTATATTATTTTTATTTAACGTTAGCTCTGTTAAATTTAATTCAATTGAATCAACTTGTTTTACACCAACTGATACTATACATGAAGATTTGAGATTACTTCCGTCAATAGTCGATACAGTAATTGTTACTATACCTTCTTTATGAGTTGTAATAGTGCCGTCTTGGTCAACAGTTGCTACTGATAAATCAGAAGATTCCCAATACAAATTAGATATAGTAGCATTTTGAGGAGTAATTGAAACTTCTAATTTGTATTCTGTATTTAAAGCAATATCAATTTTTTCAGGCAACAAAACTGATTGTGCCATAGATTCAATTTCAATTATCTTATTAAAATCTTGCCAACCAGGTGTAGACCAATAAGTCGCGTAACTGCCTTTTGGAACATATAATATTGGCATATTTTCAACAGATTCATACGAAACACATGTTGGTGGTTGAGATTTTAATGATACTATTGCATTTATAGAATTTCGATTAAGTGGATATTTGAAATTCTCTACATCATTGCCTATAATTATATATTTTAGATTATCTTCAAAAGGACGTTCACCGAAACTAATCGATTTGGAATTTAAATACATTATTTGCAAATTATCACAACTTGAAAACACGTATGACCCAATTGATTTAAGATTAATAGGCAAAGTTACTTTTTGTAATTGTTTACATCTATTAAAAGCACAAGTCCCAATTGACTCTATAGAATTAGGAATTTTAATTGAAGTAACAAACTGATTTCCATCATACATATAATCTGGAATTCTTTTTACATTTTCTCCCCATATAATATTTAAAGAATCATACATACTAAATGGAGGACCATCTGCAGCACAACTAATTGCATTAAAATATATTTTATCAAAATTAGTATTAAAAACTCCTGCAGACAATTTTTCTACATTTTCGTTTACAATGAGATCAGGCCCTTGCATACCGTAAGAAACGCTAATTATTGGTCCATCTACATCGCAATTTTTTGCACAATAATTTACTTTAATTAAATCAGAACCCGTCTGAAAAAATTTTTCTGATATAAATTCTACATCTGTACCAATATTAATTTCTTTAACTTTATAAAAACCATATTGAAAACTATAATAATCAACATCATCAATTGGTTTACAATTGATTGCATTAAAATTCACAACATTTAATTGTAGATATGGGAAAAGTGGCATAAATTTTACATCAGGCCCAAATGTTAATATTTCACTAGCCACAAAGCAGTCTTCACCAAGTGTACAATTATATGCATTATAAACAATTTCTTCAATACCATAAATTTGATAAAATGCACGTTCTCCAATTGAAGATAAACCATTTCCAATTTCTACATATCTAAGAGATTTGCAGTTTTCAAATGCATTATTTCCAATCACTTGCACAGAATTTGGTATAATTATTTCTTCAAGACTTATACAGCCATAAAATGCAGAATCCCCGATTTTAACCACTGTGTTAGGAATAGTTATTGACATCAAATTCTCACAATAAAAAAATGCCTGATTTGAAATTTCTACGACCTCATACGTTTCACTATTATAATCTACTTTTTCAGGTATAATTATATCTCCTGAATAATAAATAGTATAACCATTATCTATGTATGTAACAGCGATAGTCTTATCTAATTCTGAAATAATATTATAATATAAACCATCTACTTCAAAGTCGTGGGCGAGTGATGGTAGCCAACCGATGAGCATCATCGCTATCGCGACAAAAGCTCGTAATAATTTGTTTTTCTGATTCATTATTAATTTATTAAAGTTAATGTTATAGATATAATGCTTAGCAAAGAAGATATAAACAATCCAATAATAGCTATTTTAAATGGTAGTCTTACTCCTGAATCCCATGTATGCCAATAATATGACCATGAATTTGTTGGTGTGATTCCTACTTCATCACCGATTTTTACGCCTAACGCACATTTATTATAATAGGTTAGCCAAATTTCATTCTGTTTGACTCCATTCCAACCCATATATTTTAGGTAAACTGATTTTTTTGTTAGTGAGGTCACTTTAAGGTATCCTTCTAACCGTTGCTTATTACTCAGCTTAATTTTAGTAATACCTGCAATCTGCTCAAAAGCGTTTGTATTCATAAAGGCATAATTATTGGCTATTTCCTCTATAGCGTTTGGGTTGTAGCGATAATTGTCCACCCTGAATTTCATATTCTTTATGGTATATTTCTAAAATCTGAAATTACATAATTAGCACATTTGGTAGAAGGCCCTTTTTTATTTACAAGGCTGAGTGAATATTTACCGATATTTTTTCCTTTAACATTACGTGAAGCTAATTTTACAAAGTCTTTGGAGTTAATTAACCACATAGTATCAATGTCTTTTATATAGAAGACAAACCAATAATTATCTTTTGGCTTATCACATGAGATTGCCGCAAACAGACTGCCGGTAGAAAGGGATTTTATCTGTAATTCTTGATATTCATATGGGTTGTTTTGATCCACTGTTTTTACAATTAAATCTACTCCATGGTCATCAACAGCCGGAGAATAGATTTCTCTTTGTTCACTTACTAATTTAGACATTACAAGATATTCGCTTGCTTGTCCTAAATGTAATGATTTATTCATAAATGCTAAATTTTGTGTTTCTCATCCTCAATGAAACCGTTAGTAATTGGATGCAAAAAAGGTGTGAGGATCGTATTTAGTCTTATTCTAACTTCAGGTCTTGGCTTACCTTCTATGCGAATAAGACGACAGCCCCACACCGAAGAGCATATACGAAATCCCTCTCGGGAGTGTGTATAGCTACCGATGTAGGTGCCATTGTCATATTATCTTCGCATAGATTCAGACGGCCAAGTTTGAAGTTAGAAGATAAAATTTCAATAACACCTTTTCGGCGGACAAAAAATCCACCATCAACTAAAGTTGATTCTGCGAGGCTGCCTCTGCTTCCTCGTTTGTTGAATCAACTGCAAATATAGTTAATATATTTATAAAAAAGTCAATTATTGCAATATTTTTTTAAGAATTCTACTTTAAGAATCCATAAATATGTTTAAAATCAGCGACTTACAAAGGTTTATCATGAATTTTGACCAATAAGCCGAGAAATGAATTGTTGCGGTTTAGAAA
Organism: Muribaculaceae bacterium; assembly: GCA_045637445.1. Taxonomy (GTDB): domain Bacteria; phylum Bacteroidota; class Bacteroidia; order Bacteroidales; family Muribaculaceae; genus Lepagella. The sequence continues at coordinate 112,305 of JAZTZN010000029.1, forward strand.
TAAAGGTCAATTGGTCTAAATAGTTGGTAAATTTAAGGTAAAATAAAAATGGTGAGAAGGACTGAGCCGACTCACCATTTGTATGTTTTTGTGGGTGTTACCCTCTTATTTCATAAGATATTGTGAAGAGATAGACTGATTGTTGTGGATACGACGGATAGTATCAGCAAACAATTCTGCTACAGGGAGAACAGTTGCCTTGGCACTGCCTGAGTATGGGATAGAGTTTGTGAAGATGATTTCAGTCAAAGTAGAATCATCAACGCGTTGAGTAGCAGGGTCTGACATCACAGGGTGAGAGCAAAGAGCACGCACAGACTTAGCACCGCGCGACATAAGGAGGTCGGCAGACTTAGTGATTGTGCCTGCAGTGTCAACGATATCGTCAACGATGATAACGTTTTTACCTTCAACGTCACCGATAACAGTCATGTTTTCTACGACGTTAGCCTTAGCACGTTGCTTGTGGCACAATACCAAAGGCACATCGAAGTATTTAGCGTAAGAGTTAGCACGTTTAGCACCACCAACGTCAGGAGAAGCGATTACCATGTCTTCGAGCTTGAGTGACTTGATATAAGGCACGAAGATAGATGATGCATATAGGTGGTCAACCGGAACATCAAAGAAACCTTGGATTTGGTCGGCGTGGAGGTCCATAGTGATAAGACGATCGATACCTGCAACGCTAAGCAAATCAGCTACCAATTTAGCAGCAATAGACACACGTGGTTTGTCCTTGCGATCTTGACGAGCCCAACCGAAGTAAGGAAGCACAGCGACGATAGTGGCAGCTGATGCTCTCTTCGCAGCGTCAATCATAAGGAGAAGCTCCATGAGATTGTCGCTATTAGGGAAAGTTGACTGAACGAGGTAAACCTCTGCGCCACGAATTGACTCTTCGAAACATACTTCAAATTCGCCGTCAGCGAAACGTTGTATGTTCATTTTACCCATTTCAATTCCTAATTCTTTGCAGATTGATTCTCCCAAATAATGAGAGTTGGTTCCTGCGAAAACCTTAATTGCTGGTAATGTATTGCTCATATTCGTTAATATTATATAGTGCAAAATTAAGCATTATTTTTGACTTACGAGTTATTTTTGGCAAATAGTTTTCAGATTGGCTTAAAATTCTTTTTTCTTATCCTCCAAATTGAAGCAGAATTGGCTCCGACCGACAATTCGAATCGCTCTCCGCGTGTGAGTCGTTTGGATTGGCGTGTGCCGGAAAGCAACTCTACACACATGCCCTGACCATCAGGAAGATCCATATAGTCGAATGCTTCATTAGGAATGTTCACTTTTATATCGACTGCTTGATGGTCGAAGTTTGCGACTATCAGCAATGTGTCGTCGCCGTAATGACGCAAGAAGGCAAACTGACGATGTGGATTGAAGTCGGGGTTGTTGAGATTAACATACATAAGGTCGAAGAATGTGCCTTCGGATACAGCCTTTTCCTTATTACAGATTGATAAGATTTTGGCGTAGGTCGAGCGAAGCCATTTTTCTTGCGATGTGAGGTGTGCGCCGTCACATTCACCATTATTATACCATCTGCGCACTGTGTCGAGACTCCAATAGTCGAAGATAGTGGTGCGATTGTTGTCGCCGGCAAATCCTTCGTTGTCCTTTGCTTGCTCGCCAAGTTCTTGGCCATAATAAATCATCATCGGTCCTGTGTTTATCATTGATGACACGACCAATGAAGGCACTACGAGCAATGGATTTTCAGCATATTCGCGTGAGCCAAATCTCACTTCGTCGTGGTTTTCGAGGAAGTTGAGCATTCTGCTGCCAATACCATCGACTGCTTGCCAGCTATGTGTCAACTGAGCCGCTGATACGTTGTGACGCTGAATGCCTACCAATGTGTCGTAGAGATTCACTTTGTCGTAGAGATAGTCGAAGCAACCGTATGAAAGGAATGGACGATAGAGGTTGACATCGTATATTTCACCTATGAATACTACATGAGGATAGTCTTTCTTCACGTTTGGTATTACCCAATTCCAAAACTCCAATGGCACCATGAACACCATGTCGCAACGGAAACCATCTACACCTTTTGCCGCCCAATATCGGAGAATGTGCAGCATTTTTAGCCAAGTGTTTGGAATAGGGTCGAAATGGGTAGTGCCGTCACCATAGTCTTTGCCATAGTTAAGCTTGACAGTCTCGTACCAATCGTATTCACCACAGAACGCATTGAAGCAATCATTGCCTGTAGCCTTAGCCGGAAACTCTACATATCTATCTGCGCCTTCACCCAAATCTATCGACGGACAAAATTGCTGGCGAGTGATATAGTAGTAGTTGTTTTGGGGCGAGAAGAACATGTCGTTGTTGTCATTGACACCGAAATCCTCAATGCCTGACGGCTTCTTATCGGAATGGTATTGACGAGCAGTGTGGTTAGGCACAAAGTCGATTAAGACTTTCATACCTTCCTTATGCGTGCGTGTCACAAGTGCCTCAAACTCCTCGATTCTATTGTCGATATTTTCAGCAAGGTCGGGACATACATCATAATAGTCCTTAATTGCGTAAGGCGATCCGGCATTGCCTTTCACGACATAATGGTTGTCAGGGCGAATGCCATGCTTGGAGTAGTCGGTCTTGGTTGCGTGTTCGATAATACCTGTGTACCACACGCAATTGACACCGAGCTCCTTTATGGATTTAAGCACCTTGGAATCAATCTGATTCATCTTGCCGACACCGTTTTGCTCTATAGTGCCGTTATGCACACATGCATCGCAAGTGTTGGTAAAAATTCGAGGAAATACCTGATATATTATAAGTTTCTCTTTATTATCCATTGATTTTAATGATTATTTACTTTTTAATTTCTCTAATACCTTTGACGCAGAGTCATATCCACTGATGACAATTTCTTTCATCGATGCCACATCAAATGTGCCATAATCAGCCACGTTGTTGGACTGGATAATATGGTCGCATAACATAAGGTCTTGGAGCGTATTGGCACGTGTCATCAATTGGAACGAACGTGTGGCAGCGTCTTTGATATTAGAGTGATATTTGAATGAGCGCGACAATGGGCTGCAATTAGAGCCAATCAATTTCTTGCATTTGCTTCTAATCGCCCATGCCGGCAAATTGCGAAGCACTCCCCCATCGACATAGTTCACTCCGTTGATGTTTACCGGTGGAAACACAATAGGAATACTGCACGAGGCGATTATTCTCGGCACTATTTCTCCTTTAGTCCAACCTACAGATTTTCCGTTATCAAAATCTGTAGCACAAATAATTATGGGCGTATCAGCTTGCTCTATATAATCGATAGGCAAAACATCTTCTAATAGACGTGACAGTTTATCGAGTTTGAGAATAGATTGCTTCGAAAATGAAAGTTCGGCGAAATCGGTTATCCTGCCAATCTCGGAAAAAGTCTTTAGAATTTCCTTAACTGTCAAACCGGAGCAATACAATGAAGCAACAATAGAGCCGGCACTCACTCCGGAGATAATATCCGGCTTATATCCATATTTTTCCATTGCAAGGATAACACCAAGATGAGCAAAACCTCGCGCACCACCACCACTTAGAGCTAAACCAATTTTATGCTTCTTGTTTTTCATAATCATTTAGTTATCAAAATAGTATCGTTTTCTACGGATTTATTAGACTTTACGGAATCGGATTTTTCTTTTTTGCGCAAGAAAGAAAACCAATAATCGAAATCATACTTGAATATTACACCAATCCCTTGTGTTGTTAACGCAGATTTCAAATAATAGTTTTGATCATTATAATGATTATATGCTTTAAGACGAATTGTGCCCGGTCTGTTCAATAGATATTCGATGTCGAAATCCCCGACAAAAGTTGTGGAACTTGTTGTGCGATCTCGATAACCGAAATTACCATTTAGCAATAGACGGTTGTTTAGCAGTGAACTTGATAAAGCCAAGTCAACCTCCATATCCGAGAAGTCACCTTTGTCGGTACGGAAATATGGTGAGAATGACCAATTGTCGGATAACTGTCCGAATATGTTAGACAATTGAGATGATATTGTTGAAGAAGCAACAGAAGCTAACTCATTATTATGTCCCTCCGTACCCATATATTCAGGTGTGTAAAATCTGTTAAGTGCCAACAGATATATAATCTGACGGTTCATCATATCGTCAGTTGAAATGATACTTTTTACTTTTCTAACAACATCTTGTGTTACTGTAGGCAAATTAATATCAAAACTGATATTTGGGGATTTCATTTCTCCATCAACATTTAGAACCGCCTCAACAGGGATGTTTGTACTATTCAAATCCCTATCGTATGTAAATGATTTATCCAAATCTGATAAGTTCGTATTTACTTTATAAACGGCAGAAATATCAAGTATAGCCTCAAAAGGATCACCATTGAATGATATTGTGCTGTTTGGTCTGATTGTAAAGTCTTTACGTATAATATCTTGAAGAGTGAAATTGTAACTTCCCTTTTCTAATTCGTATGTTCCACTCATGAATAGACCATTATCAGAACCATATCCAAGGTTGATATTGCCCTTTCCGAAAGCCCTAATTTTATCGCCGCCAATTGGGTCCATTACGATTATCATTTCAGCTTGTGGTGTCGCTGTGATGAATAATTCCAGATTAAACTTTGATGGCCTCACATCGTTCTGCTGTTGCACTTTCTTCTGGAAGCGTTTCAATGCTTCAGGTATAGTACGCTCAATTTCTGCTTGACGTTCCTGTTCGCGTTTTTCCTTTGCCTTGTCAGAGAATGTCAAGAATCGGTAGTCTTCTGCGACAGCTGCATCATTGAGAACAAATGTGAACTTACTTTTAGGTGCAGTCGTCATATCCACACGGATATTTACAATTCCGGGTTGACCATGAATGCGACAGGAGCCACTTCCATAAACCTTGCCATACCAGTCGGGATTAATCATTTCATTTGTGTCGTAGGCAAGAAGATTGTCAACTTCACTGACTTTAAAATCAAAATGAGCTTCATGGAAATATCGGTGAGATACCCAACCATTTAACAAGGCTGTGTGACCCTCGCAATCTCGAAGTGTTATGTCTTTGAGTTCGATACGACCGGGAACAATTGTGACTGTGTCAGAACATGTGTAATATGTATTGGTGTAATCGACTTTCATTCTGAGCGAATCAGCATAAATCTTTCCAATAAGGTCGATATCCTTAAATGTTCCATAAAGCTTAGCATAACCTGTCGCTCGACCTTCGATGTCAGATGTAAATGCTGACATGAAAGGTTTCAGGAATTTCACATTCAGATACTCAGCATTGAACGCAAATGACAAAGAGTCTTTACCAAGCCACAAACCTCCGTCCATGGTGGTGCGACCTTTTTTGCCATCGCGAATATCTGCTTGAATTATAACGCGCTTTTCATCATTAAGCCATTTACTCTTCAAAACAGCATCGCCAAGTAAAGCTTTATTATAAGTTAGTCTATTGACTTTTAGATTATCAGTATAGGCATACGGAGCACCGGAAAACAGATTTTTGGCATATAGCTTACCGGTCGCACGTCCACCGAAGTTGACATGATTAATCTTCAGTGTTTCAAACACATAGTCCAAATCCATGTTTTTGAGATCGATTGTGAGGATGTCTGACTCGTCCTTTGAAGCCTTGCCATTGATGGTAACAAATTGCTGATCTCTATAGACCTTTATATTATCTACTTTTAGTTCTTGATTTTTAAATGTGATATTAGATGGCGCAATGTGCCAAACAGTGTCGTTAATCTCAAAAATAGTAGGCTTAATATTAATGTCAACTCCAAGTTTCTTGGTGACTTCGTCTTTACTCAAAGCAGATGAAAGCGACACTTTACCTCTGAATGCTTTCGCTCTATCGAATGACCATGACACGTCTGTGTCAACAATATCATTTGTAGCAGACGAATTGAGCTTTAATGTTATATCGCCGTTCTTTCCGGGCAAAACTGTGCAGAGCCCCAAATTGCAATTGCTGTTATTGGAGTCAATCTGAAACGAAAGGTTTGAACCTTGAATCAGCTTGTCTTTGCCTTGCTGCAGATATGGCACGTCTATCACTAACTCTGCCCTGCCATCATAATCATTGTAGAAGCCATTGATTGCGATGTCGCCAACCATTCTGACCGGAAGCTTAAAGAAATCAGCGAGTTGGTTGTCTTCATGGAGTGTGATATTGTAAACAAAATTCTGACCTTGAGTTAATTCCATATCAGAGGCTTTGTCGAATACCGATGGCAAAGCTTTCGATAATATGTTAATCAATGACTTAGGAAGCTTTGCAATATCGTATTGTCCTTCAATGTGCCCACTGATAATATCGCCTGTGATATCGATGCGCTGTGGAATGCTATTATCAGTCTCTACAGTAAGGTTGTTGTATCGAATACCGTCTGAGTTAGAGTTGACAAAACTCATGTCAGACAATTGCAGATAGCCGGTCGTGTTATCTAAGCGATTACCCACAAAATTAGCGTCAACAGATGCTGAGAACTTATAATCGGGATATTTACTCCATAAGTTCAAAGCATTGAGATCTAATGTCGGCATATCCACTCTCAGATTGACTTCCGACTCTTCTTTATTCATGTACAGACTACCTTCTGCATTAATAGAGATGTTGTCATCATCAAGATTGAGAACTCCCGAAATTAGTTTATCAATCTTCTCAACATCTGCTGTAATATTTTTATAGGTATATCCTTTATACACGAGGTGAGGAATTTCTAAGCTTGCACTACCTTCCACGTTTTTATGTTTCAACGTCAAATTAACATCACTATTTAACGAGATACTACCAAAGTCGGCAACGCTTAAAATCTTACCAATCTCTAAATTTTCTGCAGCAATGTTGCCAAGCAAATGATGTGAGACTTTATTACGATTTGAGTAGTCTGCACTGACATCAATATTGCCGATATTTGTTGCAACAGAAAGATCTATATTAGCATCAGACAAGCTTCCTTGTGCAACACCTTTTACAGACAAATGAGTAAGATTTGATATTTGCTTTTGTACTGCAGGAGAAACATTAGCAAAAGTCGTAAGGTGATGCAAAAGCTCGTTAGTCGAAAGGTCTATTTCGGAAACATTAAATGTCAATTCATCAGCATTGTTAATAGCATTAACTTCGGCTTCCAACTGCAAACTCGTGTTTTGCGAATCAGATGTCAATGTCAGATTTCGAACATCTATATTCTCAAGATTTGTCCACACATTTGTTTTTAGGAAATATGTGTCATCGATACTTCTTAATGGACCGAAGAATGAAACAAAATCTGATGGCGATAGCTTGCTATTGATTAATTCGAGAGTTACACCCTCGCTTGTTATAGCTTGATTGATTTGTTTTAAACTGTTGATATTAAGTGTAATATCATTTGGGTGTATCTCTGACTCAGGTAAAAGAATATATAGGTCCTTGGCGGAAATATAGTCGTTTGTTATGCGAAATCGTCCTTTTAGTGATTTTAAATTGAAACCGGATTTTTCCACAAATGATATTCTGCGAATGTCGATATCAAAGTTTTCATTAGCCAACTTTGGTAATGAAACATCGCAACGCAAATTTTCTATCTGAATATGGTTGGCATCAAACTTTTCTATGTCTTCATGGCGTGGTAGCCAAAGTTTATCGAATGAAACTCGAGACTTACGCAAGACAACACTTTGAATTGATAGATCAAATTTTGTAGGTGGTTTATTTGGATCTTTTGGCTTTAATGCATCAATCAGAAATTGCAGATTGAGGGGTGCACCTTGCTCTTTCTGTGTAATTTTAGCATCAAGACCGATAATTTCGGCATAAGATACAATAATTTCACCTTTTGACAATAGAGCCCATAAGTTGATTCCTGCGCCAAGTTTATCGATATTAATTAGCTCCTTTCGATCTTGGTCCTTAATCGTTACGTTCTGAAGCACCACTTGATTGAAGGGTGCAATTGATAATTGTTCAACTGAAATTTGCGTGTTCAGAAATTTTGACAACTCTGTTTGTGCAATTTCTTTTATAGTATTTTGAACAAATGGGAGTGATATTGCGATATATAATATGAGGTATATGCCGACAATCAATAGGATTGCGGCAACCACAACATTTCGTATTATGGTATAAAATTTTCTCATTTTTATTTCACTTTGCAAAATTAATAAAATTATTACTTTGCAAAGCAAAATCAAATGATTATCTTTGCAAATAATTCTAAGAATTGAGATGAATTCAGTAATATTAGGCATAGAATCCTCATGTGATGATACTTCGGCAGCTGTGATTGTCGATGGAGTGTTGCGCAGTAATGTGATTGCAAGTCAGAAAGTTCACGAAGCTTATGGAGGCGTTGTGCCGGAGCTTGCATCAAGAGCTCATCAGCAAAATATTGTGCCGGTGGTCAGCGAAGCATTAAAGCAAGCCAACGTAAATCCATCGGAATTATCTGCTATTGCGTTTACTCGTGGACCGGGTCTTCTTGGTTCGTTATTGGTGGGAGTGTCTTTTGCAAAAGGTATGGCCATTGGTTTAAACAAACCAATCGTTGATGTCAATCATCTGCATGCACATGTGCTTTCCCATTTTATAAAGAAGGAAGAAAGCGACGAGGTGCCTGAGTTCCCATTTATATGTCTATTAATTTCCGGTGGCAACTCTCAAATCATTTTGGTCAAAGATTACAATGATATGACAATCCTTGGTCAGACTATAGATGACGCTGCAGGAGAAGCATTCGACAAGTGTGCAAAAGTAATGGGGCTCCCCTATCCCGGTGGTCCTCACATCGACAGATTAGCACAGACAGGCGATGCTAAGAGATTTAAATTCAGCAAGCCAAATATTCCAGGCTATGACTACTCATTCAGTGGATTGAAAACGTCATTTCTCTACACGCTTAGAGATGCTAAGAAAGAAAATCCTAATTTTATCGAAGAAAATATTAATGACTTGGCTGCATCACTCCAAAAGACAATTATAGATATTCTTTTAAAGAAACTTGACCAAGCAGTGAAAGACTATCCGGTGAAGCACGTCGCTATCGGTGGTGGAGTTTCAGCTAACTCAGGAGTGAGAAATGCTATAAGCGAATTTTGCGAAAAACGTAATATTAGGGCGTGGATACCTGAACGTGCTTTCACGACCGATAATGCTGCAATGGTGGCGATTGCAGGTTACTTCAAATATAAAGACAATCAATTCTGCTCTTTGGATCTTCCTCCTTATGCAAGAGTAGAAGTTTAATACTAAATACAACCAACTATGGCAGACCAAATTCAACAACAGCAATACTCTGAAACAAGATACCTTATTATATATGGCTACACTCGTAACGAATTGAGCAAGGTATTAACGCGATTTGAGGCTCATCTACCTCAAAATATTTCGATGAGTTTGAATTGTAAGCAAGAATTTGCCAAGATTACACTCAGTGGCACAGACAAGAGTCTTGAGCTATTGAGATTTAATCTCAATAAGCATCAGCGCACTATTGCCGAACTTTTTAGAGAGGAAGTACTCGCATTTGAAGACTTAACTATCTCTGAAATTCTTGGAAGAAAGCTACTTGAGAACGAATTGACAGTGTCAGCTGCTGAAAGTTGTACAGGAGGAAATGTTGCACATCGCATTACACAGCAATCGGGAAGTTCTGCTTATTTCTTGGGTAGTATAGTAAGCTATGCTAATGATGTCAAAGCAAATGTATTGAATGTCAAAAGATCTGATTTAGACAACTTTGGAGCTGTAAGTCAGGAGGTCGTAGAGTCAATGGCTAAAGGTGTTGCTGAATTGATGCACACTGATTGTTCTATAGCAACATCCGGTATTGCAGGACCAGATGGCGGATCGCCATACAAACCTGTAGGCACGGTATGGATGGCTGTAAAATGTGGAAATGCAGTAATCAGTGATTGCAAGCACTTCAAGGGTAAGCGTAACGATGTGATTGAAGCAGCAACCAACCATAGCATGGTGATGCTAATCAAATATCTTCGCGATAACTTTGCGCTTGAAGAAGATCTGACTGATGAATAATATACTACTGTTAGTCGGTACATGACTCTAAGATAGCAAAGTTAGTTAGAAATATTGTATATTCACATTTTATTTGAACTTTTAAACTGACAATGCAAAATATTTTGTATCAGTCATTATTGATATTTGAAAAATTTTGTGTAATTTTGCAATCACTTTTCCAACCCTGTGTGGAAATTAGTCATGGGGATGACTGGTTTTGACAGCGTGTAGAGGTGGTAAGTAAGCATGCAGAGCTATGATGTCTATGCTCTATAATCACATGGCATCGAACTTTAAATGGCGAAAATAACAATTACGCTCTCGCTGCTTAATCCGAAGTATAGTAAGATTGCTTAATTTCTGCCACAGTGGTAGAAACGAGACATCACCCGATTGCCCGGTCCCGAGACGTTTCGATAAGGTGGTGCTGAAAAATTCGGGAATTGAATTCACAGAGCCTCGATGTGAGTTTGAAATTTAGAGGATAAGGTTGCAGTTGGTAGTCGTGAGCCTGCTGTAACACGAAAATCAAGTCAATGACTAAGCATGTAGAAAGCTTATTAGTTCCACGTTTGGACGAGGGTTCAAATCCCTCCATCTCCACTTTTATGAAGAATAGTCGATAATGGCTTATTCTTCATTTTTTTATACAAATTAGGCGAACTCCTTTGGGGAATTCGCCTAATTTTATTTTGTAACTGATTATTACTTTTTGATACCGTCACGTATTAACAATGCATCGATTGTTGCCGGTTTGCCACGGAAGTCTTCATAAAGTTTTTGTGGTTCTACTGTGCCACCACTTTGAAGGATAATAAGATACTTTTCTGCAGTCTTCTTGTCATAGATGTTGCCTGTTTCCAAGAATGCTGCGAAAGCATCAGCATCGAGCATTTCAGCCCACTTGTAGCCATAGTAACCTGCTGCATAGCCACCTGAGAAGATGTGACCGAATGAAGGAGCCATGATAGTGCCTTCTACTGCAGGGAACATAGCAGTCTTAGCTTGTGCATTTCTTTCGAAAGCTGCTACATCTTGAGAAGCACGAAGTGGATTTTCGATTGTGTGGAATGCCATATCAAGGTAGCCAAAGCTCAACTGACGGATACATGCATAAGCAGCACCATATTGGCTTGCAGTGACAAATTTGTCGATAAGATCTTGTGGCATCTTCTTACCTGTCTTGTAATGCTTAGCAAAGCTGTCGAGGAACTTCTTCTGAGTTAAGTAGTTTTCGTTGAATTGAGAAGGAAGCTCTACGAAGTCACGACGTACGTTTGTACCTGCCAATGCTTTGTATTTTGTATTTGCTGAAAGGCCGTGGAGAGCATGACCAAATTCATGAAGGAATGTTTCTACCTCGTATGGAGTCAACAATGCAGGTTCGTTGCCGGTTGGCTTAGAGAAGTTCATAACTATTGTAATCAATGGAATTACACGTGTTCCATTTTCATCACGATATTCACCACGGAATTCAGTCATCCATGCGCCGGGAGCTTTACCAGGACGATAGAAGAAGTCTGTGTAAAGAACACCGACCATATTTCCCTTAGCATCTGTCACATCGTATGCTTTTGCATCTTTATGATATGTAGGGATTGATTTGTTTTCTTTGAATTTGTAACCAAATAATTTAGTTGCCAAACCAAATACGCCTACAATTGTATTATCAATTTCAAAGTATGGGCGCATTACTTCATCGTTGAATGCATATTTTTCACTTTTGAGCTTTTCTGACCAATAGCTGTAGTCCCATGCTTCAAGTTTAAAGTCCTCTCCTTCTGTTTGACGAGCAAATGCTTCTATTTCAGCAAGTTCGTTTTTCATTGCAGGATAGTATGCTTCACGCATTTCGTTAAGCATGTTATATACATTTTGAGGATTTTTTGACATGCGACGTTCGAGTGCATATTCAGCATAGTTTGCTTTGCCAAAAATATTAGCCAATTCAAGACGAATGTTAGCCATATCCTTAAGGATTTGAGTGTTGTCAAATGCACCACCCACGTTACGAGTATTGTAGAGCATATACATTTGACGACGAAGTTCACGATTTGGCATGTACTTCATAAAAGGACCATAGCTTGGTGCAAATACAGTAAACAAGTATTTGCCATTGTCTTCTTTACCATCAGCTGCAAGAGTCATCTTTGCTTCTTCGCGTGCTGCGTCGATAGCTGATTGAGGCATACCCTCTACTTGCGCTGCTGTTAGCCATAAACAACGAGATGGATTTTTCATATCATTTGTTAGATTTTGGCTAAATCTAACAGAAAGGTCACTCATTTCTGCAGTCAATTGACGATATCTTTCACGTTGTTTTCCTTCAAGCATTGCTCCTGAAGAAACAAAGTCAAGATACATTTCTTCCAACAAGCGTAAATCTTCACCATCAAGATCTGTCAATTGGTCTTTCTTATCGTAAACAGCTTTAATACGCTTCCAAAGACCTTCATTTAGGTTAATATTAGTATAGTGTTCTGAAATCATAGGTGTAGTCTTTGTCACAAGATCCATAAGTTCTTGATCACCACAACTATGTTCTAAATTACCCAAAACGATAGAAGCATCATAAAGAAGACTTCCACTACGTTCGAATGCTACGATTGTGTTTTGGAATGTCGGAGCTTCAGGATTATTTACGATTGCATCGATTTCTTGATTGTGACGCTTAATACCTTCGATGATTGCTTCTTCATAATCGCCAATTTGAATCTTATCAAATTGTACGGCAGCATGTGGAAGCGTAGATGGCTCAAAGAAAGGATTTGTTCTTGCCGAAGCATCTTCTACTTGCGATGTCATAATTGATAACGCGGCTAATGTTCCTACTAAAAATTTTTTCATTTATCTAAAAATTAGGTTAATTGCATAAACTTAAATTATGGGGAATACTTATGTACTCCCCATAATTATGTTGTAATTTAATTATTTTACTACCGGGATACCATTCATTATTATTTGCATACGGTTATTGCCATTATACAAATTCTTAATGAATGCATTGAATTCTTCAAGTGTCAAGTTTTTAATTGCAGCTTCATGATTTGTTGCTACATCTTGACCCATTTCGTTTTGATAAATTGCTTCTTGCCAATATGAGTTATTCTTAGAATTGATTTGATATTGGTTTAATGCTGCATCTTTCACTTTGTTGAAGTTTTCTTCATTTGTACCTTCAGCCAAAAGTTTCAAGAATTCTTCATGAGCACGTTTGCAAAGTTTTTCTTTTGAATCATCACCTGTTACGAACATGTAGAGAACAGTCCACTCGTTGTTGAATGGGTTGATCATAGCTTGTGTAGCAGGGCTGTATGTACCACCTTCTTCTTCACGCAATGTGTTAGTATATACAATATCAAGAACATCAGAAAGAAGACTCAATTTTACTTCATTCTCAATTGAGTAAGCGATATTGTTGTCGCTATAAACATTGAATACTTGAACAGATGGTGTTTCCATTTCTTGCTTAAAGTCATTTACGATTTGACCTTTAGCTTGTGAACCTGTATAGACGAGCTTGTCATGTTTCTTTTTATTTGCAGGAAGAGTTGCAATATATTGTTCAACAAGAGGACGAAGAGCATCGATGTCAACATTACCAACGAATGTAAATGTATAATCAGCTGCGTTGTCTAAATGTTTCTTTGCAACGTTAAGCATAGTTTCATAGTTTGCTGCATCAAGATCTGCATATTTCAATTGTGTATAGATAGGGTTGTTATCATACCATGTTTTGTAAACATTGTCCATGAAAATTGTGTTAGGATTCTTTTCTGCATTCTTCAACATTGCACGATATTGTTCGATAGTAGCATTGTATGTTTCTGCATCAGGACGGATGTCTGTGAAATATAAGTAGTTTAATTGAAGCATTGTTTCGAGATCTTTCACAGTGCTTTGGCCATAAATGTTATCTATAGCTTTACCCATTTGGAATGAAATACCGACATTCTTACCTGCAAGATATTTTCTTAATTTAATATTGTCGAATGTACCGAATTTACTTGCTTCAACAGCTGCTGAGATAAGTTTTAATTCGCTTGGATTAGCTTCTTTGTTTTCCAATGCATTGAATTGTCCACCAATGCTGAATGCATTGAATGCGATTTGGTCTGCAGCGTAATCTGTTGGTTTAACAATAACTTTTGCTCCATTAGAAAGTTCCATTACTGTAGTTCCAAATTTACCCTTATATTCTTTTTTGATTTTACCTTTTTTAGGCATTTTTTCAATAAGAGGATCAGTAATTACTTCATCAACGTATGCTTCATATTCTGCATTCATTGCATTGTTAAGAATTGAAAGCATTTCTTCTTTTGCAGGAAGAGTTTTACCTTCAACTTGTGGTTGTGAAACAAGTAATACTTGATTTTCTTTTGTGAGAATTTGCTTAGCAAAATCATTGAAAATTTGTACCGGAATCATAGGAAGCATTTGTTGCATCATTTGATATTCAGCTTCAATACCTGGAGCCGGTTCATTATCAATGAAATGACGAATTATTTCTTGAGCACGGTCGTCGCTATCAGTCTTTTCTCTTTCATTATACATTTTTTCATAGCTTGAAAGCATTTGATCCTTCACACGTTGAAGTTCTGAATCGTTAAAGCCTGTTTTGCATGCACGAACGATTTCTGACATCGCAACTTCGAAAGCAGATTTTACATCGTCCTTAGGAATAATTGTAACATTGAATGAATACTTAGTTTTTGCTACCCAATAGTTGTCAAAGCTTACACCTGCATATACAAATGGACAATCAGCCTTTTGTGACATTTCGCTAAGACGGTTATTAATCATTGCTGATAGAATTGATTCAATAACGTATGATTGAACATAACCTTCAACTGAGTTTCTAAACTCAAATGGAAGTTTTTCTTTCTTAAATGAAAGTTGGATAAGAGTTCTTTGAAGTTCAGGGTCTTCGAAAGTAATATACTTAGGTTCCACATTATCGCTTACCGGTGGATACGTACGTTCAGCTGCATTTTCCGGCATTTCAATTTTAGAGAATAAATCAATTACTTTCTTCTCCATTACATCTACATCAAAATCACCAACGATAACAATACCTTGTTGATCAGGACGATACCATTTTTCGTAGTAGCTACGCAATGCTTCATGAGGGAAGTTTAGAACAACTTCCATTGTACCGATAGGCATTTGTGCATATTGATACTCATCAAAAAGTTGTGGAAGTACCGCATTAAACATACGTGTGTTGGCATCGTTGCGTGAACGCCATTCTTCGTGAATTACTCCACGCTCTGCTTCGATTTCATCTCCTTCGAGAGAAAGAGCGCAGCTCCAGTCATGAAGTGCCAAAAGAACAGAATCCATCAATGCTTCGTCTGAAGTAGGGATGCTATTGATGTTGTAAACTGTTTCATCAAAAGAAGTATAAGCATTGATGTCAGCACCAAAACGAATACCTTTTGATTGAAGATAGTTAAGCATATTTTTGCCAGGGAAGTTCTTTGAACCATTGAATGCCATGTGTTCAAGGAAGTGTGCAAGACCTAATTGATCTTGATTTTCGAGAGTAGAACCCACTTTTTGAGCAATGTAGAAGTTTGCTCGGCCTTCTGGTTCTGTATTTTTCAACAAATAATAACTCAAGCCATTAGGAAGCACGCCATGACGTACTTGTGGATTTAATGGCAATGGAGTTTGTGCTGACATTGTCAACACACACATTAGCAAAAATGCTAAGCTAAAGATTTTCTTTACCATATTTGTAATATTTTAGTTAATAAATAAATTACTAATTTTTCAATTGCAAAGTTAAGGTTTTCTTATTAATTCGCAAAGAATTTATCGAAAAATAATATATTATTTGCGAAAAAGGTGTGATTCTTAACTTTTCTATCATATATTTTTACAATAATTAAGATAAAAATAAGTATCTTACTTAATTATTCCATTCATCATTGCATATAATGATAATCCGGATACGCTTCTTATTCCAAGTTTAGATGATATGTTCTTTCTGTGTGTTAGAACAGTGTTAACAGAAATATTTAGCGAATCAGCTATTTCTTTTATTATTTTTCCTGATGCAATTTCTTTAAGAACATCTATTTCACGCGATGATAATTCGTGATTCTTAATTTTAGAATCCTCTGCAGAGATAATTAGTGATTTAATTGCGTCATCAATTACATTGTAGTCACAATAGGCACTTATTGTTTTTATTGATGATTCTGTGACTGACGTATTTTCTGAGTCACTGATGACAAGCAATCGATTTTTTCTTGTTATAAAAAAATCGAGATTTTCAATTAAGATACTTGGAGTAATAATATATGCGGAAGATAAATCACTACCTTTAGAAATATTTCTTAGACAATGACAATTTATATTACTATGTTGTAATACAATTGTTTTAATAGCACTCTCTTGAAGTGTATTAAAACCAATCACTGCAATATTTCTACAATTATTTATCATCTCTTTCCCTATTAGTTAGTGCATGTTCAATAGGTCGGAGTATTCTTTCTCGAATTCTATTATTTTGTTTTAAATCTTTTTCCAAAGCAATTATTGAAGCAATTACTGCATGACAAAGATTTATATCATAGACACCTTTTAGATGGATTATAAAGAAACTTTTCAAGTCATTTAATTTATCCTCTATAGGGTGATTATTCTCCTTGATATGATGCAATCTAATTTCACCTATGCCACTACTCAATTTCTTTAATTTTGGGAACCACATAGAATTATCTTCATGAATTCTTGCTATTAATTCTTGTTTTAACTCAAGAAAGAAGGTTTTTAATAGATGAAGATTTCCATTATCTGATTCACTCTTGTTTATCAACAAGTTGAAATGCCGTTCAATATTAGGCAACTGAAATTGTTCGTAATAAGCATTGGTTTTTTCTAAATATTCAATAATATTATTAATATTATACATTCTTAAATGTTCTTCCGGAAAATAGTTCTCATTTAAAAATGTATTTATTATTGAAATCAGAAATGATTCATCAATATTATGTTTTTGACATATTTCTGAAACGCTATAATCTCCGACACCTAAATTGATTCCAAATCGATTGATTACGGAAATTATAGATGAATCATAAAAAATGATATCACACAATTTAGAGTTTGTATTGAATAACATAATACTTAAATGACGTGATTTGGTGAAATTATAATATCCATTGGAATATCATGAGGCTCGGTTGGGATTGTTTCAAAAATCTGAAAGTCATACCCTACTCCTATTTTAATAGCATTTGTAGCTTGTGATAATAGTCTGTCATAGAAACCTTTACCACGTCCCAATCTGTTTTTGTTAAAATCAAATGCTACTGCTGGTACAATAATCAAATCGATTGAATGAGGTTCAATTATCTCATCACCAATCGGTTCTTCTATATTAAACGATCCGATACTCAATTTCGAATCATTATATGCTAAAATCTCAAGATTTTCACCATTTACACGTGGAAGATATATGTTTTTAGTACTACTCCATTTTTTAAGGAACTCCAATGTCGGTAGTTCATCAGGCAATGAGTAATAAAATAAAATATTTTGAGAATTTTTAAATTCCTTTGTTTCTTCTAACTTAGAAAATACAATGTTAGCATCAGCATATTTTCTATTCTCATCTAATGCTAACCGTTGTACTTTTATATGTTTTCTAATTTCCTTTTTGTCCATTATTCTTAGAATTAATTATGCTTTTATATTCATTTGTATTTAATGATTCTAATGCACGATTTATCGTCTTATCCTTTTCAAAATAGACTTTATAAAATTCATTATAACCCAATACATCACGAATAATCATCGCTTTAATTTGGCGTAAAAGCAAATCTTGTGATTGGCGAATATAATACCAACGTGCAGGAATACCATTTTCCGCCGCAAAATCTACAAAATTATTTAGTAATGTCATATCACGTGGGATTAATTTTAAAAGTTGCTCTGAAGTTGTGACGTCTTTCAAAATCTCTCTATAGTGATCGGCAACCTTAAATGCAAATTTTTGTATCAGTCCGGCATTTACTACATTAACATAGTATGATGTAACGCTTGTAGTATCTTCGGGCACAAAAATATCCGGCATTATGCCACCACCGCCAAATACTTCACGTCCGCCAATAGTGTAAAATAATTTAGATTTATCCAATTTGATACTATCTGAATTATAAAATTCTCCATGTACGTAACGATCTGCTATATCTTGCTGATATTTACCGTTTTTACCTCTTTTGTAATCTTTTTGGATCGATCTACCTGATGGTGTATAATATCGTGCTACTGTCAATCTTATTGCTGAACTATCAGGTAAGATTGTTTGATTTTGAACCAATCCTTTACCAAATGATCGACGTCCAACTATAAGTCCTCTATCGTTATCTTGGATTGCTCCTGCAAAAATTTCTGATGCTGATGCTGAATATTCATTCATTAGAACAGCTATTTCTGTGTTTTGGAACAATCCATTGCCGTCGCTGACAGCAACTGTTTCATTATCTATTTTACGACCTTTTGTATATACAATCATACGATCTTGTGGCAGAAATTCATTTGCCATAAGAATAGCTTGATCCATAAATCCACCGGAGTTATCTCGGAGATCTATTATATATTTTGTAGCACCTTTTGATTGAAGCTCAACTAATGCTGTTAAAAATTCGTTATATGTGTTTCGCGCAAATTTACCAACTTTGATATAGCCCACATTATCCGAAAGTAAATAATGTGCATCGATCGAATTGATAGGAATATCTCCACGAATAACATCAAATTTTAATATCTTTTTTGAATTACTGCGTTTTATTCCCAATTTGACTTTTGAGTCTTTTTTGCCACGTAGGTTATTAAAAACATCTTCATTGGTTATGTCAGGTCCGACCATAATAGAATCATTAACTGAGACAATTCTATCTCCTGCTAAAATACCTACTTTTTCTGCAGGTCCACCTGTTACAACTTCTACAATGGTAATAGTATCATTTATTATTTGAAACGATACTCCTACTCCACTGAATGATCCTTCTAAGTCATTGTTTACTGCTGTAAAGTCACTTCTTTTTATATATGATGAATGAGGATCTAATGACAATAATAAATCGGGAAGAGACATTTCAATTATTTCTTCCATATTAACAGTGTCAACATAATCTGTTTCAATAAGACTTAATATTGTTGAAACTTTTTCATAAACAGGATTATGCAGACTTTTAGATCCAATATTATTTCCTAAGTAAATACCAATACCTAATGCTACGGATATAATTAGAGGAATCAGTACTTTACTATAGTTTTTATTTCTCATTTTATTGTTACTTATTAATTTCTAAATGAACACATTCGACACCGGCCTTTTCTAATAAATCAATACCGTCATGAATTCGATAAAGCTCTGAAAAGACTACTCTCTTAATACCTGCTTGAATAATCAGTTTAGAACATTCCATGCAAGGACTTGTTGTGACATATAGAGTACTGCCTTCGCTTGAGTTATTGCTGCGAGCAACCTTTGTTATGGCATTAGCTTCTGCATGAAGAACATAAGGAAAGGTCACATCATTTCCGTCTTCACATACATTATCAAATCCGGAAGGTGTGCCGTTGTACCCATCAGAAATAATCATTTTATCCTTAACCAATAATGCTCCAACTTGTCTTCTTGTACAATAAGAGTTTTCTGCCCATGTAAATGCCATGCGTAGATAGCGAGAGTCAAGTAGCCTTTGTTTTTCGTCTGTTGTCATACTTATATGTTATTTTGCAGAGAGCGAGATATTATTCAAATATATATATGTTATGTAATGGAGCTATATCCCATTAAATAAGATATAGCTCCATCTATTAATTAATGTTCCAAAAGGAATCTTTCCACATCAATTGCAGCTTTAGCACCACTGCCCGCAGCTGTGATACCTTGGCGATAACGTGGGTCTGCAACGTCACCTGCTGCAAACACACCCTCAACATTAGTGTGAGATGTGTTATCTTTCAATTTAATGTAGCCACCTTCGTCAAGCTCAATCCATTCCTTGAAAATATCTGTATTAGGCTTATGACCGATAGCAAGGAAGAATCCATCAATATCGATATCAAAGTATTCTTCATTTTCAGTACCCTTGTGTCTTACAAGATGTGCACCTTCTACACCATCTTCACCAAAGAGACCTACTGTGTTTGTATTAAACAAAATCTCGATATTTTCATTTTCAAATGTTCTTTGTTGCATGATTTTAGATGCACGCAAATGGTCCTTACGAACGATAAGATATACTTTCTTAGCAAGGTTGCTGAGATAAATTGCTTCTTCGCAAGCTGTATCACCACCACCAACGACAGCAACTACTTTTTTACGATAGAAGAAACCATCACAAGTTGCGCAAGCACTAACACCCATTCCACGATATTTTACTTCATCTTCAAGACCAAGATATTTTGCAGATGCACCTGTTGCAATAATTACTGTATCAGCCAACATTTGTTTTCCGTCTTCTGCTTCACACAAAAATGGACGTTTGCTAAAATCAACTTTTGTAATAATTTGCGGACGAATATCTGTACCAAATCTTAATGCTTGTGTTCTGATTTGATCCATCATTTCAGGACCTGTTACACCTTCAGGATAGCCAGGGAAGTTTTCAATCTCAGTAGTGATTGTCAACTGTCCACCAGGTTGTGGACCTTCATATACAACAGGATTTAGGTTAGCACGTGATGCGTAAATTGCTGCTGTGTATCCAGCAGGACCTGAACCGATAATTAAACAACGAATTTTTTCCATTTCCATATAATTTATTTTAATGTTTTATCTTAAATCAATGATTGTTGCCGATTTATATTTCTTTGTGGAAAACACAAAATCTGATGAAGGGAAATTTTGTCCACTTTTATAATTAGTTATAACGATAGTTGATAACGAATTATTATCAGATACTATGTCTAATCTCGCAGGAACATAATCTCCTGACTTTATGTATAGGTATATTTTTTTTATCTGATTTTTGGGAGATTTTGCATTTAGGACAATACAATAAGTCCCTTTTATTTTTGATTTCGATAATGTAGTGGTATAGTTTGCTTTATAATTCTTGACAATAGCATAAGGATTTATCATTTCTATTTCAGATGATGAGGGTGTCGAAATTGTTACTTCATCAGAATCTGAATTATAGTTCCATTGTGTCTTACCATCATACCATGTGGTTATTGACGGATGAGATATAGAGAATTTATTTCCTTGTATTTTTATTGTTCCGGATTGCTTGGTAATATTTCTTCCGACTATTGTATAAGTTGCCGATATACCCTTAGAAGTATTGAATTTAGTTAGACACTTATCAATAATTTGATTTGCTGTTAATTCTGAATGAGCAACAAAACTAACAGTAAATCCAATAAATAACAATAATATACATTTTAAATATTTCATTTTGTCAACTATTTTTATCGCCTAATATCGTTTCTAAAGTAATCGCATCTACAAGTACAGCACGAGGCTTTCCTCCTTGTGAAGGGCCAACAATTCCGGCTGCTTCTAATTGGTCCATAATTCTTCCTGCTCTATTATATCCGATGTTGTAGCGTCTTTGCAGAGATGATGTTGATGCTGTATTGCTATTTACAATCATTCTTGCAATTTCATCAAAATATTCATCTCTATCACCGAAATTAGAACCACTGCCACCACCGGAAATTGTATCGTTTTCAATTATAGGTTCAGGAAGTATATATGCATTTGGATAACCTACTTGTGCATTGATATGTTCGCAAATAGCTTCAACTTCAGGCGTATCAATAAATGCACATTGAACGCGTGTCATTTCACTACCATTAGACAATAGCATATCACCACGACCGATTAGTTGCTGTGCTCCAACCGTATCAAGGATTGTCTTGCTATCAACACCGGACGTAACCTTAAAGGCAATACGAGCAGGGCAGTTAGCTTTTATCAGACCTGTTATTACATTTGTTGATGGACGTTGTGTGGCAATAATCATGTGAATACCAACTGCTCGAGCTTTCTGAGTTATACGAGCAATAGGTGTTTCAACTTCCTTACCTGCGGTCATAATCAAGTCACTAAACTCATCAACAATGACCACTATATATGGCAAGAACCGATGCCCTTTCTCAGGATTCAATACTCTGTTTATGAATTTAGAATTGTATTCTTTAATAGTTCGGGCGCCACATTTCATTAATAAAGAATATCGATCATCCATTTCTTGACATAATGAGTTGAGTGTCGCTACTACCTTTTGTGTGTCTGTAATGATTGCTTCCTCTGAATCCGGTAGTTTTGCCAAATAATGTTTTTCAAGTTTTGAATACAAACTGAATTCAACCATTTTCGGGTCAATCAAAACAAACTTCAATTCTGCCGGGTGCTTACTATAAAGGAGTGAAGTGATAATGGTATTTAGACCTACGGATTTACCTTGTCCTGTAGCACCGGCAACAAGAAGGTGAGGCATTTTTGATAAGTCAGCCATGCACACTTCATTAGAAATTGTTGATCCTAAAGCAATAGGTAGTTCATATTTATTTTCCTGAAACTTCTTTGATGTAATGATTGTTCTCATTGAGACGGTCTGAGGGTCTCTGTTTGCAACTTCAATACCTACAGTGCCTTTTCCGGGAATTGGCGCAATGATACGTACACCTGTAGCCGCTAAACTTAAAGCGATATCATCAACTAATCCACGAATCTTACTGATTTTAATACCATTGTCGGGACGGACTTCATAAAGTGTGACAGTCGGACCAACTGTCGCTTCAATGCTTGTTATCGGAATATTAAAATCAAGAAGTGTTTTTCGAATTCTTTCTTTGTTTTCAATTTGTTCTGCTTCGTCAACACTTATTTTTGAATTAATTTGATTTAACAAATCGTATGATGGGAATTTATAGCGTGATAATTCAGCTGTCGGATCATAAACTTCAGGTTTTTTATCCAAATTATCAGCTTCTGCAATATTATTGACATTGACAGTCATTTTTTCTGCTATTTCATTATCTTCAAGAATACTATATGTATCTTCTTGCGCAGCTAATACTTCCTCTTCAATATCTTCTGAAATATTATTATCAATTTCATCTGATATATCATAATCCTCTGAAAATGATAGCTGATTATTTATTGTTTCTTCTTTATTGTCATCTACATTTTCTCTATTAGAAGCATCATCATCAGATAGTAGGCTCATCTGCTGTACTCTTTTTTCTTTCAACTCCTCTTCTTGTTGTAGAGCCAAAGCTTCCTGTCTGCGTTGCTCCTTGATTTTTTGTATTTTATACAGCCATTTTATTATATCGCTGAGACATAATATTACAAATATTCCAATGAGTAATAGGCACAATATAATAGCTCCCGTTTGACCAATGAAATTATGAATAAACTCATTTACAATTTTACCATGATACCCTCCCCAATTAAAATGAGAAGATAAATTTATTGTAAAAAATCCGACAATCAATGATACCACGAC
Organism: Muribaculaceae bacterium; assembly: GCA_045637445.1. Lineage (GTDB taxonomy): Bacteria > Bacteroidota > Bacteroidia > Bacteroidales > Muribaculaceae > Lepagella. The sequence goes on from JAZTZN010000029.1 coordinate 135,811, forward strand.
AAGTGATATTGCAGATTTTAAAGTAAAGTCTAATACTTTTATCTTAATTTTTCTATAAAATGACTTTATGGAAATTACAAATAGCCAGATTATAAGTACTATTGATGATAAGCCAAAGCAATCATTTATTAGATATTGCGCAAGACGAGCTCCCCCTTCACCTCCAATGTTTTTTACATTGTGAGTTGATGCCAATGCCGAATTATCAATTATTGATTGGTCAGCGGCCCCCTCTTTAATAAATGAAATAAAAGACACAAGCAAATAAGCACCTAATGCTAATGCTATAATGCCAATTAAATAGCTACAAGTATCACTTTTTAGAAAATTAATACTCTTTTGTAGCCAATTTATATTTTTGGTTTCAACCTTTGATGATGTCTTTGCTTTAGATTTCTGTTGCTGATCTTGCTTATTATTATTTTGTATTACGTCGTTATTATTGTTATCAATTTGCTCAATATCTGCAATTTGAGGATTGTAATCGTTGTAACTTTTCATTTTAGTATAATTTATCACGCAAATTTAGTAAAACTTCTTGATATTACGAATGGTCAATTATACTTTTTCTAACCCATTAATAAAATTTATTTGTTTTTATCTTTGTAGCTATTATTTTTTCCAGAAATATGGAGTGAATATGAGTAATATTGTGAATAACTCAAGACGTCCAATCAGCATTATTGAAGAAAGTATCCATTTTGCTGCATCTGGTAAGGAATTATATGTGAATTCGAGTCCAATCACATCTACACCAAGTCCTGTATTACTTATTGACGTTAAGGCGTAAAATAGGCTTTCCTTCATTGATAAACCTGTAATACTCAAAAAAATAGACCCTACAATTATGACTAATATGTATAAGAATATAAATGCCAAACTTTTATGTAAAACAGCGGTCGGTGTGCCATTACCATTAATTCTAACAGTTGTGACTGTGTTTGGGTGTAGCATCTTGTAGAATTCGTTCTTTATAAATTTTAGAACTACAATTATTCTGTCGATTTTTGCGCCTCCGGCAGTACTACCGGCTGAAGCACCGACAAACATCATCATAATAATCACAAATATTGTCAACTGTCCCCAATTCATGAGATCTGAGCCTACTATACCTGTGGAAGATAATATAGAAATTACCTGAAATATCGGGTCAATAGTCACATCTTCCCAACTTTTAACATCTCCGAGAAAGCATATATTTAATGTAATGATTATATATGCAAATACAACAGCAAATATATACCATTTTAATGCGTCGTTTTTTAGTATTCCCTTAAATTGACCGGTAAATGTTTTATATAAGAGCGCAAAATTTACACCACCAATAAACATAAATATCGAAATGACTATTTTTGTATATATTGATGTCCATGAATTTAATGTCATATCCGATGTGGAAAAACCTCCTGTTGACATTGTCGATATACCATGACATATAGCTTCAAATGGAGTCATGCCAGAGAACATCAGTAAGAATATCAAAACAATTGTCAATATAAAATACACAAGCCATAAGCCTTTAGCAGTAGAACTGACTCGAGGTCGAATTTTATCATGAGTTATGCCTGTGACCTCAGTATGAAATAATTGTATGCCTCCCTGATAGTTTAACATCGGCAGCACGGCTAATGTAAAAAGGATAATACCCATGCCCCCAATCCATTGTATAATACACCTCCACATAAGAATACCTTTGGGAAATTCGTTTGCATAATCTATCAATGTGGCTCCTGTGGTGGTAAAACCACTCATTGTCTCAAAAAATGCGTCTGTGACGGTTTCATGTGTACCATATATCATAAAAGGCAACATACCAAATATGGTAAAAACCACCCATATTGAACTGGTTAAAAGTATAGCTTCTCGCTTACCCATTTCTTTATTTTTAGGTTTTATGGCAACTGAACCTAATCCAAAGAGAGAAGTGGCTATAATGCTTATAATAAATGAGATATAGTCATCTTCTTTATATATAAGGGATGTAATCAGAGGTATAATCATAAATGCAGATTCAATCAGAAGCAACCATCCGATTATACGTATCAGCATCAAAATATTAATATTTGATTTCGAACGAAAATACATTAATTTAGAGCTAATTAAATAATTTTTCTACTTTATGAATCGAACCTCTAAGGCAAAAGACAACTACTGAGTCACCCGGATATATTCTGGTATTTCCTGATACCAATGTGCATACATCATTATGAACAACAGCAGCCAAAGTCATGCCGAATGGGAGCTTTAAATCTTTTACTTCTGATTTAGTAATTTTGGCACCTTGCTTAACTACTAACTCAGCTACTTCTGCATCTGCTAAAGCCAAAGTCTTTGAGTTATTTTCGTCTGCATCCAACAATAATTTGAAAATTCTACTTGATGCCAACAACTTTTTATTAATTGATGTACCGATATTAAGATTTTCAGCTTGTGAAAGGAATTGCAGATTTTCTACTTCAGCAACTGTTTTCTTAACGCCAAATTCTTTTGCAGTCAAGCATGCTAATATATTTGTCTCAGAACTGTCAGAAAGTGCTAAAAAGGCATCATATTGGTAAATGTTATTTTCTTTGAGTATATCGATATCTCTGCCATCGCCATGAACGATTTCACAATCCGGTAATCTGTGAGCCAATTCCTCGCATAGTTCCAAATTTGACTCAATAATTTTAATATGAAATCTGTCGGAATTTAGTAATGAAAAACGGATTGCAATTCTACTACCCCCCATTATCATAACCTTCTTGACATAATGACTTTTCTTCCCGCAAATATCTCTTACTTCGTCAAGATGATTTCTATCGGAAATCAAATATACGATGTCATTTTCAAGGATTTTATCGTTACCCGTAGGTATAATTGTCTCATGATTGCGCTTTATGGCAGCCACGTGGAAAAACCTATTATCTCGAGGTAATTCTTTCAATTGCTTATTGATTAATTTCGATTCTCCTCTCAATTTAACACCGATAAGCAACATTTGTCCATCATGAATTTCACCCCAATGGCGTGCCCATGTATGCTCCAAAGCAGTGCGAATCTCTTGCGATGCAAGAAATTCAGGATATATCATATTATCGACGCCCAATTGCTTAAGAATCTCCTTATTGTCTGTACTTAGAAATTCGTAGTTGTCAATACGCGCCACTGTCTTTTTGGCTCCTAACTTTTTTGCTATAGCACAAGAGGTAATATTTCGCGTTTCAAATGGTGTCACAGCAATATACAAGTCTGCTTCATCTACACGAACTTCTCTTAATGCTTCAAAAGAAGAAGTTGAGCCATTATAGGTCATTAAATTGTAATTATTATCAATATGGTCAAGACTTTCTTGATCGCTATCAATCAAAATAATATCTTGATCCTCATTAGAGAGCATCTTTGCCAAATGTGTTCCTACTTCGCCTGCTCCGGCAATTACAATCTTCATTTGTTATCATTTAGATTTTTAATTGTTGATATGATAGAGTTTATATCGTAACCACAATCTGACCTTAGTTGTTCAACTGTGCCATGATCTATCCATTTATCATCAATTCCTAATGCTGTTACTTCTATATTGTGATTATTTCTGTTCAGCCAATCTCTGACTGTTGTTGCTAATCCACCCTTTAATGTTCCGTCTTCAATTGTGACAATATTTGTGCATGTCTTAACAACCTCCTTAAGTATTTCTTCATCAATCGGTTTAAGATAAATCATATCATAATGAGATACTTTTATTCCTTCCTTAAGTAATTCATTTAATGCAGTTTGAACATCATTACCTAAAGGACCGATTGAAAGTATTGCAGTACACGAATCAGTTTTTATAAGGCATCTGCCTTTACCGATTTCTATCTGCTTCATTTCAGTTTTCCAATCTGAATTATGAGCTTTGCCTCTTGGATATCTTATCGAAAAAGGTGCGTTGACATATTGAGAAGTAAACATTAAATTTCTCAATGTCTCTTCATCCATCGGTGATGACACAATCATTCCAGGAATTAAATTCAGGTATGCCAGGTCAAACAAGCCATGATGCGTAATACCATCCTCTCCCACCAATCCGGCACGGTCAATACAAAATGTAACAGGTAATCCTTGGATTGCAACATCGTGAATTATATTATCGTATGCACGTTGTAGGAATGATGAATAAATGACACAAAACGGCTTCTTGCCTTGTGCAGCCAATCCTCCGGAGAAAGTCACAGCGTGACCTTCAGAAATACCGACATCAAACGTTCTATCAGGAAATGCCTTTGACATCTTGGCGAGCGATGTGCCTGATGGCATTGCTGCAGTTATGCCGACTATATCACTGTTTTTTTCTGATAATTCTACAAGCGTATGTCCGAATACATCTTGCCATAATGGTATATCGGCTTGTGAAGTCTTTTTGATGCGTTCTCCGGTTTCTGCAACAAATTTTCCGGGAGCATGCCATGTGGTAGGATCCTTTTCAGCTTCCTTATAACCTTTGCCTTTGACTGTACGAAGATGCAAAATTCTTGGTCCATCCATGTCTTTTATGTCGTTTAGAACCTGGATAACCTTATTGATGTCATTTCCGTCAAACGGACCGAAATATCTTACATTAAGTCCTTCAAAGATGTTTTGTTGCTTAGAAATCAAGGCCTTAAGACTATTATTAAATCTTAAAATGATTCCTCTGCCTTTATCATTTATGATATTTTTACTCTTCAGACTATTGTAAATCCTATAACGCCATTTGTTATAACCCTTTGATGTTGTCATTTTAGTAAGATAACGATGCAGTGCGCCTACATTATCATCGATTGACATATCATTATCGTTAAGAATTATCAAAAGGTTATTTTTATGATTTGATGCGTTATTAAGACCTTCAAAAGCCAAACCTCCGCCAATAGAAGCATCGCCAATCACAGCCACTACTTTCTTATGTTCCATGCCTGGCGTCATAAGATTAGCTATTGCCATTCCTAATGCTGCCGAAATAGAATTGCTTGCATGTCCTGCTGTGAAGGCATCATATTCGCTTTCTTTAGGATTTGGGAAACCACTTATACCTCCTTTTTTTCTCATATTGGCAAACTCGTCTCTGCGACCTGTCAATATTTTGTGAGCGTATGCTTGGTGACCTACATCCCACACTATTTTATCCTCCGGCGTATTAAAAACATAGTGTAAAGCAACGGCAATTTCTACTGCTCCCATGCTCGATGCAAAATGCCCCGGATTGTTTGATAAGTGTTCAATAATAAACTTTCTGATTTCAGAGCACAAATCTGCTAATTCGTCTTCTTGCAGATTTCTTAAATCAGAAGGTGAATTTATTTTACTTAAAATATTGTATTTCAGCAAATTATTATCAGACATAACAATTTATTTTTGTTTGCTGTATTTCTTCCAAAGAGGAACAAATACGATAATACCTGACATAATGGCTACCAATAGATTTTTCAGATTGAATCCTCCCAAATCTATCATCAGCCACAATAGTCCCAACCATAATAATACTAAAGCGACTAAACCTAACTTTTTAATATTACTCATAGTTTTGCGAAGTTACTAATAATTGTCGAAATATGCACCAAATTTATACTAAAAATGGATTATAATTCTTTTCATTTTTAATCGTTGTTGACGGTCCATGACCGGGATATACTATTGTATCGTCGGGCAATGACAACAATTTATTTTTTATATTTGCAATCAAAGTAGCATAATCGCCTCCGGGCAAATCTGTTCTACCTATACTGCCTTGAAACAGCGCATCACCCGATATGATAAACCTTTCTTTTGGAGCATGAAGAACTACGCTTCCCGGTGAATGACCCGGCACGCAAATGATTTTCACTTCAGAGTCACCAATCTTAATCGTATCGTTCTCTGAAAGTGCAGAATCGATTTTGACATTGTTTACATTTATAGGCAAACCGAACATTTGGGCTTGACTTGAAATTCTTTCGCCTAAAAACTCATCATCAATCGATGCTTTAAGTTGAAGACCATATTTATTTGATACATAGCTGTTTCCTGCCACATGGTCTATATGTAAGTGCGTATTTACCAAATGTTTTGGCTGAAGATTGTTTGCTTCAAGAAAATCACATAATCTGTTTTCTTCCGATTTTGACATCATTCCCGGATCGACAATTACACATTCCCTTGTCTGATCATCACTGATTATATATGTATTGACACCAAACATATTGAATGTCAAAGTATGGACCTTTATCATAATGAATAATTTTATCTGATCTGTGTATATGTAATCTTTTTAGTCTCGAAGAAAGGCTCCTCAAAATAGTTGGAGATGTCTTCGATCATCGAGACGTCTTTATAATTCGCTATTTCTGCATCTATGTCTCCTCCCTTTAGGGTAATTACACCGTTAGGAAGCGAATTTCTTTGTTGACCGGTAATATTTTTCTTGCTTAATTTAATCAAATCCGGCAAAGTCATTACCGCTCTGCTTACGACAAAATCAAACTTTTCCTTACATTCGGCAATGTCGCCATGCTGAAAACTTACGTTAGTTAAACCGATTGATTCTGCTATCGATGATGCGACAAGCAGTTTCTTACCGATTCTGTCAATTAAATGAAAATGACATTCGGGAAACATTGCAGCCAAAGGAATTCCCGGTAATCCCCCACCACATCCGAAATCAAGTATTCTGCTTCCGGGTTTGAATTGTATGAATTTAGCTATCGACAGACTATGCAGCAAATGGTTAATCTCAATATTATCAATATCTTTTCGCGACACCACATTAATTTTTTGGTTCCACTCAGGATATAGTTCAATCATTCTGTCATATTGAGATTTCTGTATATCTGATAATTCAGAAAAATATTTTTCTATATATTCTGCCATAATATTCTTATTATTATAATGCGAATTTAGCAATTTTTCTTGACACAACAAATTAATGTGATAAAAATCCGATAAGATTTCCCCTATAATACGACAGTAAAACATATTTTACTATTGCCTATACTGCATATTATAAGTTATGACGCACTATAATTTGTGCAAATAATTCATTGTCAAGGTATATGAGGATTTAATCTGAATTTTGATAAATACGCTTCTTTATATTTATTTTACTATATAATAAGAGAGGGATGCTCCGCGATGGAACATCCCTCTATCGTATTATGTGTTATGTATATCAGCTATTATTTGCCGATTGCAGCCTGCGCGGTGGCTAACAGATATTGATAATCAGCTACTTACAAAGTTATTGTAAACTACTGGCGACACTTTTACGACACATTCTGCACGTTTTTACACGCTCATGGCAACGAAAACGTGTTTTTACGGCAGAATAATCTCATTCTATGTCATATTTATGTATTTTGCTAAATTGAAATTTAGTTATTTGCTAACTTGCTATTTGCGTTGACGCAATTTTTCGATTCGTGAATTTGGGGCTCCCTGATAATAGCGGTTCTTGTCGAAAGCAAATGATTGTCCTGCTACAAAATCATAGCCACAAATGAAAGATGCAATATCAACGCCAGACATTAGCGAATCACGATAATACACGTGGCTGCCATCGTGCGAATAATCGGTATCCTTGTTATTGTCTGATACATAATCCTCATGTACATAATGGGCTGGAAATATCACAAATGTCTTCGGATTGGCTCCCGGCAACAGGCGATTTTCATAGTAAACATGCTTGCTGTCGGCATACCAGTCACGATAACGTTCTACTTTATGGATGGTAGCAAAGTCTGTACCTTCAGGCATGGCCATCAACTTTGGATTATATACCATCTTGCCATCCGTATGAAAAGCATTCCACAATCCATCCTCCATATTCTTGTGCTTTAATGTGTTGAGTTCTCGTATTGCCGAACCGTAAGCCTTGTAATATACACGATGCCTGTCTTGACCATAGTGATATTGTCCTTTCAATACGGCGAAAGATGCTGGGTCTGCTCCCTCTACTATGTTGTTTCTGTAATAGACACACTTGGCATCAATTGCATAAAAACCATTTAAAGCCTTAAAAGTGCGATAATCACCTACAGGTACAGAATTTATATCTGCATCGAGATAATAGACATGAAGGCTATCTAAAGCCCAATTGTTATCTATCTGTCTGAAACTACCCATATCTGCTACATGAAGAGGCCGATTCCTCATGTAGTAATCGTGTGCGTCATGAGCAAGACGTGAAATATCTCCATTTGGTACGGCAAAAGTAGCAGGTTCTGCTCCTTCTATAATAGAGTCTTCATACCATACATGGTGCATATCGGTTGCATAATCATCGCTCAGAATTTTGAATGAACTTGGGTCAGCCATTTCCAATACCTCATACCAATAATAAACATGATTAACATCCAATGCGTACGCTTCGTTTAGGCGTTTATAAGTCGAAGAATCATAACCTTCTGGTTTCCTTTCCGCGTATGCACTTGAGGCGAGTGTTATAAATAGGTAGAAAACAGCTACGGGTATCAATGGGCACAAATAGAACAGCCATATAAATCCCATTTTTTGAGAGAGTTTAAACCACAACCTTATTAATGGGAATAAATATATTGGGTAAAGCCAAATAGTCAGTGTTACACCCCAACGACAAATCTCGTCAATCGAGGATCGGATTGGTGCATCCCAAAAGAATATGGACACAAAGATGCCTATTGGCCACAACAACAACGTTAGAAGCATAAACCACACAAAGTTTTTTTGGAGTGTCGTAGGTTGTTCTCCCAAAATACGGGCTGCCAATCCTTTTGAGTTAGTTTTCTGTTCCATCTTCATTTCGTTTTATCATTTAGAGTCAAAATTCTGATTTTGATGTCATGCTATTCCCTATTACTTGCAACGATATACGAGCAGTATTTACTGAGCAGATTAGACAATGGCAAATCCCCTTTTTGGTATCGGTCAGTATCAAGTTTCAGAACTCTTTCGCAGATAGTTTTCTTACCTTTATACAATGCATTGAGATATGGAATGCCATTTTCTTCAGTAATGCTTACTTCTGTGAAGAACTGCGAAAGATCCTCTGCATCATAGACGATGGAGTAACTTGGACGCTTGGCTCCGGGAATGTCCTCTTTCAGTATGTTCTTGTCAACCAAGTCCTTTATTTCACGTATGGCGGTGTCCTTCGAACATTTCGCCAATGTTGCCCATGTCTTTGACGTTATCTTTGCCTCATAGCCATCAAGAAAGAGATTGAGCATCTGTGTCTGACGCTCTGTCATTGGAACAGACGATACCTTCTGCCAGAAAAAACTCTTGTTCAAGATGGTGGTCACAATGGTATCTGCCTCGTCAAGTGCATCCACCAACTTCTGCATGTACCACACCAACCACTCTGTTATATCACCATCGCCATGCTGCATTCGCTCCAGAATGTCATAGTAGTGGTTCTTATCCTTGTTAATCTGTGATGAGACATTGTAGAAGCGGAACTCACTCTTCTCTCCACGAGCCAGCAACATGTCTGAAAGGATGCGGGCCAAACGGCCATTGCCATCCTCGAAAGGATGAATGCTCACAAACCAGAAATGAGCAACGGCAGAACGAATGACGCTGCTTACTGGCTCATCCTTGTCGAACCAGGTGAGAAACTTTTCCATCTCCTCTTCTACACGATCAGGCGATGGAGCGATATAGTGGATCTTCTCACGTCCGAACATTCCACTAACAATATGCTCCTCGTTTGTTCGGTACTGTCCTATTTCTATCTGGCTTCCTTCGCTATAACCCGAAGGAAAGAAAGCGGATTGCCAGGCGCACAACTTTTCTTTGCTAAGAGGCTGATTATAATTTTGTACAGCTTCCAGCATAACACCCACAACAGAATCAATATAGTGTGAAGGAGCAGTATATTTCACGTTATCAATGCCCAGCCTTCTGGCAATGGAAGAACGAACCTGATCAACGTTCAGTCGTATGCCCTCTATCTCCGAAGAATATACCACGTCGTAGGTCAGGTTCTCTGCCATAGCACGGAGTTTGCTGTCAAAGCCCAATGAACTCAACCTCCCGTAAAGCAGACCCTGTTTACGGAATACTCTTTCCTGAAGGAGTGACACTTGGGACGTGTCCCAACGGAAGTTTGTCCAATTTTCTCTTTCGTGTATATACATAACGCATTCCTGCTTTGTGCGACAAAATATTATATATAACGCCGCAAATTCTGCGACAAAAATACTAAAATAATGCTGAACTACCAAATAAAAACGCAAAATGTCGCATATCCTGCGACGTTTTTATCTCCAAAACATCGAAAGCATACTTGAAGATACGAAAAAAGAGACCTGCCCAAACGGACAGGTCCTTTTTATTATATCAGAGTGTCCCGTCCTGATATAGCGTTACACTAAGAAAAGACCAAGTATGGAAGAAAAGAGTAAAAGCTTGTATATCAAGCGCACACAGCGGGACTATCCGATGAGTTTTAAGTTGGCAGTA
>JAZTZN010000030.1:0-209641 GCA_045637445.1 Muribaculaceae bacterium
CTGATCAATCACCTGCTTGATTTCATCAGCCATAGGATGCCACTGTCGGAGTTCCTTTAATGCACTCTCGGCTCTGTGCTGTTCTTTCTGCAATATTTCCAAGCGCTCGTCAGACTCATGCCTCCAACTATTGAAAGCTTCCATCAGTTGATTTCTGCCTTTTGTGCGATCATCTTCCATACGCTTACGCTCTTTCTGTAATGCGGCTTGTTTCTGATAGTACATCTCTTTCTGTTTATTCTCGAAAGCCTGACGAGCATTCTCCAATTTCCCTTTGGCTATATTGTATTTTTCTTCAATCGAGGCATGCGTTTTCAACAGGTCGTCCAAGAGCATTTGCTTATCTGCAACCTCCTGTTTAATAGTATCCTCACGATAGGCAAGAGCAAGTTTGTCCTCAATACCCATCGCTTCAAAATCTTTTTTTGTCTGAGCAATCTCTTTCAATTTACTCTTCTTGGCTCCCAATTCTTGATTAAGCAAGTCTTTTTCTTTATCATATTCAGAAGTGAGTTCCTTCTCACGTTGGCGTTCCTTATCGATGTTCGTCTTTATATCTGTAGCTTCAGCTTCCAAAAGCGGAATCTGTTGTTCACTATCTGCAACTGCATAATTCAGCATACGCCATATATCCTGCAACTGCTGGTCGAGTGCTACTATTTTTCGTCCTTGTTCAGCAATCTTTAAGGCCTGTTGACGTACCGGATAATTTCCATCTTTCGTTTGGCGGAACCAGCAGTCTATCTCATCATATTCACGTTCGAAGTCTGTAATCAGTCGCCGATATGTCTGTAAATCAATGGGTAGGTCTTCATCTGCCATTGATTGTATGATAGTATTCTTTACAAAATCTGCATCCAGTTTGGTATTTAGGAAAACGTTTTGAATACTTCGTGGAATATTCTGATAATTAGAACTTTGCACCAACGCATAGCGTGTGTATTTATGGTCATGTGTATTGCCAAAGATGATATCTTTAAACATTGCCCCGGAATCTATTCTGGCAGAGACTGCTACGTTTTTATCTATACGCTCACGAATCTTCACCCAGTCACTCAGTGCTTGTTTGTCATCATCTATGAGCCATTCGCGCTTATATGGTGCATCGATAAATCGCCATGAGGCTCGACCTTGGTATCGACTTACCAAAATGGTATAAGCTCCGTTGTCGCGCATCACTTCGTAGAGAATATGTGAATTGGACTGTCGGAAATAGAACTCGTCAAATGACTTTTGTCCCTGTTGAATGCCCAAACGATGTTTGTCAGCATTATAAAAGAACAACAATGCTCTTAATATCGTGCTTTTGCCCACGCCTTGAGTTCCGGTAAAATGCACATTACCATCTACACAAATCTCAGCATACGGAATGTTTGCGCTATTTATAAATATGATCTTATTCAGGGATTTCATCTTCGTTTGCTATTTGAATCATGTTTACCAATTCCTCAGCATAGTGGAATGCTGAAGTAATCTTGTAGGTCTCATCGTGTTCGCTGATGCATTCAGCAAAGCCCATACTCTGCATTTCCTGAATCAGTTTGTTCACTATCTCTAAATTGGAACCTACAGCATATTTCTTAAATAGATGACCGGCTTTCTCCTTCAGTTCAATATCCAGACTGATTTGCTCTATCAGATGACTCTTGCGAAACTGATAGCCTGCAGTAAACGACTGGTTGTAGCACTTCAGAAAATCCATGTAATCAAGCCATTTGGAAAAACTATCCAGTTTTTGATCAATAGATTGTTTCCCTTCTCCAATACGTGAGAAATAAAAATATCCATTGCCAGACTCCAACTGCAGACCTATTTCCTTGAAATAGTCAGCATAGTCATCAAAATTCTCCTCAATATCTTCATACAAATGACGAATTGAGGTATCTATACTATCCACCGAAAGAAATTCTCCTCGGCTAAGTCGTTCGTATATTCTTTGAGTATTATTTCGCATAGATAACAGGGTATTCAATGTTTTGATAAGTTGCATATTTACCGGTCATCCGACATTCATCCGGATGCAAAATGACCAATTGACAGAAAAGGGCGGTGTGGTCTTCTATATTACGCTTTGTTTTATAATCATACCTCAATATAAAATCAAAAAGATTGTAGCTTGAAGCCGAGAACGCATTCCAAACCTCCATCGGATCTACTTCCTTCAGTCTTTGAATATGTTCCTGCAAATCATCATCCGTCAGAGGCTCCGCTTCTGTCCGTGCTATTTTCTGTATGCCGTTACGCTCAGCTATTCGTCTTAACATCTTTACTATCTGCTCGTTATCTCGTATCATGTTCAAAGAAAGACGAATTTTGCTATACTGTCGGGATTCCATCCATAGAGGATTCTTATCCTCCAGCACTTGCACCAAATTAGTATCTGTCTTTATGAGAAGTTGGTCCTGCAAATATTTGAGCTTTCGTATCTTCTTATAAAGCAGATTATGTTGGTCAATTTGATTGATATAGACGATTATCTGTCTATCAATCTCCATCAGTGCATGATAAGCCTCAACGAAATCGTGCTTCACATCGCTACAAGTCTTTGCCATGTGAGGATCGTTTGCCATTAGGAAGAATGCATGTTCATTATCCATTAACTTCTCACATTCGCGAATCATTGAGCGAATGCTTTGACTCTTCTCATCTAAGTTTTGTAATTTCTTCTTTTTAATGATATAGTTGGGTTCCTGCTTGTAAGCGTTATCCATATTACGTTTCAGATCCACAACATTCCTCAGTGTCCTGAATCCTGTCTTTTTCAATAACTGTCGCACACTATCTTGATAACCGGCTTTTCGATTAGTATTTGTCTCCTGAAGATAATAACCTATATACTCTTTCAAAGTATTAATACACTCCTGAACACTCAACACACTAATTTCTTCGTTGACATTCAACACCTCTTCAAAGAAATTCAAGTAATCACTTTCAATCTCAACAGTATTACCTGTTTCTACGAGTACTCCATAGTCAACCAACTTCCTAAGTCTAGCTTCATTACCACCAACTAAATCTATAGCAACTCCTAACGGAAACTTCATAAGTTTTCGTTTCTCAAACATCTCACCCAGCAAATTTTGTTCGCGGGAGAGTGTTTTTGTAAGTTCTTCTATACTCCTAAAATGAGTCAATACATCCATCCACTCAAAATATTAAAATGGATACAACACCTAATATTATAACCATTTATTTCTATTGTTCGCTTATTACTCTTGGTTACAATGACAAGCTCAGTGCAATATTAATATTTTTTCTTCAATTCACAAAATCTATTGCTAAAAAAACACTCCTATTTCTTCAACTTCGTACAATTCAAGGTAGCAATATGCGAATGTAACATTCTGAATAGATTTCTTATGTGAGGCTATAGCACTCCAATCCACTGACATAACACACTTGGTATTAAAGATTTTGCAAGCATTTTTACATTGTTAAAATACAATACAACCTAATAAAAGAGCATCGAGTTTGTCATATTTAACAAACTCGATGAGAGTATTAAAAGTGTTATAAGAATTTAATGGATTATTTCACCATTACCTTAACAGCTTGGTTGCCGAGAACTACGACGTAAACGCCGGGAGCAAGACCTTCAGCAGGAACACGGATACCTGATACTGTGAAGATAGCAGAGCCTTGAGGAGCGATGATGTCATTGCCATGAACAATTACGTTGCCGTCAAGTTCAACATCAGCAATGCTTGTGATGTTGCCACCTGCTACAACGTAGCTTACCAGATAGTGGATTTGATGTTGAAGCGAGGGCGAGCTTTGACTTCGACAAAAATTTTGCCAATATATTCGCCGACTATACCAATTGCCATCAGTATCAAGCTTCCCAAGAACCACACGCTGAGCATGATTGATGGCCAACCGGCTATGGCTGTGTCGCCAAAGTAGGCTATCAAGACATAGAGAGCAACAAGGATGTCGATTAAGAGTAAAGTCAATCCGACGAAGAATATCATACGCATCGGACGTGCTGAAAATGAGGTAATACCATCAACTGAAAATGCAAGCATTTTTTTCAACGGATACTTTGACTCTCCTGCCACACGCTCGTGTCGATCATATTTAACGATTGCTGTGTCAAGACCTATTTGCGGTATTATGCCTCGAAGGAATAAATTTGATTCACCATATTGACTCAATATATCAAGAGCTCGGCTACTCATCAATCGATAGTCTGCATGGTCGTAGATAGTCTGCAAGCCCATTGAAGCTTGGAATTTGTAGAAACAGCGTGCTGTTGTACGCTTAAACCATGTGTCAGTTGAGCGCGATGCCCTTACTCCATAGACAATCTCTTTGCCATTCAAGAACTCTTCCACCATTTGCACTATTGCCAACGGATCGTCTTGGAGGTCAGCATCAATTGACACTGCTGCATCACATTTATCTTTCACTTCCATCAAACCCGAAAGCAAAGCATATTGATGTCCTCGATTGTGTGCCAACGTGATACCTTTCACTCGATTATCTTTCTCATGAAGCTTGGCAATTTCTTCCCAAGTCTTATCGCGACTGCCATCATCAACACATAACACAAAACTTTCTGATGAAATTTTCCCTTGTCCTACAAGGTCATCAAAAATTTTAAGCAGTTGAGGAATTGTATATTTTAACGCAGCTTCTTCATTGTAACATGGCACAACAATAGAGATAATCTTTGACATGGTATTACTGATTTAATTCTAATATAACGCAAAGATAGTAATAAATCGTAAATTAACACCTACCCTACTACCTAAAAATTTAATTAATACTATTTTACATCGACTTAATGACGGCAAGAGATTGCAGATGTGCCGAAGCGCAGAGCATGTTTGCAAACAGAGCAAACAGATTTGCAAACAGAATCGCAAGGTCAGCAAGTTGCCGACAATTAAGGAGACAGATGAAAACGGTTATCCGTTTGTAACTTCAAAGGTTCTACTATATTTGGAGAAATAACAAAAGATACAGGATTGCCTAATGCACCAAGTGAGAGGAAGAAAAGGTTGTGTCAAACGCTACACCCACCGATAAGCCCAAAGGTGCAAAAGTGTCTCATTCATACGAAGCGTAAAAAATAGAGCTATTGGCGGGAACATTAGCTCAACCCGAATACGGATCTAACCCCAACACCAATAACTCTATTTCGCTTGCAAAGTTACTAAAAAATGTCGAGAAATCATATTATAATCTTAAAATTGCATCATATCAACGCTTCTTTACTCCGAGCGAATTAAAAGTATGGGTGGAAAGTGAATTGGGAGATGGATATAGTGTTGAAATTGCCAATGAAAAGAACTCAGGAACAAAGAAACTCGCTGCAGTAGTAGTGACTAAAAATAACGAAAGCCTTACCAATGGTAAGACTTCCGAGTCGGTCAGCCCATTTCCAACCACAATGGGAATGGAGAATGCGTCCGTGACTAAGTTCGGTGCAAAGGTAGGCAAAAATATAGAAATATCCAAATTGCTTGACACTATTTTACCCAAAATATACCAAAAAGGCAAATTGAGTGGTCATGAATTTTTATATGAATTGTCAAAAGCATTCTCTCAAGAACAAGATAAAGCAGAATTTAATAATTCTGAATATTACGATCTTGACGGCAATTTGCAATCAGCAAAAAGAGATGAAGTAAACGAAAGAAAGCCTTACAGAGACATTGCTAATTACACAAAAATACGAAAATGTGCAAAAAATAGCATTAAATTGGCATAAATTCAGAAATTATCGTTAACTTCGCAGTCATAATTAAGATTAGCAATCGGAATATGAAAAAATTTCTTACACGCGCAAGTTCAGGCGCTATATACGCCGGAGTTATTATTGGTTGCATTTTAGGAGGTGAATTTTCATTTTTCATTCTTGTCCTACTATTGGCAATTCTTGCATCAATAGAATTTACGAAGATTACACAAGGACTCAGAAGTGAGCGTAAATGGATGATAAGTTTAGACATTGCGACATCTGTTGCATTGGCAGCCAGCACGTATGCTAATCTATTGTATCTGTCGATGGCTTTGTTTTTGATCAGATTTATAGCAGAGTTGTATAGTCGTGAAGACAATCCATTACGCAGTTTAGCTTATTCTCTTTTGACTATCGTTTATATCGGAGGCTCATTGTCATTATTGCTATATTGCGGTCTTGAGATCAGTCTGCGATTAGCACTTGCCATGTTTGCTTTCATTTGGATTAATGACACAGGAGCTTATATCATCGGATGCCGATTTGGTAAACATCGTTTGTTTGAACGCATTTCTCCAAAGAAATCGTGGGAAGGATTTTTCGGAGGATTAGGGTTTAATATTATCATTGCCTGCGTTTTTTGCCTGTTCTGTTCTGAATGGTGGGAACTTGGCAACAACATTATCTTTTGGATTGGTCTTGCGATTATTGTGACATTGTTCTCTACATGGGGCGATTTAGTCGAATCATTGATGAAACGCACGCTTAATCTTAAGGATTCAGGCAATATGATTCCGGGCCATGGAGGTATTCTCGACCGTATCGATTCGCTACTTGCTGTCGCTCCTGCAGTGGCTATCTATATGGCTATTTGGCAAACAATTATTTCACTCTAAACCAATAGCCGAGAGTCACCATTATTGACATTGAGTTTGAAGCATTAAAAGGCTCTGTTCTCCCCGACTTCAGTTGATTTCCTAATCCGTAATAGAAACGTCCTTCGAGAGTCAACGAATTTTTCTTGTTGACAAATACTTCCGCACCCAATCCGGCAGAAATACCATAATCTATTGTTTGCTCCACAGGCAATGCAAATTGTGTATTATTACGGTTACGCACAGGAAAATCAGGCAATGACTCATAATCGTGAATATCAAAGTTTGCAGACGTTGATTCTCCGATAAACAGACCGATTTCCGGCCCCAAGTTTACAAAAAATCTTGCTTTTTCATTTCCGAAATAGATGTGAGCAAGCACCGGCAATTGCAGATAGTTGATTGTTCTGCTATAGCTATAAGGTGCATCCTCGAAGTTTTCTGTCCATCCTCTTTGCTCAAAATTCAATTCTGCCACCAATCCAAAGTATTTTTCTTCAATATATCTGAATGTAAAGCCTACAACGCCACCTATTTTCATGCCTTGTGGCACATTAGGATTGAAAAACGTTCTTGATATGCTGACACCACCTTTTGCACCTACTGAAATGTTGGATTCATAGTGTGTCTGCGCTTTTAGAGAAAGACCCAATAAAATGAATAAC
Source organism: Muribaculaceae bacterium (assembly GCA_045637445.1). Classification (GTDB taxonomy): domain Bacteria; phylum Bacteroidota; class Bacteroidia; order Bacteroidales; family Muribaculaceae; genus Lepagella. The sequence goes on from JAZTZN010000030.1 coordinate 7,227, forward strand.
ACAAATATCGCAAATCGACAGTTTTTCATAGTCATCAACTTAGTTTAATGTTATTTTTTCTACAGTTTCTGATGGTGTGTAGTTTATCAAATATACACATTGATTCAAGAATCCACTCCAATTGCTCATTCTGGATAGATGGAAGTCTGTTTGCAACGCATTGTAATTGATAAAACCATTGTTGCTGTCACCATTATTATAGTTCTCACTCTCAATGAAAAATCTCACAACATCATAGCCCAATGCAGCATAATTAGGATTTGAATTCACCGGTTGTTCGCCATACTTTTCTGCAAACTTCTTAATAAACTCCTCAGCATTATAATCCGTCGGTTCAAAATAGAATCGAGACGGAATATAGGTGTTAAACAAATTGTATTTTTCTTTGAATTGATCGGCATAGACAATCCAATTCGGACGTGCTAACACCGAAAATTTTAGGCGGTCATTTGTTTCATATATGTTCGACATCATAGACAAAAACATATCTATGTCAGATTTTTTTGTCAATTGAGGGCATATCAGATACTCTGTATCGTCAACAAATTTAAGTGCTTCAAGTTGCTCGATATGCTCAACTTCGACATAATCTATATCATTGATTTTCAAATATTCCTTAATCATATTATCCAACGCATCAGTATCCTTTGGATTGCTTTTACCGACAAATACATATTTACAATCAGCTTTATTTTCTTTCACATAATTGAATACAGCATCATTGAAATACGACGTTGGAGGAAGGAGCTGAACAAAGTTAGAATGCGTATTAAATAAATTACATTTTACATCAAAAACATTTATGATATCGATGTTTTTATCTTGTCCAAAATCAGCCACATTCTTAGGGAAATTCTTTTCGTATGTTGTAATCAACATATCAAACTCTCCCACTTCCGCCTTATTAAGTATCGAGTCGATTGGAGTTTCTGTGGATGTGGCATCGTAAACATGAAGATTGATTTTATAATCTTTTTCTTTCAAATCATCAACAGCAATCAACAAGCCTCTAAGGAATTCGGCTTCACGATTTTTATTATCGGCGACAGTAAGCACAACGCCAAGATCTACACTTTGGTTTTGCTCTTCAAGTTCTACCACATTGTGAATTTCATCGTATAGTTCCTGACGACCTTCAATAGTCTGTTCTCTTGGATCTTCTACAACATATTTCTCTTCGCTAACCACAATTTCATATACCGGGATCGACAAATATCGACCTTTTTTAAGCTCTACGATGCCATCATTGGCTTCTTTAAGCTCCTCTGTTGTAATATTAAACTGCTGAGAAATTGAAGTCCAAGTATCTCCCTTATTTATTTTATACGGCTCAAAATGTTCTACTTGACGCTTTTCGATATTACGAACTTCCGTTTCATTTTTATCAGAATTTGGTTGCAGTTTTACGATATCACCCTCGTTGAAACTGTTTTCCGACAATCCGGGATTTAATCGAAGAATATCCTCTACACTTGTATCATAGCTTTCAGCCACACCAAGCAATGAATCTTCCGATTGCACTGTGTAATACACGTTTGACACATCGTCTGAATCATTGCTAATTGTAACAGCCTTTTGCACCACCAATTGCTCTCCTGCCTTAATGCCATAACGCGACGACGGGTTCAACTCATAGATGTCCTCCGGCTTCAAACCATACATCATTGAGATACTATAGACTGTTTCGCCATGTTTTACTTTATGACTCACTTCACCGAGAGATTGCTCTTTCGTAACGGTTTTCTCCGACTGCATTTGATCAGCAATAGGATAATATATCCTCTGCCCTTTTTTCAAATTTGTACTGCTGTTAGGATTTGCAGCTATTATGGTCTGCATATCCCATCCGAATTGTTTAGCAATGCCGTAAAGGCTATCGTCTTTCTTGACATCATAATAATAATATGTCTTGCCCTCGATTTCTATCTTTGGAAGATTTTCGATTGCCAAACCCATACTCATTGCCATAAGGCATAATCCCAATACAAATATTCTATTTATTTTCATTGACATATAATTCTCTTATTACTCGCAAAATTAATCTTTTTATCCCATTCTCACAATATAATTATGCTATTCTTAACGTTATTTTCTTCCTTTTTTATTCTAATGCTCATTACATTACAACTTTTTTACTACTTTTGCACAAACTATCAATTCTAATATCAATTTCCCATGAATAAATTCATCGCGCTCATAATATCACTCTTTTTAGGCTCCGTAACATTCATCAATGCAGAAGAAATAATCACTCAAGAGTTTACGTCCAACACCGAAAACGATTGGCAACCACTCCTACCGACAAGCAAATCGAGCCTCGAATGTCGTTCTGTCAAAAACGACTGCACCTTTAAGTTTGAAAATGTGGCACAAGCATCAAGTGGAAAATATCTCATACTCTATCCCGACGGTCGCATCACCTTGCCTCAATTAGACGGCAAAATCCATAAAATAGAAATACGACTTTACGAAGACCAACCGTTTTCTTCGATTTGCAACATCGCAATCAATAATCAACAAGGTAATCGCGAACGCTATCTCGAAATCGATGCTCGAAATGATGAGCATATAGGCAATTTTGTGGCTTTTCCATACGACCTCTCAACAGTATATCCTGAGGAGGGCACTATCTTTTCTATTACATCTGAGAAGAAAATCAATATCACCGGCATACGTATCAGCTTCACACCAAACGTCATTGAGCCTATTGCCTCACCACAATTCATTCTTCCACAATGGATGAACGAAGATCACAACTTCAACATGCCATTCAGCCTCTCTATCACCACTGCGACAGAAAATGCCGAACTGCTATACAGCTATGATAATGCTACTTGGCTTCAATACATCTCTCCTATCGAGATTGAAGAAAGTTGTACTGTTTGGGCAAAAGCTGTAAAAAATGCGCGCGAAAGTGAAATATCATTTGTCACTTTCACACGATTTGACAACGAAGCAACCGATATTGCACACTTCCTCGAAATCGGTCAATTGGCAGAGTCACAAACCGATAATGACTACACTCTAAATCCTAATCCAAACGGACTATTTCGCATAAATACCATTCTTCAAGTCATCGCTCACACCGACAACCACATCTTTGTCAGCGATAATACCGACAACTTCAACAATTGTCTGCTAATCTATACTCCTCTATCAAATAACGAAATCACAGATGGCTCAATCATACAACCCTCTATTGAAGGCTATTATGTGACTCTCGACGACATAACTCCGGCACTTTACGTCAACGACCGTATTGTTTCAGAAAATTACAATGCAGAAATTATCGACATCAAAGAGATTGTTGACAACCCACAAAAATACATCAATAAATATATCACACTCAAAAACGTTGACATAGATGCTTTGACAATGAATATAACAAGCAACAATTACAAATTGCCTATCATCAATTTGTTTGACATCACTATAGTCGATAAAAAATCAATTAATGTCACCGGCATCGTCACTTACAGTCAGCAAAGCAAAGTAATAGGCATTGCGCCAATATCAATAACAGGTCATTCATCTGTTCAACAAATTTCTCCCGATACTCCTATTCATTTACGAATAAACCAACTGCCATCAGATGCAAATATTTATACTCTTAACGGGATAACAGTCAACCGCTACGATGTTATCCCCGGCATCTATATCATTTCTATGCCGGGTGAAACGCCACGCAAAGCACTAATCACAAAATAGCAAAGCGTACAGAAAGGAATCAAGCCAACAAATCCGGCTAATCCAAATCGTCGTACCAATCCGTCTGCTCATCGTCAAATATCAATGCAGCAGGAGGAAACTCTTGTTCCCAATCGCGACATTGGCATTTGCCGTCATCACAACGTCCACAAGTACATTCCAAATAATCGTTCAATTCGTCATTTTCTATTTTCTTCATCTTCGATTTTTGCATTTTAGTGTAATCATTGGAGGATTTTGGAAAATATTAGCAAATCAAATTTCATTTATGGTCTGCTGCAATGCTTCAAGAAATTGTGCAGCATGCCCACCATCCATTTGAACATGATGAAACTGAAATGAAATAGGAAGCAATGTTTTCAACCAGCGCTTACGATATTTCCCCCACATCACCATTGGATTAGAAAATTTGTCGGTATATTGATTGACAATTGTATCAATTTCAGTCGCCACCATTGCCGACGTACCGACCACCATACAATCATCCCTCATAATGCTTTCGCATGATTGTTTCACTTTTTCTGTCAGTTCGTTATAATCTATCGTGAAACGTTCAAAATCACCAATATATGGTATATCACATGAATTGATACCTCCCTTGACATTATTGACTATGACATTAACAGCAAGACAATCGTAAACAAATAGTTTTCCACCCTCAGGAAGCGTGTAGAACTCTTTTACTCCGGTTGCTGCTTTGGCGATGCACCAACAGAGAAGCATATTTAATTTCAGACCTTTTTTTCGGCTGAGTTTCACCAAGCGCGTGATGTCAAAAGTTTTAGTCAATGTCACCATAGGCATTGGCGAAGTCATCCACAAGCAAAAAGCTTGCGAACGGCTACTATCTTCCGGCTTTATCTCTTGTTTCATTTTGAATATAAAAATTTATCGGTTCAAAATTTCGGTAATCCTTTCTCTACTAATAGCACACATCAGCATGTATTCTTGTGTGGTAAAAAAATGCAATCTAATTCTGAGTCTTATTTTTATTGTCTATAGTATGTCTATGACAAAATAAAAAAAGCGAGCTAACTTGTTGATTTTTCAACTAATTAGCTCACTTTCTGCGGAGAGAGAGGGATTCGAACCCCCGGAAGCTCTCACTTCAACGGTTTTCAAGACCGCCGCAATCGACCACTCTGCCATCTCTCCAAAATTTTCGTTTATTGACTCGCTTGTCAACAGCTAAACAGTATTTGTTTCCGTTTTGCGAGTGCAAAGTTAGACATTTATTTTCAATCACGCAAATTTTTAAGCAATATTTTTTGCTGATTTTTATAAATTTATTGTAACCAGCTGATTTTCAACAGCAACAAAAATAACTATTTTCTTATTATTTTCATCAAGAAATGTACTGATCGCAATAGTTTAGTAAAAAACACCATATATTCAGTTTATGAAAATTCTTTCCAAACGATTTATTTATCCTTTTTTAAAGATTGATTTATGATAGTTTCGTTGTAACTTTGCACTTAAAACGAAAAATATGCAGACAGACAGTCGTTTTCATAAATTTACGGACGATGAGTTGGAGGGCATTGATTTGCCTTCTTTATTCACCTACCCTTTTAATTACGTTCCTCACAAATTGTGCAAAATTGCTTCACAACATTTGACCGACTACCTCAATAGCAGGTCGGATTGGAACAAAGAACTACAGGCAGGCAAGATGATGGGCGTACTGATTGTCAAGCATAACGACAATATTGGATACCTGACTGCATATTCCGGAAATTTGGCTCATCGCTACAATCATGAATATTTTGTGCCGGCAGTTTGCGATTTACTCTCCTCCGACGGTTTTTTTGCTCCACAAGAAGCTGTCATCACCGGTATCAATAAAATGATTGACCAAGAGCTTGTCAACCCGGAGCGATTAAGCGCCGCAGATTCCATACGTCAATGCGAACTAACTGCAAATGACGAAATAAATGCCTACAAACAATTGATGAAGGAATCGAAAGTTCGAAGAGACATCATGCGCAAACAAGGCTATGACGAAGCTACTCTAATTGCAGAAAGTCAGTTTCAAAAAGCACAGTTACGACGTCTGCAAAAAACATGGGCAGAACGTATTGATAAGTTTAGAGCAATCATCACAAATAGCGACAACAAAATAAAAGTATGGAAAGAGGAGCGTCAACAACGAAGCATCGCATTACAACGACTTGTATTCGATCGTTTCGTTATGCTCAATGCCAATGGTGAAAGCAAAAACCTTAATGAAATTTTTTCGACGACTACGCAGGGAGCTCCTCCGTCGGGAGCAGGAGAATGTGCTGCACCAAAGCTTTTGCAATATGCTTATTCAAACGGCTATCAACCTATGGCTATGGCTGAATTTTGGGTCGGCAAATCTCCTAAAGACGAGGTGCGACATCATGGTCATTTCTACCCTTCATGCAAAGCCAAATGCGAACCAATCTTACAATGGATGCTACAAGGACTCAATGTTGAGCCAAACCCTTTGGAAAACACTGAGAATAATGCTAAAATAGACATACTATACGAAGACGAATGGATCATAGCCGTTGATAAGCCGGAAGGGATGCTTTCTGTTCCCGGCAAACTTTCTGTCGATTCTCTTCAGCAACGTGCGCAAAAGATGTTTGAGGGCGAAGAAATCCATATCGTTCATCGCCTTGACATGGCTACATCAGGGATTTTGCTCTTTGCCCGATCTTCCGAAATACACAAACGACTGCAAGCCATGTTTAAATCTCACAAAATAAAAAAATGCTATGCTGCAATCCTTGACGGAGAGATTATCAACAACACCGGAGTTATTGATTTGCCATTAGTACTAAATCCAAATGATCGACCACGCCAAATGGTGAGTCACCAATATGGCAAGCCGGCAATCACGCATTATAAGACTATCGACACCCGAAACGGCAAGACTTTTGTTCTGTTCTATCCTATCACCGGTCGTACCCACCAATTACGTGTACACTCTTCACATTGCGACGGACTGAACACTCCAATACTTGGCGACACTTTATACGGCACTGCCAATGACAGATTGTATCTTCACGCACATCGCTTAGACTTCAAACATCCGATTAGCGGTAAAGAGATAACAATCGTTTCCCCAATTCCTTTCAATCGAGATATTTTCGAAAAGAAATAACAACAAACTTTTGAGAACTTCTATTAATCCCCGGATTTAATCAACAGTTTTGGATTCTTCTTAATCCGAAACTATCTGTCGATAACCTATTTGAAAAAAGTCGTAAGAATAATCTTTCGGTCTCACTATTTGATCATTAAAAATGACAATGTCCAAATCTATGGGAACGACACCTGTTTTCTTCGCTTCAGGTGTTCTTCCTGAGGATTTTTCGTAGTCCTTGAGCATCAAATTAAACTCATTTTGCTCACACTTAGTTTCTCCGACAGCTACTGCATTCAGGTAGTCACTACCGACTCCACTGAGAGGCGGTGTCGAATATATCGCCGAGCACTTGAATGATATGAGATTATCTTCAAGCCACATCATGGCTTGCATCATCCTACCATTAGAGTCCGGCGTATTGCTTCCAAGCGATATTACAACTTTATTGAGCATTTTCTTTTTTGAGAGTTATCAAAGTAACCTCAGGCGTAGCACCAAGTCTGAAAGGAAGCGCCACTTCTCCGAGACCGATATTTACATATAATTTCAATTCTTTACCTTCCGGATTTTCCTTTGTGTAAAGGCCACCCCACTCCTTGTATTTCCACTCAGCCGGCGACCATTTCCAATCACCAAATTGCAAGACAAACTGCATGCCATGTGTATGTCCGGATAAAGACAAATCTATATTTGAAATTTCCGATACCTCACGTTTCCAATGTTCCGGGTTATGGGTAAGAAGCACTTTGAAGTTTTCGTCATTCAGATTAGAGTATGCTTTTCGCAAATCGCCATAGACAGAGAATGGAGGCTCACCCCAATTTTCAACACCTATAATCGCTATGCTATCATTATCTTTTCTTACCCAACAATGCTCATTATTAAGCATTCGCCATCCCATTTTGTTTTGCACATCAATCAATTCTCGATTATTACGTTCTCTTTCAATCGCTGATGACCAATCCATATAATCGCCATAGTCATGATTTCCAAGCACAGAATAGACTCCCTGCTTCGCTTTCAATCTGCTTAATGCGTTGACAAAGGGATAAATTTCTTTCGTATTACGATTTACTATATCGCCGGTAAACAATACCAAATCAGGGTTCAGCGCATTGACAGTATCGACCATATTAGAGAGAAAGGCTGTGTCTGTACCCCATGTACCCGCATGAATATCACTGATGTGCACGATTTTATAATCGTCAAACGACTTTGGAAGGTTCTCAAATTTGACAGTCTGACGAGTGACCTCAATATCATTCCGAGTAACCAATGCACCCCACCACATAGCCACAAATGAGACTATAGACAATACGCCTCCGATATACTTCAAAACGCTCAAATGCTTTGCTCTCCAGAATAACGATACTCGCGATAATAGAGAAAACAATGCATAGAGCAACTTAGGAATAAATAACGACAAGAATGTATAGAGCATCCACATTATCGGCTGCAAATCTGCTCCGGCATCACGACGAGGAGAAAGAACAGCAATAATAAGCAACGCCCATATCGACAATAATAAGGCAATGACAACCTTTGTTTGCCATCGATTTTTAAACGAGCGCTTTACATCACGCCATATAATAAAATCGGCACAAAAATTCACGATGAACAATATGCTCATCATAATAATAGGCAAACGCATAGCTCTTTATTCTCCTAAAATCGTGTGCAGTTTATTTTTCAACGGATTGGAATACATAGTCAACATCAATGTCATCATGTAGTCTCTTTCTTCCGTCGTAACATCCTGAACATCAACTTTATCAAGTTGAGTATTTAGATAGTCTATAAATTGTTCTTTTTGCTCGGAAGTATATTTACGCTCGAAACGATTTGTCTTGTTCAGCAAATCGAATGCGATATAGTTTACTTCGAAAATCTCATAGCTACGGTGAATTGCTTGGTCAATGATACGCACTACATTATGCGCAGCCACGTTTGTATCTTTGAAATCGCCTATTTGGTCTAACTTCTGATTGATACGTGGAGTCATTTGGAAATGCACTTTTCCTTTATGCTGAAGCAATCCTGTTTCCATTGAGAAAAGGTCGTCACGTTGCGACTTTTTAAAGTTAGGGTCACGACGTTTCAAAAGGAATTCTCTTGCCTTCAGATAATCATTAGGGTCATATTCGTATGATATCGACACCGGCAACAGATTGACTTCCTTCAGATTGTCAATAAACGTACCGCTATGACCACCCAAAGCCAACATCTTAATCAAAGCCTCTTGTGTGTGGTCACTGCTATCCTTTGCTCTACCCTCGCGTTGCGCGATCCACACCGACTGCTTCTTATCCAAAATAGCATGATGGATATAGCCCGACAACTGCTTAGCTGCAAGCAACGCTTCACGGATACCCGTATTGCGCTTGACAATAAAACTCTTGTTCAGACGCACAAGGTCGGCAATCCAATCAAACACAAGCAGATTATTGCCGATAGCAATCTCAGTGGTCGGCATGCCTCGACGCAAAAACGCCAGATTCATAAACGACGCATCGAGCACGATGTCGCGGTGATTGGTAATAAACACATAATTCAAAGCCGAATTATAATACTTCGTACCCCCTATTGTAATGCCCGAAGTAGTCTTCTTGGCAAGCATCTCAAGGAAAGGATACATTATTAGGTGCTGAAAATCATACTTATTATCAATCTTCAACAAGTCGTCGATTAATCCCGGGATAGCCTCCTTAGGCATCACATAACTGATGGCATGCTGAAACATCGGCTCCTTCACCAAGGCCGACATCTTCTCATGAAACACCGAGTCGTCATACGGACATATGTCACTGAAATCATGTATGTCTGTCATATTATTTACGGCAGTCTTTGGTTTATTCTATTATCAGTCTTACGCTCTAAAGTTTAAAAGAGAGTAAGATTTTCACAAAGATAACACAAAAATTTTATAATCGACTCAATTAATACATTTTTTATTAAAAAAAGAGCCTTTTTTGATAAAAAGACCCTTTTAATAACTTTTATTTACCTTGATTATTCTTCCGAACCATATACTTGCTCAAGATATGCTGAAATCTGAGAAGGAGATTCACCACGTGATATTATCTTACCGTCAGGACCGATAAGCATCAAGTGTGGAATACCTGTGAACCCATATATATTATAAGGTATGCGCTCTGCATTATACATTATATCCCATTTGAGTTCGTATTTATCAACTGAAGCTTTTGTGTCCTCTGCTTTATCACGAACAGCGACGCCAAGTATTTTGAAACCCTTATCAGCAAACTTATCATACATCTCTTTCAATGCAGGAAACTCCTTAATGCAATACGGACACCATGATGCCCAGAAATCGACCAACACATAATTTCCTTTACCGGCAAAATCGCTTAATTTAGATTCCACTCCATTAGGTTGTACGGCAGAGAAATCCACAAATTGCTTACCCGGCATTGTTGCTGAACGCAAAATCGCAGAATTGCGATATCTATTCACTCTTTTTGATTCCTTTATATGCTGAGGAGCAACAGAAAGCATACTGTCAATCTGTGGCAACTCACTGAAACGCACATATTCTGTTGCAAAATAGACACCTGTCGCCTCTTCTTTATACCTGTCATAATTTTCCTTTAGACAATTGACATAAAGTTTCATATCATCAAGATTTTCGACAGAGTCAAGTCGTGAATTTGCACGTTTGAACTCTTCGTTTGCAGGAGTGCCTACAGCCAAATAAGTCGAATCCGACAAAAATATTTTTCCCGGCTCAAGGACAGCGTATGCACGTGTTTTCCCGTCAATCATAATCTGCGCCAATCGAGGGGATTTACTTTCGCCGACAAATAATACTTTTCCTTCTTTGATTACTGCACTGTCTAATGCAATCGAATCATCATAATGTGCCAAAACAGCTGTCTTGCCATCAAATTTATCAGGAAATTCTGCATTAAATTCATACTTAGTATTATTGCAACCCATCATTACTGATGCAATAGCAAAAATCGATAATATTTTTTTCATAACATCCTATTATTTAATTTTTCTGCAATATTCGCAAAAATAAGTCAAACATCCAAATTATCGCTCATAAATTGTGTTAAATCATAATAAATCAAATAATCTATGACCTAAATATATGTAGTTGCTACTATCCGGAAGTAAAGAGTATCACATATATTATATCTATAGTAAAAGACATTTCCATGGCATCATATTACATTATTATAAAAAATATCGCAAATTACATCCTTTATTTTTTGGCACTGTGCAAACTTTTATCTATCTTTACGGCAAAATTTCGACAATAACGAATCTTTGTCGGTCAAATGATTCTATCAATGACTGCAACATTCTTTATTTCAGACAAACAATAACATTATACATTAAATAAAATGGAAGAAAATCTTATTAAAACCTGTCTTCATGACCGCCACGTAGCATTAGGAGCATTGATGTCTCCATTTGGTGGTTTTGATATGCCTATTCAGTATTCAACAATTATCGACGAGCATAACGCTGTTCGTAATAAAGTTGGTGTTTTTGATGTCAGCCACATGGGCGAAGTCAGAATTTCAGGCAAAGACGCATATAAATATGTAAGCCACATCTTCTGCAACGATGTAACAGGCGCTCCTGACGGACAAATTTTCTACGGCATGATGTGCTATGAAAATGGTGGTGTAGTTGATGACCTATTGGTATATAAAGTTAACGAAGAAGAATACTTCCTTGTAATCAACGCATCAAACATCGATAAAGACTTTGCATGGATTCAAAAGAATGCAGAAGGCTACGATGTTAAATGTGAAAACCAAAGCGAATATTATGGTGAAGTAGCTGTTCAAGGTCCTGAAGCAGAAGCTACATTGATTAAGCTTCTCAACCTTCCTTTGAACGAAATTCCATTCTATAATTTCAAGACATTCGCTATCGACGGTGAAGAAGTAATCATCAGCCGTACAGGCTACACAGGTGAAGACGGCTTCGAAGTATATGGCAGCCACGACTTCACACGCAAAATTTGGGATATGTTGATGAAAGAAGGTGTTGCACCTTGTGGTCTTGGATGCCGCGACACACTTCGTTTTGAAGTAGGTCTTCCTCTTTATGGTCATGAATTGACTGCCGACATCACTCCTATCGAAGCAAGCCTCTCAATGTTTGCTCGCCTCGAAAAGCCTGAATTTATTGGCAAGGAAGCATTGGTAAAACAAAAAGAAGAGGGTGTTACTCGTCGTATTGTCGGCGTAGAGCTTGAAGGCAAGGCTGTTCCTCGTCAAGGCTATCCTGTGGAAGTCAACGGCGAAGTGATCGGTGAAGTAACAACAGGCTACAACTCAATTTCTACAGGCAAGAGCGTTGCAATGGCAATGGTGAAGAAAGAATATGCTAAATTAGGCACTCCTGTTGAAATTCGCATCCGCAAAAAGACATTCCCAGGTGTGGTTGTCAAAAAACGTTTCTACGAAAAAAATTACAAAAAATAATATAAACCTAATAATTAAACTATAGTATTATGAGCAAAGTATTGAACGACGTTCGTTACGCAGATTCTCACGAATGGGTGAAAATCGAAGGTGAATTCGCATTTGTAGGTATCTCTGATTATGCACAACACGCACTTGGCAATATCGTATATGTTGATATGCCTGAAGTTGGTGACGAAGTGACTCAAGGCGAAGAATTCGGCGCTGTAGAATCAGTAAAAGCAGCAAGCGACTTGATTTCTCCTATCAGCGGTGAAGTTGTTGAAATCAACGAAGCTCTTGAAGATGCTCCTGAACTCGTTAACGAAGACGCATACGAAAACTGGATTATGAAGGTTAAATTCACTGATGCAGCTGAACTTGACAACCTTCTCGATGCAGAAGCTTACGCTAAAATCTGCGAAGAATAATCACTAACGACTTATTAAATATGGGTCTTATAGGCATAAGCCCTATAAGACCTATATTAGTTTAAAAAAGCAATCAAAAAACTATGAGCAACAAATTTATTCCACATACAGAAGAGGATATTCGCTTCATGCTTGATCGTATCGGCGTGAAAAGCATCGACGACCTCTATGCGGAAGTTCCTGAAGAAGTGAAGCTTAAGGGTGACTATAACATCCCTTCGGCTATGTCAGAAATTGAAATCCGCAAATATTTCAAAGAACTCGGCGATAAGAACCGCCAACTCACAATCTTTGCCGGCGGTGGTGCATACGATCACTACTCACCATCTGTAATCGCTCACCTACTCTCTCGTAGCGAGTTTTACACAGCCTACACTCCATATCAGCCAGAAATCTCTCAAGGTACGCTCCAATATATCTTCGAATATCAGAGCATGATCTCAGAGCTAAACGGCATGGAATGTACCAACGCTTCTATGTATGACGGTGCAACTGCAACAGCTGAAGCGATGTTCATGATGGTCGCTTCTGCAAAGAAGAAAAATCGTGTCGTTATCTCAGGCACAGTAGCCGACAGAGTGATCAACGTTGTTAAGACTTACGCTAAATTCCGTGGCATCGACCTCACAGTGGCTCCTGAAAAAGACGGCGTAAGCGATTTCGACGCTATCAAGGCTGAACTCGAAGCAGGCGACGTGGCAGGCGTTATCGTCGCTACTCCTAATAAATATGGTATCGTAGAAGACTACACAGGTTATGCCGATGCTATCCACGCTGCAAAGGGTATGCTTGCTATCAATGCCGACCCTTCTGCGTTGGCTGTGCTCCGCACTCCAAAAGAATGGGGCGCTGACATCGCTTGCGGTGACGGTCAATCTCTCGGTATGCCTCTCTGCTTCGGTGGTCCATACCTTGGCTATATGTCTTGCTCACAAGCGACTCTCCGCAAGATGCCGGGTCGCGTAGTCGGTGCGACAACTGATGCCGACGGCAAGCGTGCATTCGTGCTCACCCTCCAAGCTCGCGAGCAACACATCCGTCGCGAAAAAGCTACTTCAAACATCTGCTCAAACCAATCATTGATGGCTCTCTATGCCACTATCTATATGGCATTGATGGGCAAGGAAGGTATGAAGGAAGTCAACCGTCTCTCTGCTGACGGCGCTCACTACCTCTACAACGCTCTTTTGGCTACAGGCAAGTTTGAACCGGCATTCCCGGGCAAACCATTCCTCAAAGAGTTTGTCGTTAAGACATCTCTCGACATCAAGGCTGTCAACAAGAAGCTCGAAGAAAACGGCATCATGGGCGGTCTCGACCTTGGCAATGGCTTGGTAGCATTCGCTGTGACTGAAAAGCGCACTAAAGCTGAAATCGATCGTTTAATCACTTTAATGACGGAGGAATAAGACATGAAATACTACGATAAACTTATATTTGAACTTTCACGCCCGGGACGTAAAGGCTACGAATTGCCTAAAAACGAATACGGCATCCAAGAATGTTCTATCCCGGCAGAACTCCGTCGTGAAGCTGAGCTCGACCTCCCTGAAGTCAGCGAGTTGGACGTTGTTCGCCACTACACAAACCTTTCAACTAAAAACTTCGGCGTCGATACAGGCTTCTACCCTCTCGGCTCTTGTACTATGAAGTACAACCCTAAGATCAACGAAGAAGTGTCAGCTATGCCACAATTCAACAATATCCACCCTCTCCAGAGCGAAGACTCTATTCAGGGTGCGTTGGAACTCTACTACAATCTTCAAGTAGCTCTATCTAACATCGCAGGCTTCGCAGAGTTTACTCTCAACCCTTACGCAGGTGCTCACGGCGAGTTGACCGGTCTTATGGTGATGCGTCAATACCACGAGTCACGTGGCGACTTCAAGCGCACTAAGGTCATCATCCCTAACAGTGCTCACGGCACCAACCCTGCATCGGCTATGGTGGCAGGTCTCCAAGTGGTGGAAGTGAAGTCAAAGCCAAACGGTTCAGTCGATGTTGAAGATCTCAAGCCATTGCTTGACGACACTATCGCCGGCATCATGATGACCAACCCTAACACGCTCGGTATGTTTGAAGTGGAAATCATGGAAATCGCTAAACTCGTGCACGAAGCAGGCGGTCTGCTCTACTACGATGGTGCAAACCTCAACCCACTCCTCGGTAAAGTGCGTCCTGGTGACATGGGCTTCGACATCATGCACATCAATATCCACAAGACATTCTCAACACCTCACGGTGGTGGCGGTCCGGGTTCAGGTCCTGTCGGTGTGGCTGAAAAGCTTGTTGACTTCCTCCCTAACCCACGCGTTAAGAAGAACGACGAAGGCAAATTCTATATTGACTGCGGTAAAGAAAGCCTCGGATCAGTCTCTACATTCTTCGGCAACTTCGGCGTGATGCTTCGCGCTTACGCATATATCCTCACCCTCGGTAAGGAAAACCTCAAGAACGTTGGTCCAATGGCTACTCTCAACGCCAACTACATCAAGGAGTGTCTCAAAGACGACTACCTCCTCCCTATCGACGGCGTTTGCAAGCACGAAATGGTATTCGACGGTCTTAAGGACAAGAGCACAGGCGTGACTACGCTCAACATCGCTAAACGTCTTCTCGACTACGGTTTCCACGCTCCTACCATCTACTTCCCACTCCTTTTCCACGAGTCAATGATGATCGAGCCTACCGAAACCGAATCACTCGAAACTCTCGACGAATTCATCGAAGTAATGCACAAAGTAGCTAAGGAAGCTCGCGAGACTCCGGACGACGTTAAGAATGCTCCATTGACAACATTGGTACGTAAACTCGACGAAACCGGTGCAGCTAAGAACCCTATCCTCAACTACAAAACACTCAAAGCAAATGCACAGTAACCTTATTATAATAGGTGCAGGTCCGGGCGGTTATGAGACCGCCTTGGATGCTGCTAAACGTGGCATGAGCGTTACGCTCTTCGAAGGCGCTCACCTCGGTGGTACCTGCCTCAACGAAGGTTGTATCCCGACAAAGTGCCTCTGCAAGAACGCAGAAGTGCTCACACAATTCAAAGAAGCCGACAAGTTTGGTATCGACGATTTCCAATTCACTTTCGACTTCGGCAAGGTCATGGCTCGCAAAAACGAAGTCATCGCTACACTTCGTGAAGGTATCGCTTCGCTGATGAAAGCAGCTAAGGTCAACGTCGTAGAGGCTTACGCTTCCTTCAAAGACGCCAAGACCATCGTCGCTAACGGTGAAGAATACACTGCCGACAACATCATCATCGCTACAGGTAGCACCTCTCGTTCCCTCCCTATCCCGGGAGCAGACCTCGACTGCGTCATGAACTCTACCGACCTTCTCAACATCGACCGCATCCCTGAAAGCCTCTGCATCGTGGGCGGTGGCGTCATCGGCATGGAATTTGCTTCTATCTTCAACGCTATGGGCACAAAAGTGACTGTCGTTGAATTCATGAAACAAATCCTACCTCCGTTTGACTCCGACATCGCTAAACGCCTCAAACAGAACCTTTCAAAACGCGGTATCGACATCCTCACATCAGCTGCAGTGCAGAAGATTGAGAAAAACGAGCAAGGCGAAATCGTCACTACTTACGAGTCTAAAGGCAAGACAGCAGAAGTCATCACTACCGACATCCTCATGGCTGTGGGCCGTGCTCCTCGCATCGACGGTCTCAACCTCGAAGCAGCAGGCGTCGAATTCTCACCTCGTGGCATCGTAGTCGATGACAACATGCGCACCAACGTCGAAGGCATCTACGCTATCGGCGACGTCAACGCACGCCTCATGCTTGCCCACGTAGCGACTTTCCAAGGCATTCGTGCCCTCAACGCTATCGAAGGCAAAGCCGACGAAATCGACTTCAGCATCGTGCCATCAGCCGTGTTCACTCAGCCTGAGTGTGGCATGGTCGGTATGACAGAAGAGCAATGCAAAGCAGCGGGTATCGCCATCCGCACAGGACAATCATTCTTCCGTGCCAACGGTAAGGCTCTCGCCCTCGGCGAACCTGACGGCCTCTGCAAGCTCATCTTCAACGCTGAAGACGGACGACTCATCGGTGCTCACATCATGGGCGTACAAGCTGCCGACCTCGCTCAGCAAGCCGGCGACCTCATGACTCGTGGCACTACACTCCACCAAATGCACGACATCATCTTCGGACACCCTACTGTCAGCGAAGTGATACTCTCAGCCGTACACGCAGTGAAGTGACCATAAACACATTAGCGAATAAAACTTCCCTAATATCATACGACGAGGGCGACCGTTTCGGGTCGCCCTCGTTATTTTTTGCTTTGCATCGCATGCGCTTTGATTCTTGCCTTGGGCGGCTCCGCACGCCCTTGGCTGAGAATCTCAGCCATGCTCTGAATTTTCCTTGCTTGAGCTTAGGATATGAAGTGGATGCCACGTAACCTATAGGGCAAGGCGCAAACCAATACCGTTTGTTTTAAAGTCAGGGGAACAATGATTACGATACGACACTCGGCAGTCTCTCTTATTATTGAACCAACCGCCACCACGACACACGCGAGAAGAGCCTGATGATAGACCTTTAGGGTTGGTCTGCAAGCCACTGCTGTAATCGCCATACCAATCGCTACACCACTCCCAAACATTACCACTCATATCATAGAGTCCTAACTCATTTGGAGCTTTAGTTGCTACTGGTTTTGTCCATTCTTCTTCTGCCGTTTCTATACACCATGCTATACTTCTAATATCGTTACTTCCTGAGTATTTATAGCCTTTGCTCTTGTTGCCTCCTCGTGCGGCATATTCCCATTCGGCTTCGGTCGGAAGTCGGAAATTCAAGCCCGTAAGGGAATTTAGCTTCTTTATAAACTCCTGGCAATCATTCCATGACACCTGCTCCACCGGCAAGTCGTTCCCGCTATAATAAGACGGATTATTGCCCATCACAGCTTGCCACAATTCCTGCGTCACCTCAGTCTTGCCTATCATAAAGTCACTAAGAGTAACCTGATGTACTGGCGTCTCATCAGAATCATAATCAAAGAATCCAAGCCAACCACCTCTTTGCTCAGTTGTCGCACCCATAGTAAACGTGCCACCTTCAACTGCAACCATATCAAACGAAACGCCGTTTATTATTATAGTGCGTATCGAACCCTTTTCCTCAATGACAACTTTTTTATCACTAATATTTTTGGTGGATTCTTCATACATTGCTTTAGGAATAGCAGTCTCCACACGAACTAAAGATTGCGTCTTGATAATAATAGACTCATTGTTGATGCAATTTTCTACATAGTCGTGCAACTCTTTGCCATCCTTGAAACGCTCGGCAGGCGATTTCGCAAGGCAACGCATGATGACCTCTTCAAGCCAGTCGGGATAATCCTTTTTATAGTCCTCTCCGGGATGCGCCTTCTCGAAAGCCGTCTTGCGAAGAGCGAAGATTGACGGTGGCATTTGGTCTTGATGTGCCAAACTGAGCTCGTATTCTGCCTTTATAGTATTGGAATTTTTCTTGTCAAACGGGAATGGCACTCTGCCGGCAAGGTATTCGAAGAGCACTACACCTAAACTGTAGATGTCAGACTGCGGAGATAATTTAGAGCCGTCCACCCATTTTTCAGGCGCCTTAAATTCCGGTGCACCACCTCTGCGCACACTGCTGCGAACCACATTGCCTCCCTCTATCGAAAGACCAAAGTCCAACAAGACAAAACCTCCTTTGCGACGTCGCATGATATTGCCGGAATGAATGTCATTGTGGATGACGCGATATTTGTCGATAAGCCTTTGGCGTGTGGTGGCGTCAAGCAGTATTTTAGTGCCGTCGTTCGGATCATCAAGGAGATTATCCTCATCACGATCCATGCAATATTCGTAAATATCTTCGTGGCAATAAGCCAATGCACTGCTGATTTCGCTCAGAAGTCGCAACACTTCCTTGGTCGGCACAAAACCATTTTGACTCTTCAGATAATGATACAAGTCCATACCGTCAATATAGTCCATCTCCACAATCGCTTTTTGAGCTTTAAGTAGAGGTTGATAGATATGAACTATGTTAGGATGACTGCCATTGCCAAGTCGCAACAACACACGACACTCATCCAAAAACTTCTTATAAGCATCATCCTGCTCGCCATGAGCTATGGTGGCATTCAGAACGCGTATGGCGCGTATGTAGCCCAAATGGTTGTGGCGCACCTTATAGACTGTCGCGTAACCACCCTGTCCTAACTCATCAAGCAATGTATAATCTTCTAAAAATGCCATAAATTTATTTCTAATTTGACAAGTTGACACCTCAGTATGCGGTAAAAATCTAACTCCGACGACAACTGATGTATCAATACATTTATTTTGCAAATTTAACACAATTTTTCATTTTATTATTCTCAAAGAGCAACTAATTTGAAAAAGCAACCAAAAAAGTCGTCAGAAGATGTTTTTAGAGGCGTTAGGGTATGTTAACATAGGGAGTGATGGGTGTAACCGATTTTTTTTGTACTTTTGCGTTCAAAATAAAGTCTAACTCATGATTCGCAATCTTTTACTCATTATATTATGTCTTTCAGCCATGTCGGTATCGGCTAAAGATTACTATGAGCGCGTCGATTCTGCCGACATCTACATCACCCGACAACGTTGGGAGGATGCCGAACGCACACTTAAGGAGGCTCTGAGACTTGAGCCGGGAAATATACTCAACTCAATGCTCTTGTCAAATTTGGGATATGTGCAACATTCGCAAGGCAAACTCGACGAAGCAATCGAGAGCTACAACATCGGACTTGCCATGACTCCCAATTCACTAATCCTGAAAAAACATCGTGCGAATGCCTACATCGACGCCGGCATGACAGACGAAGCATACGAGGACCTTGCCGACGGCATTAAAATAGACCCTAACGACATCGAATGTCGCAACAAGCATGGACTGATCGCGTTGGCGAAAGGCGAACTTGACGTAGCAAAAGCAGACTTCGAAACTATTCTCAAAAACGATGCATCGACAACTGAAGGTCTGCTCGGCATGACAATATGGGCTGACTATTCAGGCGACTACCCTACCGCTATCGAATATATCACCCAACTTATCGACAAAGAACATCGAGCTGAAAATTATTTCACTCGCGCATTGCTATATGTAAAGACAAACAACCTCCCTGCTGCCGACGACGACGTGAGAGAGGGGCTGAAAATCGACAATCGATATGGCGACCTTTATCTGATCCGAGCCTACCTCCACAAATTACGCTATCGAAACGAAGAAGCAGAAATCGACAAAAAACTTGCAATTGAGTATAATGCTGATGCTCAATTGATTCAACAATTATTTCCATAAATTCTGCCGATAAGATTTAATTTTTGATTTGCAACTAAACTATTTTCTGCTTAACTTTGTACCGAATTTCCTAAATTAAAGTTTAAGAATTGACTAATATATCTCAACATATCGAATTCTTGTTGCGTCGTCACGATTGCGTCATTCTACCGACAATCGGAGCATTCATTGCTTCGTACAAGGCGGCACATATCAACAACGAATGGGGAATTATCACTCCCCCAAAGCGTGAGATATATTTCAACGCATCCATCAATAATAATGATGGACTGCTTGCAAATTCTATAGCTCGCAAAAATCGTATTTCTTTTGAAGCAGCCAATCGTTTGTTGCTTCAAGAAATCGAAAAAATTCGCACTCACCTTGAGCACGAGAAGGAGTATTCAGTAGGCAAATTGGGTATTATCCATTATGGAAAGGAAGCAAACCTTGATTTTGAACCGTTTAAATCAGATGTTCAATACAACTCACATTACGGACTACTCCAATTCAAGATGAAGACTTTGGCTGAAATCGACAATGAAAACAGTCCGTCGGTCAATCAACAAGCTACGGTCGTCACCCGAAGAAGCGACAAAAACTACTATATCCCTATCAACAAACAATTTGCTCGTTACGCAGCAATGTTTATCGTAGTGTTCTTCGCGGCAATTTCATTGTCAGTTCCTCTCGGTCAAAATCAAAACCAAGAATTTGCGTCAATCGTTCCAATCAAAAAGACCATAATTCAGCCAACCGAAGAATTACAAAAAACTGTTGTTGAAGACACCATCGCTCCACAACCTGTTGAAATGGCAGAAAAAGTCGTTGAGACTGTTGCTCCTGAATGTTATGCTGTTGTCGCAACAGTGCGCTCAATTGAAGAGGCAGAAAAATTTATCCGACAGGCTGACACCGAAAAAGAGCTACGCATAATAACCGTCGGAAAAATGAGCAGAGTTTATACCGACTGTGGTAAACGAGACGAAATGGCAAAAATAATCTCCAATCCGGAGTTTCAACAAGAATTTCCCGGAGCATGGATTTGGCAACCAAAGAAGTAATCAATCAAAAAAATAGAATCTCGGCATCAGTCGAGATTTTTTTATTTTTACCCTATTTTCTAACGCAATTAGAACAATAATATTTTTAGACATAAATTTATTTATACTGATAATCAACAACTTAAAAAAATACGATAAAATTTATTTAAAAAAATATGCTGAAAAATTTGCACGTATCAGAAATTAGTCGTACCTTTGCACTGCAATTCAGAAAACGACTATAATCTGAAAGGCAAAAGGACATTAAAATATGCGAAAATAGCTCAGTTGGTAGAGCACGACCTTGCCAAGGTCGGGGTCGCGGGTTCGAGCCCCGTTTTTCGCTCAAAGTTAGAACATTGAAATAAATTGAATTGCTAAGCAGCAGATTAAAACCAAATAAATGCGAAAATAGCTCAGTTGGTAGAGCACGACCTTGCCAAGGTCGGGGTCGCGGGTTCGAGCCCCGTTTTTCGCTCAAAGAGCTGCTAAGCAGATTCAAGTCCGGGTGGTGGAATTGGTAGACACGCTACTTTGAGGGGGTAGTGGCCGTGCGGCCGTGTGAGTTCGACTCTCATCTCGGACACTTTCAATTACAGAATTTGCCGATCTTTTCTTTTTGATTAGATCGGCTTTTTTTATTCCCTTTTCTACGCCAATCCTCTCCCACTCTTCTTAATACGATTTTATTTCACTATCTCGCCTTTCAATCCGCATTGCCAATTCCGGCATAATAGTATTCAGAAACTTCTGCAATTTGCTTTGTAGTGATTTTTGAATTTTTAGATGTTTTCTTTACTTAGAATCATAAACTTTAATCAAACTATGATGTTATAATGACATAACACATTTTTAATTAAACTTTACAATTATTTTGCTATGAAAAAGACACTATTCACATTATTGACTTTTATGTTTTGTGCAGCAATATGTTCACAAGCTCAACGAATCTCTAAAGATGAGTTGAAGTCACTCCAGGTTTTTCTTAATCAACCGGCAGTTGAAGCTTCGACTAATGCAGAAGCTCTCAAAATCAGCAACATCAATAACCCTGCTACATGGGAGGGCGTGAAAATTGAAAACGGAAATATCACTGAAATTCATTGGAGCAATAAAAAACTTGCCGGCACCTTGAATTTATCCGGCTTCAAAAATTTACAAAAAATCGATATTTCCAAAAACAAAATCACATCGCTTTCATTAGCCAACAATCCGGCTATCATGGAAATCAATGCCGGAAGAAATCGCATCAGCAAATTCTCCGTCAGCAATTGCCCCAACATTCAAATTTTAAAACTAAATCGCAATCAGTTGCCAAGCATTAATCTCGACGGCATACCTCTTTTGAGCCAACTGAATGTCGCAAGCAACGTGTTAGTCGATATCAATGTCAGCAATGCTCTTAATTTAAAGACTCTCAATTGCGCCAACAATCATCTTGAGAACATCGAACTGGCAGGATGTAGCAACCTCAGAAATCTATATCTGGGTTACAATGATCTGACAAGTATCACTCTCACCGGTCTCAACAAGCTCGAAAACATAAACATCGACTCAAACAAAATCGGCAAACTCTACATTCAAGGATTTGAAAACCTTCAGACTGTCCTATGTAGTAGCAACCACATGAGCCAATTGGTTATCAATGACTGCAGAAACTTGTCGGACATCGATGCTCCATACAACGACTTGACGACATTTAACGTTAACGGTTGCCCTAATTTAGCATTCATTGACTTGGAATGGAATGACTTAAACTATCTTGATTTGAGCAATCAATCATTTTTGCAACGTCTCGATGTTTCCAACAATCAATTGCTCACACTCGACGTCAGCAATGACAGCATGTTGTCATTCATCAATCTAAGTGGCAACTACTCATTAACTGATTTCCGTACATTCGGTTGCTATTCACTCCGTCAAATTCGTGGCACATGGCACGACTACAACTTCTAATCCTCCACTATATATAGCAATTTTCTTAATTGCTCCAACGATGCTTATAGCAACCTCTGTTTTCTCTATAAGCATCGTTCTTTTTAATTTTAATCTCAAAACTTGTCTGATGTTATTTTGTTATTAAGTTTTATTAACACACATACGCAATATTCAGGCAGTACTACTCAAGTATATTTGCGAATAATTACATATTAGGTCCAAACAGCAATAAACAAATGCAGGACCCTGACAAAATCTGACTTAAACGCTTATTTATATAGTTAGATTGCTATATAAAACACACATCTACTGGCTGACATATATATGTTGCGCACTCCTCTGCCACCCAATATAACCATATCGAGCGACAGAGGAGTGTATGTTTAGAATGATTCGCTCAAAATTCAACAATAAAAATCGATAAAGATGATTTGTGTTTTTGCGGATTTTTTATTTTTGTAGTATCTTTGTAGTCTAATACAGCAATTAATAACTACAGATGAAAAATATTCGCAATTTTTGCATTATAGCACATATTGACCACGGTAAGAGTACGCTTGCCGATCGTTTACTTGAGTTTACAAACACTGTATCTTCAAAAGATATGGAAGCCCAAGTGCTTGACGACATGGAACTCGAAAAGGAACGTGGCATCACAATTAAGAGCCACGCTATTCAAATGGAGTATGAACGCAATGGAGAAAAATATATCCTCAACCTCATTGACACTCCGGGACACGTCGATTTCTCATACGAAGTGTCACGCTCTATCGCTGCATGCGAGGGAGCATTGCTGATTGTCGATGGTTCGCAGGGCATCCAGGCTCAGACCATTTCCAACCTATACATGGCGATCGAGAATAACCTTGAGATTATCCCAATCGTCAACAAGTGCGACCTTGATAGTGCAAAGCCGGAAGAAGTTGAAGACCAAATAGTCGATCTCCTCGGATGCGACTACAGCGACATCATCCGAGCAAGTGGCAAAACAGGCATGGGAGTTGAAGAAATCTTAAGTGCCATTATCGATCGCGTACCGGCTCCTAAAGGCGACCCGGAAGCTCCACTACAAGCTCTTATCTTTGACTCTGTGTTCAACCCTTTCCGAGGCATCATAGCATATTTCAAAATCGTCAACGGCACAATCAAAACCGACGACTTTGTAAAATTTGTTGCCACATCAAAAGAATACCATGCCGATGAAATAGGCGTTTTGAAGCTTGACATGTCTCCTCGCAAGGAACTTTCAGCAGGCAACGTTGGTTATATCATCTCCGGTATCAAAACATCTAAAGAGGTAAAAGTGGGCGATACAATCACCCATGTGGCAAAACCTTGCGATAAAGCCATTGAAGGTTTTGAAGAAGTTAAGCCGATGGTCTTTGCAGGTGTTTACCCTATTGAGACTGAAGACTACGAAAATCTTCGTGCATCGCTCGAAAAACTCCAGCTCAACGACGCATCTCTCACCTTCCAACCAGAATCATCAGCAGCACTCGGATTTGGCTTCCGTTGTGGCTTCCTTGGGTTGCTTCACATGGAAATTGTTCAAGAGCGTCTGAGTCGCGAATTTGATATGGAAGTAATTACCACTGTGCCTAACGTATCCTACAAAGTCTATGACAAGAAGGGCAACATGTCGGAAGTGCACAACCCTTCAGGTCTGCCCGACCTCACTCTTATCGATCATATCGAAGAACCATATATTCGTGCATCTGTCATCACACAAGCAGACTATATCGGACCTATCATGACTCTTTGTTTGGGAAAACGTGGCGAACTTGTAAAACAAGAGTACATCTCAGGCAATCGCATGGAAATGATTTTCGACATGCCTCTCGGCGAAATCGTAATTGACTTTTACGATAAATTGAAAAGCATTTCAAAAGGTTACGCTTCTTTTGACTATCACCTACACGATTTCCGCGAATCAAAGCTCATAAAGCTCGACATCCTTCTCAATGGAGAAAGCGTCGATGCACTTTCTACGCTTACTCACTTCGACAACTCTGTGCGATTCGGACGCAGAATGTGTGAAAAGCTAAAAGAATTAATTCCTCGCCAACAGTTTGACATTGCAGTGCAAGCCGCTATCGGTGCAAAAATCATTGCACGCGAAACGATTAAAGCTGTTCGTAAGGACGTGACAGCGAAGTGCTACGGTGGTGACATCTCCCGTAAGCGCAAACTTCTCGAAAAGCAGAAGCAAGGAAAGAAACGTATGAAACAAATCGGTTCTGTCGAAGTGCCTCAGAAAGCGTTCCTCGCAGTCTTGAAGCTCGACTAAACAAACCCTTTGCAGACAAATCTGTTATAACCAAGAGTATAAATCGAATTTAGTAGCATTCTACGACATTCACATGGAAAAAGTACTTTTCACAGCACGAAAAACTATCCGCAACTACACCAATGGTGGTAACATCTTGATTGCTGCCACTATTTTGGCAATGATTGTGGTCAATATCCCATTCACAGCCGAGATTTATAATAGTCTATGGAACAATGAGATAGCCCTACAGATCGGCAAGTTCAATCTATTCAGCCACCATGGACACCCGATGACCATAATGCAGTTTATCAACGATGCGCTGATGGCTATTTTCTTCCTCAATGTAGGTCTTGAAATCAAGCGTGAAATCTTGGTCGGCGAATTGTCATCATTCCGTCAAGCCATTCTTCCGATTGTTGCCGCTATCGGTGGCATGCTCCTCCCTGTGGGTCTGTTCTTTGCACTTGGACATGGCTCCGACTATATCAATGGTGCGGCTATCCCTATGGCTACTGACATCGCATTCTCACTCGGCGTGCTGGCAATGCTCGGCAAGCGTGTGCCGTTGGCTCTAAAAGTATTCCTCACTACATTGGCTGTAGTCGATGACATCGGTGGCATATTGGTCATTGCTATTTTCTACTCGTCAGAGATTAACGTCACTATGCTACTGATTGCGGCTGCTCTTTTCGCCGTGTTGCTACTCGGATCGTTCTTTAAGATTAAGAGTAAAATCTACTACCTCGGCATTGGTGCTTTTATATGGTTCTGCTTCCTCAACGCAGGTATTCACCCGACAATCGCAGGGGTGCTAATCGCATTCTGTGTGCCGGCTAAACCATTACATACCCCTAACCATTACATCAACATCATCCAAGCCAAAATAAGCCATTTCAAGAAAGATATGGCTGTCAATTTTAAGGAACGTACATTCCTTACAAAACAACAAGTCAACTGGTTTAAGGAGATTGAATCAGCTTCCGATAAGGTGATTTCACCTCTTCAAGACCTCGAAGACTCACTCCACCCTATTGTCAACTACATCATAGTGCCACTATTTGCTTTTGCCAACGCAGGCATCTTCTTTGGCGACTTAGAGATAGCATCTATATTCCAAGGTGTCAGCTTGACAATCATGATCAGCTTAGTTGTCGGTAAGTTTTTGGGCATATTCTCATTCTCTTGGCTATGCGTCAAACTTAAGATTGCTTCAATGCCGGCAGGCACCGATTGGAAGATGATAGCAGGCGTGTCGCTACTTGGTGGTATCGGTTTCACTGTGTCACTCTTCATCGCCAACCTATCATTCACAGGCGACGCTGCATCTGTGGCAATACTCAATAACGCTAAACTTGGTATTGTCGTAGGCTCTCTCATCGCCGGCATACTCGGCTATATACTCCTCGCGGCTACTCTTCCTAAAGGAAAAGCAAAATAACCCTTCATTCACCCCCTACACTCTTCATCATGGCAACATCCGTACTCGACCAAATCCTCAGCCTCAGAAAGCAACTCAATAAGCACAACTACAACTACTATGTGCTTAACTCTCCAACTATCTCTGACAAGGAGTTTGACCTCATGCTGAAAGATTTGGAACAACTTGAAGCAAATTATCCTGAATTTGCCGATCCAAATTCTCCGACTCAACGCGTAGGTTCTGACCTCACCAAAGGATTTGAACAAGTGATGCACATTCGCCCTATGATGTCGCTATCCAACACCTACTCTTTTGGAGAAGTTGAGGAGTGGTATGGACGTGTGAAAAACCTGCTGGGCGACGATAGTTTTGTCATCACAGGCGAGATGAAATTCGACGGCACATCAATTTCGCTTCACTATGAGAAAGGCAAACTTGTCAGAGCTGTCACTCGTGGTGATGGTGAAAAAGGCGATGATGTAACAGCAAATGTAAGGACAATCAAAAGCATACCTCTTCAGCTCCTACCCGGCAATTGGCCTGAATCATTTGAAATTCGCGGTGAAATTCTGATGCCATGGAAATCATTTGAACGTCTTAATATCGAACGCGAGGTTGAAGGCGAACAACTTTTTGCCAACCCTCGTAATGCCGCTTCAGGCACACTCAAACTGCAAGACCCTAAGGAGGTGGCTCGTCGCAACCTCGATGTGCGTCTATACTATCTGCTTGGCGACAACCTCCCTTCCGATAACCACTACGACAACCTCATGGCAGCTCGCGAGTGGGGATTTAAGATTGGCAACGAAATTCAGCGCTTCGACTCGCTCGACAGTATTAAGCAGTACATCGAGTATTGGGACATCGAACGCAAGAATCTCCCTGTAGCGACCGATGGTCTTGTGCTAAAGGTCAACTCCCTACGACAACAACTCAACCTCGGCTACACCGCAAAATCACCTCGTTGGGCTATAGCCTACAAGTTCAACCCCGAAAATGCTTGTACAAAGCTTAAATTTGTATCGTTTGAGACAGGTCGCATGGGGGTAATTACTCCGGTTGCTAATCTCGAACCGGTTCAACTATCCGGTACTATTGTCAAACGAGCATCACTCCATAATGATGATATAATTCGCCAATTAGACATTCATGAAGGCGATTGGGTATATGTCGAAAAAGGTGGAGAAATAATACCTAAAATCACAGGTGTCGAAAAGTCAAAACGAGAAGAAAATGCGCAGCCTGTCAGCTTCGTCAGCCACTGTCCGGAATGTGGCACTCCATTAGTAAGGGTTGAGGGTGAAGCCGCTTGGATATGTCCAAACACATTCGGTTGCAAACCTCAAATCACAGGAAGAATACAACACTTTGCCGCTCGCAAAATGATGAATATCGACGGCATTGGCGAAGAAACTTCTGAATTGTTATATGATGCCGGATTGGTAAAAAATATTGCCGACATCTACTCCCTCACAGCACCACAACTTGCCGGTCTCGAACGACTTGGCGAAAAATCGGCTACCAAAATCATAAATAGCATCGAGAAATCAAAACAAGTGCCTTTCGAACGTGTCATCTACGCCCTTTCTATTCCTAACGTTGGAGAAACTACAGCTAAACGCCTTGCACAAGCTGTAAAATCAATGGAAAATCTTCAGAAGATGACAATTGAAGAATTGACACAGATTTCTGACATTGGTCCTATCGTGGCACAATCTATTATCGATTATCTTGCCCATCCTATAAACATTGCAAATATCGAAGCATTAAAATCAGCAGGATTGCAAATGTCTGTATCTGAAGATAAGACACATCCTGCAGGTAATGCTTTGGAGGGAAAAACGATAGTCATCAGTGGCACATTCACCCACCACTCTCGCGATGAATACAAAGAAATTATCGAACGCAATGGTGGCAAAAATTCCGGTTCCATTTCAAAGAAGACTTCATTTGTTCTTGCCGGAGAAAATATGGGTCCGGCAAAACTCGAAAAATGTCATACTCTCGGTGTTTCTATAGTCAATGAGGATGAATTCTTATCCTTAATCTCTTAAATCTGAGTAAGACTGAACATTTGGCATAACTTTCGTTTTTTATTATTTGAATTAATATTCGCTAAATAATAAAAAATGAAAAAGTTTTATATTGCAACATTAATAATATTTATATTTAGTACGTTATGCAACAATGTCATTTATGCCCAATCATCTTATAATCAACCGATTTCCAAATACGAAAAAGCAGATTCAATAGATTTAGCATACTATGGCAAAAAACGTCCATGGCAGGCAGCAGCCATAGTTGTCGGCACAAACCTTGGCGTATGGGCTTTCGACCGCTATGTAATGAAAGAGCCCTTCGCATATATCAATGCAAGCTCAATAAAAGAAAATTTCACTTACGGCTTTGTTTGGGATAACGACAAATGGTCAACAAACATGTTTATGCACCCTTATCATGGCAATCTATACTTTAATGCAGCCCGATCCAACGGCTTCAATTATTGGTATTCAGGACTTTACGCATTAGGAGGCAGTGCCATGTGGGAATTGTTTATGGAGAACGAACATCCTTCAATTAACGATATCATAGTGACACCTATAGGTGGAATGGTCATAGGCGAAATGACCTATCGAGCATCCGACCTCATCTTAGACGACAGAACCATGGGCTGGGAACGATTCGGGCGTGAAGCATCAGCTTTCATTGTGTCGCCAATGAGAGGTTTGACTCGTATTATTAACGGCGATGCTTGGCGCAAGCGTTCTACATCGGGGCGTCAATTCGGTATTCCGAATATAGCTATCCAATTATCTGCCGGCGTAAGATCATTAAGCTATCGAGATAACCTCTTTGACCGAGGGGTTGGCTTTGCTTCTGAATTAATCGTCGAATATGGCGACAGATTTGAAGGAGAAGGTCAGAAATTATTCGATTATTTTACTGTCAGAGCTAATCTGAACCTCCAAGCATCACAGCCGGCAATTGGCAGAATCAACATAATGGGACGTCTGCATAGCAAAGACTTGATAAACAATGACAAACAGATGATTAATCTTGCCATGTATCAACTTTTTGACTATTTTGATTCTGACACAATATCCAAACAGTCTGCCAAAGTTCCTTATCGTCTATCTACTCCTGCATCTTTCGGCGCAGGAATGATTTATCAGTATAAAGCAGACAAACGCCATAAACTTGATGCATTTGTAGGTGTAAATGGCGTTTTACTCGGAGGCGTACTAAGCGACCATTACAACATCTATAAACGCAACTACAACCTTGGCAGTGGCTTCAGCACACGTGCGACCGTAAATGCTTCTCTATGGAATGGCAAACTTAATCTTACTGCCAATCATCAATTCTATCGACTATTCACGTGGAAAGGCTATCCGGAGGATATAGAGTGGAAAGAATATGACCATAAGACACTTAATGCACAAGGCAATGAGTCGCAAACATCGTTTCATGTGAGTGAGATTAGAGCCGACGTTAAATTACTCAATAAGCTATATATCACCGGATCAGTAATACATTTCTTGCGAAACTCCAATTATAAAGATTTGCCAAACGTCAACTCTGTTTCTCTTGAAACCAGACTGATGCTTACCTACCAACTATAATCAACATATTACGATATATTACTGTCCGGTAAACATGTGACAAAGCCTGTCATCACTCATTTCTTTATGAGACAAGCCCCCCTGTGTTAATTTTCGGTGTTTACGGGTGGGGATTCTGATGCTTCAAGAAGCAAATTTCGGGCGTCTGCATCCGGATTATTGAGGAATTTTTCGAGATTCAGGTAATACATGAGTACTATACGCACAATTGTCGCTAAACCCGAAAAACTCCAACGTCTTTCTATTGAGCTCTGCAATACGGAGAGTAGAAGATTTGCTATGAGGGTAACCCATATCTGTATCTTTATGGCGTTTTCGCTCTCTCCATAGAAGTATCGAAGTGGGAAATTCTGCTTAATTTGTTTAAATAGCAATTCTATCTGCCATCTTTGTCGGTATATGTCGATGATGGTTTCGATAGACATATCAAAGTCGTTGGTAAGAAGTGATACAAGCTTGGGAGATTTGGCTTTTTTGGTATCCACATAGGTAATTAATCGTGCTAAGTGATTTATCCCATCTTTGCGAAACACCACTACTTGCTCACGATCTTGCATAAGTCCTTGTGGAACCTGATACATGTAGTCGGCAAGGACTTCAAATTTGAGATTTTTCTTCATTTTAGTGACATAGACAACCCCACGCTCGGTCAATTCCTCAAATTTAGCGTAATTGATATATGCACGATCTAATGCCACTATATCCTTGTGGTTATAATATCTTGGTGCAAGCATAAAAGAATCATGTGTTGCAGCTGATGTGAATTGCACATCACAAGGTACACCTTCATTTGCTTGTATCACGGAGTGAACCTTTATGCCGCCTTTCTTCTTGCCCGTCTTCGGATGTCTTCCCACGCCTTTAAATATCGCGTTGGAGAATAATGTAATCGTGGTGGAATCGATGATTCTGAGGTGTTTCATCCACTCCTTGCCTACATTGTGGCGGCTGTCCGATGAAAGTTGCCCCTTCTTGGCTGCATATAGCTCTCGATAGACCTCTTCAAAGAATTTTTCTGAGCGTCTGGCATTTGCATCAGAGAGCGTGCTTCGCTTCGGAACAGATTCGATGCCCAGGTGTTTTAATTTGCGCATCTCAGCAGTCATAGAGGTCTCAATCTCACGCAATGAGTCGAATCGTTGTATCACAGCATACAACATTGTAAGCAGATGAGTATAGCCATCGAAGCTCTTGACGTACCTCTCTTCGCCATATTTTCGACTGATTTCGAGAATTTTTTCACGATTAAGTGATTTTATTAACTGACCGTATATCGGCTGTCCGAAAAAATTACTACCTTTGCCCATAGTTTAGTTTTTTGGTTTGGGCGAACACAAACTAAGCAAATAGGGTTGACTCCTGCAAATGGATTCAACCCTATTTTTTTATCCTATCAATAAAACTTTTACCGGACAGTAATAATTCCAGATAACCGATCATTGTCAGAGTATCGACAGGACGTTGCCAGATTAATTAATGCTTTATGTCGTAGCCTTGAGCTTTTAGATAGTCGAGAATACGATATTCCATAGCATGACGATAGTAGTCAAGAATGTGGTCACACCAGTCGTTTGTTGTAGTGCCACCGGAACGAGTCTGATTGTATTCCTTTACGATATTGTCGTATTCTTCAAGTTCATCGACCATCTTTTCTGTGTCTTGGCGATAGTGATTTTTATGGAACATAAGAGAGTCGCCTTGCTTTGGTTTCAAATCAGGTTGTTCGCGAGGAACACCTAAAGCCAAACCACATACGACAAACACACCCTTAGGTAATTTCAACATTTCTGCAAGACGCGCAGGGTCAACAGTGCGAAGATAACCGATGCAGTTGCTACCAAGACCGGCTGCTTGAGCTGCAACAACAGCACTCATCATAGCCAACGATGCGTCAATTATGCCGATAGTCACGCCATCCATGGTATTTGTGAACTCAGGCACATTGAAACCCTTGCGTTCAGCAAGACGAGTGATTTTATTATAATCAGAACAGAAAATCAAGAGACGATTACAAGTCTTAAGTTGCTTTTGATTAGTCATCACATAAAGCTCTTCTTTGAGAGCTTGATCGTCGATGTCAATCACAGAAAATTGTTGTCCGTTATAACTTGTAGGCGTATTTTCAATTGCCTTGTAGATAAAATCAATTGTTTCTTGAGGTATTACCTCACGCTCATATCGACGCACACTTGTGCGAGAGAGCAATGCTTCTTTTACATCTTTCATTTTTTTATCTTTTTGTATTATATTTCTTAATATCAAACACGTGAGACCGACAGAGTATTTTCTAAAAAAGCCGATGCTCACATTTTAATATGACCATCGGCTCTATGTTGCCCACACCAAAGGAATGTGATGAAACTCCGTATGACAGGATTTGAGTGCCGTTCAATCTTTGTAATCCGCCTGTGCCTAATGCATCACCCGAAAGTGTGGGGCCCGCCATCGACGGAACAGCTTGTCTCGGTATTTCATTAAAATTTGATGAGTTTCCCAATCTGCTTTGATGTGGAATATTTCCTCTGAAAAAAACTCTCTTGTTTTAACTTCACAACACAAAATTAATACTAATGGTTCAATTATCCAAATTCTTTTTAAAAATTTTTATTAACAGATTTTTTATTACTCATTAATAAATAAGAGAGACACCCGTCAAGATGTCTCTCCTATCGCTATGTTTAATTCATTAATTTTAGAACCAACGAACGTAAGCAAAATCCATACGATGTGGGAGTTTCGAATTGTTTGGATACATTCGAAGTGCGAAACGATAAATTCCGGCTTCCTTGATAGTATCATTGATAGCGTATGTAAGCACTGAGCCTTCTTCTGCAACGACTTCAAGAGGCTTTGCCAAATAGAATTTGCTTACACCATCTACTTCTTTATACAATACGATTTCCACTCCTATTGATTTGCCTAAGCCCTTTGTATCGATACGACAGTCTGCTGTATAGTTAGAACCTGTCTTTGGCGCAATCAAATTAGGGTCATTAAGGTTGACATTAAGGATTTGGATTTGATCCCACTTAGAAGCGACTTCTTCCTTCCATGCAACAATTTCGCGAGCTTCTGCACAATCGTTTGCTGCGATACGAGTCGCACGCACTGCTTGAGGAGCATAGAAACGATCAATGTAATCGTCAAGCTGACGTTTCATTGTGAAGTTTGGAGCAATATGACCTACAGAACGCTTGATATATTGAATCCATTCAGGAGAATATCCCTTTGAATTCTTAGCAAAGTACAATGGTACGATTTCATTTTCAAGCATTGAATAGATTGATGCTGCGTCAAGTTTGTCTTGTTGGCTTTGGTCTGTGAAAGTGCGTTTTTCAGTCAATGCCCAACCACCCTTTTCATCAAACTTGTAGCCTTCATACCACCAACCATCAAGCACTGAGAAATTGAGTACGCCATTCATTTCAGCTTTTTCGCCTGATGTACCTGACGCTTCAAGTGGACGAGTCGGTGTATTCAACCAAATATCTACACCTGATACAAGACGTTTAGCCACAATCATATTGTAGTCTTCGAGGAAGATAATCTTACCGAGGAATTGAGGCATACGAGAAATTTCCATGATACGCTTGATCAATCCCTGACCTGCGCCGTCAGCAGGGTGAGCCTTACCTGAGAATACGAATTGAACAGGGAATTGCTCGTTGTTGACAATCTTTGCAAGACGATCCAAATCAGTGAAAAGAAGGTGTGCACGCTTATATGTAGCAAAACGACGAGCAAAACCGATAATCAATGCGTTAGGATTGATTTTATCTACGATTTTCATCACAGCTGATGGATCGCCATGATTTGCAAGCCATTTTTCTTTGAAGTCCTTCTTAACGAAATCGATGAATTTATTTTTGAGACGCATACGCATGTTCCAGATTTCTTCATCTGCAACGTCGAAGATTCCTTCCCATGCTTTCATATCACTTTGGTTGTCAAACACTTGTTTACCAAGTTTTTCTGCATAGAATTCTTTCCATTCAGAAGCAGCCCATGTCGGCATGTGAACACCATTTGTCACATAACCAACGTGTGATTCTTCAGGGCTGTAACCTTTCCAAACGCCTGAGAACATTTTCTTTGACACCTCACCATGCAACCAGCTGACACCATTAGCTTCTTGGCAAGTGTTCAATGCAAAGACACTCATAGAGAAACGTTCGTTTGTATCAGGGTTTTCGCGTCCCATATTCATAAGGTCGCTCCATGAGATACCGAGCTTAGCAGGATATTCACCGAGGTATTTACCAAACAACGACTCTTCAAAATAGTCGTGACCTGCAGGCACCGGAGTGTGTACTGTGTAAAGAGATGATGCACGAACTATTTCAAGCGCTACGTTGAACGGAAGATTTTCGTTTTGAACGTAATCTGTCAAACGCTGAACATTCATCAATGCGGCATGTCCTTCATTTGCATGATAAATATCTGTCTTAATGCCAAGTTTGTTCAACATGTGAACGCCACCGATACCAAGGAGATATTCTTGTTTGATACGGTTTTCCCAGTCGCCACCATATAATTTATGTGTAATCTGACGGTCAAATTCAGAGTTCATGTCGAAGTCTGTATCAAGCAAGTAGAGCTTCATGCGACCAACATTTACTCTCCAAACGTGAGCATAAACGATACGTCCCGGATATGGCACTTCAAGAATCATCGGAAGGCCATCCTCTCCCATCACCTGCTCAATTGGAAGTTGATCGAAGTTTTGAGCTTCATATTCAGCTATTTGCTGACCATCAACAGAAAGTACTTGTGTAAAATAACCATATCGATATAAGAAACCGATAGCTGTCATGTCGATACGGCTGTCAGATGCTTGTTTGATATAGTCGCCGGCAAGAACGCCAAGACCACCTGAATAAATCTTCAAACAATTGCACAAACCATATTCCATTGAGAAATATGCCACTGATGGAGCATCAGTGCGCATCGGTTGAGCCATATATTCTTTGAATGATGCATACACCGATTGTATGCGAGCCATTAATGCCGCGTCATTCAAAATTTCTTGATAGCGTGATGAGCTGATACGTTGAAGCAACATAACAGGGTTTTCGCCTGTTGCACGCCAAATTTTTGTATCTAAATCACGAAATAAGGATTTACCCTCACTATTCCATACCCACCAAAGGTTTTTCGACAACTCTTCAAGTGGTTTCAATTCTGCCGGAAGTTCTGCGCTAACCGTTACGTTGCGCCATGTCGGCTGATTTGTATTACTAACTTGTAGTTTCATATAAAAATTTTTAGTTAAGTTCTTTATTTATTATTAATTACGCATATTGCGTCGATTTTGAGCGACACAATATGCTTCATTATATTTTTCAATAAATTTGCTCCAATCGGCAGCCGATGATGTCAACATAGCCTTTCGTCGAATTTCTGACAATTCAGCGTCAGACAACTCTACCAATTCCAATATCGAACCGGCAATAGCTTCTTTTGCAATGTCATAATTTGAATCTGTGCGGGCAACTACCTTCACCCCACAATCATCAAAACTATTATTGAAATTCGACATTATCCACTGTCCGAAACCGGCTTTATCGCTCGAAATCGTCGGAACGCCGAATGCGATACTTTCAAGCGGAGTATAACCCCATGGTTCATAATACGAAGGAAATACTGTCGCATCAAGACCAGGCATCATATCATAATAAGCAATATCCAAAACGCCATCATTGCCGTCAAGATAGCATGGAAGGTAAATGATTGTCACCCTGTCGCTTGCCTTATTGACAGCCAACGAGCGAAGTCTGCATGAAATCGCATCGCAATCTTCATTGTTTAGTCTATGTGTCTGATAGTTTAATTCCACATCACCACATTTATTGGCTTTAATATTCTCGATAAGAGTTTGCGACGGTTCTTTAACCCACGCCGGGACCATTATAAATGCCACTATATCGCGTTTCATATCTGATGAAGAATTTCTGATATGATTCATCGCATCAATGAATATATCAATACCTTTATTGCGATATTCATTTCTGCCCGAAGTCGCCAAGATAAACGTGTCGTCAGAGAAATTTTTGCCGGTCAATTTGTTTGCTATATTCAACAATGCCTTACGACTTTTTTCTCTCTGCTCATTATATTTCTTTGATTTAGGGACAAAATTTGGTTCAAAGCCATTTGGAGTAACCACATGTGGCATCAAATCCAACAACTGGTTACATTCGACAGCCGTCACATCACTCACTGTCGTAAAACAGTCGGCATTGTGCGCAGCTGTTTTTTCCAATGAATGTTTTGACTCCATATTCAATTCTCCAGCCATCTGATCGCCGTTGTAGCCCGTAAGATAGTCGTACAATGGCTTGCCGTTACCACAAATGCTACGGCCGATGCTTGTCGCATGCGTTGTAAATAGTGTAGCAATCTCAGGATTAATTGAGCGAAGATGCAATAAACCCATGCCGGTGGTCCACTCATTAAAATGTGAAATAACACCCTTCGCATCCACTCCTAAATGACGAGTCAACGCATCCATTACAATTGCTGATGCAATACCGAATGCACATCCTTCATCATAATCGCCATAAGCGTGAAGCGAATCTACTTTATAATTATTCCAAATATTTCCATAAAAAGTATTCAGATGCTCATATATCCCATCAAATTTCACTAACACTACGATAGGATTACCCGGCACCATCCATCGACCGACACGTATTGTCAGACCGTATGGCAACGATAAATGTTTAACGCAATTTTTCAATAGCGTCTTGTATTCCTTAAAGTATGGTGATGGATTGCTTTCTGTCCAAACATCCGGTCCTATGAATACGACCTTGTCTTTATACAAATCTTGAAGAGACTTTGCTTTTGTAGAGAGCACGGTATAGATACCTCCTATCTTATTACACACCTCCCAACTTGTCTCAAAAATTAACTCAACGTTTTCTTTGCAATTATGCATATAAATCCTATTTACAACTTTTCCTACTTGGTTGATTTTTTACCTTAAAAACCTGCGTAAACCAATTTTGAAGATGCAAAGTTACAAAATTTTCGGTAATTAGCATAATTTTCAGATATAAAGTTTTTTACCGCAGATTAAACAAGCAAGTGCGAAAGAAATATACGAAAAATGTTTTGTCGGGCAACTTTAATGATGTAACTTTGCAAAAAATAAATCAGTAATTGATGAAACAACTCCAAGAAACCCATACGGACGACGGTTATCTCAACGACTTCCACAGAGAGTGGAACGAGAGATGTATGAAAACCAACGAGAAAATGCGGTCGATGCGCTATACTCACGAATATCTGAAAGCTCAGTCCCAGCGAATGGACGCTTTAGTGAAAGCGGAAGAAGAGAGATTGAGAGCAGAAAGAAAGAAGCGCTCAAAGGGTGGGCAATAGCCACCGGTAATTGGCACACTGACTTATCTGCATTTACCAATCAAACAGAACCTATCGGAGTAGGGACTGATTCCAAAGTATATATCAAAGGACGGTCAACACGTCATTAAAGCATCTAAGGGTAAACCATACGGCAAGCGTTTTCGTCCTGACATTGACAATATTCCTCTATTTAAAAATGTTTGTGTGGTATGTGCCGATGAAAGGCAATGCCGATGTAGAAGCAGAGGATATTTACACATACGTCAACGACAAGAGTAGTTCGTTTACTCCTACGGTGGCGAGAGCCAAAGGTCACACCAAGTATGTGTCGGAAGATGTCATGGCATTGATAGCGAACACCATGCAGTCGGCTATCTTGCAGGGTGAGCGAAACACAGTGAAGCAGAAGTTCTTGAACATGGTGGAAAACTACCCTACCGACTTGTTCACTCTTGATCGTGGTTGGGTTGTGATGCAAGGCAACGAATGGGTAGAGTCACACCCGGAAATTAACGAGAACGACACCCCCGAAGAGGTGCGTAGCGTCCTACCCCACCAATTCTATAACCTCCAAATCTTTTATATTCTCTTGATCGATTACAAAACGAATAATCGTTCGCTTATTATGCCAACCTTGCTTCCCGGCTGCTCCCGGGTTTATGTGCAATAAGTTTAATTCATTATCATATATGACTTTTAGGATATGAGAATGACCGTCAATAAACAAGTTTATTTGATTTTCTCTCAATAGCTTTTTTATCCCTGGTGAATACTTTCCCGGATAGCCACCTATATGAGTCATAAAAACTTTTACATCCTCAACCTTAAATTTCATCATTGTAGGACATTCCTGACGCACAAATCCATGATCGACATTTCCTGACACAGCACGCAATGGAGCTATTCTTTCCAAACGCTCCACAATCGATATGTCACCAATATCTCCGGCATGCCATATTTCATCGCATCCACTGAAATAGGTCACATATTTTTCATCCCAACACGAATGTGTATCACTCAAAAGTCCTATTCGCTTCATATTCAAAAAAATTGGAGACACACAAAATGCCTCCAAATTTTAATAACTATTTGTTTAATTTTCTTCGTATTGCATGGTCAATTTGTCATCACCTTCCGAATATGTGACTTTTACCACACCGCCATTCTTTCCTTCAGCTCCAAGATTAAGTATGATTTCTGCAAGTTCATCTTCCAAGTATTTTTGAATAGCTCGTTTCAATGGTCTTGCTCCATACTGTCGGTCGTAACCCTTTGTCGCAATGAAGTTTTTGGCTTCTTCGGCTAAATCCAATCTATAACCCAACTTTTCAATTCTCTCAAAGAAACCTTTTAATTCAATATCAATGATATTAAATATCGCCTCTTTATCAAGTTGATCAAACATTATTATATCATCAACTCTATTCAAAAATTCAGGAGAAAAGACTCTGTTCAACGCCTTGTTTATCACACCATGAGCCTGCTCTTTTGTGACAATCTCAGTATTGAAACCTACACCCGATCCAAACTCTTTGAGCTGACGAGAGCCGACGTTGCTGGTCATAATAAGGATTGTATTTTTAAAATCAATTTTTCTTCCCAAAGAGTCGGTCAATCGACCTTCATCCATGACTTGCAACAACAAATTAAACACATCAGGATGAGCTTTTTCTATCTCATCAAGAAGTACGACAGAATATGGGCGACGACGCACTTTTTCAGTCAACTGACCACCCTCTTCGTAGCCGACATAACCCGGAGGCGCACCGACTAATCGAGACACAGTGAATTTCTCCATATATTCACTCATATCCATGCGTATCAGCGTGTCGGAAGAATCAAAAAGATATTCTGCCAACTTCTTTGCCAAGTGAGTTTTACCCACACCCGTAGGACCGAGGAACATGAACGTACCGATAGGTTTGTTAGGATCCTTCAGACCGATACGATTGCGTTGTATAGCCTTGACTATCTTAGTGATAGCATCATCTTGACCGATAATCGAAGCCTTAAGCGAGTCTCCCATTTTCAACAATCTTGTACCCTCTGCTTGTGCAATTCTTTGAGTCGGAACGCCGGTCATCATAGCGACGACTTCTGCAACCTTATCATCGTTGACCTCTTGACGATCATTATCAAGACGTCTCTCCCACTCTTTTTTGGCTTTTGCAAGTTCTTCTTTCTGACGGCTTTCCTTATCGCGAAGATTTGCTGCAAGTTCAAAATTTTGAGCCTTTGCCGCAGCCAGTTTTTCTTCAGTCGTCTTATCTATTTCTTTTTCAAGATTTTCAATTTCTTCCGGAACTATTATGTTTGTAATATGCACTCTTGAGCCGGCTTCATCCAAAGCGTCGAGAGCCTTATCCGGAAAATTCCTATCGCTGACGTAGCGCTCTGTCAGATTAACACAAGCTTTAAGCGCTTCATCTGTATAGAAAACATTGTGATGCGACTCATATTTCTCTTTGACATTCTTCAAGATTTCAAGGGTCTCTTCCGGAGTTGTCGGTTCAACCATCACTTTTTGGAATCGGCGTTCAAGTGCACCGTCCTTTTCTATATTTTGACGATATTCGTCAAGAGTAGTAGCTCCGATACATTGCACCTGACCTCGCGACAAGGCAGGCTTCAACATGTTGGCGGCATCCATCGAGCCCGGCGTAGCACCGGCACCGACTATTGTGTGCAACTCATCAATAAAGAGAATAATGTCAGGATTTTTGGTCAATTCGTCAAGAACCGCCTTGATGCGTTCCTCAAACTGCCCTCTATATTTTGTTCCTGCCAACATACCCGCCATATCCAATGATACCACACGCTTATTGAATAGCACTCGTGACACCTTTCGCTGTACAATCCTTAATGCCAGACCTTCGACAATAGCCGACTTTCCGACACCCGGCTCACCGATAAGCACCGGATTGTTTTTCTTTCTGCGCGACAAGATTTGCGCCAAACGTTCAATCTCCTTCTCTCTGCCAATGACCGGATCAAGTCTGCCCTCAGCAGCAGCCTTAGTCATATCATTGCCATATTTATCCAACGCAGGAGTGTCAGTCGCCTGTTTGGATGCCTGTGGAGATTTACGCTCATGCGAATGACCATCTGATGACGCATTTGGATTTCTTCCGAAAGGAGCATCATCTTCTTCATCATCACCCTCAGTAAACTCCTTGCCTGCACTTGGCGACTTATTGACATTGACACTCGTAATTGTCAAATCAAAATCCAAATATGTCTCTTTTATATGTTTTAAAAAATCGCTATCCATCGCTCTTTCATCATGTATTAATGCCAAAAGGATATGTTCACCCATTACATTCGGCGAATTTATTTTTTTTGCTTCTGCAGCAGCCAATCTAAGATGTCTTACAGCAGAGACTGTCAACGTGTAATCATCATTGAGAGTCGTTGTCGAAAGATTATCATCATTTTCTATTGATAAATGCTCACGAATTTCGTCAATCATCTGATCCACAGGCACATTAATTCTGCGAAGAAGAGTATTGACAGTACCTTGTGAAGTCACAACTCCAAGCAAAAAATGCTCCGAAGAGATGACATTCGAATTATATTCTTGTGCAATCTTACGACCGATGTCTAAAACATTCTTTAATTGCCCTGAAAAATCGTTGTTCATAAAACTCATAATAATTTGGAACGACAACCGACAAGTATCGTGCCAAAACATCAATTCAAACATAAATTGTTCCCACAAGACTAAAAAATAGTTACGATTATAAACCTTTTATTCAAAAAACAATCATATTTTCAGAAAGCAATATGACAAAGAATAGTATATAACTATTTTTTTGAAAAAGAATTTTAATATCTGCCATATTTTGCTTACCTTTGTACTAAATTTAGATAGATAGTGACAAATCTTAAAATCATCTGAATTTTAAGCATAAAAAACAAAATTGAATTAAACAACATCAAATGCAAGAAGAGGATAAAATAATTCCGATAAACATCGAATCGGAAATGAAAAGTGCCTACATCGAC
This sequence comes from Muribaculaceae bacterium, assembly GCA_045637445.1. Taxonomy (GTDB): domain Bacteria; phylum Bacteroidota; class Bacteroidia; order Bacteroidales; family Muribaculaceae; genus Lepagella. The sequence goes on from JAZTZN010000030.1 coordinate 48,909, forward strand.
TACTCGATGTCGGTCATCGTATCACGTGCACTACCCGATGTAAGAGACGGTTTTAAGCCTGTCCACCGTCGTGTATTGTTTGGTATGGACAAATTAGGCAACGGTTTTTCAGGAGACACCAAAAAGTCGGCACGTATAGTGGGTGAAGTAATGGGTAAATATCACCCTCACGGCGACTCATCGATCTACAATACAATGGTAAGAATGGCCCAAGAATGGTCATTACGCTATCCATTGATTTTCGGACAAGGAAACTTCGGTTCAGTCGATGGCGACTCAGCCGCAGCAATGCGTTATACCGAAGTAAAACTCGAACGCATCGGCGAAGAGATGCTTCGCGACCTTGATGCCGACACTGTAGATTTCACACCAAATTTCGATAATACATTGCAAGAACCGACTGTGTTGCCTACAAGAATTCCTAACCTTCTTGTCAATGGCGCATCAGGTATCGCTGTCGGAATGGCAACAAATATGCCTCCTCACAACCTTACAGAATCTCTCGATGCCTCAATAGCATTGATTGATAATCCGGACCTTGAAGTGAGCGACTTAATGGAATATGTCAAAGCTCCTGACTTCCCAACCGGAGGCGAAATCTTTGGCTTGCAAGGTGTAAAAGATGCTTACGAAACAGGTCGTGGACGCGTTATCATCAGAGCTAAAGCCGAAATCGTCCCTGGCGACAGTCATGACCAAATAATCATCACTGAAATCCCATACGGTGTAATCAAAAACGAATTGGTAAAAAGCATTGCCGACCTCGTTGTCGAAAAGAAAATCGACGGCATTGCTGACATTACCGACCTTTCTGCACGAGGAAAAATGAACATTACAATTGACATCAAACGTGATGCCAACGCAAATGTAGTGCTCAACAAATTATACAAGATGACTCAGCTTCAGACATCTTTCAGTGTCAATAATGTGGCATTAGTCAATGGTCGTCCTCGCACACTCAATCTTAAAGAGTTATTAAAGGCATTCATCGACCATCGCCATGAAGTTGTCATTCGTCGCACTCGCTTCGAACTCAAAAAAGCCCAAGAACGTGCCCACATCCTTAAAGGATTGATGGTGGCTTGCGACAATATCGATGAAGTCATCGCTATAATTCGCTCTTCCGAAACAGCAGAAATAGCTCGCGAAAGATTGGCTACAAGATTCGATCTTGATGATATTCAGACACGCGCCATTGTCGAAATGCGTCTCCGTCAGCTCACCGGTCTGGAAATGGACAAGCTGCGCAACGAATACGACGAAATACTCAAACTCATCGACTATTTGAACGAAATTTTGAACAACGATGATGTATGCCGTAAGGTAATGAAAGACGAGTTGTTGGAAATTCGCAACAAATATGGTGACGAACGTCGCACTAAAATCAACATGTTCAGTGGCGAATTTAATGTTGAAGACTTCTATCCGGATGACGAAATGATTATCACAATTTCACATCTCGGCTACATCAAGCGCACTCCTCTCAGCGAGTTCCGCGCTCAAAATCGTGGTGGCGTTGGCGCCAAAGGCAGTGACACTCGCGACACAGACTTTATCGAGCACATCTACCCTGCTTCCAACCACAACTATATGCTATTCTTTACTCAAAAAGGACGTTGCTATTGGTTGAAAGTTTACGAAATCCCTGAAGGCAATAAAAATTCGAAAGGTCGTGCAATACAAAATCTTCTCAACATCGATGCTGATGATTGTGTAAATGCCTTTATCAGAGTTAAACATCTTGATGATGAAGAATTCACATCAAGCCACAATCTCATCTTCTGCACAAAGAAAGGTATCATCAAAAAGACTTCTCTTAAGGCATATTCACGTCCTCGCTCTAATGGTGTCAATGCAATTATCATACGCGAAGACGACCAAGTGATCCAAGTACGCCTAACCGACGGCAATGCCGAAGTTATCATCGCAAATAAAGCCGGTCGTGCTATCCGATTCCACGAAAGCAAAGTACGCGAAATGGGCAGAATGTCAACCGGTGTTCGTGCTATGACATTAGATGACAACAACGACGAAGTTGTAGGCATGATCACAATGACAGGCAAAGAAGACGAAACTGTGATGGTGGTTTCTGAAAATGGTTATGGTAAACGCTCTGCATTAGACGACTACAGAATAACAAATCGTGGCGGTAAAGGTGTCAAAACGCTTGCTATTACAGAAAAGACAGGCAACCTTGTAGCTATTAAGAATGTCACAGATGCCAACGACCTTGTCATCATCAATAAGAGTGGTATCACGCTACGCATGTCTGTAGCCAATATCCGTGTTATGGGTCGCGCTACACAAGGTGTTAAACTCATCGACCTCAACAAACGTGGAGACACAATTGCTTCTGTTTGCAAAGTAGATTCCGATCCAGAAGAGGTCAAAGAGTCAAATGAAACTGTCGAAAACAACCCTACTACGGATGTAAACACCAACACAACTAACACAGAATCTCAAAACGAACAATAAAACCTATAAATATAGAAAGAAATGAAAAAGATTTATGCTTTAGCACTCGGTCTTGCGACAGTATTCGCAGCCGGCGCACAAAACGATGCCAAATCACTTTATGAATCAGGCAAAAAAGCAGAAGATGCTTTCAATAAAGAAATTCCTTCTGCATTAGCAACCGGACAAATGTCGCCGGAAAACGCCTTTGCAATTGTAGAAGCTTACAACTTCTATGTTAAAGCGCTTCCTCTTGATTCAGTTCCAAACGAAAAAGGCAAAGTAAAACCTGTCGTTTCAAAAAAGATTGTAACTTCTTTTGTGAACCATACTAAAAACAGAAGCTTTGAAAATGCCGCTATTTTCCTCTATCAAGCAGGCAAACAATACCCTGAAGCATACCAAGCATTTATGATTGCCGGCGACCTCCCTCGCAATCCATTGGTAGGTAAAGACGGTGCAGTCATCACAGACTCAATTCGTTCTAACAATTACTACAATGCCGGTCTTTGTGCATACTCTGCAAAAGCATACAAAGAATCAGCTGAAGCATTCAAAAAAGCTCGTTTAGCTGATCCTACAAATGTTGATAACTTCGTCTATGAAATAGCAAGCTACCAATATGCAGATTTTGAAGATCAAGCATTAAAAGAAAGTACTATTTTCGAAGCAGCCAAAGAAGCTTACAAGTATCATGGCGCAAAAAATATCTTTATCTTCAATAACTACGTAAACAAATTCTTTAACAACGACGAAATCGAAGCAGCTAACGCTATCCTTTCTGAAGCAGAAAAGAACGAACCGGAAAACGGTAATGTTCAATTGCTTTTCGGTCTTCTCAAAAACAAAGAACAAAAATACGCTGAAGCTGCTGAACGTTTCAGAAAAGCCGGTGATTTATCAAATGTTTACGGAACTCTCCTTGACGCCAGCAAACAGTTGAACCTTCTTGGAAAAAATGCTCTTAACGAAATCGATTTCCAAGCAGAAAATGCTGCAGAACTAAAAGCTGAAGTTAAGAAGAACTATTTTGAAAAAGCTCTCGAAATAGCAAACAAGGCTAAAGCTCTTCCTGATGCCAACAACCAAATTAACAACATCATTGACGACATCAACTATAGCCTCGAAAACTATTTCAATTAATAGCATATTCTTCTCTTAACATAATAGGCAATCGTATCGTTTACCCGATACGATTGCTTTTTATCAAAAAACAAGAACATTTCTCCTTTACTTATCGTTAGTTTTTAATAACCAAAGTTTAGCATACTCAATATGAATCACAAAGCATTTATATACGTTTTGGCACTACTCTTCTCGCTGACAACTTTTGCTCAAAATAATAATGTCATTTCAGCAGAAAAATTGATTAAGGTCAAAGGCAATACATCAAAAGCAAGAGAATTAATCGGTCAAGCCATGACTGACTCTACAACGGCAAACAATGCTCGCACGTGGTTTGTTGCAGCAAATATTGAGATTGAATACTTTAAGGATGAATACCACAAGCTAACGATTAACCCTAACGATTCGCGTGTCGATAAAATCGCCATGGCACAATCACTGATTGATGCTTACAACTACTATTTAAAAGCATTACCATTGGACTCTGTTATCACAAAAAAAGGTAAAATCAAGACTAAATATTCCAAAGAGATTCTTAAAAACATAAAAGATTTATATGTAGGACAGCATTTCTTATGGGCTGCATCTACTTTCAATCAAGAGAAGAAACGCTATCCACAAGCATTCAATGCTTTCACAATACAAGGTGACATCCCGGGACTACAATTATTTTCTAAAGATTCTGATATCAGTTCAATCCCGGATTCAATCAGAGGCAATTCATATTTCAATGCCGGAATTTCAGCTTGGTCAGGAGGAGAGCCATTTATCGGTGCCAAGACATTTTGCAAGGCTCGCCAACACAAATATCTTAAACAAGACGTTTTCTCATACGAAATAGCATGCTATCAAGCCCTTGCACAAAAAGACACTGCATACATTGACCTGGCGCAGAAAGAAATGATAAATACAGCAAAAGCCGGATATGAGACTTTTGGCAACAGTGTCCCATTATTCCTTCATCTCTACATAAGAGGTCTTTCTATGAACAAGCAAGCAGACATCGCATTAGACTTACTTAGCCGAGAAATAGCCAAAACTCCTCAAGATGGCATTTTATATCGTCATCGCGCATTTGTTTATGACAACATACATGATGACGAAAAATCTGTCGCAGACTACATCAAAGCAGCAGAATTAACTCCTGACTACGAAACATTGATTGAAGCAAGTCGCAAAATAGGAATGGTCGGCATAAAGAAAATCAGAGAAGCCAACAACAATTCTGAGCCGATAGAAAACAAACGTCAGATTATCGATTGTTACTTCAACAAAGCTTTAGAATTTGCGACAAAAGCCAAAGCCATCAATCCCAACAACCCTGACTTGGACATTATAATAGAAAATATTACTTACAACATCGAAAGCAATAATTTCTGATAAAACAACTATCAAAGTTACTATATTTTAATAATGTACTTCTGCATTTTTCACAGAAGTACATTTTTTGTCTATTCTATTATGATAAAATCGACAATAATCTATTGTTACATAAAAATTTAACTAAAAACCAATTTTGAGTAAAAATGATATTTGAAATATAGATTTTTCTGACTAACTTTGCAATCTAAAACTCAATAGAAAATGGAAGACGTAAAAAAGATTAAATCAGCTCTCGTTTCAGTATTTCACAAAGATGGTCTCGACAGAATCATTAAACTACTAAACGACAATGGCGTTAAAATAATTTCAACAGGTGGCACACAATCTTTTATCGAAAGTCTCGGTGTCCCTTGTCAAGCAGTAGAAAGCCTTACCGGCTACCCTTCAATCCTTGGAGGCAGAGTTAAAACACTTCACCCAAAAGTATTTGGAGGAATTCTAAATCGTCGTGATCATGAAGGCGACAAAGCACAAATCGCTGAATATGAAATTCCTGAAATCGACCTTGTAATTGTTGACCTTTATCCTTTTGAAGCAACTGTTGCGAGTGGAGCAAGCGATGAAGACATCATCGAGAAAATCGATATAGGTGGAATTTCTCTAATCAGAGGAGCAGCCAAAAACTTCAACGACGTAATCATAGTTGCATCGAAAGCTCAATACGAACCATTACGAGAAATACTTGAATCTCGTGGCGCGGAATCGACATTAGCTGAACGCAGATGGTTTGCTAAAGAAGCATTCGCAGTTTCATCGGCATACGATAGTGCTATTTTCTCATGGTTTGACAAAGATGAACCATCAGCACTACGTATCGGTGCCAACAATGCTATGCACCTCCGTTATGGTGAAAATCCTCACCAACAAGCCGGTTTCTATGGCGATTTTGATGCTATGTTCTCTAAACTTCATGGCAAAGAAATTTCATACAACAACCTTCTCGACATCGATGCTGCAGTCAATTTGATAAACGATTTCAACGAGCCGACATTTGCTATCCTTAAACACAACAACGCTTGTGGTCTTGCATCTCGCAACACTATCGAGGAAGCTTGGGATGCAGCATTGGCTTGCGACCCTGTTTCAGCATTCGGTGGTGTACTAATCACAAATGGCAACATCGACCGTGCTACTGCTGAAAAAATCAACACAATTTTCTTCGAAGTCATCATGGCACCTTCATACGATGACGAAGCCCTTGAAATATTGAAGAGCAAGAAGAATCGCATCATCCTACTCGCTAAAGACTTGACTCTCCCTAATATCAAATATCGTACAGCACTCAACGGCATTCTCGCTCAAGAGGCAGACTCAAAGGTGGAAAGCATTGATGATTTCAAACAAGCTACAAACAAAGCTGTCACACCGGAGCAAGTCGAAGACTTGATTTTTGCTAATAAAATCGTTAAGCATAGCAAAAGCAATGCTATCGTTTTGGCAAAGAATAAGCAACTCTGTGCAAGTGGTATCGGTCAGACATCGCGCGTTGACTCTTTGAAACAAGCTATCACTAAAGCACAATCATTCGACTTTGATTTGAATGGTGCAGTTATGGCTTCAGATGCATTCTTCCCATTTGCCGACTGCATTGAGATTGCCCACAACGTAGGCATCGATGCTGTAATCCAACCAGGAGGATCTGTACGCGACCAAGACACTATCGATTACTGCAATGAGCATGACATCGCTATGGTCATCACAGGTTTCCGTCACTTCAAACACTAATAATTAAAACGAATAAAAAATGGGACTTTTTTCGTTCACACAAGAAATAGCAATGGACTTGGGTACAGCCAATTCCATAATTATATACAATGACCAAATTGTTGTAGATCAGCCTTCTGTGGTAGCTATCGAAAGCAAGACAGGCAAAGTTATGGCTGTCGGCAACGAAGCTCGACAAATGGAGGGAAAAGAACCTCCGGGCATCTACACCGTTCGTCCATTGCGCGACGGAGTAATTGCCGACTTTAATGCCGCAGAATTAATGATTCGTGGTATGGTCAACATGGTTTGGCCAAAACGTCGTTGGTTCTCTCCTACTCTGAGAATGGTTGTCTGCATCCCTTCCGGCTCAACAGAAGTCGAAATCCGTGCTGTACGCGACTCAAGCGAACATGCAGGCGGACGCGATGTCTATATGATCTATGAGCCTATGGCAGCAGCTTTGGGTATCGGTATTGATGTCGAAGCTCCTCAAGGCAACATGATAGTCGATATAGGTGGTGGTACGACTGAAATTGCAGTCATCTCACTCGGTGGTATTGTGACCAACAAAAGTATTCGTATCGCCGGTAATGACTTGACTGCTGACATCGAGGAACACATGCAACGTGTTCACAATGTGCGCGTCAGCAGCGCTATGGCTGAACGTATCAAAATCAATGTAGGATCTGCATTGACAGAACTTGAGAACCCACCGGAAGATTTCATCGTCGATGGCCCTAACCTCATGACAGCCCTACCGATGAAGGTGCCTGTATCTTATCAAGAAATATCTCACTGCATCGAAAAATCGATAGCTAAAATTGAGAATGCTGTGCTTGCAGCATTGGCACAAACTCCTCCGGAGCTATATGCCGACATAGTTAAGAACGGCATCTATCTCGCCGGTGGTGGTGCTTTGCTTCGTGGTTTGGACAAGAGATTGACTGATAAAATCGGTATCAAGTTCCATGTCGCAGAAGATCCTTTACATGCAGTTGCGAATGGTACCGGAGTTGCCTTAAAGAACATTAATAAATTTTCATTCTTGATAAGGTAAGCCCGATCAGAAGTGCGTAATCTACTGAATTTTATACTTAAATATAACACATGGTTGATTTTTATCTTCTATGTGTTATTAAGTTGTATCCTATTGTTTAATGGTAGAAACATCTATCATCAATCAGTATATCTCACTTCTGCCAATAGCGTTTGCAGTTCTGTCTATGGCTTGACAAACAATATAACAGGATATTTCAACCTACGAGAAGTAAACGACAATTTGCAACAACAAAATGCTATGTTGCAGAATGAAATCTTAAATCTTCAAAATAGGTTGAAATATTATGCCACAATGATTGATACAGATTCTATTCAAATAAGCGATCTGCAAAATAACAGATTTAATTATGTCATCGCATCTGTAATCAACAACAGCGTTCATCGCCCAAGAAATTATTTCACAATTAACAAAGGTGGGAATGATGGTATTCGTCCGGGCATGGGTGTTGTCGATCAAAACGGCGTCGTAGGTATTGTCAATGTCGTAGGCAAAAACTCATCACGCATAATATCACTATTAAATACCACTCAACACTTCTCTGTTAAGATTAAAGGCACAAACTACATCGGTTCTTTGTCTTGGAAAGAAGGAAATCCGAACATTGCATACATTGAAGAAATGGCTCAGCACATGACGTTTCATGTTGGAGACACTATCGTGACAAGCGGATTTTCTACGACTTTCCCTGAGGGAATACCTGTCGGCACAGTATTGTCCCGAGTAAAAACTTCTGATGACAACTTTTTTACACTCAAAATCAAACTTGCATCTGATTTTCCTCAGTTAGGCATTGTTCGTGTTATTAAAGACAACTTTAAGTCTGAATTGGATTCTCTGCAAAATTTTGATGCAATTAACAATTAATAGACAAAAATAATGAGTCGTGAAATAATCCATTTTAGCATATTATTTATATCATTACTTCTCATTCAAGTATTGATCTGCAATCATATTGTCTTGTTTAACGTCGCCACGCCCATTATTTTCATCTATTTCATTGTCAGATTGCCTATGAATCTATCGACAAATTGGGTAATCACATTGTCTTTTTTACTTGGACTTTTGGTCGATATTTTTTCTGACACGTTAGGCATGAATGCGTTGGCTTGTACTACCTTGGCAATGATGCGTCGCAGAATTTTTGCTTTATACAACAACAGAGATGACCGATTCAAAGATATAACACCTTGCATTTCGACATTAGGTATCATGACATTTTCAAAATACCTGATTACTATGTCATTATGCTATTGTGCTTTGATATTTCTTATTGAATATTTCTCTCTCAGCCACATCACAATCATGCTGATAAAAATAATCAGCAGTACAATTTTGTCTTTTATTATAATATTAGGTATTGATAGCTTAATGGCAAAACAATCGTGAGAAAAGATTATAGTCTTGAAAAGAGAAAATACATAATAGGCGGCTTCATCACACTTATTGTGATAATCTATATCATTCGCCTATTCAATTTGCAAGTCATAGACAACAATTTAAAAGAAATTGCCGATAGCAATGCTTTTTTACGTCGCACCATTTATCCGGCGAGAGGTTTGATTTATGACAGAAATGGCGAACTTATCGTATTTAATCAGCCTGCGTATGATGTTATGATTATTCCGAGAGACGTTGCAGAATTTGACACTATAGAATTCTGTAAGACACTCAACATCAGCATTAATCAGTTTCATAAATACTGGGCTGAGATGAAAGATAAACGAAAAAATCCCGGCTATTCTTCTTACACACCTCAAAAATTAATCTCTCACCTATCGCAAGAAGATTATGGTCGTCTGCAAGAGAAATTATATCTTTTTCCCGGTTTCTTTATACAGAAACGCACAATCCGACAATACAATTATCTTGCAGCAGCCAATGTTTTGGGTAATATCCGCGAAGTTTCTACTAAGGATATTGAGAACGACGGCTATTATCGCTCCGGCGACTACACCGGCGACTTAGGCGTAGAAAAGAGCTACGAAAAACATCTGCGTGGAGAAAAAGGTGTCGAAATTCTAATGAAAGATTCTCGTGGAAGAATTAAAGGCCGTTTTGATGAAGGACGACACGATAAATCTCCGACTTCAGGAAGAAATCTCACTCTTTCTATTGACATTAAACTCCAAGAATACGGAGAAAAATTAATGCAAGGCAAAAAGGGAGCCATCGTAGCTATCGAACCCTCTACCGGCGAAATTCTTGCATTAGTATCAAGTCCAAGCTATGACCCATCTTTACTCATTGGTAAAGAAAGAGGAAAAAACTATCGTGCGTTAGTAAACGATACAGAACGCCGTCCGCTATTTGATCGTGCCTTGCAAGCGACATATCCTCCGGGCTCAACATTCAAACCCTCTCAGGCTCTAATTTTTCTGCAAGAAAAAATTGTGACCACAGGCACAGCCTTTCCTTGTTATGGAGGTTACGTAAACCGAGGTCTGAAAGTTGGGTGTCATGGTCATGCTTCGCCTATCACAGTTAAACCGGCTCTCGAGACGTCATGCAACGCCTACTTTTGCTGGGGATTTAAAAACATGATTGATAAGCGAGGCACTACCCCAAACACTCAGCTTACCAAGTGGAAAGACTATCTTGTAGAAATGGGATATGGTTATCGATTGGGAGTCGATCTTCCAAGCGAATCTCGTGGGTTTATCCCAAATGCAGAATTCTATTCAAAATCCTATCGTGGAGCTAATTGGAGTGGGAACACTATTATCTCTGTTTCTATCGGACAAGGTGAAATTCTTGCTACTCCTATTCAAATAGCAAATCTAAGCGCGACAATTGCAAATAGAGGTTATTTCTATACCCCTCACGTAGTCAAAGCTATCCAAGACACAATATTGCCTAAAGAATTTTTGACAAAAAGGGCTCCTCATATTGACAAAAAATATTATGACATAGTCGCAGAAGGGATGAGAATGGCTGTCACAGGAGGTACTTGTCGCGCAGCCAACATTTCGGGACTTGAGGTCTGTGGCAAAACAGGTACAGCACAAAACCCTCATGGTAAAGACCACTCTGCGTTTATGGGTTTTGCCCCAATGTCAAATCCTAAAATTGCAATCTGTGTATATGTCGAGAATGCCGGTTTTGGCGCAACTTTCGGTGTTCCTATCGGCACACTGATGATGGAGATGTATCTCAAGGGAGAGATTTCAGCCGAACACAAAGCCATGGAAGACAGAATGATAAACTCAAAAACTTTTGTATATCATGGAGATAAGAAGTAATAATAAGACAGATGTATCGATGTTTCGGTCAATCGACTGGATTACAATCATACTATATTTCTCATTAGTAATAATGGGAGCTATAAGCATATATGCCGCAACATACGATTTTGACAATGCAAGCATGTTTGATTTCAATGAGTTTTCCGGAAAACAATTCACATGGATAGGTCTTTCGCTCATTATCGGATGTGGTATATTATTAATAGATTATCGAATATACGAAGCTTACGCCTACCCCATTTATATCGGATTGCTTTTCCTTCTGCTTATCACAATATTTATTGCTCCCGACATCAAAGGGTCTCATTCTTGGCTTGTACTCGGACCGGTAAGCTTACAACCTGCCGAATTTGGTAAATTTGCGACAGCACTTGCTTTATCAAAACTTTTTAGCTCCTATAGTTTTACACTAAATCAAAAAGCCAGCAATTATTTTCGTGCGCTTATTATCATATTCTTGCCTATTATCTTAATATTGATGCAGAAAGAGACAGGTAGTGCATTGGTATATACATCGCTTATTTTTGTGCTTTATCGTGAAGGCATGAGTGGATTAATCCTTTTCTCTATGCTTTGTGCCATCGCATATTTTGTGATAACAGTAAAATACTCTACACCTTTAATATTAGGTATTCCTTGTGGTGAATTTATCGTGTTTGTAATGATTGTTGTAATCTTTATCGCTATGTTGCTTTTCTTTTGTAAAGATATAATCATTGCACGAAACATTTTCATCGGATATGTGATATGTGGCATTATCGTTGGAACGCTTGCTCACTTTGACATAATCATAAACGGCAGAATATTTTTTATTGTAACGCTTATCATTGCAATCGGCTATACTGCTATTGACATGTTTAAACATCGCATTGAAAAACATCTCATAAGTATTGGGTTTGTTTTAGCCTCTGTGATTTTCATGTTTTCTGTAAATCATGTTTTCAATAGTATTCTCCAGCCACACCAACAAAATCGTATAAAAGTCACTCTCGGCATAGTTGAAGATATTAAGGGGCTCGGCTACAACGTAAACCAATCAAAAATAGCGATAGGCTCCGGAGGCATCAGTGGCAAAGGATTTCTTAATGGGACACAGACAACACTTAAATATGTCCCGGAACAACACACAGATTTTATTTTCTGTACCATTGGAGAAGAACATGGATTTGTCGGGTCTGTAACTGTCTTAATTCTTTATCTATCGCTAATTCTGAGGATAATTTATATTGCCGAACGACAAAGAACAGCATTCGGAAGAGTATATGCCTATTGCACTGCATCATTTCTGATTTTTCATTTGGCAATCAATATAGGAATGGTAATAGGATTATGCCCTGTTATTGGTATTCCTCTACCTTTCTTCAGTTACGGAGGTTCTGCTTTATGGGGTTTTACAATCCTTCTATTCATACTTTTGCGTATTGATGCCTCTCGTAAAGAACGTCGAGATTAAATTTTTATGGATAAAATAATGTTTACTTCAAGAAAAAGCATTATATTAGCAGATATTTTTATAACTTTTTAAATTAATATTAGATATGGCAAACAAAAGAGATTTTAGAAAGTATGTAGGCAACGTTGTCAACAACATCTGCCAAGACATGATGATAGCATATTATAATATTGAAAATATTGACGTAAATGCTATTGACGAAGCAATCATTGACGTTTTAAAGGCTGGTGAGTTTGCGCTTGCTCAAAGTAATGTCAAATTCGACAGAAGCATAAAGAGTTTCAACTCTCCAATAGAATACAGCAAGGAAAAAGCAAAATTCTATCGCACTGTCTATAATAAGATACACAAAGAATTTGTTGAAGCGATTGCAAACGCACTAAAGAAATTTAATACAGCGATACCTCAAGAAGTTAAAGATCGTAACAAGCAATTATAAGAATTGCTGATTTCTTATAGTGTTTAATCAATATTATACGGGAATTTGAATAAATTCCCGTAGTTAAATATTTTTACAATTCCGTTCCATTTAAATTATCTCATATTATGATAACCAAACCGCTCAAAGTCGCTTTATTCCCACAAGAAATCTTCTGGAAAGACAAAGCATCAAATATTGATACACTTATACGTCTGATGCCGACCATTCATCCTGAGACAGACCTATTGATACTTCCGGAAATGTTTTCTACGGGCTTTGTGACAGGCGATAAAGAAGAAGTCAGAGCTTTGGCTGAACGCAATACAGGAAAAACTATCGACCTCATCAAAGAATTAGCGTCGCAATATGGTTTTGCCATTGCCGGTAGCTTTATAGCCGACACCGGAGGATCTCTATATAATAGAGCCTTCTTTATTGAGCCTAATGGTGATGAGACTTTTGCCGACAAAAAGCACCTCTTCACTATGGCGAAAGAAGATCGAGTATTCTCAAGAGGGCACGACAGATTGGCTGTCAGATATCGTGGATGGAACATTGCGATGATTGTATGCTATGACATACGTTTCCCTGTATGGTGTCGCAATAAAAATAATGAATACGACCTATTAATAGCTGTTGCCAATTGGCCAAAAGTCAGAGTAGATGCATGGAATCAATTGCTGATTGCACGTGCTATCGAAAACGAAGCATACGTCTGTGGTGTAAACTGCAAAGGAACAGATAATAACGGTTTTGAATACACAGGCGATTCTGCAGCGATTGACTTTAAAGGAAAATCAATCAACATTTCCAACGATGATTCAGAGGTCATATATGCTGTACTTGACCACGAAAAACTTGATGCTTTCCGCACTAAATTCCCTGCATGGAAAGATGCAGACTCATTCCAATTAACCGACAACTACTAATAACACATCATTCCAATAGAATGGAAAAACAGATAACTATCGACTCCGTTACTATCAACTACAACGAAATCGGACCAAACGAAGGCGCCCCTATACTACTGATGCATGGTTGGGGATGCAACCAGACTACTTTGGCAAGCATCGAACAGATTCTATCCCCTAAAATGCATGTTTATAATATCGACCTCCCGGGGTTTGGTAAGAGTTCTGAGCCAAATACTGTGTGGGGTATAGAGGACTACACTTCTGCCATTGAAAAATTTGTAACAAAATTAGGCATCACTAATCCGATATTGTTGGGTCACTCTTTTGGAGGAAGAATTTCCATATTATTTTCTTCTCGAAACACTGTGAATAAAGTGATACTTACTGATGCCGCAGGCGTTAAGCCTAAACGCTCTATGAAGTATTATTTTAAAGTCTATAGTTATAAAACGATGAAACATCTTTTGCTGACACTATTCGGCAAAGAAAAAGGAAGTCGGTTATTAGATAAATATCGTGGTAAAACAGGCTCAAGCGACTATAACAATGCCTCGCCTATGATGCGTGCCATACTCAGCAAATGTGTCAATGAAGACCTAAAACACGTCATGCCACTCATTAAGGCTCCGACATTGTTGATTTGGGGCGAGAATGACACTGCTACCCCACTTTCAGATGCAAAGACTATGGAAAAGCTTATCCCCGACGCCGGACTCGTAAGCTTTCCCGGATGTGGACACTATAGCTTCTTAGACAATCCTGTCGGTTACAAAGCTGTTATTAAAGAATTTCTTAAAAACGAACTGAAATGATGACAATCATCCTTATTATCTGTTTCGCTATCAGCGGAATATATCTAATTCTTAATTTCAAGCATGACATCCACATGCTTCAACAAAACAGCTATCGAATAGATCGCTATTGGAGATGGTTGAAAAACGGTAATCTTTGGAATGCCTCAGAATTAATCGATATTGCTCTTTTAATGCTGCTGATGTCAACTTTGATGCCTGCTAAGATTGCAACAATTCTGATTGCCTTAGTTGCAGTCTTCAAAATCATCAACATACTACGCAAGAAATTTAAGAAGCCTCTCGTATTCACCAAACGCGTGTGGCGTATATATTCTTGCGTCGGGATTATTGCTTCATTAATTTTTATTCTTGCATCTATCTTTTCCGACGGACTGAACAATCCGGTTATCCCTATGGCTGTATTGCTTATAATATCCATTTTCTCTTGGATATTAGTAATGCTTTCAGTTATATTGCTTCAACCTGTCGAAAATACGATTAATCGCAAATTCTACAACGAAGCACAAAAAATACTTCGCTCAATGCCTGACATGAAAATCATTGGTATTACAGGAAGTTTCGGAAAAACAAGTACTAAGCATTACTTGCATCGTATTCTCTCCGAGTCATTCGATGTATTGATGACACCGGGATCATACAACACTCCTATGGGCGTCATTCGCACCATTCGCGAAATGATGAAACCATATCATCAAGTGTTCATCTGCGAAATGGGAGCGAAACAAAAAGGCGATATAAAAGAAATATGCGACCTTGTAAATCCTCACATGGGAATTATCACTGCTGTCGGTCCGATGCATCTTGAGTCATTCAAAAGCATCGAAAACGTTCAAGCTACTAAATTCGAACTTGCTGACGCACTTCCATCTGAAGGACTCGTCGTCGTAAACAACGATTTTGAATATTGCGAAAATCGTAAGGTCAATAATGTCAAGACCACAAGATATGCCATAAGCAACCCTAAAAATGCCGACTTCAAAGCCGTAGATATTGACTATTCACCAAACGGCACGACTTTCCGCATTGTTGGTTCCGACAACTTCTCTTTAGAGCTATATACACAATTGATAGGAGAATGCAACATTTCAAATCTTATCGCGGCTGTTATTATCGCTCTAAAACTCAATATGCCTGCTGAACGCATAAAATACGCAGTAAGCCAAATCGAACAAGTAGAACATCGTCTTAACCTCAAACGTACCCCCGGAGGGGTTAATATCATTGATGATGCTTTCAACTCAAATCCTGCCGGATCGAAGATGGCTGTCGATGTTCTCAGCCAATTTAAGACCGGAAAACGAATCATCGTCACTCCGGGAATGATTGAGCTTGGAGACAAACAATATGAGTTAAACAAAGCACTTGGCAAACACATTGGCGACAGTATCGACATTGCTATTATTGTAGGTGCATACAATCGTGAAGCGCTTCTCGAAGGCGTAAAAAGTGGATCTATCGAAGAGCAAAACGTCTATGCAGTCGATAGCTTCAACGAAGCCCAAGCTCTACTTGCTCGAATACTTCAAAAAGGCGACACAGTCCTTTACGAAAACGACCTACCCGACACATTCAAGTAATCGAAATACTTAACTATAATTATGCCATTTAATAGGCTTTGAATGGTCTATTAATTGGCATTATTTTTATCTCAAACTCCCAGAAACAAGGATATTATCGATAAAACCGACCTATTGGTCAGAATTTAGGCTTATTGGTCAAAATTCATGACAAAACCTTTGTAAGGCGCTGATAGTAACCACCTTTTGGTATTTCAAAAAAACATAAACTTCCCCATTAATAACTATTGCAGACAATTTCTGATTGCAACATTTAACATCGTAGTTAATTTTTTATTACATTTGCAATTAATTTCCTAAACTTTAATTTTTTATCGAGTTATAATATCGATAAAAATATGATTAGATTAGTTCATTTCATAAATTAGATTTTAAACATAATTAAACACATCAAACTATCATGAAGCACTTAAGATTTTATCAAACTGTTGTCGCTATAGCGATGATGCTTATGGGTTGGCTACCATCACTCGCCCATGATTTCGAAGTTGATGGTATCTGCTATAACATATTATCAGACAATAGCGTTGAGGTCACTTACAATGGCTCTTCTTATAATAACGATTATGAAGATGTTATAATTCCTGAAACGGTTACACATGATGGTAGTACTTATAACGTAACAAGTATCGGGGAGAGAGCGTTCTATGATTCAAAATTGACAAGCATCAAAATCCCAAATAGCGTAACCGGCATTGGAAATAGTGCGTTCGCATTTTGTACAAGTCTCACAAGCCTCGAAATTCCTAATAGCGTGACGAGTATTGGAAGCTATGCATTCTTTGAGTGTTCAAGTTTGGCAAGTATCGAAATTCCTAATGGCGTAACCGATATTGACGAGTGGGTGTTCTCAGATTGCACAAGTCTCACAAGTATCGAAATTCCAAATAGTGTAACAAGTATCGGAAGCAGCGCGTTCTATCATTGCCATGGCTTGACAAGCATAGAAATCCCGGATAGCGTAACAAGTATCGGAGATTATGCGTTCTCGGGTTGTTCAGGTTTGACAAGTGCTGTAATTGGCAATGGCGTCACCAATATTGGAGAGAGTGCATTCGTTTATTGCTCAAGCTTGACAAGTGTTGAGATTCGCAATGGTGTAACAAGTATTGGAAAAAGTATGTTCTCCGGTTGCTCAAGTTTGACAAGCGTTAAAATTCCGGATAGTGTGACCAACATTGAGTTTGAAGCGTTTCGCATGTGTACAAGTTTAACAAGCATTGAAATTCCTGATAGTGTAACAAGTATCGGAAGCTTTGCGTTCCGTGCTTGTTCAAGCTTGGCAAGCATCGAAATTCCTAATAGTGTAACAGAAATTGGAGAGTGGACATTCTCAGATTGCACAAGCTTGTCAAGTGTCGTAATTGGCAATGGCGTATCCTGTATTGGATATTATATGTTCTCTTGTTGCTCCAGTTTAACCGACATTGAAATTCCAAATAGCGTAACAAGTATTGAAGCCAATGCGTTCTTCTATTGCAGAAATTTGACCAATATCGAAATCCCAAATAGTGTAACCAGGATTGGAGAGAGTGCGTTCTCATTTTGTACAAGTCTCACAAGCCTCGAAATTCCTAATAGCGTGACGAGTATTGGAGAAAGTGCGTTCTCCTTTTGCACAAGCTTGTCAAGCTTAACTGTAGAAGCAGGTAATACTAAATATGATTCGCGAGAAGAATGTAATGCTATTATAGAAACAGCCTCAAATAGCCTGATTGTAGGTTGTGGAAACTCTAAAATTCCTAATAGCGTAACGAGTATTGGAAACAGAGCGTTCTATGATTGCGCAAGTTTGACCAGCATCGAAATCCCAAATAGTGTAACCAAGATTGGAGAGTGCGCATTCCAAAATTGTACAAGTTTAACAAGTGTTGAAATTGGTAATGGCGTAACCGGCATTGGAAATAGTGCATTCGCTTATTGTTCAAGTTTGACCAGCATTGAAATTCCTAATAGTGTAACAAGTATCGGAAGCAGCGCGTTCGATGGATGTTCAAGCTTGGCAAGCATCGAAATTCCTAATAGTGTAACAGAAATTGGATATGGTGCGTTCTCCTATTGTACTGGTTTGAAAAGCATTGTAATTCCTAATAGAGTCACAGTTATTAGAATGCATACGTTTGCTTATTGTGAAAATTTGACGAGCATAGAAATACCCAATAGCGTAACCAATATTGAATTTTCAGTGTTTTATGAATGTCGCAATTTGACTGAAATTACATGTTTAGCAACAACTCCTCCAACTATTTATTACGATACGTTCTCAAATTATGATGCAGACCTATATGTTCCGGCAGGTTGCAAGTCTGTTTATGAAACGACTGAGTATTGGAAAAACTTCAATATAATTGAAGATCCAAACGCAATTGAGGCTGTTGAGGCTGAGCATGAGGCTGAATATTTCAACCTCCAAGGTCTCCCGGTGGCAAATCCTGAAAAAGGAGGACTCTACATCATCAAGCGTGGAAATAAGATTGGCAAAAGCATTATAAGATAACGCATTTTCCACCTATTGTTTTCAGACAACAAAGCCCGAGGAATAATCCTTAGGCTTTGTCTTTTTTTATATATAATACAACAATATTAGTTCTTTTCTAAAATTAGTTATCTCTAAAAAATTCACCGGACAGCAATACAGTAATACTTCATCTATTACAGTCACTATCTCCGCTATAAATACTATCTCTACTATAGATACTATAATTACTATTCCTACTATAGTAGTAGATAATTCGCTTAATCAGCGACATCGATAACGCTAATCTGCCTACCTATCAAGCGACGACGCTCCTCAATCATCGACTGAGGAATATCTTTGCAATTGCTCTTCATTACTATTCTATTTGGTAATTGCGACACTTCTTCTTCAGATTGTTTCTCATCTTTATTTGTACTTTCTGAAACATTAAATTGTGTATTACATACTTCGTAACTGACAGTATCGCTCAAGCATGGTATTAGCTGCACTATCTCTGTTGAATTAAGTCGATATATCATTGCAGGCTGCGACATCTCTTTCTTGATGTGATTCCATCCGTATGTCTTAACTACCGGCGAAACAAAGCCTATTAAAACGTAAAATAATGTCGTCACTACACCAAATATAAATGATGATATTTTAGGCAATAAATTCATCAATAACGGCAAAATTAACGTTGTAATCGAAACTAACGGATATGAATAACGTGACATTTTTAGTACTGCCGTATATTGTATCAGATACATTGACACAACTGCAATGAGTGGCAACCATAGATAGGAATCTAACTTTAAAAGTGCCTTTCTTTTAGATGAAAATAATATGATGAGGAGCATTAAAATCACCACTTTCAAACCATAAATTGTGAAGCATCCTTTCAACAAGTCCCTATCGAAAACATAATCAAACACCTTAATTGGTGATTCAAAAGCACGCGATGTATGGACCGTCTTATACAACAAAAAATTAAAAAATCCATTATAAATTACCCACGACATTATGAGACCAAATATAGCAGAACCCACAATAAAAATTGCATCTTTTGCCCTACCATATCGACAGGCATACACTATTATCACGCACCCAATGAGAAGAACATATATCGCATTTAAATAGCCCGTACTTAATGCTCCGGAAACGATAAGCCCAAACTTAAAAAAGGAACCTGCTATTGATATTTTTTTTGCATTAGATATTGCATAAACGTAATTAACTGATAACAATGTTAACGCAATTATAAATACTTCGGCAAGCTGATATTCTCTTATTAGCAATGTGTTTTCAATCGACATTTTATTGCCAAATGCAACAGCCAATCCAACAAGAATTATTAAAATATTTCTCTTTGCAATATTTCTCAAGAGCGCCCAAAATAGCAAAAATGAAATTGAAAAGAATAGTAAATTCAGACCCACACCCGTTTCAATAATATTGCCTATATCAACATCTTTGGGTGAGGAGGTAAAAAGATTATTATTGAAATAAAATGAAATCCTCAAAAACATATAATACAAACTTGCATGAGGTGTATCACCATTATTTTTCCACAAATGTGCTAAATCATCTTGCAAATCTTTATTAACAAAATTACCACTTAAAGACGATTGTTCCTCTACACAATTATTTAAAATTGAATGCTTTAAGTCTTCTCCTGAATATTCACCATCCTCAAAATTGCTCCAATAATATTTTATATTATTAGCAAGCATGACTGAATATATTTCATCAGTATGTAATTCTTCTTTTTTCTCTGAAGAATAAATCCTAACATAGAATAAAATCAAAAACAAAAGAAGCACAAACGAAATTTCCAATAACCTTTTCTTATCTATTACCCTCATAATACAAAAATATTATTTCATAATATCAACTATTTTTATCGCAGACTATGTAGAAGATTAATGAAAATAAAACTAAACAAACTACTATTTTATATCTTATCTTAATTTAAAGTATTATTAAAATTATCAGAATTAAATAACACCGAATATCAAATTAAAACAACATTCAAAATCTAACCTAAAAATATCAAGACTAAATTTTAAAAATTTAATAAATATCAAAATTAAATATTGCGATAAAATTTAAACTAAATTTTAAAAATTAAATTATTAGATAAATAAGCTCCGGCAAATTTTCTGCAACAGAATATTATGCAACCACTATTTTGATGGTATGAACGTTTCGTAGCTATTATCGTCATAAAAAACGGTTATACTACGCACTTTCCTCGGATTTGAGCTATTTTTATCTATTTTACCTATAATTTCAGTTGCTTTAAAAACGTCCTTAACAGCCTTATTTATAGGCATTTGAACTGCGTTTATAGGGGTAGTTAACTGATTCTCCTCGAAGTTTTCATCATCATCTGCATCATCGTCCATGAATTTTTCACCCTCAGAAGCTAAAGCGCTACTGAGTGGTGTCGGATTAAGCATGTTGCCTTCACCAAACATCAACCATAGGACAGAGAGCTCCGGATAGCGATCATGTATCTGCCGAACAATCACGTCGCTGATTTTTTTATTTCGACCATTTAAAAGTTGCGAGAGAGAAGGGCGGGGGATTCCACACTGATCTGCAAATTGTGAGTTACTAATACCCATCTGATCCATGAAGAGTTTTAGACGAACTGCTACATTTTCTTCTTCCATAGTGCTTTATTATTGTTTTCAATTGGTAATGCAAATGTAATCATTAAAATGCAAACTGCAAACTATTTTCGTAATTAAATTTTGATTACGGTTAAAATTTTGACATAGCTCATTTCTTTGAAATATTTACATTAGCATACGCTATATATTAAAGCAATTATCACACTTATCGTTGTATAATATTCATTATCAAGACGTTACGAAATACAAACCATCAACAAATAGTTCATATTCGCAAAATAACAATATTTTATTACATTACTACTCTAATCATTTACTATATTCCACTCATTTTCAACCAATTATATACTTTGTTAATAAATCTTAATGAACCAAATTTACCATTTTACACCAATTAAAATTTAAAATTTTATTTAGTAAACACCTATTTCAATTATCATTCCGTAAACTCTGCAATTTACTATTGTGCTTTATAATCTCAAATTTCACCTATTTACATTTATATAATTCTCGTTTCCACCATTATAGAACGCAAATAGCACTTCTCTAACCTACACCTGACACCACTATCCGAAAATTAGAACAACCCACGCCTCCGAGTAAATTCTAAATAATTTTCAACAATTGAAAATTTAATATCAGAAATAGCTCAACTCTTCTACACAGCTGTATTTACGGAGATAATTACGAATTGTAAATTAAGAACAAATCTCAGAGGGTTAACATTTTCAAATTTATATACTATCCTATTGATTTACAATTGTTTATGCTAAAATATTCCTCGTCGTGATTTTTAATCAAATAAATAAAATTTACTCCTACTGATAACAATTTACCTGATTCTCCCCTTCTCCAGGCATTTTTTACAAAATTTCCCAACATAACTCACTACCCCACTCATTCTACCCACACTTCAAGCCCCGAGGCTAACCTCGACATCAGATCTGACAATTGTAGTCTGCAATACAAGTTGAGTGAAAGATTTGATGGGCGATTGAGTTCTACTGCCACCCACCAATAGTCCGGATGAAAAATACTCTGAAACCCATATATCAAACTCAATCCCTTACTCAAAAATTTTTATTTTTGATTGCAGCATCACCTTTCAGCAAACCACAGATCCTTTTGCTCAAATTCTTCACCTCAACCCTATTTCATTTTATTTTCCATAAAGGAAATTCTAATTCTTCTTCAAATTCACAAAAAATGCGAAAATCAAAAATTTATCACCACTCCCCCATTTGATTTCAAATATTCAATTCTCAGCGAGTTAAAATTTTCCTGGTTTCTTCAAAATATTCCCTGACTCATCTACTCTGAAAGAAGAACCTATTTTTATCCGAAATAAATCAAACTTGACTTTTGCGTCTATAATTTGATTCCTCAAATGATACATCATAATAAAAGATACATAATTCTATCATTTAATAATTTTAAAAATATTCAACTACTCTCCCACTAAAAATTACTTAACCATAAAAATACCAACAACCATTTTTCAAACTCGCTACATCAACAAATAATAAAAAAACATTAACAATCATACATTGTTTACAAAAAAACAAACACAACAACCACACAAATTCAAAATAATACATCAAACAAAATTATTAATTCAACAACAGATAAACCCAAATATATTTAACACCTATTTCACAAACCAACAAACAAAACAAAAACATTACATAAAACCTTCAAACAATTATACAAATTCAACAAAAGCACCCCAATAAAAAAAACAAAATACATTACACAAAATCACCAAACAACTATATAAATTCAACAAATCACCCAAACAAAACAAAAAACATTACATAAAACCTTCAAACAATTATACAAATTCAACAAAAACACCACAGCAAAACAACAAAAAAACATTACACAAAATTTCCAAACAACTATACAAATTCAATAAACCACCCAAACAAAAAACAGTAAAAATCATTACACAAAATTAGTAAACAACTATATTGATTTAATAAAACCCAAACAAAAAAAATAAAAAAAGACAACAAACAACAACGCAAAAAAACACCAACAACTACATCAGTTTTACAAAAAACAATCAATAAACAGAACATCAATTAACAACATTTATCACAACATAATTTCACAATAAGAAACACATCCAAATCAAAATTTATTCCACAACCCTACAAAAAAAAGACATTAATACCCTATAAGAAAGAATATCTAAAATCAATTAATTTTCAAACTTATTTTATCCACTTACATCTATATTCCAATTCAAGCTCCAACCTCATCGACATTAATAGTATTAATAACAAGCACCCAACAAGCAACAAAACAAACTTAAATCCCATTCAAAAAAGCACAATAGACGCACAAAAATTCCATATAAACACTAAGCAAATATTTATGTATCTGACAAATATTTTTTTAGTATATTACCACATAGTTTTTCTCCTACAAGAATAAATCAACAAAGAACATTTCTCCACATAAACAATTGACATTTCTCCGTAAACAACTTCTCAAAAATATCGATATCCGATAAAAAACAGCTCCATTTTTTATTATTGCTTTTATCATCAATAATTTTTTTTGAGACAATCTAAGTGTTGCAAAACTCCTGATATATGACCAGTATATTTCATATATATATCTGAATGCATTGATTTTATATCAACAATCCAATAATCAACAACACTACTCAAATTTTTAATAGTATTGTATGTACATCTAAGACAAGTCTCTATAGTAATCTTCCACTTATCGCCACAAATCTTTTTAAACTCAACGATAAAGTCTTTGTAAAGAGTTGGTTCACCTCCACCAAAGCAAATACCTCCTCCAGTGCTTTGAAAATAAATATTATCTATCTTAACCAAGTCATACAGTTCTTGAGGGGTCAGCAACATTATGCCATTTCGCAAAGTCTTGCCATCAGCCTCATAGACTGCTTCATGACATTTCTGATTCAGACAATACTTACATTTGAGCGGACAGCCCATAAAAGTGACTAAGGTGGTTATTCCTGAACCATCTGTACCCATTCGTAGTCTGCTTATGGCAAAAAAATGGTGCTTTCATTATCTATCGTTCTATGACCGGTAATCTGATTCCATGTTTATAGAAACGTACATATCCTGATACTTTCTCAAATATAGGTTCTTCGTATCTATCGAATGTAAATTCTTCCTCTTGTTCTTGATCAGGGTAGATGATAAGACATTTAATTGGTAATGAGGTCTCTTCATCTAATCCTAGTTTCTTATATATGCTGCTCAATCGTGCATATCCTGCGACTTCTCTTGCATCATCAATAGTAATGCCTCCTGTGAATTTATACCTAGGTTTATACTTAGCATCTATTACATATGGTTCAGGCCATGCTACTGGATTAAGAAGGAAGTCTAGTTCTTGATAATGAGCATTAACATGATATTTAATTTCATTCTTTTCAGTGAAAACTCTCCTGAGGTGATGGAACAAGTATAACTCAAAGAGTTTACTCATGTCTATCCAGAACGGAGGTGTCTCAATCTCTTTCTTACCTGCAAGTGTAATGTTATAACTATAGCGTTTAAGAAGTAGTTGAGCAAATTCTATTGCCTCTTTGTATTCTTTGTATATTGGGTTTGCCTTAAAAGTCTTTATATGTTTAACACTCACATTATCACTCACTTTGTTGAAATGAGGTGATATTTGGCGAGCCTTTTCCTTTAGACAAGTCACATCCAATGCATATTGGTATATATCAAGTTGTTTAATACAAAAGCTTAAAGCCTTCTTGAGGATCTGATTTTCATAAGAATCCACATCATATACCTGATATGAACAGTAATTGTTTGTTATAGTACCCCTTGTAAGATTTTTACGAATATTTTTGGCTACGAGAATTTTACCTTTCACTTTATTCGTGAGGTTATCTTCGAGCATATAGTAGCTCTTCTTTAAACCTTTCTTTACAATTCTCTGTAATAGGGTCAAATATTCTGTAATAAGGAATATGCTCAGCAAATCTTGTTTTTGATTTATCTTGATTGACGGCTTATCAAATTTGATTGTTACTAAATCCTTCAAATGCTCATAATTTTCTTTTTCACAAAGAGCATCATTGAGCATCCGTACATAATCAATTTCATAACCATCGTTCATTTTAGGACTAACTTGTATACCCACCTCATTTTCTTTTAACCAGTCAATCCCAACAAAATAAGAACCTGTTGCATATATATCTTCACCTATACGCTGTAGCTTGAGACAGAGTTCATTCTCTTCACGTCCTCTTTTTACGGTGTACACAACTTCCTTTCCGTCCTCTATGTGGGGGAGGATGGATGTTATATCATGCTGAAGAAGTGTATTCTCCAGTATTTGTTCTTGAAGTTGTATCAATTTCATTATTCTACAGCCTTTTGGTATAATCTTTCTATGGTATCATTTGCCTCTTCGCTAAGCACACCATCCTGGACATATTCTTCTAAGAGAGGAATAATCTCATACAAAAGTCGATCGCCGGTAATATCTTCACCGTCATTGTCGGTCATAATAAAATAACTTTGTCCAATCCACACATCTTCTGGACGATATTCTGATGACAAAGTATCTGCCGGTACTAACTTGAAGCTTTGATCCCAACCACTTTCCTCATATTCCGAATAATTTGCGATAAATAGTGAACTAACCTCTTTGAAGAGTTCTTCGTCAAATCCATTCACTTCTTCTTCGCTCAAAGCATATGGTTTGCATGCAACAAAAGCAAATCGTCTTCTGATTGCATAATCCAAAGTTCCTAACGAACGGTCTGCGGTATTCATTGTCGCGATTATGAATACGTTGTTGGGTATCATGAATGGTTTCTTAGAGTATGGCAAAATCACACTTTCAGCATTCTTTTGACCTTTGCGTTTGTCTGTTTCTAATAATGTGATTAACTCACCAAATATTTTTGAGACATTGCCACGATTCAATTCATCAATCACCATTACATATGGTTGATTGTTATCGGCCATTGTAGAAGGTTTCTCATACTTTTCCAGTATATATTTTACCTTATCTAGTGTTATGGCATTTAAGCGATATACCGTACCTAATGTCATGGTCTTACCATCATTAAGTTCTACGATATTCTCATTTATGCCTTTTAGAATCCAATTTACTTTTCTTACTCTTTTATAATGTATAAAGGAATCATCAAACTCATAATCACCAGAAACAATACCTATAGCATCAATGGTTTGATTTGAATAGCAGCTCATAATTACATCGCCAACTTTCATATCATATACAAATGCAGACAAAATACGTTTACCTTCGCCATTGTAAATGCTCCAGTCGGTTTCTTCTGAAATGATAGGGCCATAGTCATCCCATCCTATACGTATATGGCCGTTCTCCATACACTCCGTTCTGACTTCATTATCGCCTGTTCCGCTAAGTGATACCTTCCAAACAACAGCATCATCTGCAATACCAATATGCTTATCTTTTACTATTGGACGTTCTGCATCTTCACACAATTGTTTGAATATACCTTTTTCGATATCGTATGTTACCTGATTGTTTTCACACATAGGTTTTAATCCTTCTATCCAATCTTCATAATCCATAGATTGATGGAAAGTGGTGAAAGCAATACGTTTTTCATGTTTCAACTGTTCATATCGTTTCATTAATTCTTCTCTAGAGTAATCTGAACAGTCTGAATTGTCACATAATCTTACAGCAATCTCAGGAATTGAGTGGGTTTTACCTGTTCCAGGTGCTCCATAAAGGACAATATTCTTACGTCTTTTCAGCATCTCTGTAATTCCGTCATACCAGTTTTCGGTATCTGAATTACTATCTTCTCTTCCATTATGATTGGCATTGGCAGACAATTCATAGAATGTCTTTTCCTTAATAGTGTTATTGGCCATCTTTTCCTT
Organism: Muribaculaceae bacterium; assembly: GCA_045637445.1. GTDB lineage: Bacteria > Bacteroidota > Bacteroidia > Bacteroidales > Muribaculaceae > Lepagella. The sequence goes on from JAZTZN010000030.1 coordinate 76,048, forward strand.
TATATCATTGATAAGATCCATGTACTCCTCATATTCAGGAGCTTTTTTAGGCAGTTCTATATTATATTGACTCTTTAGGTATTCTCTGTTAGTACTATCCAAGGCAAGGAAATCATTAGGTCGAATCCAGAACAAAGCCATGGTAATATTTACATTGATACCGTACTGCTTTATTACAGTATTGTATATATCTTCAATATTTTCATTTTCAAGCAATTTCTCAAAAAGAGTCCAGAGGTTATCAATATCTTTTCGTCCTCTTCGGCTCTTATAGCCAAAGAAGTATGATTTTTGGTTGTTCATAATAGGAACACCTTCAAAGTCATTCGGTATATCAGACGATATATCTAAAAGCTCCTTGAATACTCTAGTTGAGTTAATGCGATTTTCTTGTCTGATACCTCTGTTGAATAATCCAAATACAGAGAATGGATCTATATCTACACATAGGTCATTCAAACCTCCTTCATCATGGAGATAACTAGCATACAATTCATCTCTTTTGTCATATATTGACTTTAACAAAGGTTGTCTGTCATGACGGAATTTTACAAGTTTCTCTGCAAATTCTTTGAAGTATGGAATCCAAGTAAATCTCATATTACTTTTATTTTGATTGTTCATATAATCTTACACACAAAGACGGAGTCAAGGTAGTGTTTCTTTGGCTTCTAAGTTAGGGATTATTTTTGGTATTTAAAAGTATTCGACAAGCTAATTTCAAAAAAATGTTATCAAACATAAATTTCATAATATTTAAGTTGATTTATTTGATTGTTATTTAAATGAAATTTATGAGCAATGATTAAATCATGGTAATATTTTTGAAGAATTTATTTGGGAAGTGTGTACTAATTACGGACAAAAAAATTGGGCGATCGTGAGACCGCCCAATTTTTGTTTATAGGTGTTTGATTATTTTGTTGCTTTGTATTTTTCGAGACCGTTCTTGAGGAACTTTTGGTAGTTAGCAACGTCTTGACCGTTGTCGTAGTCCATAGCAGGAGCCAATGGGTTACCGTTGTTGTCAAGGATTACGTGGAATGGCTGAGCGTTAGCGCCGAATTTAGAGCGTTGGAGGTAGCTCCATTTGTCGCCGACTGTGCGGAGTGTGCGTTCTGTACCATCCTTTTCAGTCACTACGATTGGTTCAGGGAGTTCTGCTTTTTCGTCAACCATGAGTGTGATAAGCACGAAGTCGTTGTCGATAGATGACTTCACTTCTGTGTCTGTCCACACTGCAGCTTCGAGTTTACGGCAGTTAACACAACCGTGACCTGAGAAGTCAACCAATACCGGTTTGCCAAGTTGTTGCGCAAGTTTCATACCTTCTTCGTAGTCGGAAACTTGAGCGTGAACGTCGCCTTCGAAGAGTGAGAAGTCTTGAGTGTGTGCAGGAGGAGCGAATGCGCTGATAGCCTTAAGAGGTGCACCCCAAAGACCCGGTATCATATATACTGCGAATGCAAGGCTTATCATTGCCAATGAGAAACGTCCTACACCGACTTTTTCAAGTTTAGAGTCGTGAGGGAATTGAATCTTACCAAGCAAGTAAACGCCAAGGAGAGCAAAGATTACAATCCATAGAGATACGAATACTTCACGGTCGAGGATACGCCATCCGTATGCGAGGTCGGCAACTGAGAGGAATTTGAGAGCAAGAGCAAGTTCAAGGAAACCGAGAACTACTTTGACAGAGTTCAACCAACCACCGCTCTTAGGCATTGACTTAAGCATTGTCGGGAAGATAGCGAACACTGTGAATGGCAATGCCAAAGCAAGTGAGAAGCCAAACATACCGATCGCAGGAGAAAGGAAGTTAGATGTCGCAGCAGCTTCTACGAGGAGTGTACCGATGATCGGACCTGTACAAGAGAATGATACGAGCACCAATGTAAACGCCATGAAGAATACACTGAGAAGACCTGTTGTTGAGTCAACTTTTGAGTCCATCTTGTTAGTCCAAGAAGCAGGCAATGTGAGTTCGAAACCACCAAGGAATGACACTGCGAAGAGGACAAGAAGGAGGAAGAAGATGATGTTGAACAATGCGCTTGTCGAAAGGTCGTTCAATGCACTTGCACCGAAGATTGATGTCACGATAAGACCAAGAGCAACGTATATAACGATGATTGATGTACCGTAGATGATAGCGGTGCGGACAGACTTGCTTCTTGACTTATTTTGCTTGAGGAAGAAGCTCACTGTCATCGGAATCATTGGCCATACACAAGGTGTTACCAATGCGATAAGACCGCCAATGAAGCCTGCGATAAAGATGTAGAGAATGCTTGTGCTGCTTTCGTCCGGTTCGTTAGCAAGTGTACGAAGTTCTTCTTCGACATTTTTCCACCATCCGTCTTGACCTCCGACTGCAACAGGAGCAGGAAGAGCAGCAGCGATAGAGTCTGTAAGAGCAGTCGCAGAAGCTACTGTGTCGGTAGCTGTTTCTTGAGTATTTTCTTCTTTAGCTTCTTCTTTCACAGGAGATTTACCTGTGAGTTTTTTGCTACCAAAGATTTGGTGACAACCTTGGTCGTCACAAGCTTGACCCTTGATTTCTACGCTTACAGTAAATTCAGGAGCAGTTGCTTTAAGTTTCTGAGTGAATGTCACTGAGTTAGAATAGAAGTATTGGTCAACTTCGAAAGTGTCGTCAAACTCTTTTGTGTAAGCCTTGTTTGCTACCGGTTTACCAACGAGTTGAGCGCCTTTTACATCGAAATAGAATTCCAATGGATTAGAACCACCTGCAGGGTTTTCCACTGCATAAAGGTGAAATCCGGGGTTGATCGATGCTGTCATTTCAATTTTTGGGTTCGCTGTGTTGTCATCAACTAATTTGAATGACCAAGACACAGGACTTTGGGCGTATGCCATTACGGCAATCAATGCCAAGAGCAATGTTGAAAATAGTTTTTTCATATTCTAATCTTTAATAATTAAATTCTAAACTAATTATTCTTCTGAAGGATCATTCTCTTCGCTTGCAATGATATCTACAAGGTGAGCTTGAAGGATAACATCATCAGATGCGCGATAAACGAAACCTACGATTTCGCAATTACTTGCTTTCCAAGCCTCATTGAGAGTGTAGGTAGTAGTGATAGTCTCAAGGCGCTGGTTGGCATTGAATGAAGCACCGAGAGATTGACCCCATGTGCCATTGATTGCAGAACGCAACACATGATTATGTTCATATTCCCAGTTGATACCCTTAGCTGTCACTTGAGGACCGATGATGCCATTTTCGATTACCCATAGTTGGAGATAGAGTTCTTCAGCTACAGTTTCAAAGAATGCAATGTCTGTAGCAAGAGTCACTGTACGAGTAGCTGCATCGTATGTGCTTGCCATTGAGATATTGATAGGAGTAGTTTCCTCCATTTTTTTAAATACATAACTTGACCACTTATCTTTGTTGTCCAAAAGCTTTGAGCCGTCGAATGTCGAACGATCTATCATTGCTGTCGGGAATGCTTTCACAGAGTATTTCTTGTAGTAGGCATCTGCATCAGTGCTACTGAGGTCAAGCAGTTCTTTTGAACCTTGAGCTATCGGCATTGGTTTTTGGTAAGGACCGGAAGCCGGATGAAGACCTACAGCAATAAATCTGTTGCCAAATGTGTGGTGGATGTTGTCGATAATAGATGCTGCTTCCGGACAGTTTACACACTGCATACCAGTATAGTCCTCAAGCAACACTACTTTTTCAGGTCTCTTATCAGCTACATTAGCGACGATATCTACAAGGTGAGCTTGGAGGATAACATCGTCAGATGCGCGATATACGAAACCAACGATTTCGCAATTATCTGCATTCCATTCTTCATTGAGAGTGTAGGTAGTAGTGATAGTTTCGAGGTGCTTGTTGGCAGCAAATGAAGCACCGATAGATTGGCCCCATGTACCATTAACAGCTGAACGCAACACGTGATTATGTTCATATTCCCAGTTAATACCCTTGGCTGTCACTTGTGGACCAATTATACCATTTTCGATTACCCAAAGTTGGAGATAGAGTTCTTCAGTCACAGCTTCCTTGAATTTAATATCAGTAGCAAGTTTAACTGTGCGAGTCGCAGCATTGTATGTACTTGTTATTGATATATCTACAGGATTTGAGACTGTCATCTGCTGATTGACGTACGCAGCCCACTTATCTTTATTATCGAGGAGCTTTGAGCCGTCAAACGAAGAACGGTCAATCATTGCTGTTGGGAATGCTTTTACAGAGTATTTCTTGTAGTAGGCATCAGCATCTGCACTGCTGAGGTCAAGCAATTCTTTTGAACCTTGAGCTATCGGCATTGGCTTTTGGTAAGGACCGGATGCCGGGTGAAGACCTACAGCGATGAATTGGTCACCGTATGTGTGGTGGATGTTGTCGATGATAGATGCTGCTTCCGGACAGTTAACACACTGCATACCGGTATAGTCCTCAAGCAACACTACTTTTTCCGACTTATTAACTTCTACTTCGATATAACGATCATCCGGTGCGATGTTGTCGCAACTTACCAATGCCATCGAAGCAGCGATTGTGCTAAATAAAAATATCTTTTTCATTTATTATATTATACTTAAATTTAGAATGTATAGTTATATGCAATTGTGAAACCTTTGCTTGCAGGTACCCAACGGCAAACACCACCTGAGCAGTTGTAGCCGGCACGTGTACGACCATAACCTACTTGGAAACGGTTTGCTTTATAGTTGTAAGTAACCAATGCGCTATAATAGTTTAGGTTTGTTTCACCTATATTATATGTATCAGTCACAGTAAACATCCAGTTAGGCGATACTGAGAGTTCTACGAGACCTGCGATCCAGTCGCCACGGTCTTGTTTTGTCTGTAGGTATTGCATTTCCCAACGGAGTTGACATTTTTTAGACATTTTCCATTGACCTTCGAGGATGAAGATGTTTGATTTAACCATATCACCATTGTGACCATGTCCTTCAACGACTGCTTGGTTGTATTGTTGATAAAGATAGAACAATGTCAATTTAAGATTTTTAGTAAGCTTTTTGTTGATTTCAACGTTTACGTCTCCATAGAAAGTCTTACCCATTTCCCAGAAAGCCGCACCTGCTCCGTCAGAACCAATAGGATTTACAGGATTGTTTGGATCAGGATAGTTACGGTTGAGACCTGCGATGTAAGAACCCGATAGACGAACTTCTGTACCATAACGACCACCGAGAGGAGTTTTGCGCTTGAATGTGTAGCGTAATTCACCTTGAAGAGCCCATTCACCATCAGGTTGAGTAGCGTATGGATACATCGCTGCAAGAGCATAAGTCTGAGTAGTTGTGAAGGCCGGCATGTGGTTGATGAATGATGACACACCTACCATTGAACGTTCTGAGCGGAAGCTCATGTTGTCGCTACGCTTAGCTTGGAGGAATGCACTGAATCCTTTTGAAGAATAAGTTGCTGACAACAATGCAGCTGTACCACGACGATAGATGTAACCATTATCGGCATTTGGGTCATTATTCTTAGTTGCAAATTCTGCAAGAATGCTGAAATTGTGGATACGGAATTTCATTCGAGCATCAAAAGCAGCAATATTGTTAGGAAGGTTTAATTTATGAGTCATGTCTTCTGTGAAGATGTCTTCATCGCCTTCATATTTTCCGACATAAGAAAAACCGACAGTCATACCAAATTTAGGATGGAAAGCTTTGCGGAAAGTTTCATTAAGCGACCATTCAACATCACCACCCCAAATCCATGAGTCGTTCCAATCCCAATAGCGACGTTGCTTACCACCGAGAGCAGTAAAAGCAATACCTTCTACCGGATTTAGTTTCAATCTACCACCACGTATCGCATTGTCAATACCGAGGCTGCGTTCTTCGTAAGTACGAAGGATAAGACCTGAGCCGAATTGTTGATAGAAGTCACCGACTGTCAGTTGAGCCCATTTGTAGCTACCTGTAGCCCAAATGTAAGGAACGCCCCAACCTTTGAAGTCATTTTCGTAACCAGGCAAAGGCCATTGAGTCACCTGCAAACGAGCACCGACAGAGATGTGAGGTGCATTAAACGTAAGGTCAAAATAGGTATTATTCAATACCGGATCAGAGTATTCGCCTGTACCGATAGCTGCATCTTCTTGAGGGATCAAGAAGTCAGTCTGAATACTACCATTAAGTCTTGCTTTGCTAAACCAATTGTCTTTCTTTACATATTCCATTGGTTTTGCCGCCACTGCATCCACAGTATCTCCCATAAAGATACGCTTGGCTATAGTGTCACCTTCAGACACAGTCTGTGCCATAGCCATAGGAGCTATCCCCATAGCGATGGCACACAAAGTAAAATATCTAAGTTTCACGATAACTTTGTATTAATTAATTACGAATTATACTAATTATATAAAACGACTCAAAGGCCTCTCTTCAAAAGAGAGACCTTTAAGGCCGATTGAAAAAATTATTCTCCAATAAGTTCGCGAATTTTTTCAATGATTTCTTCTTCGCAACCATCAGTGTAACCTTGGTGGTTCCAAACGATGTTACCATTGGCATCTACGATAAAAGTGTGAGGAGGGTTTTGCACACCCATTTGACGTTTAAATTCGCCATTAGGGTCAAGGATTACTTCGTATTCCCAACCTCTACCGTCGATAGTAGTTTTAACGCGCTCAGCATTTTGAGCTTCGTCGATACTCACTACGATTAGTTTCATTCCTGTTTCGTCTTGCCAATCAGCATAAACTTCATGAATGGCTTTAAGTTCGCGTTGGCAAGGTTTGCACCAAGTCGCCCAGAAACTAATTACGAAAGGTTTGCCATCGTTACTAAGTTCGGCAGTGTTGATCGCGTTACCATTCATATCCTTTAGTTGAACTGAAGGAAGATCTGCCAATGCCGGCAATGCCATTACCAAGGCAATGATAGCTAAAAAAATCTTTTTCATAATGTTGATATGTTTAATTGGTTATTGTTCATTAACGCATTTGGGGGATAAAATTACAAAAAATCTTTCAATTATAACTCAATTTAGCGGGTAAAAATATCTTATATTATCTTAATATTTTCATAATACACTAAATATCAAATAGTTAAAATTTAAAACTTTCTATAAATTTAATCTATTTTAAATATAGACAACCTAAATATAAAAAAGTTACATCAAAATTTGTGAATTTGTCAAATTTGCACTATTTTTGTAGTCAGAAATCAATATATAAATCTAATATTCAATGAGCTCTAAAAAACTATTGTTAGGAGACGAAGCGTTGGCACTCGGTGCTATCAACGCAGGTTTGTCAGGTGTATATGCCTACCCAGGTACTCCTTCTACAGAAATTACAGAATTTATCCAAGTAAACAAAGTTGCACGTGAACGTGGTATCCACAGTCACTGGTCATCAAACGAAAAGACAGCTATGGAGTCAGCTCTCGGTATGTCTTTCTGTGGCAAGCGTGCTATGGTCTGCATGAAGCACGTCGGTATGAACGTAGCAGCAGACGGTTTCGTTAACTCAGCGATGACAGGTGCTAATGGTGGTCTTGTGGTAGTAGCTGCAGACGACCCTTCAATGCACTCTTCACAAAACGAGCAAGACTCTCGTTTCTACAGCCACTTTGCTCTCGTGCCAGCTTTGGAACCAAGCAACCAACAAGAAGCTTACGACATGGCTGCTTATGGTCTTGAACTCTCAGAAAAGTTCCGCATCCCTGTGCTCCTTCGCATGGTGACTCGCTTGGCTCACTCTCGTGGTGTAGTCGAAGTTGCAGACGAGCCTGCTAAGGAAAACGAACTTTCTTATCCTGAAAACACTCGTCAATGGGTATTGATGCCGGGTAACTCTAAGGTGCGTTACAAACAACTCATCCAAGACTGGGACAGCTTCATCGAAGCATCTGAAAACTCACCATTCAACAAGTACATCGACGGTGCAGACAAGTCTAAGGGTATCATCGTAAACGGTATCGCTTACAACTACTTGATGGAAAACTATCCTGAAGGTTGCCCATTCCCTGTATTGAAGGTGTCGCAATATCCTCTCCCAACTAAGTTGGTGAAGAAGATGGCTGAAGAGTGTGAGTCTATCCTCATCGTTGAAGAAGGTCAACCATTCATCGAAGAAAAGCTTCGTGGTCTTCTTGACAACGGCACTAAGATCTATGGTAAGTTGACAGGCGAACTCCCACGCACAGGCGAATTGACTCCTGACAGTGTACGCCAAGCAGTAGGTCTCGCTCCTATCGAACACGAAGCAGCAAGCCAAGTAGTAATGCCACGTCCTCCTGCATTGTGTCAAGGTTGCGGTCACCGCGATGTTTACCACGCTCTCAACGACGTGATGAAGGAATACGAAAATCCTAAAGTATTCGGTGATATCGGTTGCTACACACTCGGCTGGCTCGCTCCATTCAACGCTATCGACGCAGTAGTCGACATGGGTGCATCAATCACAATGGCTAAGGGTGCGGCTGACGCAGGTCAACACCCATCAGTGGCTATCATCGGTGACTCTACATTCACTCACTCAGGTATGACAGGTCTGCTCGATGCTATCAACGAAAACTCTCACATCACAGTCATCATCAGTGACAACTTGACAACAGGTATGACAGGCGGTCAGGATTCACAAGGTACAGGCAAGATCGAAGACATCTGCCGTGGTCTCGGTGCAGCTCCTGAACACGTTCGCACTATCGACTCGTTGCCAAAGAACCACGACGACATGATGAAGCTCTTCCGCGACGAATTCGAATACAAAGGCTTGTCAGTGATCATCGCTCGCAGAGAATGTATCCAGACAGCACGTCGTCACGCATCAGCTAAGAAAAAATAATCACTACCATAAACACAAAAACACAGATTAACAATGAAAATAGATATAGTATTGGCAGGTGTGGGTGGTCAAGGTATCCTCTCAATCGCAACAATTCTCGGTGCAGCTGCCTTAAAAGAAAACTTATATATCAAGCAAGCTGAAGTTCACGGTATGAGCCAGCGTGGTGGTGATGTACAGTCCAACCTCCGCATCAGTTCTGAGCCTATCGCAAGCGACCTTATTCCACAAGGTGGTGCAGACCTCATCGTGTCGCTCGAACCAATGGAATCACTTCGCTATATCCCTTACCTCAGCAAAAGCGGTTGGATCGTGACAAACACAGCTCCATTCATCAACATTCCTAACTATCCTGAAATGGAGACAGTGAATGCAGCTCTCGATGCTTGTCCTAACGTGGTAGCGTTCAACATGGATGACATGGCTAAGGAAGTGGCTTCTCCACGCACATCAAACATGGTGCTTCTCGGTGCTGCTGCTCCATTCCTTAACATCGAAATCGAAAAGATTGAAGATGGCATCAACACTATCTTCGGTGCAAAGGGCGAAGCTATCGTAGAGATGAACATCAAGGCATTCCGTGCCGGTCTTGAATACACTCAAAACCTTCTTAAATCAAGATAAGATATGTTTCCAATCACAAAAGACAGACTTGAAGCTTCAATCAGCAACTTGGCTATCGCAGACGTAACGACAGCGACTATCCGTCAAATTTGCTCACTTGCAGCAGGCCTTGAAGAGGAAGCTCAAGAGAAATTTGTGCACCTCGAAATCGGTAACCCTGGGCTACCTGCTATTAATATAGGTGTAGAAGCAGAGTGTGCTGCTCTCCAAAGTGGCATCGCCAACCAATACCCAAACATTGGTGGTATTCCGGCTTTGAAGGACAACGGATCAAAGTTCCTAAAGGCATTCCTTGACATCGATGTTCCGGGTCGTTGCATCGTGCCTACAGTGGGCTCAATGCAAGGTAGCTTCACAGTGTTGATGCTCATGGCTCAACGCGACCCTAAAAAGGACTCTATTGTCTTCATCAATCCGGGCTTCCCTGCTACACACAACCAAGCTAAAATCCTCGGTCTCAAAGATGAGTCATTCGACATCTACGAATACCGTGGTAAGAAGCTTGAAGACAAGCTCGAAAGCGTTCTCAGCAAAGGAAACGTCACAGCGTTGATCTATAGCAACCCTAACAACCCTGCTTGGACCAACCTCACAGAAGAAGAACTCGAAATCATCGGCCGCATGGCGACTAAGCATGACGTGATCGTGCTTGAAGACCTTGCTTACTTGGGCATGGACTTCCGTCAAGAAATGGGCAAGCCATACGAAGCACCATACGTTCCTACAGTGGCTAAATACACCGACAACTACATTCTCTTCGTGTCGGCGTCTAAGATATTCAGCTACGCCGGTCAACGCATCGCAATGGTGTGCATGAGTCCTGCTGTTTACGACCGCAAGTATGAATTCTTCGAGAAATTCTACGAAATGCCTGCTCTCGGTGACGCATATATCTTCGGTATCCTCTACACAGCATCATCAGGTACAGCTCACTCAGCACAATACGCTATGGCTGCAATGATGGGAGCTGCAGTCGAAGGTAAGCTCAACTTCATCGAAGAATGTAGGGAGTATGCTCGTCGTGGCGAAATCACTCGTAAGATGTTCCTCGACAATGGTTTCCACATCATCTACGACATCGACGGCGATAAGCCTATCAGCGACGGCTTCTTCTTCACAGCCGGCTACAAGGACCTCACAGGTGGCGAACTTCAGAAGGAATTGATGCGCTACGGCATCTCTTCTATCTCACTCCACTGCACAGGTTCAGATCAAGAAGGTATCCGTGTCTGCGTATCAATGCTCAACAACGACGAGACATTCGCTGCTCTCAACGATCGTCTTAAAGCATTTAACGCTGATCATTAATCGTGATTATCAATTCATGAGATAGACGAGGTCGGGCGGCATTGACTTGCTGCGCGACCTCTTATTAATAACACTTCAGGGAGACACCGCACTCCAAGCGACTCCCTCCTAACACCTTATATATAATATATGAAAGTAAACTATTGCTCGGCTGCGGAAGCCGTGAAATTGATAAAAAATGGCGACCATGTTTATATCCAAGGTAGTACATCAGTGCCTGAAGTGCTCTGTGCTGCTCTTGCAGAGCGTGGCAGCGAGCTTCGCGATGTGACTCTCTATCAAGCATTTGCTGTCACAAAGGGTGAAGCTCCTTACTGCCGTCCTGAGTTTAAGGACTCTTTCAATGTCAACACATTCTTCGTGGCTAACTCAGTGAGAAAATGGATTGACGAAGGCTATGGTTCAACGACTCCTCGCTTCTTGGGCGAAGTGCCTGCATTGTTCCGCGACGGCTCATGCCCTGTCGATGTAGCGATGATTAACTGCTCATTGCCTGACGAAAACGGCTATGTCAGCTATGGTGTATCAGGCGACCTCGCATTCTCTGCTGTGGAATGTGCCAAGATCGTTATCGCTCAGATCAACCCTCACATGCCTTACTCTTACGGCGACCCTGTGATCCACATCTCTAAACTCGCGGCTGCTGTCGAAGTAGATGATCCATTGGTGGAAGTGCCTACAGCTATCCCTACTGAAAAGGAAATCAAAATCGGTGGCTACATCGCTGAATTGATTCCTGACGGTGCTACGCTCCAAATCGGCGTAGGTGGTATTCCTAACGCTGTGGTACGTGCACTTTCCAACCACAAAAACCTCGGTCTCCACACAGAAGCGATGACCGACGGTGTGCTCCCATTGCTCGAAAAAGGCATCATCGACAATAGCCAGAAGAAGATTTATCCGGGTCAATCAGTTGCATCACTCGCTCTCGGTTCACGCCAACTCTACGACTACATGGACCACAACAAGGACATCGTGTTCCGTGACGTAGCTTGGACCAACGACCCATTCATCATCGCTCAAAACCCTAAGGTGATGTCAATCAACTCTTGCCTCGAAATCGACCTCACAGGTCAAATTTGTGCAGACTCTATCGGTACGAAGATTTTCTCCGGTATCGGTGGCCAACACGACTTCGTCTATGGCTCATCTCGCAGCGAAGGTGGTATCTCATTCCTCGCAATGCTTGCTACTACCAACAAAGGTCTCAACAAGATCAAACCGGTGCTTACTCCGGGCGCAGGCGTCGTGACTACACGCTTCCAGACACACTACATCGTCACAGAGTATGGTGCAGTCAACCTTCGCGGTAAGAGCCTCACAGAACGCGCTAAATTACTCATCAGCGTGGCTGCTCCTGAGTTCCGTGAAGAGCTCGACCGTGCAGCAGCAGAACGCTTCGGCTACGCTTACCTCAAACTCAAGTAATCAGCATCGAAACCAACCTATAATACGAAGAGGATGTCTCAATATCGAGGCATCCTCTTGTTGTTCTAATTACTCTGCTGTTACTCTCTGTGGGACTTTTCGGAATCGCTTCTGCAACGTTTCGAGAAATTGAAGCAAATCTGCAAATTCTAAAGCCTCTCCATAGATAAAGCTCGAACGCATATCGTTGTAATCCTCCTCATATTTCGTGACAAGTTCTTCACATGGAACAATTGTAATGGATTCCGGCAACTCCTTATTATAATCCACATATCCAACATGATAGAATTTCTTTCTATGCTCCACAATGTCATAATAAAGATTAGAGTCATTTAATGCCTTATCCATATAATTGGTGTGAGACAACTTCTCCAAATCATAAAAATGGCGAGACATGCGATATGTTCTTGGATCTTTCTTTTGGTATTCCTCACAAAGCAAAAATGCCTTCTCTAAGAATGTCCTTGCAGGGCTTACAGTTTTAATGGTCTGAACAATATCTGAATCCACATCTTCATCTTTATAAACCTGTTCAACCAATGAAGATATGCGTTTTATTTCGTATGGTTCAACCATAGAAAGTACGCTAATTTCAATCTTAACAGTAGGCACAGCATAAGGAGCATCGCTATTGTAAAGTGATGGATACTGAACAAAAATTACAGATGGGTCTTTATCATGATCCACCTTTTTAAGTTCTCCATTTTCATCTACGACTTCATTTTCTGCAAGTACAATCACATCTAATCCTATTTTTACTAGTTGCTCTTTTAAGTCATCTTTAAATTCACCGAAAAGATAATCCTGAGCTTTTTCTCTGAACTTGTGGATTTGGGTGTTACTGGTGCAGGTAGCACAAGGCAGATTCATTTTATTCAAGAAGAAATCACGACTAAGAGCCAAATCGATATCCTCACTGAAACGGTCTATTATATCCCAACCTTTACTCAAGCTTGTACCGCCTTTGAAGAGTAAATACTCGGAAGCCTTTGTGTGGAATAAGGCGTACAATATGGCTGTTACCCACCAATCTTTCTCCGCAGCGGCTTCATCAATATTCTTTGCCTCCACAACGCCCTGTATCATGGCTCTGCGTTCATCTATCGAAAAGTCTATCCATTTACTCATTCTCAGTATTCGTTTTGAGGTTTCTTTTAATAATATGTCTTACCCATACCGGTGCCAATAACAGATCGTGTTCAATTGTTTCTGTTTCAGGTGTTGCAGATAATAGTTGAGCAACTCTTTTTTCCACGCTCTCTGTTATATTATCCTCTCCAATGCTACGAAGGGCTTGTACTAATTCAGGCATTAGTTTCCCTTTGTATGCGAATTTCTTAGGAGAGCCATGTGTTAAAGTCACAGTTCTATTTCCTAATTTTAATCTTCTTGAGGAGCCTGATGTAAGGAACGATGCGTTCATTGGTACTTGTGTGGAAAAACCAAGTCTATTGGCAGCGGTATCACCTGTTGGGAAAATCTTTGCTTTATCTCTCTTGGCAATCTCAGTTACAAGTTCAAACGCAGAAGGATATACCACTCCAAAGCGTGTTTTCTTAGCTTTCACATATACCCCTTTGGCTATTCGTATAATTAACTCCTCTTTCTCAAATTGAGCAAGAAGTTTTGTTACATATTCCACATCAAATTGAGGAAATGAAGAAGCAAATAACACCGTACCGTATTTTAAGCGCGTTATCATTCTCCTTATCTTTTGTTGCACAGTCGTTTGCATACGATTTTTAGCCTATTTTAAGTCGGAATAATTGCAGATTTTTCCGACTACAAAGGTATGAAAATATTGCGAAGTAACAAAAGAATATATGGCTTATTTCATTATATTACTGTCCGGTAAAAGTTTTTTGAGAGGATAAAAAATTAGGGTTGAATCCATTTACATGATTCAGCCTTTTTAGTTATTTTGTTCACATCAAACAATCTAATAACCATGACCTCTTTGAGCTTAGGATATGAGACGGATGCCAAGTAAGCTATAGAGCAAGGCGAAAACCCTGGTAGTAGTCAGTGAGACCAGGGTCGCAGTCTTCACGATTCGACACTCTGCAATACCTCACGCTGATGAGCCAAGCGCCACCACGGATCACGCGGTTAGAGCCAGATGATGGGCCTTTATGATTAGTCTGCGAGCCACTGCTATAATCGCCATACCAATCACTACACCACTCATATACATTGCCACTCATATCATAGAGCCCTAACTCGTTTGGTGACTTAGTCGCGACGGCGTGTGTCTTTGATGATGAATTGCTATCATACCATGCTACGCTACCTAAGTCGTTGCTTCCTGAGTATTTATAGCCTTTGCTCTTATTGCCTCCTCTGGCTGCGTATTCCCATTCGGCTTCAGTCGGAAGTCGGAAATTCAAACCCGTAAGAGAGTTGAGTTTCTTTATAAACTCCCTACAATCATTCCATGATACATTCTCTACAGGCAAATTATCACCCTTATAATACGACGGATTGTTGCCCATCACTGCTTGCCAAAGTTCTTGCGTCACCTCTGTCTTGCCTATCATGTAGTCTGAGAGCGTCACATGGTGCGTAGGTTTTTCGTCACTATAAGCATCACTACCTTGCTCTGATGTCGCTCCCATTGTGAATGCGCCTCCCACAACCGACACCATATCAAACGATACACCTTTGACTGTGTAGGTGGTAGTTTCACTCGATGATATTTTTTGTGTAGATATAGTATCCGATTGCTCTATTAGCCCAGGTCTTGACTGAATCGCTTCTACATCACTATCCGGAGACGAAAAATCTACTCTATTCAACAACCCAATTGTCGGAATAAGCAACACAATAGCCATCGATATGGAGATTGTAATAGTCAACACTTTTCTATGACTCTTGACATAGTCTCGAACCTTGTTCCAGATAGACAACTTTGGTATGTGGGGTATATTCGGTCGTGGTTTTACAAATTCCAACAGTTTATCGAAAGATGCTTTCGGATAATCTCTACTATATACGACTGCATTCTGATATGAAAACGCCAAACCACTTAACACGCTCGGCAATCTCTCCTTGTTAAAATCAAAACCGTCAAACAATACAGGTATCACATTCTTCCCCAACTGCAACGCTTTTGCTATCTCATAGACATAACAATCATCTATCTTCTCAATATCTGTGGCATTACTATCCTCTCGACTGACATTATCAAAACAACCCGGAAACATCACCACTACAAAGTTATTTGTAACTTCTAAAGCAGTTGTGATTATATCACGATAATTACCAGGCGGAATAGTGCTGACATCTATAAAAATATCATCCTCCTTATAGCCCGCAAGCAAAAAACGAGCATTAAGCAACTGAGCACGCTCAGAGCCACCTCCTTTTCTACGATAACTGATGAATATGTCGTATGCCATATTTACTTACATTGCTTAGTGGATTTATTATTTCTGCGCGAGGTGGAGTTGCCAGGCCCAGGCGTGGCGCATGGTGTCTTCGATAGGCATTTCTGCACGCCAACCGAGGACGGTGTTGGCCTTTGTCGGCTCTGCCCAGATTTGCTCTATATCGCCTGCACGACGCTCTCCTATGACGTATGGCACCGATACACCCGTAGCACGTTGGAACGCATCGATAAGCTCAAGCACTGAGAGTCCGCGACCTGTGCCAAGGTTGAATACCTCTACGGCTTCTGTCTGGTCGTTCTCAAGCATGCGTCTCATCGCTACGACATGAGCCTTTGCCAAATCGACCACGTCGATGAAGTCGCGAATGCAAGAGCCGTCGGGAGTGTTGTAGTCATTGCCGAAGACTGTGAGTTGCTTACGAATTCCGGCTGCAGTCTGAGTAAGGTAAGGTATGAGGTTGTTTGGCACTCCGTTGGGCAACTCCCCTATCAATGCCGATGGGTGAGCTCCTACGGGGTTGAAATAGCGCAAGATGATACTCTTAATCGCTGCTCCCGAACGGATATAGTCATTGATAATCTCTTCGGAAATCTGCTTGGTGTTGCCGTATGGAGATGTCGCCACCTTGATAGGTGCAGTCTCGTCGATAGGGTTGACATCGGGCTCACCATAGACAGTGCATGACGATGAGAAGACGATGCCCTTGACGCCGTAGTGTGGCATCATGTCGAGCAGATTGATGAGCGACACAAGGTTGTTGCTATAGTATTTGAGTGGCTTCTCCACCGACTCTCCGACAGCCTTAGACGCTGCAAAGTTGATGATGCCTTTGATGTCGCTATGAGCCTCGAAAAGAGCGTTGAGCGTCGTTTTGTCGCACACATCACCCTCTACAAACGCCGGGCGAATACCTGTGATCTGCTCAATGCCGTCGAGCACACCGATGTTGGAGTTGGAAAGGTTGTCGATGATGACCACCTCGAAGCCTGCATTCTGAAGTTCTACCACTGTGTGGCTACCGATATAGCCTGTGCCACCTGTAACAAGTATCTTTGTTGCCATAGCCTACTCTCCTCCTCGATTACCAAAGTTTCTGTGGATATACGCCTTCGTCGGTCAGACGCTTGAATTGTTCGATAGTCGCAGGACGGTCGGCAGCGTATGTGACGCCAAACCATTTAGACGGTGTCTTTTCTACCTTCAAGGTCACAGTGCCTGAAGTGATAAGGTCGTTGACCACGGTCGGGATATAGAATTCTGACTTAAGCTCTGACGCATTCTTTTGAAGGAATTCGATAAAGGCCTTTTCGGTGTGGACGAAATAGTCGGGTGTGAAGCCCCACATGTTCATCGATACGGCTGCTCTGGCAGGGAATTCTGCTTCTGTGCCGTCAGCGAGGGTGTGCACAAGCTTGTCGCCTTTGCGTTGAATACCGTGACACTCCTTGACACCTGTGAGGTAGCCCTCTTCAGAGACTTGACAGTGACCGCGAGAGACAGTACCGTTTTCGCTAAGTGTGTTTTCAATCTGGAAGCCCACCATGCAGTAGCAGTTTTCCTTGTCAGCCACCTTACGAAGCGCATCGGCAAGAATTTGGAAGCTCTCTGCACCATAGAAGTCGTCGGCATTGATTACGGCAAACGGCTCTTTGATAGCGTCCTTACCCATCAAGACGGCGTGACCTGTACCCCATGGCTTGGTGCGTTCGGGATTTGGAGCGAAGCCTGCAGGCAATGCAGTAATGTCTTGGAACACTACATCGACGGCGATGTGGTCCTGATATTTTGATATGATTTTGTCTCTGAATTCTTGTTCGAAATCGTGGCGAATGACGAATACCACTTTGCCAAAACCGGCACGTATAGCGTCATAGACCGAGTAGTCCATGATGGTTTCACCGTTAGGTCCTACGCCATCGAGTTGCTTAAGACCACCGTAACGACTGCCCATTCCGGCAGCGAGTATAAATAGGGTTGGTTTCATTATCTTTATGATTTAATTAATATTATCAATTTTATAGCAAAATCAAACATCACAATTTTTGCATTCGCATTTCGAGAGACATCTGATTCCGCTCTATCTATTTCCGATATAATACGTTCAACATTTCTTTCATTGATGAATGGAGAAAACTTGTTGCTGAATTGCCGATCCTCTGCACCGAGTGTATTAAGTTGTGCTATTTTCAAATTGTAAATAAAATTTTCTCTCACCATCACTGCACAATAGTTCAAAAATCTGCGATTTTTTTCTCTACCCATAGACGCAATTCCGTCGCTAATATCTTTTAACGAACGTATATCGCGAATGTAGGCTTTTCGCATCATCTCTTGAAACACTCTGCGAAATTCTTGTGTTTCAGTCGTAAGGCTGATTGCGTTAATGGCATTATTCAGATTGCCATCGCTTGTCAAAGCTATTTCATAGGCATCTTCGTTTGCAAGTCCGTACTTCTGACTAAGAAATGATGCTATCTCACCATTCGATAATTTCTTGATATTGACACGTTGCGTTCTCGAATAGATTGTCGGAAGAATAGCTTGTGGCTCATTGCTTACAAATATAAATTTTGTATCGGCAAATGGTTCTTCTATTATCTTCAAAAGCTTGTTGGCAGCTTCCTCTTTTAATTTCTCAGGTAGCCAAACAAGTATTATTTTATATTTTGCAGAGAAATTAGACAAATTAATTTTTTGCAATATATTGGCACTCTCATCGACAAATATTTGTGGCTGAGAGTTTGCCGCATCAATTTTATCAAGCCATTTTTCGTATGGAGCGAATGGCTCTTCAACCATATATTCTCTCCATTCATCTATATAGTCATCGCTTACACCCTTCTTAGGTTTAGTCTTCTTAGCAACCGGAAAGACATAATACATATCGGGATTATTCGCCGACTGATGTTGTAAACATGACGGACATTTTCCACACGAATCTCCATTGTTTTTATTTGTGCAATGAATATACTGCGCAAAAGCCCTCGCAAGTGCCAATTTTCCGACCCCACAAGGTCCGGAAATAAGCAATGCGTGAGGGATATGGTCATTATCAACACATTGACGAAGAATATCCTTCTGATTTGAATGGCCTAATATATCTTGAAATTTCATCTATGCAATTTTTGGTTTTATAATAGCTTTCTACCAAACAAAAGCTATTATTCTGACATAAAACTTATGTCATTTGCGAAGTTAACAATTTTTCAGAATATAGACAAATTATGACTTCTATTGTTTTATTTCTTTTATAATATCCAATGCCTCTTTTCTGCCACTATTGACTTTTTCTGCATAATGAGCATCTGAATTTACCATAATATTCAAGCCTGATGACAAAACTTTCTTCAACCACCTTTCTGAAGGAAACAATCGATTATGCTCCACAAAAGCTTTAGTGTTAACCTCAATTATCAATCCTGATGTTTGCGCTTTTGATATAATATCATCAATGTATGCCTCATACCACGACGACTCTTCTATTCCCGGATGAGCCAACGATGCATTATGCGCAATCTTATCAAAATGTCCCAATACATCGAAGCCTCCTAACTCAATCATTGTCAAAGTATGCTCAAAAAATTTCTCAACGACATAACGTATGTCATCACGAAATTCTTCATGGAGACGCTGACGAAATCGTTCATAGCGTCCATCACAATCAATCGGTATGCCGTCATAATTCGGCACAAAATGGACTGATGCCAAACGATAGTCCAATGGCAAATTTTGGAAATAATCTATATGCGGTCCGAAATCTTTACTTAGGAAATCTATTTCCATAGAGGTCCACACCTTCATCTTTGGATTATGACTATCTTTCAATCTTTCAGACTCCAAAAGATATTCTTTTACAGCTTCAAATGGCATATTGCAACCCGATTTGCACACAATCGGAGCATGAGGAGTAAAGCCTAAATGCAACATTCCACACTCTGCAGCCGCTTGTGCCATTGTCTGCATCGAAACTTTGCCGTCGCAATATTGCGTATGGGTATGAAAGTTGTACTTATATGTCTGCTTAACTACTTCAGAAAGTATCATAGTCGCTTTTTATTTTTTGCCCTATATAAAAACATTGTAAGAAATAGGATAGACATTGAAATACCAAACCCTACAGAGAAAGCATAACCTATCTTAAAGCCAAACAACGATTGTGTCAACAGGCTGAAGCCTTCCGGGGCAAACATAATATATGTCGATGTCACTGCCGTCATAAACATTGCAGGCAATAATGTGACGTAAAAATTCTTCTTATTATCTGAGAGCCAAATTGTTATCGCCCATAAAGTAAACACCGATAATACCTGATTGCTCCATGCGAAATATCGCCATACCACATCATACGGCAAAAGCATTATCACAAAACACAATACAAATATCGGTATCGACACCAATAATCTTTTGCTGATTTTTTTCTGAGGAATTCCCATAAAATCAGAAGCAATCAATCTCGCACTTCGCAATGCTGTGTCTCCAGATGTTATCGGTGCTGCAATTACTCCTAAGATTGCGAGTATTCCACCGAATGCTCCGAGCCATGTCTTCGATACATCATCAACAAGAATCGCCGGCGAGTTATTGCCCAAATACAGATGCAGACCGTCATAACCACCGGTGAAAGTAATCGCTGCAGCAGCCCAAATCAATGCTACGATACCCTCTGCCACCATTGCTCCGTAGAACACAGGCTTCGCATAACGTTCATTTTTAAGGCAACGTGCCATCATCGGTGATTGTGTGGCATGAAAACCGGAAATTGCGCCACAAGCAATCGAGACAAACATCATTGGGAAAATAGGATTTGCTTCAGGATTTGCAGTGTGATTATAAAAATCATCCCACATTTCCGGCATTAATGACGAATTGGAAAACAACACAACCATTATACCTACAGCCATAAACAATAATGCAAACCCAAATATCGGATATAGTTTTCCTATAAGTTTATCTACCGGAAGCAGTGTTGCTGCCATATAATATCCAAAAATCACAACAATCCAAAAGGTTCGATCAAGCGACTCCGGCGTCAACATTGCCAATAAATCTGCCGGATTATATACGAATACAGCACCGACCAATATCATCAACAACAATGCGATATATCTCAATGCCGTCTTTGTGCGATTTCCCAACTGATTACCTACAATTTCAGGGAGTGATGCGCCATTACTTCGCAAAGACATCATTCCTGATAAAAAATCATGAACAGCCCCGGCAAAAATAGTTCCAAACACTATCCATATAAAAGCAGCCGGCCCATACATTACACCCATGATTGCACCGAATATCGGACCCAATCCTGCGATATTAAGAAACTGTATTAAAAATATTTTCCACGTCGGCAGCACCACAAAATCAACACCATCTGCCATTGTATGCACCGGTGTAACTCGTTTAGAATCCACCCCAAACACTTTACTGATATAAGTGCCATAGATAAAATATCCACCTATAAGCACAGCAAGCGCTATAATAAATGAAATCATTATTTTTCTATTTTATATATTCTATTTCTTAATTTATTAACTCCTTCATACTTAGTCTTATACAAACTCTCTTTACTTCTGATTTCGGAAGCTAATGACGGCGATGGTTTTCTATTGTATTCCTTTCGTAACTCAGACAATTCTTCCTCAAAATCTTCAAATTCTTGCAACGCTTCTAAATACTGCTGCATTAATTCTCTGCCTTCATCAGTCTTAAAGTCATCGAAATTTTGATACAATACATCTTTCGATATTCTAAAATTAAATTCTATCTCTTTTTTCAGAGTATTCGGATCTATCTGACTGATTGTATTCAACAACTCTGAATAATCAGCACCTTCTTCCCATGTCGATTTATAATTTTCGACTTTTGCATAGTTTACAATATCAGGATCGTCAATATTTCTATTTACGCGAATCATATTGGGGATAAAGACATAAATTGTCACATCCCAATCGTTGATACCGTCTTTTTGCGAATTACGATCTGTAGCCCACCATCCGACACCGTTCTCTTCATCGATGGCAAGCATGAAGTCATTGTAAGGAGAGTTGTAGGGCATTCCGACATTCAGTGGCGACATATACTCATGAGTCTCCGAGTCACGATTTGAACAAAAGATGTCGTAGCCGCCAATAGAGCCGTCTCCTTCACTTGCAAAGTAAAGCGTTGATCCGTCAGACATCATAAACGGATAAGCGTCATAATTTATTCTATCATCGCCAAAATCTACCAACACCGGCTCTTGCCATGTGCCGTCATTCAGACGTGACGCCTCGTATAGACGACGGTTCAATGCGCTGTCGATATTTGCCCAGAGGATGAAATCATCGTTCTCATTGGCATAAAACATTTGCTCCATACCTCCATCACGAGTCTTGATAGGCAACTCATCAAGTGGACGAAGTCGTCCGGCAGAGAGAGCCAAACGATAGTGGGAGAAAAACTTTTCGTATGGCACATTTATGCTGTCGATGACCACAATACTCTCCACGCGATCGAGCATCGACTGTGCTGCAGTAGCCTTATTCACCTCAGCCTCGATATCGACATCTTCGGGCACGCTTTTCTTCGCTTTTTTCAGTGCTGCCTGATAGTCGTCGTATGCTTCGAGCGCAGCCTCAAAGTCGTAATCGGCATAGCGTATCTTGCCCAGATAACGGTAGGCATCGGCGTGACGAGAGGTAGCCGCCTCAAAATAAGCCTCAGCCTCGTCATATTTTTCGAGGTGAAAGCAAGCCACGCCTGCCCAATACTTTAGGTCTATAGCCGTATTTGGCTTCTGCTTGCGTTTCAACTCATTCTGAAGCATAGTCAACACCTCTTGGTAATCTTCAGGCGTGCTTGCTCCATTTATTGACACTTCTGCATCTTCGACGACTGAAGCCGATGCTGATGCCACCGACAAAATCATCGATGTAATTATACAATATTTTAATAGGTTCTTCATAGTCGCAAAGTTAATAATTTGTTTTCAAAAAGGATCATATAGCTCATTGAAAAATGGTTAAATAATCAAAAAATACCGTTATAAACAGGCTATTAAGCCCATAATAATCTTAACATATTATTAAATTCAGATATTTTTTATTATCTTTGCATCGTAAAATTGTGTAATAAAATCTATTTATTAAATAAATATCGACATTATGAGTTTAAATATCATTGTACTAGCTAAGCAAGTACCTGATACAAGAAATGTTGGAAAAGACGCTATGAAAGAAGACGGCACAATCAATCGTGCAGTACTTCCGGCTATTTTCAACCCAGAAGACCTTAATGCACTTGAGCAAGCGCTCAAACTTAAGGATCTCTATCCAGGCACAAAAATCACAATCCTCACAATGGGTCCGGCTCGCGCTGCAGAAATTATCCGCGAAGGTATGTATCGTGGTGCAGACGGCGGTATCGTACTTTCTGACCGTGCATTTGCGGGTGCCGACACTTTGGCAACTTCATACGCACTCTCAGCAGCAGTGAAGAAGATTGGCGAGTATGACATGATTATCGGTGGTCGTCAGGCTATCGACGGTGACACAGCACAAGTAGGTCCTCAAGTGGCTGAAAAGCTTGGTCTCCCACAAGTGACTTACGCTGAAGACATCATCGAAGTGGTAGATGGCAAGGTGACTATCAAACGTCGCATCGAAAGCGGCGTTGAGACTGTCAAGGCTCCTCTGCCATTGGTGGTGACTGTCAATGGCTCGGCTGACGAATGCCGTCCTCGCAATGCCAAGGCTATCCAAAAATATAAATATGCAGCTGTTCCTTCTGAAGTAGCTGACAATGAAAGCCAAAAAGCATTAATCGAAAAACGTCCATACCTCGCTATCGGTGAATGGAATGCGGCATACGTTGATGCTGATCTTGAGCAATGCGGTCTTGCAGGCTCTCCAACTAAAGTTAAAGGCATCGAAAACGTTGTATTTACAGCAAAAGAAGCTCGTTGCGTCGGAAATAACGACCAAGAACTCGAAGACTTGATTAAAGAACTTATCGTTAACCATACTATCGGATAAAACAACTCAACAATTATGGCAGAACAAAACAATTTGATCGTATATTGCGAATATGAAGATGGTAAGGTTGCAGACGTAAGTCTTGAGCTTCTTACCAAAGGTCGCTCACTTGCTACTCAATTAGGCGTTAAGCTTCAAGCCATCGTAGCCGGTGACAAACTTGAAGGCATTGAAAATCAATTATTCCCATTCGGTGTTGACACAGTATATAAAGTAGAAGACGCTCGTCTTTACCCTTATACATCTTTACCACATTCATCAATTTTGATTAATCTTTTCAAAGAGATTAAGCCTCAAATTGCATTTATGGGTGCAACATCAATTGGTCGTGACCTTGGTCCTCGTGTTTCATCATGTCTTCATAGTGGTTTGACAGCCGATTGTACTTCTCTTGAAATCGGTAATCACACAGACCCTAAGACTCAAAAAGAATATGAAAATCTTCTTTATCAAATTCGCCCTGCATTTGGTGGAAATATCGTTGCGACAATCGTAAACCCTGAATGTCGTCCTCAAATGGCAACAGTTCGCGAAGGCGTGATGAAGAAAGAGATTTTCGACGCTGACTACAAGGGCGAAGTTATCAACCTCGATGTCAATAAATATACATCAGCAGAAGACTTCGTAGTTGAAATTATCGATCGTCACGTTGAAAAATCAAAAATCAACCTTAAGGCTGCATCAATCATTGTTGCCGGCGGTTATGGTGTAGGATGCAAAGAAAACTTTGATCTTCTTTTCCAACTCGCTGACACTCTTGGTGCTGAAGTGGGTGCTACTCGTGCTGCTGTCGATGCAGGATGGGCAGAACATGCTCGTCAAATCGGTCAAACAGGTGTGACAGTACGTCCTAAACTCTACATCGCTTGCGGTATCTCTGGTCAAATCCAACACATCGCAGGTATGCAGGAAAGTTCTATCATCATCTCTGTCAACAACGACCCTGCTGCGCCTATCAACAACATCGCAGACTATGTGATCAACGGCACTATCGAAGAAGTGCTTCCTAAATTAATTAAGTACTACAAAAAGAATTCTAAATAACGATGGCAAATTTCTATAATGATAATCCGGATTTGAAGCACCACCTTTCACACCCTTTGATGGAGAAAATCGTGGAGCTTAAAGAAAGACAATATGCCGATGCTGAAGCATACGACTATGCACCGATGGACTTCGAAGACGCAATGGATAACTACGACAAAGTGCTCGAAATCGTGGGTGAAATCAGCGGCGACATCATCGCTGAAAATGCAGAAGATGTTGACCATCAAGGTCCACGCGTTGAAAACAACCGCGTGATTTATGCTGACGGCACTGCTCGTAATCTTGAAGTATGTCGCAAAGCCGGCTTAATGGGTATGTCAATGCCTCGTCGTTACGGAGGTCTTAACTTCCCTATCACTCCTTACATCATGGCGGCTGATATCGTAAGCCGTGCTGATGCAGGTTTCGAAAACCTTTGGGGTCTTCAAGATTGCGCAGAAACAATCTATGAATTTGCAGATGAAGACCAAAAGCAACGCTATATCACTCGTGTTTGCCAAGGCGAAACAATGTCAATGGACCTCACTGAGCCTGACGCAGGTTCCGACCTCCAATCTGTAATGCTCAAGGCTACTCAGAAGGAAGATGGTTCTTGGGTGCTTAACGGTGTAAAGCGCTTCATCACAAACGGTGATAGCGATATCCACCTCGTACTCGCTCGCTCTGAAGAAGGCACTAAGGATGGTCGCGGTCTTTCTATGTTCATCTACGACAAGCGCAACGGCGGTGTAAACGTGCGTCGCATTGAAAACAAGATGGGTATCAAGGGTAGCCCTACTTGCGAACTCGTTTACAAAGATGCTCCTGCCGAGCTCTGTGGCTCTCGTCGCCTCGGTCTTATCAAATATGTAATGGCACTCATGAACGGTGCTCGTCTCGGTATCGCAGCTCAATCAGTAGGTATCAGCGAAGCAGCTTATCGCGAAGCTCTTGCATACGCTAAGGATCGTAAGCAATTCGGTAAGGCTATCATCGAATTCCCTGCAGTATCTGAAATCCTCTCAGTAATGAAGGGTAAGCTCGACGCTTCTCGTTCACTCCTTTACGAATGCTCACGCTTTGTTGACATGTACAAAGTTTATGAAGACATCGCTAAAGAACGCAGCCTCACTGCTGAAGAAAAGGCTGAAATGAAGAAATACAGCCGTCTTGCCGACGCGTTCACTCCACTCGCTAAAGGTCTCTCTTCTGAATTCTGCAACCAAAACGCTTACGATTGTATCCAGATCCACGGTGGTTCAGGCTTCATGAAAGACTACGCTTGCGAACGCATCTATCGCGACGCTCGTATCACATCTATCTACGAAGGTACAACTCAGCTCCAAGTCGTTGCGGCTATCCGCCACGTCACAACAGGCACTTACCTCAACTATATGCGCGACTGCGAAGCTATGGAAGTGGCAGCTGAAGACCAAGCTATCAAAGATATGCTCATCGGCCTCACCAACCAATATGCTGACGCTGTAGCTGCTGTAGATGCTTGCAAAGAGCCGGGCTACATCGACTTCATGGCTCGTCGCCTTGTGGAAATGGCAGGTAACATCATCATGACTTACCTTCTTCTTTCTGATGCTCAACGCAACCCAAGCTTCCGCACTTCACTCAACGTGTTTGCGAAGTTCACTCAGTCAGACGTAGCTAAGCACATCGACTTCATCAGCAAATTCAGCGCTGACCAACTCGGCAACTACATCATCAAAGACTAATCTCAACACGCTTTAGCGTACCATTATAAAGCCACTCCGCAATCCCGGGGTGGCTTTTAATATCTATATCATCATTTCATACTATCTATACTATCTATACTATTATACTTTATAGTCTTTTGTGACCTTAAATCCCTTAGGGTTGTTTATGTGGTAAAAATTTAGTAATTTTGCACGTTAAATACGATAACATTAAATCGCAATTTTACAAAACTATCCAAAGAAGGAAAATAAGTAAACATTAGATATGATTCAAGTCAACAATTTAGGTATCCAATTTGGCAAACGAGTTCTCTTCCAAGATGTGAACTTGACATTCAACAAAGGCAACTGCTATGGTATCATCGGTGCTAATGGGGCAGGAAAATCCACGCTGATGCGTATCCTTTCAGGACAATTGACTCCGACTTCTGGGTCTGTTACATTAGGCAGTGGCGAACGTCTATCGGTACTCTCACAGGACCACTTCGAGTTTGACGAATGCACTGTCATTGAGACTGTGCTTCGCGGTCACACTGTGCTTTGGGACGTGATGCAGGAAAAAGATGCAATCTATGCTAAGGAAGATTTCAGTGATGCTGATGGCATACGTGCTGCTGAGCTGGAAGAAAAATTTGCAGAGATGGAAGGATGGAACGCTGAAAGCGACGCTGCAGCTCTTCTCTCAGGTCTCGGCATCAAGGAAGACCGCCACTATATGCTGATGAAGGACATGAGTGCTAATGAGAAGGTGCGCGTGCTCCTTGCTAAAGCCCTCTTCGGTAATCCAGACAACCTCCTTCTCGATGAGCCGACCAACGACCTTGACCTCGAGACAGTCGCTTGGCTTGAAAACTATCTTTCAAATTTCGAAAACACTGTGCTTGTCGTGAGCCACGACCGTCACTTCCTCGATGCTGTCAGCACCCACACGCTCGACATCGACTACAACAAGGTGTCGCTTTTTGCCGGCAACTACAGCTTCTGGTATCAGTCATCTCAGCTCGCTTTGCGTCAGCAACAGGCTGCCAATAAGAAGGCTGAAGAAAAGCGCAAAGAATTGCTCGAATTTATCCAACGATTCAGCGCTAACGTCTCTAAGAGTAAGCAGACCACAAGCCGTAAGAAAATGCTCGAAAAGCTCAACGTTGAAGACATCCAACCTTCTTCTCGTCGCTACCCGGGTATCATATTTACTCCTTGTCGCGAAGTCGGCAATAAGATTCTCGAAGTCAAAGGCCTCGAAGCAAGCGTCGAAGGCGAATTGCTCTTCAGCGATGTCAATTTCCAGATTGAGAAGGGCGACAAGGTGGCATTCCTCAGCCGCGACCCTCGCGCAATGACGGCTCTCTTTGAAATCATCATGGGCAACCGCAAAGCCGACAAGGGTGACTACGATTGGGGTCAGACCATCACTAATGCCTACCTCCCGCTCGACAACAGCGCATTTTTTGACACCGACCTCAACCTCGTCGATTGGCTTTGTCAGTACAGCGCCGACTCTTCGGAAATCTACCTCAAGGGTTTCCTCGGCAAAATGCTTTTCAGCGGCGAAGAGGTACTCAAAAAGGCTTCAGTGCTTTCGGGTGGTGAGAAGATACGTTGCATGATTGCACGCATGATGCTCACCGATGCCAACACCTTGGTGCTCGACTCTCCGACCAACCACCTCGACTTGGAGTCAATCCAGGCGTTCAACAATACGCTCCAAAACTTCAAGGGCGTAATCATGATGGCCAGCCACGACCACGAGTTTATCCAGACTGTCTGCAACCGTATCATCGAGCTTACGCCTAACGGTATCATCGACAAGATGATGGACTACGACGACTACATCACCGACGACAAGGTCGCTGCAGCTCGTGAACGTATGTATAAACGTAATTAAATAATCCCCATAAAACATATCAACAATGGTAAAACATATCGTAACATTCAAATTTAAAGGCACGACAGAAGAACGCCTCCAAGTGGCACAAGAGTTCAAAGCAGCACTCATGGCTCTCCCTGAGCAAATCGATGTGCTTCGCTCTATGGAAGTCGGCATCAATGAGAACCCTGCCGAGACTTGGGACCTCACCCTAATCGCTGTGGTCGATAAGATGGAAGACGTCGATATCTATGCCAAGCACCCTGCCCATGTCGCAGCTGCCGCTATCATAAAAGATGCCAAGCAAGACCGCGCTTGCGTCGATTATAACTTCTAAAACGCAAATTTATGTTTATCGCTTCTCAGAAAAAGAAAGAAAACATAGCAGAATATGTCCTCTATATGTGGCAAATAGAGGACATTATTCGCGCAAACAATCTAAATATAGAATCTATCACTGCAAATATAATTGATAAATTTACATCTTTGACTGACAAACAACGTCAAGACTTAATTGAATGGTATGATTCGCTGATAGATATGATGCGTCGCGAGAACGTTGTCGAAAAAGGACATTTGCAAATTAATAAGAACACAATCATGTCGCTTGATGAACTTCACACTCAAATTATGCGACACGACAAATTTGCCACATATAACGCAGAATTTTATCGCACTCTTCCCTATATCGTAGAAATACGTTCAAAAGCAGGAGACAACAAATCAGGAGAGATAGAAAGCTGTTTTAATGCACTATACGGCATTCTGATGCTTCGTCTGCAAGGTAAAGAAATCAGCAAAGAGACAGCAAACGCAATTAACCAGATTTCTCGTTTTTTGGCTATTCTATCGGCTTATTATAAAAAAGACTTTAATAACGAACTATTTACCGACAATGACTAATATATTAGTAAC
The DNA here is from genome assembly GCA_045637445.1 of Muribaculaceae bacterium. Classification (GTDB taxonomy): domain Bacteria; phylum Bacteroidota; class Bacteroidia; order Bacteroidales; family Muribaculaceae; genus Lepagella. Next base: position 105,142 of record JAZTZN010000030.1, read on the forward strand.
CGGCGCAAACGGACAACTCGGACAATCACTTAAAAAAGTGTTTGCGACCGATCAAAATCTTCATGTCTCATACATTGATATTGAAGACCTCGATTTGACAGACACAGAAGCTGTAACAGAGTATTTCAACAAAAATCAATTTGACATAATAATAAATTGTGCTGCATACACAGCTGTTGATTTAGCTGAAAAAGATCAGGTGATTTGTGCTCATATCAACACTGACGCAGTCAGGAATATAGCTGAAGCGTCTCGAAAAAATCAATCAAAGATAATTCATATCTCAACTGACTACGTATTCAACGGAAAAAATTTCAGACCATACGCAGAAAATGATGTCCCGGACCCACAATCAGTCTATGGTCGCACAAAACTTGAAGGCGAAGGCGTTTTAATGGCATACGGTCCACAAAGCATCATTATACGCACATCATGGCTCTATTCTGAATTTGGCAACAATTTCATGAAGACCATGTGCAGACTTGGTGACGAAAAAGAAGAGATAAATGTTGTGTGTGACCAAATCGGTACGCCAACATACGCATACGACCTCGCTGTGGCTATCCATTCGATTATCAACTATTCGGAATGGCAACCGGGTATTTTTCATTTCTCTAATGAGGGTGTCGCTTCATGGTATGATTTTGCTGTGGCTGTCATGCGAATTGCAGGCAAAAAATGCAAAGTCAATCCTATAACAACTAAGGAATACCCTACTGCTGCCACACGCCCACATTTCAGCGTACTTAACAAGTCAAAAATCAAAACTGCATACAGTCTGACCATTCCTAACTGGGATGAGTCACTCTGCAAATGCATAAATAATTATATTAATCATTAAAAAACAATATTTTCACTTATATGAGTGTTTTATTAGACGAAATATCACGCCGCAGAACGTTTGCTATCATATCTCACCCTGACGCCGGTAAGACAACTTTGACAGAAAAGTTGCTCCTATTCGGTGGCGCTATCCACGTGGCAGGTGCAGTAAAAAGCAATAAGATTAAGAAAACAGCAACATCCGACTGGATGGAAATCGAGAAACAAAGAGGTATCTCTGTTGCAACTTCTGTAATGGGTTTCAACTATGGCGACTACAAAATCAACATCCTTGACACCCCCGGTCACCAGGACTTCGCCGAAGACACTTTCCGCACACTCACAGCCGTTGACTCGGTAATCATTGTGGTTGACGTGGCAAAGGGTGTGGAAACACAGACTCGTCGCTTGATGGAGGTCTGCCGTATGCGCAAAACTCCGGTAATCATCTTTGTCAATAAGCTCGACCGCGAAGGTCGTGACCCATTCGACATCCTCGACGAACTCGAACAAGAGCTCAAAATCGGCGTCCGCCCGCTCTCTTGGCCTATAAACATCGGTGCCAAGTTTAAAGGTGTTTACAACATCTATGAAAATGGTCTCGACCTGTTCACCCCAAGCAAACAGACCATCTCCGAACGCATCGAAATCGATGATGTCAACTCTAAGGTGGTCGATGAACTTGTAGGCGAAACCGATGCTGCAAAGCTCCGCGAGGACCTTGAACTTATCGAAGGCGTTTACCCTGAATTTGATGTCGATACCTACCTCAGTGGTGAAATTGCACCCGTATTCTTCGGCTCTGCACTTAACACATTCGGCGTTAAAGAGCTACTCGACTGCTTTGTCAAGATAGCTCCTGCTCCACGCCCTATACAAGCTGTCGAACGCCAAGTCAACCCTGAAGAAGAGGCCTTCACAGGCTTTGTCTTCAAGATTCATGCCAACATGGACCCCAACCACCGTAGCTGTATCGCTTTCGTAAAAGTATGTTCAGGCAAATTTGAGCGTAACGCTCCATATAAGCATGTCCGCCACAACAAACTACTACGATTTGCCGCTCCTACAGCCTTCATGGCTCAGAAGAAAGACATCGTCGATGAAGCATATCCGGGCGACATTATCGGTATTCCGGACACCGGCAACTTCAAAATCGGCGACACTTTGACTTCAGGCGAAGAACTCCACTTCAAAGGCTTGCCAAGCTTCTCGCCTGAGATGTTCAAATATATCGAGAATGCCGATCCAATGAAAACAAAACAGCTTGAGAAAGGTGTCAACCAGCTCATGGACGAAGGTGTAGCTCAGCTCTTTACCAACCAATTCAACAATCGCAAAATTATCGGCACCGTCGGACAACTACAGTTTGAAGTTATCCAATATCGCCTACTCCACGAGTATGGCGCACAATGCCGTTGGGAGCCTATCAGCCTTTACAAAGCATGCTGGATTGAAAGTGACGACGAACAAGCACTCGCAGCATTCAAGAAACGTAAGCACCAGTTCATGGCTACCGACAAAGAGGGTCGCGACGTATTCCTTGCCGATAGCAACTATGTGCTTCAGATGGCTCAAGCCGACTTCCCGAAAATAAAATTCCATTTCACTTCAGAATTTTAAGGGGAAATTTCTATAAATTACTTTGAGATTAACACGGTCACAAAGTTTTTTCACCGACCGTATCAAACCATAAATAAGTGTCCTAAAACCAACTATTTAGGGCACTTTCTCTTTGTGTTAAAGATACACTTTTTATTAACAACAAATTGTTAATTTTAATTAATAACACTAACCGATTTAAACCAACGCAATTAGTCCGAGTCTATAAGATGTAAGCCGCCGACAATGATAAATATCGGTCAAGGCAACAAAAAAAGAAATATAAACTCTAAAAATAATAAGACAATGAAAAAGACTATTTTATCAATTGCATTCGCACTTATCGCAACAATCGGAGTAGAAACATTTGCTCAACAACCACAACACAACCCCGAATGTAGTCGCAAGGAGCAATGCCAACCAAAACAGGGAGCAAAGAAGGAATGGAAAGCACGTCACCACAATGGTCGTTCGGTCGATATGTTCCACGGTCTCAATCTTTCGGCAGAGCAAAGAGAAAAGGTGAATAAACTCGACAACGAACGCATTGAAAAAAATGACAAAATTCAAAAGAAAACTCGAGATGACTTCGAAAAGGCTCAAGCCAACTACGACAAGAAGCTCAAAAAAATTCTAACAGCCGAGCAATACAATCAGTATCTAAAAAACAAAGAGCAACGCAAGGCTGATGGCAAGAAGGTGCGCCAAAAATTCGAGAAGCACAACAAGAAAGTCGGCAAAGTACATAACAAACCTGGCAAACACCTAAAAGGCGACTCATTGCTACAACAACAACGCCACCAAAAACAAGCAATGTAAAAAATTTTTCATAATATACCGATAGCGATTAAACCTTTTCGCTATCGGTTTGTCTTATTATTATCAGAAACAATTTGTCGTTGAATGCGACGTTAAATAATAAAACATGCTATCACGACAAAAACGGAGTCAGGCCGAGGCTTTTCTCCGTTTTTTATTTTATATACAACTTTATCGACAATAAAATTTGGAAAAGTCATATAACTTACCTATATTTGCAAATAATACGATATTTTGCGAATCTATAAACAAATCTTTATATGACTGCACAAGAATCTTCCAACATGTATAAATTCTCTGATGAGGAATTACACTATTTACGATTGCTTTCTAAATCGTTTCCCTCTATTGCTGCCGCAAGTACAGAAATCATCAACCTTGAAGCTATTCTAAACTTGCCAAAAGGAACAGAGCACTTCCTTTCCGACATACATGGCGAATACGAAGCTTTTATCCATGTTCTGAAAAATGCTTCCGGTTCTATTAAGCGTAAGGTCAACGACCTCTTCGGAACATCTCTCCGCGAAAGCGAAAAGAGAGACCTTTGCACTCTTATCTACTACCCAAACGAGAAACTCCGTATCGTTAAAAAGACAGAGAACAACATCAACGAATGGTATTTAGTCACTCTAAATCAACTCGTAAAAGTCTGCAAGACCGTATCATCAAAATACACTCGTTCAAAGGTACGCAAAGCCCTTCCTAAAGAGTTTGCATACATCATTGAAGAGCTTCTTCACGACACTCATGAAGACAACAAGCGTGGGTATTTCAACCAGATTATTTCGACGATAATTTCGACCAAACGTGCTGATGAATTCATCATTGCAATGTGCAACCTTATCCAGCAACTTGCAATCGACACTTTGCACCTTGTCGGCGACATATACGACCGTGGTCCGGGTGCTCACATCATATTCGACACCCTCTGCTCTTATCACAACGTCGATGTCCAATGGGGTAATCATGACCTCCTTTGGATGGGTGCATTTGCCGGCAACGATGCAAGCATCGCTACTGTTGTGCGCCAATCACTTCGCTACGCCAACCTCATCACTCTCGAAGAAGGCTATGGTATCAACCTCCTCCCTCTCGCTACGTTTGCAATGGAGGTCTATAAAGATGACCCGGTAGAGGTCTATGCCCCAAAAATGAAATTTGTGCCGGATCGCTATAGCCAGAAAGAGCAACGCCTTATCGCTCAAATGCACAAAGCGATTTCTATCATTCAATGGAAATGTGAAGCCGCACTCATCGACCGCAACCCGGCATACGGAATGGAAGATCGCAAACTATTCCACCTCATCGACTTTGAAAAGGGTACGATTACTATCAACGGCATAGAATGTGAATTGCTTGACAAGCTTTTCCCGACTATCAACCCTGCCGATCCATATACCCTTACCCCGGAAGAACAGGCAATCATCAACCACCTCCACAACTCGTTTGTCAATAGCGAAAAGCTCAAAAAGCACGTCTATTTCTTGCTACGTCGTGGTTCTTTCTATTTGGCTCGCAACAATAACCTCATGTTCCACGCCTCAATCCCTCTCAATGAAGACGGTTCATTCAAGCAAGTGAAAATCATGGGCGAATATTTTGCCGGCAAATCACTCTTGGATCGTCTTGATGCACTCGTGCAACTTGCTTGTCGCAAGTCGTCAGAAATGACTGAAGAAAAGCAATACGCTGTTGATTATATGTGGTATCTATGGTGTGGTGCCGATTCTCCTTCTTTCGACAAGGCAAAAATGGCTACTTTCGAACGCTATCTTACTACAAACAAAGACGTTCAAAAAGAACCTAAAGGTTATTACTATAAGCTTCAGAATGAAGAATTTGTATGCGACAACATTCTCAAAGAATTCGGCATAGAAGCCAAACGAGGTCACATCATTAATGGTCACGTTCCGGTTAAAATCAAAAAGGGTGAACATCCTGTAAGGGCTAATGGAAAACTTATCGTTATCGATGGTGGGTTCTCTAAAGCATATCAGTCAGAAACGGGTATAGCAGGCTATACTCTTGTTTACAACTCATTCGGATTGCAACTCGTACAACATGAGCCATTTGAATCAACACAAAAAGCTATTGAAGAAGGTCTCGACATTATTTCTAACACCGTACTATCTGAACACAACACCGAACGTCAATTGGTAAAAGATACAGATAAAGGTGAAGACATGATTAAGCGCATCGAAGATCTCCACAAGCTTCTAATTGCTTATCGTACAGCTGCCGTCAAAGAAAACAACTGATCCCTCTAAGATTTAATGGGTAATGTTTAAGGTTTTAATGGGGCGTTAGAGTCCTTAGAGTCCTTAGAGTCCTTAAGGTCCTACCACACATAAAAACGTAGGAGGGAAACAACAACCGTCTTCCTCCTACTTCCGTTGAAATTTTACAAAAAATAAAATACTATGATTGATTCGTATAAAGAAGTTAAAGAGTGTATTTATAAAAATGAACATTACTCGGTGCGAGATAATGGTGCTGTAATGAGACATCTGCGAGAAGGTAAAAAGGCTCGCAGATATGATGAAGTTTGGACATTTGGCATAAAGAATTCTCAGAATGGTTACATGATGCTCGGTCAGCATAGAGTGCATATCATTGTTGCTACAGCATTTCTTGGTGCACGAGATTCTAAAGTCTATGTTGTTGACCATATTGATACTAATCGTTGTAATAATCGAGTAGAAAATCTACGTTGGTTTACTAGATTGGAGAATGCATTAAACAATGAAATTACACGAAATAAGATTATTTATATATGTGGAAGCATCGAGGCATTTATTGAAAATCCAAGCATACTTCGTAATCATATTATTGTAGAGCCTTCATTGGAATGGATGCGTACCGTTACCAAAGAAGAGGCAGCTTTGGCATATGAAAACCTTAAACGATATTGGGTAGAGCAAGCAAAAAATCCAAATCCTTTGGTTGGAGGGAAAATGAATGATAGCGTGTATCACAAACAATATATTGTTAATCAAAATACATCCAAATTATCAAATAAAGAAAGTATATCTATACCTACAAAAAGCAAATCCGATTCTGTTATATCAAATGACGAATGGGAGCAAATGACACAATTTTTAAGAATGTCATATCCAAAAGAGGAAGAAAAGATAGAAGAAAATTCCCCATTATATGCAAATGGGCAAGAACTTATACAAGCAAAATCTCCCGCTATCGCATGGCAGATAAGATGGAAAACGCCAACAGACTTTTTATGTTGTCCATCCGAAATAAACAGCAATACTATTGAAGAATATTTTAACAATTTGGTTATAGGAGACAATTATAACTCCACCTTATATTATGGTAATGATAAACCTGATATTCATAAAGTAGGTGATAAGGCATACATTGACAATAATAAATCTATCCTTGTCCTCAGTGTCAATGAGAGAGGAATTAAACCATATGCTCTTTCCAAAATCTATATTTCTGATGATAAAATTATACATGAAAGTATAAGAACATTCTTTGATAAGAATGGTGCTCTAAAACAATTTACATTGGCACAAGGATTAAAATGGACTGGAGGTGATAGTATTGATGACTATTGTTAGTTAGATAAAAGTTATATTGGTGTCCTATAAAATTAATATGTAAAAGCGCCTTCTGCTGATTAATTTAAAATATTTTGTGATCTTCTCAACAAGTGATCAGCCCTCTTTTTCCATGAGTTCGAGCATACGCATTTCGACCATGTCGATTTCGTCAATGAGTTCGCTGACACGCTGCGATGCTTTCAAAAGTTCATCGGTTGACATCTCTCCTGATGACATTTTGCCCTCCAATTCATTCTTCTCCGTCTCCAATTCAGGCAGTCGCTTCTCAAGTTCCTCAAGCTCGCGCTTCTCCTTGTAAGAAAGTTTGTTGGAATTATCACGCTTTGGCTTGCGTTGCTCCGCAGTCTTGGCCGACTCCGCCTTGGCTTCCGTCTTAGCCATTTTGCTCTCCATATCCAAGCAGTGGCGATAGGTGGAGTAATCACCCGGGAAGTCCTTGACCACACCATTCCCATTAAAGACAAATAGATGATCTACTATTCTATCCAAGAAAAATCTATCGTGACTCACCACGATGACACACCCCTTAAACTTCGACAGATAGTCCTCAAGCACCGATAGCGTTACGATGTCCAAGTCGTTGGTCGGCTCGTCAAGAATAAGGAAATTAGGGTTGCGCATCAACACTGTCGCCAAGTAGAGACGACGTTTCTCACCGCCGCTGAGTTTGTGGATAAATTTCTGCTGAGTATCGGGAGCAAATAGGAAATGGCTGAGAAATTGCGATGCCGAGAGTCGTGTCTTCTCATCGATGTGAATCTCTTCGGCTATCTCTCTGACAGCATCAATCACCTTCTTCGACTCATCAAATTCGATTCCGTCTTGGCTATAATAGCCCCACTTCACGGTCTGACCGATATCGAAATGTCCCGAGTCTGGCTCTACGAGTCCGAGCAGAAGCTTAATGAATGTCGATTTGCCGACGCCGTTATCCCCCACGATGCCGACCTTGTCGTAGCGAGCAAACGTATAGTTCCAATCCTTTAGGATAACCTTGTCGCCGTAAGACTTACAGATGTCCTTAGCCTCAAAAATCTTTGAGCCGATGTAAGAGCCTTTGACAGCAAGCTCCACATTTCGCTCCGACAGATTAACCTGCGAACGCTTCTCCAACTCATAGAAATTGTCGATACGATACTTCGCCTTAGAGCCACGTGCTTGTGGCTGACGACGCATCCACTCCAACTCGGTGCGCAGAAGGTTTTTCACCTTTGCCAACTCCGCAGTCAGATTCTCCATGCGCTCCTCACGTTTCTGCAAGTAATAGTCGTAATTGCCATTATAGGTGAACGTCTGCTCACGGTCAATCTCAATAATCTTATTGCAGACATTATCCAGAAAATAGCGGTCGTGAGTCACCATCAGAAGCGTGATATTCTGCTTCGACAGATACTTCTCCATCCACTCTATCATCTCAATGTCAAGGTGGTTGGTCGGCTCATCGAGGATAAGCATCTCAGGTTCGGAAAGCAATACGCGAGCCAATGCCACTCGCTTAACCTGTCCACCAGACAACTGCCCTATCGGCTGCGCGAAATCATTTATTTTAAACTGTGATAGTATCTGCTTGGCGCGGTCCTCGATATTCCAGTCTTCGGGACCCAACACTGCAGGCATGACAGCTTGCAAAACGGTCATATCGCCGGCAAACTCCGGCATCTGCTGAAGATAACCGACCTTTAGACCGGTGCGAAACACCACATTGCCACTATCATAATCCATATCGCCGGAAATGATGCTGAGCAACGTACTCTTTCCCTTACCATTTTGTGCAATGATACCGATTTTGTCACCTTGATACACACCGAAAGTCACATCGGCAAAGAGCATCCTGTCGCCGAATGACTTGGTCAAACCTTCTATCTGCAAATAGCTTACCACTGTGTCCTTATCTGATTAATTGGAGATTAAAAAAAGAGGGTCTATGCATACATCACCGACCCTCCAAACAAAAACTAAAAAATATGAAAAAAATAATATTTATCAGATAGTTGCAATTACTTCAATTTCAACCAAAGCTTGCTTTGGAAGTTCTTTGACAGCAAATGCACAACGTGCAGGATATACTTCCTTGAATTCAGATGCATAAACTTCGTTCATTGCACCGAAAAGGCTCATATCTGCAAGTAAAACTGTAGTCTTAACTACGTTATCAAGTGTTGCACCTACTTCAGCGAGGATAGCCTTGATATTTTCAATTGACTGAGCTGTTTGAGCCTTGATGTCTTCCGGCATTTCACCTGTCTCAGCATTGATTGGGAGCTGACCTGAGATAAACACTAAGTTACCTACTACTACAGCTTGGCTATAAGGACCGATAGCGCCCGGTGCTTTTGTTGATTTAATTTCTTTTTTCATTGTATCGTTTATTTTTATATTTTATTTCATTTTCTTGTCTGATATTACTATCCGACATCTTTCAGCCACAAAGTTAATAAAAATTATTCAATCCACAATACATTCCCCCAATTTATAATTCCATTACAATCCCACACCACCACATTTCTCCTCCGTTTTTCAGAGTATTATCAATCGCAAAACACACTCCTTACACTTGTTAGGGGTTGTTGAGGAGGTGGCGGAGGCGACGGTAGTCGGGGCAGTATTGCGCAACGAGATTCCAAAAATCTTTACTGTGGTTAGGGTGCACGATGTGTGCCAATTCGTGGATGATGACATATTCGACACACTCCTGAGGCTTATATGCGAGCATCAGATTGAAGGTCAATACGCGTGTTTTCGATTGACATGATCCCCATCGGCTGGTCATCATTTTGAATACCACCTTCGATGCCTGGAGCTGCATACGTTGTTCCCATTTCTCAAATATAGGTTTAAACTCCTCTGCCCAAGCTCGCAACATCGCCGGATCGTGCTTTGTCGGCGTGGCTTCTGCGCGCCTCTTTACCTTGCTGATTGCTTGGTCTATCCAGTCACGCTTGCTTTCGAGCAGTTGCAACGCTTTTGCTTCGGAGTAGCCCAATGGCACCGACATTCTGACCTGTCCGTCGGGTGGAGCGACTTTGAGCGACACGTTGCGCACATTTTTCCACATCACGACGACCTGTACTTCGCCTATCTGATAGTGGCGTATTTCTGAGATTCCTTTCATATATTTTGTTGAGATGAGACGTTTGACCGATCGAGTCCGGCAACTGTCGGCAAGGCTCGGCACAAGCATAGAGCAGACATTGACGGAAAATCTATGCTGAGGGCGGAAAAAACTATGGGCAACACCGAAGTGCTGCCCATAAGAGTTTAAAATATTACGTGTTATTAAACGATACCTTGTTCGAGCATAGCTTGAGCAACCTTCATGAAGCCTGCGATGTTAGCACCCTTAACGTAGTCGATAGTGCCGTCAGCCTTCTTACCGTACTTAACACAAGCAGAGTGGATGCTTTCCATGATGTAGTGGAGTTTTTCATCAACTTCAGCACCAGACCAGCTGATGTGCATAGCGTTTTGTGTCATTTCAAGACCAGAAACAGACACACCACCAGCGTTAACAGCCTTACCAGGAGCGAAGAGGATACCATTGCTTTGGAAAGTTTCGATAGCTTCTGGAGTACAACCCATGTTAGAAACTTCGCAGCAGCACCATGTACCGTTAGCGATAAGTTCCTTAGCGTCGTCACCGTTAAGTTCGTTTTGGAATGCGCAAGGAAGAGCGATGTCACACTTCACGCTCCAAGCCTTCTTACCAGGAGTGAACTTAGCAGCTTCTGGGTACTTAGTAGCCATGTCTTCAACCTTGTTGCGGTTAGAAGCACGCATTTCGAGCATGTAGTCGATCATTTCGCTTGTGATACCACCAGGGATTTCGCAAACACCGTCAGGACCAGAGATAGCAACAACCTTAGCACCGAGTTCAGTAGCCTTGAGAGCAGCACCCCAAGCAACGTTACCGAAGCCAGAAAGAGCTACTGTGCAACCCTTGATGTCTTTACCTGCAGTCTTAAGAACGTGTTCTGTGAAGTAGAGAGCACCGAAACCTGTAGCTTCAGGACGGAGGATAGAACCACCCCAAGTTGCGCCTTTACCTGTCAATACGCCTACGTTGTATTCGCGAGCAAGCTTAGTGTACATACCGAAGAGGTAACCGATTTCACGACCACCTACACCTACGTCACCAGCAGGAACGTCAGTGTCAGGACCGATGTTGTTCCACAATTCGAGCATGAATGCTTGGCAGAAACGCATGATTTCAGCGTCTGACTTACCTACCGGGTTGAAGTCAGAACCACCTTTACCACCACCCATAGGAAGAGTAGTAAGAGCGTTTTTGAATGTTTGTTCGAAACCGAGGAACTTCAACATTGAAGGGTTAACAGCTGGGTGGAAACGGAGACCGCCTTTGTAAGGACCGATAGCACCGTTGAATTGTACACGATAACCGAGGTTAGTTTGTACTTCACCGTTGTCATCTACCCAAGTCACACGGAATGTGAAGATACGATCTGGCTCAACCATACGTTCGATGATGCGAGCTTTTTCGAATTCTGGGTGTTGGTTGTAAACTTCTTCAATTGAGTGAAGAACTTCAGTCACTGCCTGGATGTATTCGTTTTCACCAGGATGTTTTGCCTCAAGATCGGCAAGAATTTTCTTAATATCCATGTTTTACCGTTTAGATTTATATGGTTTTCAATATTGAATGCAAATGTAGTGCCTTTTTTTGAGAAGTGCAAATTTTTCAGACAATAAATCAAATAAAAAAATCGGGTAAGATTTTCTCACCCGATTTCTTCATTTTTATAGCTTTTTTATTAGTCTTCCAATTTGTGAATTACAAGACCTGAACGAAGTTTTGGTTCGAACCAAGTTGTCTTAGGAGGCATGATATTGCCTGTGTCAGCGATGTTGATAAGTTGATCCATTGTCACAGGATAGAGAGCGAGAGCCATCTTCATTTCGCCGCTATCAACACGACGTTTCAATTCGCCAAGACCACGGATACCACCTACGAAGTCGATACGCTTGTCTGAACGAAGGTCAGTGATGCCGAGAATATCGCGGAGGATAAGATCAGAAGATACTGTCACGTCAAGCACGCCGATTGGGTCTTGGTCGTTGTAAGTACCTGCCTTAGCTGTCAATGAATACCATTCACCTTCGAGGTAAAGAGCGAAGTTATGAAGAGCAGATGGATGATAGATTTCAGCACCTTTCTTTTCAACGTCGAAGTTTACAGCGATCTTTTCAAGGAATTCAGCAGGAGTCAAGCCGTTAAGGTCACGAACTACGCGGTTGTAGTCGATAATCTTAAGGTGAGAAGCAGGGAATGCCACTGCGAGGAAGTAGTTGTACTCTTCGTCACCGCGGTGGTTAGGGTTGTTTTGCTTCTTTTCGTTACCAACGAGAGCAGCAGCTGCTGAACGGTGGTGACCGTCTGCGATATAAAGGTTAGGAATCTTTTCGAATTCTTCAGTAATCTTAGCGATAGTCGCTTCGTCTTCGATCACCCAGAATGTGTGGCCAAAGCCATCATCAGGAGCTACGAAGTCGTATTCAGGTTCGCCTGCTGTTACTGTGCGAATGATTTCTTCAAGCACTGCATTGTCTGGGAAAGCGAAGAACACAGGTTCGATGTTAGCATTGTTGCAACGAACGTGTTTCATGCGGTCTTCTTCCTTGTCGCGACGAGTAAGCTCATGCTTTTTGATACGACCTTCCATGTAGTCTTCTACCCAAGCACCAACAACAAAACCGTATTGTGTTCTGCCGTCCATTGTTTGAGCATAGATGTAGTAGTTTTCTTTTTCATCTTGTACCAACCAACCTTTTTCTTGGAACATTTTGAAGTTTTCTACTGCTTTGTCATATACTTTTGGATCGTGTTCATCTGTTCCGGGTTCGAAATCGATTTCAGGTTTGATGATGTGATACAATGATTTTTCATTGCCTTCAGCTTCTTTGCGAGCTTCTTCTGAATTAAGAACGTCGTAAGGACGTGAAGCCACTTCTTCAATCATTGATTTAGGAGGACGAACCCCCTTAAATGGTTTTACTCTTGCCATGGTTTTTTAAGATTTATAATTTGTTATAACATTTTCTGTTTTGAAAGTGGTTTACACACTTTTCAGCGATAAAGTTATAAATTTATTTCCAAATGCGCAAAACACTTTTCTATATTTCTTTTATAATTCTTTACGAATAATTGTCTGACTACGGTCCGGACCTACAGAAACTATGCAAATCGGAACATTCAATTCGCTTTCGAGGAAATCAATGTAAGCCTTGAATTCTGCAGGGAATTCTTCTGTCGATTTCATTGAAGTCATATCTGTGTTCCAACCTTTCAACTCCTTATATATAGGTTCGATATTTTCATCTTTAATATCAAATGGGAATTGATCCGTAACGACGCCATCGATTTTGTATGCCGTACAAGCTTTAATAGTCTCAAATCCGTCGAGTACGTCACTCTTCATCATGATGAGTTTTGTCACGCCATTAATCATTATTGCATATTTTAGCGCCACAAGGTCAACCCATCCACAACGGCGTTCGCGTCCGGTCACAGCACCATACTCATGACCCAAGTCACGAATTTTAGCTCCTGTCTCGTCAAACAATTCAGTTGGGAACGGGCCACTGCCGACACGCGTACAATATGCCTTGAAGATACCATATACATCACCTATCTTATTAGGAGCCAAACCAAGTCCGACACATGCGCCGGCTGTAATGGTATTAGAAGATGTCACAAACGGATATGAACCGAAATCGACATCGAGCATTGTGCCTTGCGCACCCTCACAGAGCACCTTTTTACCTTGCGCCAAAAGACCATTGACTACATATTCGCTATCGATGATGTCAAAACCCTTAATATAGTCAATTGCCTGCATCCATTGAGCTTCGAGTTCAGCCACATCAGTGTCACCACCGAGCTGAGTGAGTGTAGCGATATGCTTAGCCTTTGCTATGGCATATTTTTGTTCAAAATTGCTGAAGATGTCGCCCACACGCAATCCGTTGCGCGAAATCTTATCGGTGTAAGTAGGACCGATACCCTTGCCTGTCGTACCGATTTTGCTGTCTCCCTTAGCTTTCTCTTGAGCAGCGTCAAGGCGACGATGAGTCGGCATGATCAGATGAGCTTTCTTTGAGATTTTGAGAATCTTTTTAATGTCTGTACCACTTTCTTCGAGCGCCTTGGCTTCGTCCATAAATAGAATTGGATCGAGCACCACGCCGTTGCCTATGATATTGACATTATTGTTTTGGAAAATACCTGAAGGGATCGAACGAAGAACGTATTTCTTACCTTCAAATTCAAGTGTATGACCTGCATTCGGACCACCCTGAAAGCGTGCAACGACATCGTAACGTGGGGTCAATACATCGACCACCTTACCTTTTCCTTCATCGCCCCATTGGAGACCGAGCAATACATCTACTTTATTCATTTCGAATGTTGTTTATTTTGTTGTTTTTATTTTCTTCTTATTTTGACGCACACATGCCGAACACAATCCATAAAGATAGGTTGACATATATGCCGGAGTAAATGCTGTGTAACGTCGCGCCATGACTTGAGATATGATTTCATTTGCTTCTACCTCTTTCACTTTTCCGCATTGTGTACACACCAAATGGAAATGACTTCCGAGTGCCACTTCATATTGCGCAGGCTGCGAATTGAATTGATGCTTTCTCAAAAGACCACACTCCATCAGCAAATCTATTGTATTGTAAACCGTCGCCAAACTAACATGATACGCATCACGTTCAAGCTCATTGTAGAGTGTCTCAACATCAAAATGCACTTGCATTGACCACACCTTTTCGAGTATGGCAAAGCGTTCCGATGTCTTACGCAATCCCTTAGATTCAAGATAATGCGTAAACGTATTTACTGCATTTTTTAGAGAGTCAACTTCCATTATTGGTCAACTTATCACAAAATCCTTGCAAAGATAAGAAAATGAGACCACAACACCAAACAAATTTAAAGATTTATCACTAACCCAAACACAACTCCTTTACCTTTAAGCTCCTACATATATATATTATTATCATTTTTAGCAACGAAATCCCACTTATAATTACTTTCCGATAAGATTTCTTATTATACACATATAATTTATTTATGAATATTTTAACAAAAATCAGCCACCAAGCAAACAATTTCATTCATTTGCACGTTTGACAATAAAACAACAAAAAACATTAACAATAAAAATACAAATCGATATGAAGAAATATATTTGCAACGTATGTCAATGGGTTTATGACCCTGAAGTAGGCGATCCTGATAGTGGCATCGCTCCAGGAACAGCTTTTGAAGACATTCCCGATGATTGGGTTTGCCCTCTTTGTGGTGTAACCAAAGAAGATTTCGATCTAATCGAAGAATAATAGATTGTTTTATTTAATTAACAGAGGGCTGATTCATGAATCAGCCCTCTAAGTTTTTATGTATTTTATTAATTAATAGCTAAATCCTCCTAAAACGATAGCAGATTCCGATGTGAAGTCTGTCGCAACAAATGTAGGAGCGACTTTCGAACGAAGTGCCTTTTGAATTTTTTGATTTCCGGCTGCAGTATAAGAATACTCATCAATTCCCACCGATACGCCATCAATTTCAAATGACACCTGATTGTAATCAGCTTCCGGATTAAGATTTACTTTGACACCTGACAACTTTATAAATTCGCGAGCCGGCATACCATTGTAAGCACCCGACTTAGTGCGCAAGTCAGGAGTTGCCGCATTCACATACCAAATATCACCCTCTTCATTGGCTGTCGCATACATTATGTCTTTACCATTGAGAGAGAATGTGCAATAGATCTCGTTGTAATCTTCCATCGCGTTATATTCCTCTACAAAGGTGTATTTATCATACAATCCGGGCACAGCCTTAGGCAACTTGCGATAATCCGCACCTACTCTCACAGGACCTACACCATCAGCCTCGACATAGAATGTCTGCGCAATTGCCGACACGCTTACCACAAGCGATACGACCAACATCAATACGGTACTAAAAATCTTTTTCATGTCATTTGTATTTTAAAAATTATTGTTTGGATTGCAAAATTAATACTTTCCGTCAATTCCGCAAACTTTCCATTATATTATTTACAAAAAATCCTCATTAGATTTCTTCGCATTAGATTTCTCGCACATCATCTCGAAACGATTTAGCTACGTAGTCCCAAAGAAACAACCTCCGTGCAACAGACAAAGACAAAAAATCATCATTTGCATAAATAAAGGTATCGACACTATTTGAAGTTTCGATACCTTTGGGAACGATGAACGGCGGACTGCAAGCAGTCGATCTCTTACCGCATCTCGCATTGCAAAATTAATCCCTAAAATACATTCTAGTAAAATTTTTTATATAAAACATTCTACAGAGATGAGCAGTCTTCCCATTGAAATTAAAAAGAGATCAAATGAGCTGCCGGTTGCAGAAGACCTCTGCCGAGACATGTCCTCAAATAATCTCTTCGACTACAAAGTTAAATAAAAAATCGCAATACTACAAGATTTTATTTCAAACGTTCCGTAGATGAGCAATATTGGCAATACTCAGACGAGATGATGAAGAGCTATTGGCGAGCCGGAAAGATTTGACACGGGTCACAAAAACGCGTTATAAATGATTTTTAACAGATTTTTGATTCAGTTTTATGTAGAAAGTTTTTTTGAGGTTGGGAAATTTTGTGTAATTTTGTGATTTGAAATGCAGATTGTGGCTAAATCGGCATTCGACAAAATGTAAAAAATTTATAACCATGATAAAAAACAACAAAACAGGATTTGCCAAATATGCAATCCTTCTCGGACACCTCGCTGCTATCCTCACAGTGATAGCATGGGGCTCGTCATTCATCGCAACTAAAGTGCTAATGGTCGATGGTGGTTTCACCCCTGTCGAAGTCTATGCTTATCGTTTTGCCTTGGCCTATATCTTGCTCTTGGCAGTGACATTCAAGAAGCTATGGGCCAACTCTTGGAAGGAAGAGCTCAACTTCCTCGTCTGCGGTGTCTGCGCCGGATCGCTGTATTTTATCACTGAAAATTATGCGCTGAAGTTTACCACCACCAGCAACGTGTCGCTTCTTGCATCTATCTCCCCTATCTTCACCACTATCTTGATGGCTATTGTCTTCAAGACCAAGATTAAGGCAGGGGAAATCATCGGTTCTATTATCGCATTTATCGGGGTAATATTCATCATCTTCAGCACCGGCGAAGGGTTTGAAATCAAACCTAAAGGCGACCTCCTGGCACTCTCGGCAGCATTGAGCTGGGCTATCTACACCATTGTAGTTAAGAACCTTATCCCTAACTATAGCTCGCTTTTCATCACTCGCAAGCTCTTCTTCTACGGCACTTTGACATCGTTGCCATTGCTTTTCGCGCAGTCAGAACCTTACCACTTCGAGCTCCTTTGGGACTTCAACAACCCTCAGTATATGCTCAATCTCTTGTTCTTGGTGGCTATGTGTTCTGTTATGGCCTACTTGCTTTGGAATGAAACAATGAAGGCTTTGGGCCCTGTGACTGCCAACAACTACCTCTATGGTCAGCCACTTGTGACTATGATTGTAGCAGCTATCATCCTCGACGAACGCATCACTATGATGGGCTACATCGGTTGCGTTCTCATCATCGGCGGTCTTATCCTTTCCGATAAGCTCAAAGATGCCAAGCGTTTTATCCGCAAATAACTCCGTTTATCATAACGACCACGATAAGGCCTCCCACTTCGGAGGTCTTATTTTTTGCCTTAAGAATATACTTCCACTCCCAGAATCCGGCAAATTCTCAGCTTTATAGAGATTTACAACTATGATTTTTCAGATAATTCTGCTAACTTTGCAAGCGAAAAAACCTCTAAATCCATTTGATATGAAACGACATTCAGCCTCCGGTTTTGCGATTATATTCACTGCACTCTGCTCGCTTTGCTCATGTAGCAACAGCAACGACCGACACCCCGACAGTCAACTCATCAAGACAGCCGACGGCGGCAATGCTACGGCTCAATACAAGGTGGCTGAAGCATATTTGGCACTGGCTGAGGAATACTATCGCATGGCAGCCGACAATGGTCATGAACCGGCTAAAGTGAGACTACAAACGTCGTTTCATGAGCCCAAAGATAAATGCTACGAGGACTCTGCCGCAGTCAAGCAAGTCACTACCGATGCCGAAAATGGCGACACCTATTCACAACTCACGCTGGGCGACATGTACTATTATGGCGATAGCGTAACCCAAGACTACGACACTGCGATGCTATGGTACGAAAGAGCGGCATCACACGGCTCTGCAGAGGCTTGCAACAAGTTGGGACTTTGCCTATATCTGGGACTTGGCTCTCACAAAAGTCAACAAGACGCTGCCTATTGGTTTGAAAAGGGTGCTCAACTCGGTCATGCCGATGCCTGCTACAACTATGCTGTCTGCCTGCAAAAGGGTATCGGCACCTCACAAAACAAAAGGGCTGCAATCTCCTATCTGAAGAAAGCAGCCGAATTAGGTCATCTTCGTGCCAAAAAGATGCTCGAAGATCAATGATGTAGTCGAGGGAAATCGATATTGTATTGTTCAAACACCTTCTGCGCCGCTCGGTCGAAAGCGTTCCAAGTTGGGCGTTGATCCGAAGGGATGTGGTCGCTCAGCCATGATGGAACGACGATGTAGTCCGTACCTCCATTCCCTGGTCGCACGGTGAAAAACGTGTCATAATTTGCTTCGACAAATCGTGCTTTGCCGTCTGCCGCACGCTCAATGCGACATCTCACCAACGCGCCACCGCGACCATTGACTATCTTCATATTGGAAATGAAATTACCCAACGAATATACCACAGGCACTCGCTTGCCTGTCGCTTCATCAACGACGATTTTCATCGGTTGAATCACGTGAGGGTGACTGCCTATAACCATATCGACCCCTTGATCGATGAGAAATTGTGCCAATTGACGCTGCTCAGCGTTTTCTGTCAGCACATATTCCACGCCCCAATGCATACAGACGACTATCAATTCTGCACCGGCTTCGCGTGTCTCTGCAATCTCGGCTTTAATCTTCGCCTTATCTATTAACGACACCTCTGCCCCACTTTTTGGGTTTATGCCATTAGTGCCGTAAGTGTAGTTTATAAAACCCACCTTGATACCTTTAATTGACTTAACGAAAGGCACAAGCGTGTCACGTTGCTGAGCGTTGTAATAGGTACCTATATGGTCAACACCTAATGAATCTAACGCTGTCAGCGTGCGTCTTAACCCTTTATCCGAGCGATCAAGACAATGGTTGTTGGCTGTCAGAAACATATCAAACCCTGCATCTTTCAATGCCTTTGCGTATGCATCCGGAGCCGAAAAGCATGGATAGCCACTATAATTTCTCCCTCCTCCGAGAGGCACTTCCAAATTGCATACAGCATAATCTGCCTCCATTATCGTCGGAGCAATGAGCGAAAAGCAATCAGAATAATCATAGAATTTTCCGTTTCCTTTTGATAATGCCTGGTCAAGTTGACCTTGATGTTGCATAGCATCACCTACAAACAAAAGTTCTGCCGAGACAGGCTCTCCCGGAGAATCAACACCTACCAAAAACGATAATAACGAAAAACAAAGAGACAGCAAATTCATAAGTATATATTCCGGCAATAAGTTTATATTAGTCTATAAGAAAAGACTCAATATGTGCCTTTCAGCTCATATCAAGTCTTTTACATAAATATTTTTCTTAGAAATTAAACACTTCGCCCTTACGAGCCAAAAGTGTATTCTTCATTAATGAACAAATTGTCATCGGACCTACGCCACCCGGCACAGGAGTAATAAATGAGCATTTTTCAGCCACATTTGCATAATCGACATCACCACAAAGACGATAGCCTGACGGACGAGATGCATCCGGAACTCGTGTTGTACCAACGTCAATCACTACTGCTCCCGGTTTAATCATATCTTCTTTTACAAATTCAGGACGTCCTAAAGCTGCAATAACAATATCTGCTTGCAAACAAATTTCTTTTAGATTCTTAGTTGATGAATGACACACAGTTACTGTGCAGTCACCCGGTTGAGCCTTTTGCATCAATAGCATAGCGATTGGTTTACCGACAATATTGCTTCTGCCAATAACCACTGCATGTTTGCCTTTTGTCTCTATACCATAACGATCAAGCAATTCGATGATACCTGATGGAGTGGCAGACTTGAAACAAGGCAAACCTATAGAAAGACGACCCACATTGATCGGTTGGAAACCATCGACATCCTTATGATAATCAATAGCCTCAATCACACGTTCCTCATTTATATGCTTAGGCAATGGCAACTGAACGATGAAGCCATCGACATTAGGGTCCTCATTAAGACGTTGGATTTCAGCAATCAATTGATCTTCTGTGATTGTATCATCAAAACGCAAAGTAGAACTTCCAAATCCACAATCTTCACAAGCTTTTACTTTATTGGCAACGTATGTTTCGCTTCCGCCATCATTGCCGACAAGGATTGCTGCCAAATGCGGAGGTCGTTGACCTGCTTCCACCATTGCTGCGACTTCTGCTGCTATTTCTTTTTTAATGTCTTGAGCAGTCTTTTTTCCATCAATTATTTGCATAGTGTATGATGTTTTTATTGATTAATATTTTTATCGACGTCTTCCTTGAGCCTTCATTTGCTTCATCATCTTCATCGGATTCTTCATAGTTGTAGCCATGTGCATCATCTTTCTGGTTTCTTCAAACTGTTTTATAAGACGATTGACTTCCACCACTGTAGTACCCGAACCACGAGCGATACGCTGACGACGGCTTCCGTTAATAATTTCAGGTCTGCGACGTTCATCCGGCGTCATAGAATTGATAATAGCTTCAATACCCTTAAACGCATTGTCATCTATATCAATATCTTTGATTGCCTTTCCTACTCCCGGAATCATTGAAGCCAACTCTTTCAAATTACCCATCTTCTTAATTTGTTGGATTTGCTTCAAGAAGTCTTCAAAATCAAATTTGTTTTTCTTTATCTTTTCTTGCAGACGTTCAGCTTCTTTTTGGTCGTAGATTTCTTGTGCACGCTTAGCTATTTCCACGATGTCACCCATACCAAGGATACGGCTCGCCATACCTTCAGGATTGAACTCTTGCAAGTCTTCGAGTTTTTCACCCGAACCGATATATTTAATAGGCTTATTGACTACCGTACGAATTGACAAAGCGGCACCACCACGAGTGTCACCATCAAGTTTAGTCAATACCACGCCGTCGAAGTCAAGACGATCGTTGAATTCTTTCGCTGTGTTGACAGCATCCTGACCGGTCATTGAGTCAACAACGAATAATGTCTCTTGAGGATTAATTGCCGCTTTTATAGCTGCGATTTCATCCATCATTTGCTCATCGACAGCAAGACGACCTGCTGTATCGACAATCACGAGGTCATAATGGTTTGTCTTGGCGTATGCAATCGCATTTTGTGCAATTTGTACAGGATTCTTGTTGTCCTCCTCCATATACACAGGCACGCTGATGCTTTCACCGAGCACACGAAGCTGCTCAATCGCTGCAGGACGATAGACGTCACAAGCCACGAGCAACGGACGCTTACCCTTCGATGACTTTAGCTTGCGAGCCAACTTACCCGAGAAGGTAGTCTTACCCGAACCTTGAAGACCTGACATGAGGATAACAGCCGGATTTCCTGTAATATTAAGTGGCGCTTCTTGACCACCCATAAGAGAAGCCAACTCATCATGCACAATCTTCACCATCAATTGCTCAGGCTTCAATGCGTTAATTACATTTTGACCTAAAGCTTTGGCTTTTACTGTATCTGTAAATTGTTTAGCGACTTTATAGTTGACGTCGGCATCGAGCAATGCGCGACGAACATCTTTAAGTGTTTCGGCAACATTGATTTCGGTAATTTTGCCTTGACCTTTAAGGATTTTAAACGAGCGCTCCAGACGCTCCGATAAATTTTCAAACATATATATTCGTTTCTATTATTTTAATTTATTGGTTTTTGTATCGGGAAAAATCACAGAAGGACGAAATTCTTTTGCCTCTTCCGGTGTCATTTGAGCATACGCCATAATTATTACAATATCACCCGGCTGCACCTTTCTCGCTGCGGCACCATTAAGACATACAACGCCACTGCCACGCTCGCCTGATATTGTGTATGTATCAAAACGTTCGCCATTATTGTTATTCACAATATAGACACGCTCGCCTTCTAAAATGTTGGCAGCATCCAACAAATCTTGATCTATTGTTATGCTTCCTATATAATTAAGATTCGCCTCGGTGACTGTCACACGATGAATCTTAGATTTCATCATCTCTATCAACATAGCAACTTTATTTGCGATAAGTTATATTATCAATAAGTCTGACTTCTCCACAATAAACTGTAATACAACCGACAATGTAATCAGAATCTTTCCAATCGGAAATATCCTCAAGAGTAATTCCATCTACGATTGAAAAATATTCCACTTCACACTCCGGAATTGCATTTATTCTTTCCACCACTGTGTCGTGAGTTGCCTGCACCGAATGTTGCATCGAATATTCAAGACTGTACTTCAATGCTTCATATATGCCCGGAGCGACAGCACGCTGATTAGCCGAAAGTCGTACATTGCGACTTGACATTGCCAATCCGTCCTCTTCTCGTTTTATCGGACAAGATACGATATCAATGTCAATACCCTCTGTTTTAGCCATTCTTCTTATTACAGCTATCTGTTGAAAATCTTTTTCTCCAAAATAGGCATGCGTCGGCTCAACCATTCTGAATAGTTTGCTTACGATTTGTACCACTCCTTGAAAATGTCCCGGACGGAACTTTCCCTCCATTACTTCCGCTACATTTCCCAAGTCGAAAACATGAATTTCCTTGTCTGCTTCCTCAGGAGGATATATCTCCTCTACACTCGGCGCAAATGCTGCTGTGACACCCGCAGACTCCAATAAATCGAAATCTGCTTGTTCATTTCGAGGGTATGTCGCAAGATCATTGGGATTATTGAATTGAGTCGGGTTGACAAAAACGCTGACGATAGTCGATTGGTTATCCTTAACAGCGCGTTCAACTAAAGAAATATGCCCTGCATGCAAAGCACCCATAGTAGGCACAAGTCCTATCGTTTTGCCCTCATTTTTCAATGCAAGAACAAACTCTTTAAGGTCCTTTACTGTTCGTAAAACTTTCATTTTAATAATTTGTAATAACATCTATCGGTAGAACAATGTTGCTACCCATTGACAATTCCATATTTAATCTGCAAAATTAATCAATTATTTGCCAATTTATCAAATAATTCATCAAAAAATACTATTCAATTCTTAAAGTAATTTAAAAATAGCGGTTAGACCATTATTTATACCACAAAATTCAAGTTTTTTTCGTAACTTTGCACAATATTGCGCTTGCAATATTTAATTTAAAATAAGATATGGCAGACAAACGAATTTTATATGTCTCACAAGAGGTAAAACCATACCTTCCTGAGACTCCGGAATCACTTATAGGAAATAAACTTCCACAAAGTATCCAAGACAAAAAATACGAAGTTCGCATCTTTATGCCTAAATATGGGGGCATAAACGAGCGCAGAAATCAGCTCCATGAAGTTATCCGACTCAGTGGTATGAATATTATTATTGACGACACTGACCACCCTTTGATTATAAAAGTTGCGTCTCTTCAACCATCTCGAATCCAAGTTTACTTCATTGACAGCGATGATTATTTCCAAAAAAGCAAAAACGACATTGATGACTTTGGAAGCAACCGCACAGATAATGACGAAAGAGCCATTTTCTTTGCTCGTGGAACCATGGAAACTGTCAAAAAGTCAAGTTGGAAGCCATCTATCGTTCATTGTAGCGGTTGGATTTCTATGCTGACCCCGTTATATCTTAAAAAAATGTATAGCGAAGACCCTTGCTTCCGCGATGCTAAAATTGTATATACCGTATTCCCGGGAACATTTGAAGGAAAACTCGATTCAAGACTAATCGAAAAACTTAAAATGGATAATATTGATGACTCATTCCTTCAAAATGTTGACATCGAAAATCTCGACATTAACGCAATGCACAAAATCGCTATTGAATATAGTGATGCCGTAGTTTTTGGAACAGAGAATGTCGATCCGGAATTAATCGAATTTGTTGAAGCCAAAGGATTGCCATATCTAACCCACGAAAAGGCTTCAGAGGGCATTGACGCATACAATGAAATCTACAATTCTTTGATTGAAGATGAAAATTAAACGACTTTTGTATATTCTTCCGGCATGTTGCCTTTCACTACTTTCTTGTGAAAGCGACTATATCCCGGGCGACTCACTCATCCGAGGAGAGGTCGCTATCGATATAGACTCTACATTTGTAGTGACTGGTCATTCTATATACAATCCACAAATCAAGACTAAATCAATGACTCAGCTAATCGGTAATTTATCGATTCCGGAATATGGTGATTTGTCTTGCTCATTTGTGACTCAATTTATGCCGGCAGAATCGCTAAACATACCCGATAGCATTCCTTTGGAGGATATTAAGTCCATGAGATTGCGTTTCCGTTTTGCCAATATGTCTTTTACCGGAGACTCATTAGCACCACAACAATTGAAGATTTATCGTTTGACAAAGCAATTGCCTAACGATATAATGAACGATTTTGACCCTACGGGCTACTACAATCCAAACTCTCCATTAGGCGTCAAGAGCTATACAGCATCTCACTTGGGTATGGCAGACAAGGTATATAAAGGACAGTACTATGGCGACAGTTTCAGCCCGACTTGGGAACGCGCTATTTGGGTTGATCTCCCAAAAGAATTTGCATTGAATGTTGTCAAAGAGTATCGAGATAACCCTTCCACATTCCAAACCCCTTCATCATTTTCCGAATATTTTCATGGAATATATGTCGAGCCTTACTTTGGAAATGGTTTGGTCGTTGACATCACAAATACAGAAGTAATCACATATTATAATTACACTCGCAAGGTTACAGTCTTAGAAAACAATCAATCTATCACAAAAGATTCTGTAATGACAGACTCTGTCACATTGTTTTGCGTTTCGCCTGAAATCATTTCAAGCAACAACATCAAATACAATGTTTCAGACAATATAAAAAACAAAATTAACGAAGGTCAAGCCATAGTATCTGCACCTGCAGGATATAACGTAGAAATATCTTTCCCTACAGAAGAAATTATTGACAAGTATGTTTTATCCAATGCAAACATGTCGGTAGTCAATAATTTGACTATTTCTATCCCTGTAGAAAACATCAAAAACGACTATGGCCTTACCCCTCCACCATATCTTTTGATGGTCAAATCTTCAGAAGTCGATAAATTCTTTGCAGAGAATATAATACCAGATGGCAAATCATCTTTCTGGGCATCATACGATGAATCTTCACAGTCTTATAATTTCACTTCAATGCGAGATTATATTATTCAAGCCATAAAGGAAAGAAATAAAAAAGAAGACGATTCTAAAAATGAAGAATCAGAAGATAATAAATTCACAATCATCCCGGTGCAAATTACCACTGATACTCAAGGCACATACGAGACAACAACTATTGTAACAAAGTGCACGCCTTTCATTTCACGTCCGGTAATGGGAAGATTAGTTTTGGATAAGGCAAAGGTTAAATTTACTTACTCAAAACAAAACCAACGCAAATAAGAATTTAAAAACCTGCATTATACCTAAGAAGCTATATCATTGAGATATAGCTTCTTAGTTTTTATCGGACATCTATTTAATACAAACGCAATTTTTGCCAATTGCAATCAAGCATAAGTCGATTTTACATACCCTTTTCGATTACTAATACGCACCCATTTAATTCTATGCGTATAGGTATAGGTCTAATACCGGCTCATTACAGTCCTATAATTTTTTTGAATACAAAAAGGCTGAGCCAAAAACAGCATTTTGACTCAGCCCCTTACATCTTATTTCATTGCAGACCTATTATCTGCCTGAATGATTAATCATATTTATCAATGAGTCGTTGAAGCTTGTTTCACTCATCAATTGCTCAACTGTTATATGCATACGATATTTCCAATAATGACGACTTATCGCAGGGATATTTATTAACTCTTCATTTGGATTCTTACGACGAAGACTGCCATCGATAGATAACCAATCTTGTAGTGGCAAAACGCATAGCATTGCCGGAGAATTTAAATGCAAGTCAAGAATCTTGCTACAAATCCATGGCTCAGCAAAATATGGAGCTTCACCACCCTCATGCAACACATTGTTATAGAATCGCTGAGACATCGCTTTGTCGCTTTCCCACCATGCACGAATGCCCGGCATGTCGTGAGTAGATGTTGTACAAACAGAGTAATAAGGATATGACCATGTATTACCGAATTCTACTTTTGGATCTTTCGGCATACGCTGAATTTCCAATGCCAATATTTGAAGTTCATCCATCACTGCAGGGACACAATCCGGAATCATACCCAAATCCTCAGCACATGTCAACATCGAATTAGAATCAAGCAAAGGAGGAAGCTTCCACATCGCTTTTCCATACCAGAATTCATTATGACGACGATAGAAGAAATCATTATACAATCTATCATAGCACCATTTTTCATATTCTGAAAGTGCGCGATAGCTGTATGTGTGCTGACCGGAAATTCGTGGATGATATTTTCCCTTTTCTGTGGCATCTTCTATGAACAATACATCATCAAGCAATCCCAATAATGCATTCTCCAATCTGTCATTCTTATCATTTTTCTCTTCTTTAGCGAAGTATTCCACTACTTTCTTTTGAGTATCGACAAATTCTTTGAGTTCATATCTGCCATAACCCAAATCATTCAAGAAACGCTCTTTTGCTTCAGCAGTAAATTCACCAAAGAAATCTGTCAGTAGCCACTCCATTATAAACGGACGAGCTTGAACTTCAGGATTAATCCAGAAATCATAGTTATTTCGCAATTCTTCTACACTATATGGCATCGCAGGATTAAACGTTCCCAATAAGCCATGCACTGCATTCATTGGAATTTGCCATATACGGAAGAATCCTAAGACGTGGTCAATACGATAAGCATCGAAATACTCTGCCATTTTACGGAAACGAGCTTTCCACCATGCAAAACCATCTTTAGCCATCTCTTCCCAATTATAAGTCGGGAATCCCCAATTTTGACCAAGGATAGAGAAATCATCCGGTGGAGCACCCGCCTGACAATCCATATAGAAAAGGTGAGGATATTGCCAAGCATCAGCACTTGTGCGACTGATACCGATAGGTATATCGCCTTTCAACACTACACCTTGCTGATGAGCATAGTTGCGAACGTCCTTTAATTGTTTATCCAAATGATATTGAACAAAATATACAAATCTTATTTCCTTATCATTTTCTGCACAAAGTCTATCCACCTTTTCTTGGTTATAGACTGAATATTCACCCCATTTATCCATTTCAGGAGTGCCATTCATGTCTCTCAAAAGACAGAATGCGGCATACGGTTTGAGCCAGTATTCATTCTCTGACACAAAAGTTTTATATGCCTTTTCTCTTTGCACTGATGCTACCTTTTCAACAAAGATTTCACGCAAGAATTCTTTCTTGCCGTTATTGACTCTTTCGTAATCGACATCTGCAAGTTGATTTAGCTCGCGTCCAAGATTATCATAATATTCTTGACGTTCTTTGTTTTTAAGTTTACCGACTGCCGACAAACGAATATACATAGGATGCAAAGCAAATGTCGAATTTGCATTGTAAGGGTATGAGTCGGTCCATGTACCGGTCATAGTCGTGTCATTGATTGGCAATAACTGCAACACCTTTTGACCTGTCATTTTACACCAATCCACCATCTTCTTCAAGTCTATGAAATCTCCGACACCGAAGTCTTCTTCCGTACGCACAGAGAATGTCGGGATTGCTGTACCGGCACATTTCCATGGCTGAAGAGGATTGACAAATCTCATTCCGCTAACGACTACATATTCATATCCCTTATAAGGAGCTAATTCAAGACGTCGATTGTTACACATTTCCCATGCAACAACTTCTGATGTATCCTTTTTGAGAATAACAAATTTATACTCAAACGCATCTTTAAGCAAATTAATATCTATATTGGCTTCCCATTCAGGGAAATTAGCATCGTTCATGCGTATTGCCTGCTTAACATCCCAATTGCCCAACGCATCACCTTCGCCTGCAAGCGCCAGAATTTCGTCCGGCTGTATCATTGGTGCAGCAACTCTTATATTGAGCACGCCTTTTTCTGCACTCAAAGCCTGATCCTTACATGAGCGATAAAGCATTCCATCGACAAATGCTGACGAATAGTATGGTTTATCCTTAGGCATATCTTGCCAACGGTCGTTGACAACCGACAATTTAACACCCTTGCCAATACGATACTGATGAGGAGCACCCCATTCAAAACGCCATGCGGCATTTTCAGGTTTTACAATGTAATAGTAGTTAAAATCTTTTGTTTTTGCTGAAATCTCAACATCTATTGACCAATTTTCTGCTCCGACAAGTCGCATCGGAAGAGCCTTTTGCGGATCTCCACCTCCGAGTTCCGGAATATCACCACAGATGTAGAGACTTTCGCCCCAATTTGTGCGATAATCGATATTAAATGTTATTCTCATAATATATGTCTTATTAAGAATTTATTTAGTACTTTATTATTTATTTCTACGCCGTAAAATTACACAAAAAAAGCCATAGAGCGAAATATACTCTATGACTTTTTTTACTTTTATGTTATGTTTTACAACATATTATTAAAAAATCGGCTGTTTTATCCGCATCTTGAAGTACCACATGACTTACAAATCAAGCAACCTTCTTGATAAATAAGTGACTCAGCTCCACAATGAGGACATTTTTGTCCGCTTGCCTCTGCTCCATTTGGAACATATTTTTTCAATGCACGTTCGACACCGTTCTTCCAAGTATTGATGTAGTCGGAGTCAAGTTCAAGTGCTCCTACAAGTTTGAGAACTTGATCGATTGGCATACCATAACGCAATACGCCAGAAATCAATTTAGCATAGTTCCAAAATTCCGGATTGAATTTATCGCTAAGACCTTCGATTGTCGTTTTATAGCCACGCTTATTGACAAATTGGAAGTCATAACGCTTATTGCCGTTTTCGTCAACTGCTTTTATGATTTTACCACGATTGACACTCTTAGGGCAGAAGATACCATCTTCATCATCAGCCAATCCGGTAAAGATTTCATACGGTTTCTCATCAATCAATCCGACAAATGCAATCCATTTTTCTTTATTGTTTTGGAATCTCACAACATCTGCTTCAAGTTCAACCGGACGCTTAGCGACATGCTCCGGAGTATGGATATATTGCTCTTTGACTTTTGGTTCTTTCTTGATTGACTCAAGGACATTGTTTCTTGAGCCATCGCGATAGACTGTACATCCTTTGCATCCTGCTTTCCATGCTTCTACATACAAATTGCCGACCAATTCTTCAGAAACATCGCTTGGAAGATTGATTGTCACGCTGATTGAATGGTCAACCCACTTTTGCACACAGCCTTGCATACGCACTTTTTCCATCCAATCGACATCGTTACTTGTTGCCTTGTAATAAGGAGAAAGTTTTACAAGCTCTTCGATTTCCTCTGCGCTCATATTTTTCTTAACCTCAAGACCTTTCACTCTCATCCATTCGAGGAACTTATGGTGGTAAACAATGTATTCTTCAAATGCGTCGCCCACTTCATCAACAAAATCGACAGTAACATCTGTATCGTTTGGATTTACTTTACGACGACGTTTATAGACAGGAAGGAACACCGGCTCAATGCCTGATGTAGTCTGAGTCATCAATGATGTCGTTCCGGTAGGAGCAATTGTAAGACACGCAATATTACGACGACCGACTTTACACATTCTTTCATATAATGCAGGGTCAGACTCTCTCAAGCGATTGATATACGGATTGTTCTTTTCTCTTTCTGCATCATAAATTTCAAAAGCACCACGTTCTTCAGCCATATCGACAGATGCTGAATAGTAAGCCAAAGCAAGTTGTCTATGCACTTCTGTAGAGAAAGCAGTAGCCTCCTGTGTACCATAACGATAACCCAAAGCAGCAAGCATATCGCCTTCACCTGTTGTACCACAACCTGTACGACGGCCCTTCAATGTCTTGTTGCGAATCTTTTCCCAAAGGTGCAATTCAGTCATTCTTACTTCATCTGTCTCTGGGTCTGTTGCTATTTTTTCGATTATCATCTCAATCTTTTCCATTTCAAGATCGATGATGTCGTCCATGATGCGTTGTGCTTTTCCGACATGCTTGCGGAACAATTCAAAATCAAACTCCGCATTGTCTGTAAATGGATTTTTAACGTAGCTGTATAAATTGATTGCTACAAGACGACAACTATCGTATGGGCACAATGGGATTTCTCCACAAGGATTGGTCGAAACTGTCTCAAAACCTAAGTCGGCATAACAATCAGGCACTGACTCACGTTGGATTGTATCCCAGAACAATACGCCCGGTTCAGCACTCTTCCATGCATTATGAACAATTTTAGTCCACAACTCTTTTGCATCTATCTCTTTTGTATAAGTTGGGGTTTGAGATTTGATCGGATAAGCTTGAAGATAAGGAGTGCCTGTTGTCGCAGCTTGCATAAAAGCGTCGTCAATTCTTACCGACACATTTGCTCCGGTCACTTTGCCTTCAGTCATCTTAGCATCAATAAACGCTTCCGAATCCGGATGCTTAATGCTGACAGAAAGCATCAACGCTCCACGACGTCCATCTTGAGCAACTTCACGCGTACTGTTGCTGTAACGCTCCATAAATGGCACAAGACCGGTAGATGTCAAAGCAGAATTTTTCACCGGGCTGCCTTTTGGTCGGATATGAGAAAGGTCGTGACCTACACCACCTCTACGTTTCATCAATTGGACTTGCTCTTCATCAATTTTTATAATACCTCCGTATGAGTCCGGTTGACCATCAAGACCGATAACAAAACAATTTGAAAGCGAACCGACTTGATAATTGTTTCCAATTCCTGCCATAGGACTGCCTTGAGGGACAATATAACGGAAGTTGCGTAAAAGTTCAAACACTTCATCCTCACTCATCGGATTAGGATACTTGTTTTCTATTTTTGCAATTTCCTTTGCAATACGACGGTGCATATCATCCGGCGTTTGCTCAAAAAGATTGCCGTATGAATCCTTAAGAGCGTATTTACTTGCCCACACTCTGGCAGCAAGTTCGTCTCCATTAAAATACTCTAATGAAGCCTTAAACACCTCATCATAAGAATAAATCTTTTGTTGATTTTCCATTTTGTTTTGTATATTTTTAATATTAATTTATTTCGTTTTTGGAGTCTTAAAATTTTTCGAGCGCAAAGTTACAACAAGTTTTTAATCCCACAAAAAATATCACCACAATTTTATCATCAAAAGACAAGTTTTCCAAAACTTTCTCTATAATCATTGATAATCAAGCACTTACATTTTTAAAAATTTCAAAAAGTTTTCCAAAAAGAAATTTCATAACATTTGCATATCTGATTTTTATTTATTAACTTTGCACACGACATATATGAATTAAATATGGAAAACAATTATTTCAGCCAACGCAGAACAGTGCGTTCATACTCAGACAAGCCAATCTCAGAAGAGACTCTCAAAAGCATAATTGAGCAAGCAATGCGTGCCCCTACGACAGGCAACATGCAGCTATACAGTGTAGTCGTCACACGCGACGAAGAGATGAAAAAGCGTCTTGCCCCGACTCACTTCAATCAGCCGACAGTGATGGGATGTCAAGTGATGCTGACCATCTGTGCCGACTTCAATCGATTTGTCAGATGGTGTGAAGTCAGCAATGCAACACCGGGATATGACAATTTCCAATCATTCATTTCAGCTACCCTTGATGCCACAATGTTTGCTCAGCAAATCGTCACTATCGCAGAAATGCAAGGAATAGGCACATGCTACCTCGGGACCGTTACATACAACGCTCCACAAATAGCTGAAATACTTAATCTGCCAAAACGTGTTATTCCAATCGCTTGCATCACTATGGGATATCCTAATAATGACACCCCCCAATGCGAACGTTTGCCACTGGAAGCCATATTCCATAGCGAGACATACCATGAATGCTCCGATGAAGAAATCAAAGAGCTTTACAGAGCTAAAGATGATTTTGAGCCAAACCAAAAGTTCATCAAAGAAAACAACAAGCAAACTCTTGCTCAAGTATTCACCGATGTGCGCTACACAAAGCAAGCCAACGAGACATTCTCAAAAATTTTCTTGGATTTCATCATACAGCAAGGTTTTTCAATGCCTGATTAATCCAATCGAATAAACTCTTTTTACCTTATTATATATTGCGGGTGTTGCGATATTCTTTCGGCGACACCCCAATATTTTTTTTGAAATATTTTCCAAAAAACGATTGAGACGGGAAATTAAGTTCATCTGCAATTTGTTGTATTGTCATATTTGACGACTTAAGCATTACTTTTGCCTCCAATATAACATATCTTTCAATCCATTCCACAGCTGTAAATCCCGTCTGACTTTTAACAGTTCTTGACAGGTGCTTTGGTGTGATTGACAATTCATTGGCATAAAAATCCAAGAATCGTTCTTCCTTAAAATTTTTCTGCACAAGAGATATAAACTGATCGGAGATACGTCCCTTCGATGAAAAATTGCCCAAACTATCGTACGGAAACATTTTACAAACATAGCGATAGAAAAATGCCACAAATGAAAATATCATTGATTGGTAGGCATACACCGAGTCCTCTGTCTTTACCAATTTACCGATATCATCATAAAACAAATTCAATACATCTGTATCTTCCTGCTTCAGTTGAAGCACCGGCGTTCTACTAAGATATGAGAATATTGACGCACTGTTTATAAACGTAAAGATACTGTCAACCATGCGCTTTGACATAACCATAAAGCATGCTTCAAAATCCGGACTGACATACTCTTTTTGGAGAATCTGATTTCCTTTAATACATATTATACATGGCGCCTTTATGTCGTATTTAATAAGATCGAGTTCACAACGACACTCTCCTTTTTTGACATAAACCGACGTGTAGGATGTAAATTTTATGGGGTCCTTAACCGAAGCCAACAATTGCGCTGAGAACTGATCAGACACCCATAAATCTTGCGATAAAATATACTCTACGTTTTCCGGAAAATCTATATCATACTGTAACATATATGCTCATGTCTTATTTTGACCACAAATTTAATCTAAAATAATCACATTTGCAATATTTTTACACCCAACCAACCAATAAATACGCCTATTGGAACAAAGTGCGTATCTTATCCTCTCCTATAATTTTTATTATTGATTTCCCTGTTGGCGAATACATCGGATCCTTCAACATAAATAATTCAGCGATAATATGCTCCATCTCCACAGCATTCAATGTCTGCCCGCCTCTTATTGCAGAAGATCGAGCCATTACCAATGCTACGCGCTGCATAATTGATGTATTGACATCGTCATCCTGCTCAAGCAGCGACTCCAATATCTGAAATATTATATCTTTGGGATTCATCTTTTCCAATAATGGAGGCAAGCCACATACATTCCACTTGTTGTCGCCTTCATATTCTAATATAAACCCTAATCGCTGCATATCATCTTCTATCTCCTCCATCAATAATTGCTGAGTAGAATCAAGTTCAATACATTCAGGAAACATCAATCTCTGCGAAGAAGATAAGCCACTCATGGCTTTGCTCATATATTTCTCGTATAATATCTTGACATGTGCCCGATATTGGTCGATTACCATCAGTCCTTCCTTTGATGCGGCTACAATGTATTTATCAGCATACTGAATTGACAACGGGCTAAGACATTCTTTCTCTTCGATTAATTCTTTTTGCTCAACACCATCTTGTTCGATGACAAGATTTTGGCTCTCACAAAATTCTTTTTCTATCGATTGAGTATCATTTTGAGGTTTATTCACAAATGAATCATATAGTCTTTCCCAACTTGTATCAATCTTTGTCGGTCGATAAGCTTGCGAAATATTTCTACCATTTGAGCCCTCTGATTTTGCCTTACTGATCTCATACGGATTTTTGAAAGGATTATATGACGAATCAACATTCAATGCCGGAGCCTTCACAAAATCACCTTCTTTTGCCGGGCTGAAAGGCATTGGATCAGAAGTAAAATCTATTTGTGGAATTGCAGAAAATTTCCCAAGAGTTCCTTTGACTGAAGCCTTCAACAATGACCATATTTGTTTCTCATCTTCAAATTTTATTTCGCTCTTTGTCGGATGTATATTGACATCTATCGAATTGGGATCGACATCAAATCTCACAAAATAGCATGGTTGCGTATCAGACGCTATTAATTCATCGTATGCCGACACTATTGCCTTATGAAATGCCGGATGCTTCATGTGACGCCCATTTACAAATAAATATTGCAACGCATTTCTGCGACGCGCAAATTCAGGACGTGATATAAATCCGGTGATTTTCACCATTGATGTTTCAATGTCAAGAGGCAACAACTGAAGGTTAAGATTATTCTTCCAAATGTCGCCTATCCTTTGCTTGAATGTTCCGGGGCGCAAATCATAGACCTTACCTCCGGTATCGATTGACATCCTAATATTGTGATTGACCAATGCCAAGCGCTCAAATTCGCGCATTATATTACTCTGTTCTACAGCATCTGATTTCAAGAATTTTCTTCTCGCCGGGACATTGAAAAATATGTTTTTCACCATAAAATTCGAGCCCTTCGAGCATACACATTTTTCTTGCGACTCAACTTTTGAGCCATTTATCAACAGACGAGTCCCTATTTCGTCTTCTTCACGCTGTGTTTTCAGTTCGACTTGTGATATGGCACATATTGACGGTAGCGCTTCTCCTCTGAAGCCCATCGTCGTAAGAGAAAAGAGATCTTCAGCTCCACGGATCTTTGAGGTCGCATGACGCTCAAATGCAAGACGCGCATCTGTCTCACTCATTCCTCTTCCATTATCAATGACTTGAATTAGCGTCCTACCGGCATCTTTTATGTATATATTTATTTCTGTCGCACCGGCATCTACTGCGTTTTCTACTAATTCTTTAACCACCGAAGCCGGACGCTGTATAACCTCTCCTGCCGCAATCTGATTGGCGACAGAGTCAGGCAATAGTCTTATTACATCACTCATTTCTTTTCAGTCTTTCTACTTTTTTCTTCTACTACCGGCTGAATTTTCCGGAGCAGAAAAATACTGTTCTAATTCGTCAGGTACATCTCCCAAGTCATCTGCCCATCTCAATCGATCGCCATACCACTCACGTTTAGGTCGGATAATATCATACCATTGGAAGTTTTGCAAATAATACTGACTCTTTTTCACTAAAAATAGCGGAGTCACCGAACCGGTCACTTCCGGCCACATTTTCAGTTTCTCCATTTTCTTGTCATGCATATCAATAGTCATATAACTACTTTCTGCATTGACCAATTTATTATATGTCGAGTCATTTTCCATTGGAAGAAATATTGTCTGCACATTTCCGTCAACAAACAAATGTCGCAACGTCTGATCGTGAAAGTATGCTTTCATCTTCTTTCCCGACATTTGATTGTAGAATTCTTCTTCCACAGCCTCCGCCATCATACCATAATCAGGTAACTCTGCCCAATCGACTGTCGAATCATTAAAATGCACATTTATTATATTTCCTGACACTTGTCGTTGCCCGCTCCATATTATCGGCTTACGATTAAGATACATCATTGAATCTCTTGACACAAACGTTATGGAATCGGCGACACCTTGCAAGTCATTACGATAAAAACGTGCTCTATTATATGCTTTTGCAATATGATATTCTGTCTCTTTATTAATTGAGTCTGCTTCAGCCAATGCCTTTATGGTAGCAAGCGAATCGAGGGGTGCACCTAATGAATCGACAAGTACCGGCTCTACCGGCTTTTTGCCATAATGATATGTATATGTGCGTATCGTATCAGCTCTAAGAAATATCGTATCAGGACGGGAATGTTCCATGAGTAGAGGATACTCTGTCGCAAATGACTCTTTTGTCTTATCATTGTATAGGCCAAAACCTCCTATCAATATTGTTTTATTTGCTGTATCGGTTATTACCATCGGCATCGCTGTCTTAGTTCTATCTCTAAACATATATGCCCTACTGATTCCGGAAATCTTGTCATATATGATAGAATCTCCCTCCAATGTCGTCACATTATTCAGCGAATCGGCATGAATAATTGTCGAGCGACTATTTAGCTGAGCCTCTTCTGTCGATGTGTTATACCACCCGCTACGAGTTAATATCGTGTCATTTTCGCTTTCTATTGTCGTCGGACTGACAATACGAGCTATGTGAGTGTCTGTATTATACAACAAACGATCTGTGCGCATATTATAATTTTCATTAACCAACAGCACATTATCGTTGAACTCGGCATCCTTTGTTCGTGGCGAGTATTGTCCATAATCAGAAGTCAATGTGTTTTGCTTGTCTTCTATTTTTCCACCCTCCATAAAATAGCCTAACTCTGTCATCATGTCATAGTTTAAGCTATCTGTTGTCAACGTTACATTTCTATTGATCAAACGGACCTTTTGACGATTGTTTGTTCGCAATCTTGCCAGCTGTCGCTGACCATTATAATACAACAAATCCGAATAGACAAACAATGTATCGCCCTGCTCCATTTTCACATTTCCGAATGCATCCAATGAGTTTGTTTCGGGATAGAAATACGCAGAATCGCAATACATAAACATTCCACCCTTTCTGAACTTAACATTTCCTCTCAACACCTGATGACCTTTGTTTAAATATTCATCAGTGTATAATTCATCGGCATATTCCAAGAATACCTTATCTTGCTGATTTCTGTTTGCAGTTGGAATTTCGGGACGAATCGGACGAGTTGGCTTCGGTCGAGTATAAGTTTGTTCTTCTTTCTGCTTCTTTTTCTTTACTTGCTTTTGAGCATACACCTGTTGCATCAGGCTACCGCCTCCGAAAAGCAACATCAATGCGCACATTGTCAAAACAATGCGACGCGTTTTTCCTATCGATGATATATTGCTCTTTTTCGGCTCTTTCATTTCTTCTGTTACCACAACAAAAGTTATTTCACCCAACCGCTATATTTAAATTCACAATCATTCCATCCGTCTTCTATTCTGACGTATGTGTCCTTGATTTTCTTTTCAATCCACTCACGAATTATATTTTCTTTCTGATAATTTTCATACATCTCTTTTATCAGATTGTAATCTTCAGAAAGTGTTGCTCTATGACCCTCAATTCTGTTTGACAATTTCACTATTGCAACGACTTCCTTGTTACGAGCTTGGTCAATCATAACAAATGGTTCTGAAATATCACCGATTTTCATTGTTTCTATTTTGCGTGACACTTCTTGTGGCAAATCCTGCATTTCAAAACGTGTTGATCCATTTACAACATTCACCATAAAGCCCTTATTATATCTTGTGTCCTTATCTTGCGACACATATCTCGCTGCATCTTCAAATGTGAATTTATCACTGATAATTTCTTTTCTCAACGAATCCAATCTGACTACAGCATCTTCCAAATCTTTTTGACTTACTTTCGGACGCAACAAGATATGACGACAATTAATCTGATCTCCACGCTTTTCTATAAGCTGAATAATGTGGTAGCCATACTCTGTCTCCACAATCTTCGACACCTTCTTTGGGTCATTCAAATTAAATGCTACGTTTGAAAATTCAGGAACGAAATCTGCTCTTCCATGAAAACCAAGTTCTCCACCTTGCATTGCAGATCCGTCTTCACTATACATAATAGCCAATGTCGAGAATTCTGATTCTCCACGATTTATTCTGTCTGTATAATCACGCAAACGAGATTTGACATCATCAATTTCTTGTTGCGGGATTACCGGATTCAATGTTATAATTTGCGCCTCCACTTGCAACGGAATATACGGAATACTATCTTCTTCAAGGTTATTAAAGTATTTTCTTACGTCACCCGGTGTTGCTTTCACATCCTTTGTCAATGACT
Organism: Muribaculaceae bacterium; assembly: GCA_045637445.1. Lineage (GTDB taxonomy): Bacteria > Bacteroidota > Bacteroidia > Bacteroidales > Muribaculaceae > Lepagella. The sequence goes on from JAZTZN010000030.1 coordinate 143,127, forward strand.
CTTGAACTTGTTGCACAATATATTGGGTGCGCATCACCTCGATCAATTGTTCGCGCAAATTTGGCAATGGTTTGCGGAAGTGTTCTTCGACACGCTCTTTTGAACCCAAATTGGCAATAAAGAAATTTAATCGTTTATCGACTGATTGTTGCACCATTGCTTCAGGCGCCTCGATTGTATCAAGTTTTGCCTGATGCAAATATAGTTTTTCGACAGCGAGTTGCTCCGGAATCACGCAATATGGGCTACCGTCAAACACTGTCCCATCATATTGCATTTGACTATACATAGCTTCAATATCTGATTTATATATCGGCTCATCACCGACAACCCATGCAACTTCATCTATCACATTATTGCTTTGTGCCATTGACATTACCACACAAAACATTGCCACACCTATTCCTATTATCTTATTTTTCATCATTTCTCTGTTTTATTTTAATCTATTAATTTTTTTGAATCGTAGGAAACTATTTTCAAATTCTTATCCTTTATAGCCTTCTGATAGAATGATTTATATAATTCTTCATCATATCTTTTTCTATCTCTTTCTATTAATATCTCACGGATATGATTTGATGCATATTCAAACGGCATAATTTCGCCGGATTTCATAGTTTCTGCTATATGTACAAAATAGACTGACTCATCGTATGCTGTCTCAAAGTTTTTATTGTTTGCGACAAATGAATTATCATCTTTAAAATTATATGGAATCTGGTCTTTTACAACCGACCAATCTATCCATTTATCCATAAAATAGTCATATTGTATCAGCTCTGTCATCCAATACTTCTCAAGCTTCTCAATATCCTCAGGTGTCGCAGAAAACACCCATTTTTTTACATTTTTCAATTCTGCTGCATTTTGAGGCACTTTTACAAACAGACCTTTTACAATCGGCTTTTTTAGTTTAAATTCTTTTTTGTGCAAATCGTAATATTGTCTGATTGAATCTTCCGAAATTTGGAAATCTTTACCTGCCGCCATTAATTTACGATATTCCAAGATAATCAGTTTACTACGATAATCATCAACCATCTGATTTATCTTTTCCAAATTTGGCAGATTTTCTTCTGCGACCTTCTGCAATAACAATGTATTAACCCAATCCTTAACTATAGCATCAAATAAATTGACACTATCATTTGCCGATAGTCCATTTGGTATCTGCCCAACAACGGCTTGTTGAGTTAGTATTGAATCTCCGATTTGCAATAATATATCATCTGCACCTTTATTTATTTCTGATTTTTTGCATGCAGATAGAATCACAATAGAGATTATAAAATATGTTATATAGCTCTTATTCATTCGTATCATTGAATAGCCTCTACAGAATGTATTTATAATTTCTTACAATTTGCAAAGATAGAAATTTTTTCGCTCATACACACTATTTCACGCCCTTTTCTATGGTTAAAATTTTATAATCCAAACCTCTGTTAGCTACAACCTCTCTACCTATACCTACAGTCTATATCACCCCTATATCACCCCTATATCATCCCAGCACCATCCTCAAAAAAAGAAAAGCTATCAATTTTTCTTCACATAGTAGTAATATCTATATATTATTACTTAAATTTCCTCTAAGAGAGTTACTACAAATCTTTGACACAGCAAAGGATTTCGCACTAAATTTCAGTATGAAAGACTTACTTTTTTTTTTTGGGGGGGACATTACAACAAGAAAAGGTATACGAATAAACTTATTAGCCTCCTTTATTTTTCAAATCCCATACATCGAAAGATGAGCTTCATTCTCTCTCGGACTTTCTTTTATTGTTCCAATTATTAAGCCTACATCTTCTACATCTATCTTTCCAAGATATACCCACTCACTGAATTTGGATATATTAACCACTTTAAGAGTTGTGCAATCGACAAAAGAATCGTAATTTAGAAATGAGTATTTAGAGCTCTTAATAGGCATATAATAATATCTTAATGCCGGAGGTGTGTTAAGGTTGATGTTGGAGTTTATGACTACTCCTCCGTATGCGTTGCCATATTCGTCAAATCCAAGCACAACAAAGAATTTGTTACGAAAAGCATCTCCATTCTTAGGTGTGATGCCATTCGCATGATTCATTGCAATCTGATAGACATCACCAATCTTGATTGTTTGACGAGCCAATTGGGATTTGTCATTATCACTCAAGAAGTCAGCAAGTGATGTCATGCCAATGCCTTGTCAAGTTCTATCTGTTCACTGATATATTCAAGCATCGATTCGTCAGCTTCCATTTCCTCTGCCATAGAGATTATGGAAATCTTATTCGGTCGCTTATCTTTTGCTTCCATCCATGCGTGACCATGAGACTTAACAACCAATTGCTGAAATGTCAAATGCGCATTCTCACGAATAGATTCATCAAGTGCCTCTCGTTCAGACTTGGAGATATACATCTCGTCGCAATCTCTGTTAGCAATAAGTGTGTTGCTTGCATCATCGTCAGCATTCTTGATGCTGTCAGATAAATAAGATGTTTTGAGCCTCTTAATCTCATCATATAGCTTAGTAGGCACTGGACCATACTGAAGAGCATAAAAATCGTCATCGACAAAACGACTACCCCATTTGGCGATGTGTTTCATCTCTGCAAAATACAAAATCTTAAACAGATGATATTGATCTACTCCACCTGTTTGGTTTAGAATGTATAATATAACTTCAGAGATTTTCTTCTTTTTGTATTCCATAACTTGATGATTAACGATACAAAATTACGGATTTAGATTATAACAATGAAATAATAATTTATGTTTAACACTTTAATTAACATTTTAATACCGACAAACGTTGGATATTAGTCCTCCCTTTGTCGGTATTTGTTTATGATTTACCCTCACGGGCGAATGCTCAAAATGTTGCTTCGCAAAGTTAAACAATTAATTCAATTCTGACAAGTCTTCGAGGAAATCGTCAATATCTTCATCTTCATCGATGACGATTTCGAGGTGTGCGCCAAGCACTGACAAGATTTTCTCAACAATCTCAAATCGTGGCGAAAATTTGCCTTTTTCAATGCTCAGAATTGTATTGGTCGCATATCCTGAAAGTTCTGCAAGCTCACGAATGGAATAGCCTCTGAGATTGCGTAGTCGAGACATTTCTGCACCTAACAATTGTCTATTTTCTGCTCTATCCATATTTATTGTACGATCTATTTTATTTTATCCAATTCTTTTTCGTTGATGACGACCGGATATTTCACTTTCAGTTCTTCTATCCATTCTTGTTCTAAAAGATTTTGATAGTCGCCTGTCACTTGACCTCTGACATCATCGACTTCTTCCGGCTCATTGATAACAACAAAATCATGCAAGAAATATGATTCATACATACTGTTGGCAGACCTTACCGCCGATGTTCCAAACACGATATTATCAACCAACGCATTTTCTCCTTTCGCAACCAACACCTTGTCTATCTTTACATCCTTACCGAATTCTTTATGAATTGTATTTACCAAAGTATCATTACCCAATTCGTTCATTCTTGCTTCAACAAGTTTTGCGATTGAATCATTTTTGGTTTGTACCAAAAATCCCTTTACATGTGGTGTTGTCCATTTATAATCTGAACGATTCTTCTCAAAGAATGCTTTGAGACCTTCTTCATCTCTGGATGCTTTTTCCCACACTTTTTTATTGCTCACTTCAAACAATAACATTCCATCACGATATTCATTGATGATATTTCTGTATTCCGGATACTTTCTTTCCAATTGTGTTTCTTCATATTTCATCAATGCAACTGATTGGAAGTTAGCGAGGAAACCATTAAAATAGTCTAATGCGATTTCAGGATCCGAATTGTTGTAACGCAATATTTTGCTCATTGCGTCTGACAACTTCATTCGCTCTGTTCCGTATGTATAGATTATCTCGTCCGATTTATCATACTTGGCGTGGAAAGCGCTATCAATACCATTCTTCATTATATCCTCACGAATTTGCTTGAGCAACTTCTTATTCTCCTTAGCCTTATACTCTTTTGCTATTTGAGCACTTTTTTGCTCACGTATCATTTTGAATCTCAAATCCTTATTATTGTTGAATTGCGCTTCAGCTTTTGGTTTGAACTCTGAATACGTTTCAAGTGGCTTGCCATCTATTTTCTTAATGATATGCCAACCGTAGCTTGTACGCACCGGCTTGCTGATTTCTCCATTCTGCAATGAAAATGCCGCCTCATCAAATTCTCTAACCATAGCACCTGTTCCGAACCATGGCAACTTACCTCCATCTCTCGCAGAGTTCTTATCATCAGAAGAGGCAATGGCTATTTTCGCAAAATCAGCACCATTAGTCACTTTATCGTAAATGCTATCGATTTCTGCTTTGATTTTTGCTTCTTGTTCAGGTGTTGCATTTTGAGGAACCAATTTCATTATATGCTGAACCAAAACCTTTCCTCTGCTATTTCTTTTATCACCACCTTTCATTACATGATAACCGACTAAAGTCTCAACAACATCTGAAATTTCACCTTTTTTCAATTCGTATGCAGCTGTTTCGAAAGGATACGGATACAACAATGATGTAATATAACCAAGATTTCCACCATTAGCTTGCACAGTACGATCTTGTGAATATTGTTTTGCCAATGTTTCAAAATCGGCACCCTTTAGTAATTCTTGTCTTAAGCTGTCTGCACGTTGACGAAGTTCTTTATTTTCTTGAGGGTTGCGCGTTTTGAAAAACATTATGTGCGAAACTTCCACCTCTTTGCCCGCTCTGTCGTATGCTTCACGTGCCAATTTTTCAATATAGGCAGAATCTACCATATACGGCGCTGCCAATTCTTTACGATATCCTTCAAATTCGTTTCTAAACTGCTTAGTTGTATCCAAACCTTCAGATAATGCATCTGCAACTTTTAGTTTGTAGATTTTAAACATCTCAGCATACTCATCAAGTGTTTGCTGTCCTATCTGCTGCTTACTGTTTTTATGGTAAAGATATTCAAATTCAGACTTTAATATATCTTCTCCATTTATTGTCATCACAACAGGATCTTTAGCTGCCCATGACAATGCACATCCGGCAAGTCCGGCCAATACTAATAGTTTGCTTTTCATCGTTATTTTATTTTGTTTTACTTATCATTTTTATTTACATCATTATATAAACGATAAATCTTAAATAAAATTATATAAAGAAAGCCACTCATATCATTTTTTTGATATAAGTGGCCTATATTTATTGTTTTTTTACTTACGAACGGCTATAATTTGGAGCTTCGCTTGTAATAGCTACGTCGTGTGGATGACTTTCCAATACGCCGGCATTTGTAATTCGGGTAAATTCTGCCTTATGCAAAGCTTCAATATCTTTCGCTCCGCAATATCCCATTCCGGCTCTTAGTCCGCCTAACATCTGATAGACTACCTCAAACAATGTGCCTTTGAACGGAACTCTTGCAGCGATACCTTCCGGCACTAATTTCTTGGCATCGACTTCGTTGCCTTGGAAGTAGCGGTCTTTCGAACCCTTTTCCATAGCTTCAAGCGAACCCATACCACGATAGGCCTTAAACTTACGACCATTGAAGATGATTGTTTCACCCGGAGACTCTTCAACACCTGCAAGCATACCACCCAACATTACTGAGTAGCCACCTGCTGCCAATGCTTTAACTATGTCACCTGAATATCTGATACCACCATCAGCAATCAATGGAACGCCTGTGCCTTCAAGAGCTTTCGCAACATCATAGATAGCTGAAAGTTGTGGCACGCCGACACCTGCAACGACACGAGTCGTACAGATTGAACCCGGACCGATACCCACCTTAACACCGTCTGCACCGTTTTCGACAAGGTATTTAGCAGCTTCGCCTGTCGCAATATTACCAACGACAACATCGATTTCAGGGAATGCTTCTTTCACTGCTTTCAAGACATTTACAACGCCTGCTGTATGTCCGTGAGCTGTATCGATAACCAATGCATCGACACCGGCCTTGACAAGCGCTGTCGCACGCTGCATACTGTCCGGAGTGACACCGATACCGGCTGCTACACGAAGGCGACCTAATTTATCCTTACATGCAAATGGTTTATCTTTCGCTTTGGTAATATCTTTATATGTTACCAAGCCTATAAGATGATTTTCTGAATCTACAACAGGAAGTTTTTCAATCTTATGACGTTGCAAAATTTCAGCGGCTTCTTCCAAATCTGTTGTCTGAGTTGTTGTCACGAGATTTGCTGTGGTCATTACATGATCAACTAAACGATTCATATCTCTTTCAAATCGCAAATCTCGATTTGTAACAATACCTCTCAATATATTATTGTCATCAACCACAGGAATACCACCAATACGATATTCACGCATCATGTCAAGAGCATCTTTTACGGTGCTGCCACATTTGATTGTCACAGGATCGTAAATCATACCATTTTCTGCTCTTTTCACAGCATGAACCTGACGAGCCTGCTCTTCTATCGACATATTTTTGTGAATAACTCCGATACCGCCTTCACGAGCAATAGCTATAGCCAACTCATATTCTGTCACAGTATCCATCGCTGCTGAAACGATTGGTACGTTTAGGGTAATGTTGCGTGAAAATTTTGTTGTCAATTTGACATCACGTGGTAGAACTTCGGAATACGCTGGGATTAGAAGGACATCATCAAATGTTAAACCTTCCATTCTTACTCTATCGGCAATAAATGACATAATGTGTATCTGTTTTAAATTTATTGCGTGCAAAATTACAAAAAATTTCTTAATCACTATATTTATTATCTCATTTTTTTATCACCTAAACCTTTTTTAACCCAATTTTCGAAAAAATCCCTCTCTTAAAACTCTTCTACATATCGTCAAAACCCTATTATTTTGGCACATTGGAGCCTCATCATTGACTGTATCTATCCACCTATTGTTTTTATCGTTTGACAAATACAACCTACCTTACTAACTTTGCAACGTCGAAAGACATCAACAGTATCTCAACTTTAATAAACAAACATAATAATATGGAAGCAAAACAATTATCAAAACAAGAGTATATCCAATTAGTCCACAATTTCGAAGAAAACCCTAATCAGTGGGAATTTCTTGGAAAGCGCCCTGCTTTAATCGACATATATGCCTCATGGTGCGGTCCATGTCAACATCTGTCTCCTATCCTTGACGAATTAGCTGAAGAATACGCAGGCAAAATCGACATTTACAAAGTCGATGTCGATTCCGATAGAGCTGTGCCACGAGCATATAAGATTAAGAGCGTACCGACTCTTATCTTTGCACCGATTGATAACGATATGCAGATGATGCCCGGAACAATGACCAAAACACAATTATCATCGGCCATCGAAAAAATTCTGCTTAATCAGCAATAATCTTGCTTAATCCACATTAGTAGATAAAATATTTAGTTAATTTAGTTCTATGCACAAGAGCGACCTCACCGGTCGCTCTTGTACTTTAATAACTTTCACAAAGAACGTTGTATTCTATTATTGAATATATGATCGAAAGATAACACAACTTTAATCTCGCTATTTTTTATTATCAGTTACAAAAAGTTATTTCGTGAGAAAATGTTTTAGAAACAACAAATAATTTATATGAATAAAGTGACTGGAACATTGGATATTACTCACATTATCAGTCTATTAATCCATGTTATTGGTTTGGTCTATCGATGGATAGATGCAGTCAGTTGGACAAAAAGAAATCAGGTCGTAATTTTGCATTGTAAAAATTAAACAAATCAAAATCAATAACGTTTTAAAAATAACTAAAAACAAAAATATTATGGCAACAAAATTTTACAAATGCAATCATTGTGGTAATGTTATATTAAAGGTCGTTGATTCAAATGTGCCTGTAGTATGTTGTGGTGAAATCATGGCAGAATTAATTCCAAACACTGTGGATGCCAGTGGCGAAAAGCATGTGCCTGTAGTGACTCGCATTGACGATTCTCATATAAAGGTAGAAGTTGGCAGTGTAGCTCATCCAATGTTGGAAGAACACCATATAGCATTCATATATGTAGAGACCGAAAACGGTGGCATTATGGTTAATCTTAAAGATAAGCCGGAAGCAGTTATTTGTGTAGGAGACGAGAAGGTGGTCTCTGTCTATGAATACTGCAATCTTCATGGCTTGTGGAAAACAGAGTTGTAAGAATACTCTATAGGTTTGCAGCAACCATTACATACAAGATAAGGGACTGAATTCTCAGTCCCTTATCTATTTTTATCAATTATTTTTTAATTACCCATTTCAGATAGGAATTTTATTCTGACAAGTCTTATCTCCTCTTCCGAATAATATTCACCTAATTCTTGGATTGCTTCTTCGATATTATCTTCTTCGCTTTCTCTGAAATAATCCATTATTTCTTCTTGATGCTCTTCATCCATTATTTCTTCAAGGAAATAATCTATGCTGATTTTAGTTCCTGCATAGACAATAGCTTCCAATTCATCCAAAAGTTCATAGAAGTCCAAACCTTTGCTTTCAGCCAATTCATCTAATGCTATTTTACGGTCAATCGCCTGAATAATTGATATTTTCAATTTACTTTTGTTTGCGACTGTACGCACTCTTAAATCTTCAGGGCGTTCGATTTCGTTATCTTCAACATGTCGCTTAATCAGTTGGACAAACTCATCTCCAAATCGTTTGGCTTTTCCTGCTCCGACGCCCGGTATGTTCTGCAACTCTTCAATTGTTATCGGATAAGTTGTTGCCATAGCTTCAAGCGAAGGATCTTGGAAAATCACATACGGAGGCAATTCCATTTTCTTTGCCATCTTCTTACGAAGGTCCTTAAGCATATTATAAAGCTCAGGATCGACTGCACATGATGCTCCACCCTTGAGAACGACTTCTTCTTCATTTTCTGTGAAATCGTTATCCTCTACTATCTTAAACGAAGTCGGCTTATTTAAGAACTTTTTGCCTTTTGATGTCACTTTAAGCAATCCATAGTTTTCTATATCCCTATCAATATATCCGGCTATAATCGCTTGACGAATGACAGCATTTAAATATTTATCATCTGTATTAACTAAACAGCCAAAGACTTCTAATTCTTCATGTTTATACGACTTTACTTCATCTGTTTTTCTGCCAATCAATACATTTATAACGTATTCGGCTTTAAACTTTTCTTTTAACGCAATGATTGTTTCAATCACTGCACTTAATTCTTCTTTTGCTTCCACTTGTTTCTTTGGATTTAAACAATTATCACAGTTGCCACATCTCTCTTCAGAATATTCTTCTCCAAAATAATGGAGCAATGCTTTTCTTCGACAAACTGATGACTCTGCATAGCTTGCTGTTTCGAGTAGCAACTGCTTTCCAATTTCTTGTTCTGCAATCGGTTTTCCTTGCATTAGTTTTTCCAACTTTTGCAAGTCTTTGTTCATATAAAATGTAATACACTGTCCTTCTCCTCCATCTCTTCCGGCACGACCGGTCTCTTGGTAATAACCTTCAAGACTTTTTGGAATGTCATAATGTATTACAAATCGGACATCGGGCTTATCGATACCCATTCCAAAAGCTATAGTAGCGACTATCACATCCACTTTTTCAAGCAGAAAAGCATCCTGATTTTCACTTCGAGTCACAGAATCCATGCCGGCATGATATGGCAAGGCATTTATATCATTGACTCGTAATGTTTCAGCCAACTCCTCTACTTTCTTTCTTGATAAACAATAGATAATTCCGGATTTTCCGGGATTACTTTTGATATATCTAATTATATCGCGATCTACATCTTTTGTCTTTGTGCGAACTTCATAATAAAGATTTTCTCTGTTAAAACTTGATTTGAACACAGCGGCATCAGTCATTCCAAGATTTTTCTGAATGTCATGTTGCACTTTAGGTGTAGCAGTTGCCGTAAGAGCAATCACCGGACGTGTTCCAATCTCATTTATTATTGGGCGGATTTTTCTGTACTCAGGACGGAAATCATGCCCCCATTCTGAGATACAATGCGCCTCATCTACAGCATAAAATGATATATTAATCGTTCTGAGAAAATTTATATTATCCTCTTTAGTCAAGGATTCCGGAGCGACATATAATAATTTCGTCTTGCCTGAAATAACATCGCTCTTAACGCTATCAATCGCGGCTTTATTCAACGACGAATTTAAAAAATGTGCGATACCGTCATCTTCACTAAAATGGCGCATGGCGTCAACCTGATTTTTCATCAAAGCAATCAATGGCGAAATCACAATTGCTGTTCCTTCCGACATTAAAGCAGGCAATTGGTAGCACAATGATTTGCCACCGCCGGTCGGCATCAACACAAACGTGTCTTTCCCATCAAGCAAAGCTTGTATTATAGCTTCTTGATTCCCTTTGAACTTATCGAAACCGAAATTAAATTTCAATGCTTCGAGCAACGCATTTTCTTCAGCCATGCTATATAATTTTACTTATAAATTTTCCACTCTTACAAAGTTAATCCAAAAAATTATATAAACAAATATATTATCTCTTTTTTTTCAGTCTGAAAGAGCAGTTTTTTCAAAATTGGCTTTTATCAACTGATTTGAGACATAATCTCTATCGACTTTAAACGCATCGATTTCCTGCGATGGAACGTCATACATTGCATCAATCATGATTGTTTCGACGATTGAGCGCAACCCACGAGCACCAAGTTTATATTCCACAGCTTTTTCCACGATTAAGTCGAGAGCATCATCCGTAAATTCCAATTTGACGCCATCAAGTTCAAACATTTTCTTATATTGACGTATGATAGCATTTTTAGGCTCTACCAATATCCTACGCAATGCACTTTTATCCAACGGGTCAAGACTTGTCAAAATCGGAAGACGTCCGATGATTTCCGGTATCAATCCATACGATTTCAAATCTTGAGGCATTACATAACGCATCAAGTTTTCACGTTGATGTTTTTTCTTGATTGCATCATGACCATAACCAACGACTTGTGTATTGAGTCGGGCTGCAATCTTTCGTTCTATACCGTCAAACGCACCGCCGCAAATAAACAATATATTCTTTGTATCGACAGGAATCATTTTTTGGTCCGGATGTTTGCGTCCGCCTTGTGGTGGCACAAGCACAACCGATCCTTCAAGCAGTTTCAGCAATCCTTGTTGAACGCCTTCACCACTTACATCTCGAGTTATTGACGGATTATCGCTTTTACGTGCGATCTTATCTATTTCATCGATAAACACGATACCTCTTTGCGCCTTTTCCACATCGTAATCACATGCTTGAAGCAATCGTGTCAATAGTGATTCGACATCTTCGCCCACATAGCCGGCTTCAGTCAACACAGTAGCATCAACTATTGTAAACGGCACATCAAGCAGACGCGCTATCGTTTTAGCCAATAATGTTTTCCCTGTTCCTGTCGGACCGACCAAGATAACGTTTGACTTCTCGATATCTACTTCATCATTCGACGGCTGCATCACACGCTTATAGTGATTATATACCGACACCGAAAGATACTTCTTTGCTTCTTCTTGACCGATCACATATTGGTTAAGAAAATCATTGATTTCTTTTGGTTTTGGTATTGCGCGCGATGTTTGAGTCTCCTCAGTTTTGACTTCTTCTTTAATTTTATTCAGAGCTTCATCGCGCTTTCCATCGATAAAAGCGATACACTCTGTACACATATACAACCCTTCATATATGTTAACAACCGGATTCTCCTTTGAATTCGGTGCGCCACACATCGTACAAAAGGTAGTTGTCTTTTTAGCCATAAATTGTTAGATTAATCTTTCTTTGGGTTTACAAGCACCTTATCGATCATGCCATATTCTTCAGCTTCTTTAGCTATCATCCAATAGTCGCGATCGGAATCACGTTCCACCTTTTCAAATGGCTGACCGGAATGAGTTGATATGATATTGTATAATTCAGATTTCAATTTAAGAATTTCACGAGCTGTAATTTCAATATCTGAAGCTTGACCTTGGATGCCACCCATAGGCTGATGAATCATCACTCTTGAATGAGGCAAAGCGAAACGTTTGCCTTTTTCTCCGGCAACAAGCAAAACAGCAGCCATCGACGCAGCCATGCCTGTACATATTGTTGATACATCCGACGAGATGTACTGCATTGTGTCATATATGCCAAGACCGGCATAGACAGATCCACCCGGAGAGTTGATGTAGATAGAAATATCCTTGCCCGGATCAGCTGAATCCAAATACAAAAGTTGTGCTTGGATGATATTTGCCGATTGGTCAGTAACTTGTGTACCCAAAAATATAATTCTATCCATCATCAAACGTGAGAACACATCAAGTTGAGTCACATTTAATTGACGTTCTTCAAGAATATATGGATTAATATAATCCGAAGTCGGCGTTGAAATTGCCGATGTCACTCCTGCTGCATTATTTACGAACTTTGTGTATTGATCAAGCATATTTGAGCTCATTCCACAATGTCCTACTGCATATTTTCTAAAATCGTTGTTCATAATTCTTATATAATCCTATTTTAAATTCAAAGTTATAATAAAACAAAGAGTATTCCAAATTTTTTGCTATAAAAAAATTGGAGGAATGCCAAAACTGACACTCCTCCATATCTTGATTGATTATACGATGCTATTAAGCTTCTGCAGGCTTGAAGAGTTCGTTGAATTGTTCCACTGTCACAGTCTTTTCTTCAAGTGTCACATTTTCGCGGATAATGTGATAAAGTTTCATATCGACAGCTTGGTTAACGATATGTTCGCGACTCTTTGGATCGTTCATGATGTCACGACCATATTTGTCAAGGACATCATCAGGAAGATTTGTCATGCCATATTGAGCAAATTGACTTTGTGCAATCATTCTTGCCACAGCCAAGATGTCTTGTTCTTCAACTTTTAGTTGATATTGCTTAGCAATCGCTTCACGAACCAATTGCCAAACGAGATCTTGACGCATCTTTTGATATTCTTCATCGATGTTTTCTGCATTGAACTTTTCATCCTGAGTCATCAAGTAGTCTTTAAGGATTGCATCAGGAAGTTCGATTTCGCCCACTGCTTTTTCGATTGCTTCTTTAGCGTCGATTGAGAAACGATAGTTGCTGTCAGATGCGAGTTGCTGAGCGATCATCGCTTTGAGAGCTTCTTTGTATTCTTCTTCGTTGTGAGCTTTGTCTTTACCTACAGCGTTGTCGAAGAATTCTTGGTTAAGTTCAGCCTGACGAAGAACGATGATTTCTTTGATTTCGAAATTAAATTCGCCTTTTGCTTCTTCAGCATCTGCTTTGTCGATATTCAACATTGAAGAAAGCTCAACTACGCTTTCGCCACATGCCACCCATGGGTTGAACTTCACAACATCGCCCAACTTCTTATCCATGAAAGCAGCACGTTGGTCGTCATTCTTGAAGTATTGTGGAGAAACTATGCCGTTTTCGTTAAGAATACCACCTTCTTTCACATTGCCTTCTTCGTTAAGTTCTGTGATAACACCCTTCACCAAAGCATTTGGCTCAACTGTTTCACCCGGAACTTGAGCGCCGAAACGATTGCGATACATTTCGTTTTGACGTTCAACCATTTCGTCGCTTACTTCGATAGTGTAGTAAGGCACAGTGAGGTCTTTGTTAACGTGAGTGTCGATTTCAGGAGCGATACCAACGTTGAATGTAAAAGTAAAATCAACTGCTTCCAAATCAAATTCTTCTTTTGTAGCAGGCATTGGATTGCCAAGAACTTGAATTTCGTTATCTTTGATATAGTTATACAAAGCATCAGTCACTTCTTTGTTTACTACATCATATTTGACAGCCTTACCATATTTCTTTTGGATAAGACCTGCAGGCACCTTACCAGGACGGAATCCGGGCTCAGGGCGTGTCATATTGATTTCTCTAAGTGTTTTTTTAACTTTGTCTTGATAATCTTTTTCTTCAAGTGAAACTGTGATAGTTGCGTTCACAGCGTCGATCTTGTTAATTGTTACATTCATCTTGTTTAGAAATATATGTATTATTAATATTATTCGTTTCTTTTATAATATACAAAATTTATGCCAATCTCTCCAATTAGCACAAATCGAGCACAAAGATACTACATCCGCAACGAAAAATCAAATTTTCTGCGTTCTTATTCAATTTGTCTCTTCAAAAAATTGATATTTTGCCTCTACCACGCACCACCGAACTAATGAGAAGTTAAGCAAAAGAGTGCTGAGTGCAAACTTACAATCAATTATTCTACTCCTACTATCATCGCTTTCGTTAAGCAATAAATCCTTCTTAAGCCACTGTGGCAATAACCCTTTATCCGATAAAAACCGAAAGCCACCGAGAACTGCTCCCGATGGCTTTCGCTTAGATATGTGATAATCAAATATTGTCTAAGACTCCGATTAGATGATCACTTTCACTGTCTGCTTTCCTACTTTTACAATGTAGATACCCTTCGCAAGAGCTTCAATGATAACATCACCCTCAGTTGCAACTTCAGATGCAATCATAGCACCATCAGCTGTATATACACGTACTACACTACCCACCGTTGCATTCTTAACTACGATATTATCGCCGATAGTTGCAACAATCGCATCATTGTCATTAAGCGTAATAGGGTTATCAAGAGTATCATTGATAATATTAAAGTTTTTCCAATAATTTGCGGATTGATAAGCTGATTTACAACCTACAGGCACATATAAATCGGCAGAATAATCTGAAAATGTATCTGATTCTATCGTTGGAGGAGTTGTTGCCCAACATTTTATTTCTGTCAAATCGCACCAATAGAACGCATATTCTCCAATCCATGTGACGCTATTAGGGATTTCAATGCTTGTCAAGCCTGAGCATTTATAGAACGCCCCCTCTCCAATACTTGTGACACTATTCGGGATTTCAATGCTTGTCAAGCTTGAGCAATAAGCGAACGCATAATCTCCAATACTTGTGACACTATTCGGGATTTCAATGCTTGTCAAGCTTGAGCAATAAGCGAACGCATAATCTCCAATACTTGTGACGTTATTAGGAATTATAGTGTTTTGACAGCCTGCAATAAGAGTGTTTGAAGCAGTTTCAATAATAGCATTGCATCCATTTCGTGAGTCGTATTTACTATTGCCTGTATCAACAACAATGCTTGTCAAGCTTGTGCAATTAGCAAACGCATTGCTTCCAATACTTGTGACGCTATTAGGAATTTCAATGCTTGTCAAGCTTGTGCAATATCCAAACGCCCATTCTCCAATACTTGTGACGCTATTCGGGATTTCAATGCCGGTCAAGCTTGAGCAATGGTCGAACGCCCCGTATCCAATACTTGTGACGCTATTTGGGATTTCAATGCTTGTCAAGCTTGTGCATTCATAGAACACAAAGTTTCTAATACTTGTGACACTATTAGGGATTTCAATGCTTGTCAAGCTTGAGCATCCATAGAACGCCTCATCTCCAATACTTGTGACGCTATTTGGGATTTCAATGCTTGTCAAGCTTGTGCAATTATAGAACGCCCCCTCTCCAATCCATGTGACGCTATTAGGGATTTGAATGCTTGTCAAGCTTGAGCATCCATAGAACACAGAGTTTCCAATACTTGTGACGATATTAGGGATTTGAATGCTTGTCAAGCTTGTGCATCCATAGAACGCTTCCCATCCAATCCATGTGACGCTATTAGGGATTTGAATGCTTGTCAAGCTTTCGCAACCATAGAACACAGAGTTTCCAATACTTGTGACCCTATTAGGGATTTCAATGCTTGTCAAGCTTGTGCAACTATTGAACGCATCGTCTCCAATACTTGTGACGCTATAAGGAATTTCAATGCTTGTCAAGCTTCTGCAACCTGCGAACGCCTCGTCTCCAATACTTGTGACGATATAAGTAATTCCTTCGTAATTAACCATAGAAGGAATGACAACATCTCCAATATATTCATTGGAATAACTATTATAGTAATTACCTTTATAGGTGACAGCGACACTGCTACTACTTAATTTATCGTAAAAAATACCATCAACTTCGAAGTCGTGGGCGAGTGACGGTAACCAACCGATGAGCATCATCGCTATCGCGACAATGGCTCGATGAAATTTTAAACGTTTCATATTTTAATTTGTTTAGTTAATATACCTTTTCAGCGGACAAAAGTCCACCATCAACAAATGTTGAATCCGGTGAGGCTACATCTGCTTCTTCACTTGCTGAATCAACGGCAAAATTAACTAAAATTTCGATATAGCACACATTTTTGCAAAAATATTTTCTCCCCCAAAAATTTTAATCACGACATCCCTTTTTCAGTCATAGCATTATTCAAAACAACAAATAATAAATACCAATGTCCATCTTCAGATGAATAACAATTCCCACACAATAAATTATATATCTATAGGCAATAACATCTTTGCCCATTCGTGATGCAAAAATTGCTTTGTAACAGAAGTTTTGCCGGACCCGTTGGGCCCGGCAATTATTATCAATTCAGGTTTCTTACTATTAACCATTCAATATAACATTAATACGATTTTCCCACTCAGATTTTCGGTTCATTATATTGTTACGCATATTCTCAAAATACTCTGCAGTAACCTTATTACTACTTTCAACAGAATATTGAGCCACCTCTTCCATTACTTGCGCCAACATCTCTTCAGTAGGCTCTTCGCCATTACCGAATCTATACTTATTAAGTTCTTCTTGAGACATATTAATGTAGAATTGTAGTTTTGCTTATTTGTAGAATTCTGCGAAGACTTTGACTGCGTATTCGTGGTCTTTGACAGAAGCCATTTCGCGAGCTGAGTGCATTGCCCATATAGGGTTACCCATATCGACGCCGCGAATGTCCATCTGACCTGTCAAGATATTACCCAATGTAGAGCCACCGAGCACGTCGCTATGGTTGACAAAGTACTGACATGGCACACCTGCCTTTTCACACAATGCTTGGAACACAGCAGATCCATCGGCATCTGTCATATACTTACAGTTAGCATTAATCTTGATAGCCGGACCGCCGCCGAGGATAGCGTGGTTAGTCGGGTCGTATTTCTCATTGTAGTTAGGGTGCCAGCCGTGAGCATCGTCGGCAGAAATCATAAATGAGTTGGCCAACGCACGGAAGAAATCTTGTTGCTCATAGTCAGGTGTCACAAGGCGAGTGATGCGTTCAAGCATATCGCGAAGCACCGGAGAAGCCGCACCTTGCTTTGTACCACTACCTGTCTCTTCGTTGTCAAAGATTGCCATCACACGCGTCGCTTTATCGTCATTGACTTCGAGGAGCGCTTCGAGAGCTGCGTATGCCATCGAAAGGTCGTCGATACGAGCTGACTGGAAGAACTCATTGTGAACGCCAAGCACAGCCGACTTTTCTACAGGGTAGAGATTGAGTTCATACTCAAGAATATCAAGTGGGTTGATGCCAAGGTGTTCTGCCACAAGCTTTCTGACAATACCGCCTTTTGCCTTGAAGTCTTCAATTTCTTCTTTAGTGAAACGACCAACGACAGGCTTCATATCCTTCTGCACAGAGAGTGCATTGCCTTCATTTACAGCACGATTGAAGTGAATAGCAAGATGTGGGATTGTCGCAAATGGCTTTTCGATATCGACAGGCACTATAGTTGGCTTCAAAGGGTCTTCACTGCGAAGCACTACGCGACCTGACATCGACAATGGACGGTCAAACCATGTGTAAAGAATACCACCGCCATATTTTTCCACGTTGAGAGTCACCAATCCGCCGTCGCCATAGATTTCGGCATTCGGCTTAATCTTGAAACATGGGCTGTCGCTGTGTGCAGATATGATTCTGAAACCCTGGTCTGCTACCGGCTCAGAACCAATAATGAAAGCAAATATAGCTGTGCCGTTCTTTGTCACATAATATTTACCACCCTTTTTAATTTCCCATTTATCTGTCTGCTTTAATTCAGCAAAACCCGCATTATTCAATTCTTTTTTTATTGTTTCAACAGCCATGACATTACATGTCGATGCGTCAAGCCAATTGAGAAGTCTGTTTATCATATCTATACGTTTTTAGTTTGTTATTAATCTATAATTACTGTGTTTAATTCGATGAGTATCGAATATGATTCAAAGCTCGCATTACATTACAAAGCGTTTGCGCCCAATACGATTCAAAATTTTCTTTACATTCAGCCAAAGCTTCTTGAGTTTGCCCTCCTTCTGATTCTTTAACCAAAGATACGAAATTAAACAAGTCTTGAAAAATATCAGCCAAACATTCAGCCACAGATGAAGCTATCGGCGTATCGCTGTATTTCATGTCTTCTTCAAATGTTTCAAGGAATGTGTCATCCTCGCCCATAATCGATTCTACACCTCTACGAATACTTTCGTAATAATCTTCATCGACGTAGCTTGAAAAATTGTTGTAATAATCTTCTTCATCCGACAATTCTTCTGCTCTGACATCACTCATTGTAATATAAATGCGTGGAAGCAGTCGCAACATTTCTGCGACAAACTCTTCTTTTTCTGTCTCATAAACATTGCTCAAAGCCATGCAATACTCATTTGCAAGACCTATAAAGCTCAACACATTAGGATTTATTTTGTTTTCGCCCATAATATTTTTTAGCAATTTCTGATTTAGCTTTAGTGAATTTATAGAAATTTCCTTTAAATATTTGAATCATACAAAGATAATTCTTTTATCCCGAACTATCACTATGATTATGAAAATTTAGTGATTTTTTAATATTATAAATTCAGATATAGGCCGTTGGAGATTATATAGTCTCTTACGGCAGAATTAAGCATTTCAGATGTATCTTTGCCTGAAGTCAAAGCCTCGCGAATTTCTGTAGATGATAAGTCAGTGACCGGCGCTTCAGCCAATAGTCTCACATTTGCCGGCATGTTCGACTCATCGACATCGTAACCGGGACGAGGATAGACCAGCAGTCCGAACTCGTCGATAATCTCTTGCCAATTGCGCCATTTGTCGAAAATGAGCCAATTGTCAGAACCAACAATGAGAGTAAAGTCGCAGTCGGGATATGCAGTTCGCAGTTGGCTAAGGGTGCGATAAGTGTAATTAGGTTTAGGGAGATCAAACTCGAAGTCAGACGGTTGTATCTTTGGACAATGAGTCGTAGCGATCTTAGCCATTGCAAGACGATGCGCATCAGGCTCTAAAGTCTGCCCTTGCTTTAGCGGATTGAGAGGTGACACCATAAGCCAAACCTCATCGACCAAACTCGCAGAGCATATAAACTCAGCGAGCCTGACGTGACCTAAATGAATCGGATTAAAACTACCCGAATATATTCCCACCCTTCTCTTCTGCATATCAGCAAAGCTTTTGCGACCTTTCTTAATTAATAGATATTATAGATATTATAGATACTATAGATACTATAATTACTGTTGTTTCTATCGGGTGACGAAGCTGAGGATTGCAGAGCGTACTTCTTCGACAGCTGTGTCGAGATCGTCGTTGACAATTACTGTGTCATATTGAGGAGCGAATCCTATCTCGAATTCTGCTTTGGCAAGGCGTTTAAGAATGGTCTCTTCCGAATCTGTGGCACGACCTCGCAATCGTTTTCCTAATTCATCAACACTTGGAGGCATTATAAATAGCGACAAAGCCTCTTCGCCAAATCGTTCTTTGACATTGACACCACCCTTTACATCGATGTCGAGTATGAGATTGCGACCTTCGCCTGTGACGCGATCCACTTCGCTGACAAGCGTCCCATAATGAGTGCCGGCATAGACTTCTTCCCACTCGACAAATTTATCCTCTTTGATTAATTGCAAGAATTCCTCATCAGAGATGAAATAATAGTGCACGCCATGCTCTTCGCCTTCTCGTGGTTTGCGACTTGTAGCAGAAATAGAAAAACCGAGTTTCAGACGCTCGTCATCAATGATTTGCTTTATAATAGTCGATTTTCCACAACCTGATGGTGCAGAAATAACTATCAATTTTCCTTTTTTCATATATAGTTCTTCGGATTTACAACACATTAAGCACTTGCTCTTTGATTTGCTCCAATTCGTCTTTCATGCGAACGACAAGTTGTTGCATTTCTGCATTATTGGACTTTGAACCGAGTGTATTTATCTCGCGACCCATTTCTTGAGCGATAAAGCCCAACTTTTTGCCTTGTCCGAATTCTCCTTCGAGAGTCTCAATGAAATAGTTCATGTGGCTGCGAAGGCGCAACTTTTCTTCATTGACATCGAGCTTTTCAATATAGAAAATCAACTCTTGCTCAAGACGATTTTTGTCATAATCAATATTTCCGAGTTTCGACAGATTTTCTTCCAATCGTGCGCGGATTTTTGGCACTCTATCTGCTTCAAATGGCTCTGTCTGAGCTAAGAGAGTCCGTATGTTGTCAATCTTCTCACGGAAAAAGACTTCAAGCTTCTCGCCTTCATGAGTGCGAAATTCCACCATATTCTTCAATGCTTCTTGAAGCGCATCCCATAATGCTTGCAGTTCTTCTTCTCCGACTTGGACTGATTCTGTCTTCAAAGCATCAGGCAAACGCAAAAGAGTCGCATACCAATCAGTCGGACAATCTATTTGCAATTCATCTGCCATTTTTATGATTTGCTCCTTATAATTTTTGAGCACGCTGAGATTAATTGAAGCATTTGTTTCTGCCGTTATGTTTTCTATCAACACCGACAATTCCACCTTTCCCCTCAATAGTACTTCTGCAATTTTGTTTCGCATCTCGACCTCTTTTTCTCTAAAGTATTGAGGTACACGCATCGACAAATCTAACTGCTTGCTATTGAGAGATTTTAATTCTATAGTTATATTTTTGGCAGGAGAAGCCGATACGCCTCTACCAAAACCAGTCATTGATAATATCATGTGTATTACGATTTAATCTTGCAAATGTAATCAATATTCTGCGAAATAACACTAAAAATATATTGATTTTTTATTTTTATATCATTTTTTTACATCAAATCATATTTTTTGCTAAACAACATAAAAAAGGTTATCATTTTTTGCTATTAGTTGATAAAAAAACACTATATTTGCGTTAATAAATATGATTAGCAACAATTCATAAATTTTGACTATATGAACAACGAAGAATTATTAAAGAATGTAATGTCAAAAGCTCAAAGATGGCTTGACGAAAAGTATGATGCCGACACTCGCGCAGAGGTAAAAGCAATGATTGACGCCGAAGACAAGACTCCACTTATCGAAGCATTCTACAAGGATCTCGAGTTTGGTACCGGTGGATTACGCGGAATTATGGGTGTGGGTTCTAACAGAATGAACATCTATACAGTCGGTGCGGCAACACAAGGTCTTGCCAACTATTTAAAAGATACATTCAAAGATTTGGAACAAATCAGTGTATGCGTTGGTCATGATGTGCGCAATAATTCTCGTAAATTTGCTGAATTGACAGCCGATATTTTTTCTGCAAACGGAATAAAAGTATATCTTTTCGACGATTGCCGTCCTACTCCTGAAATCTCATACGGTATTCGCAAACTTGGCTGCCAAAGCGGTGTAGTCATCACAGCGAGCCACAACCCTAAAGAATACAACGGCTACAAAGCATATTGGAGCGATGGTGCTCAGATGATTGCTCCTCACGATGTGAAGACTATCGAGTATGTCAACCAAATCACTTCAGTGGATCAAATCAAGTTTGAAGCCAACAAAGGCCTCATCGAAATCATCGGTGCCGACATCGACAAGCAATATCTTAATGAAATTAAAGCTCTCTCACTCAGTCCTGAAGCTATCGAGCGTCATAAGGACATGAAGATTGTCTATACTCCTATCCACGGCACAGGAAAGATGCTCATCTTCGACTCACTTGCCAACTATGGTTTCACCAACGTTATCCACGTGCCTGAGCAAGACGTACTCAGTGGTGACTTCCCAACAGTGGAATCTCCTAACCCTGAAGTGCCATCAGCTATGGCTATGGCTATCGCAAAGGCTAAGGAAGTCGGTGCCGACATCATCTTCGCCAGCGACCCTGATGCCGACCGCGTGGGCTTGGTGGTAAGAGACAAAGCAGGCAACTATCAGCTTGTCAACGGCAACCAGATCGTGATGATTTTCCTCTACTACCTCATCACACGCAACGTAGAGCTCGGCAACATCGACGGCACAGAATATTGCGTTAAGACTATCGTAACGACCGAAGCCATCAAGCGTATCGCTGACGCCAACAACGTGAAGTGCTACGACTGC
This sequence comes from Muribaculaceae bacterium, assembly GCA_045637445.1. GTDB lineage: Bacteria > Bacteroidota > Bacteroidia > Bacteroidales > Muribaculaceae > Lepagella. The sequence continues at coordinate 165,346 of JAZTZN010000030.1, forward strand.
TTCACCGGCTTCAAGTGGATTGCCGACGTGATGCGCAACAACGAAGGCGTCGCTCGCTACCTCGGTGGTGGTGAAGAAAGCTACGGCTTCTTGGCTGAAACATTCGTACGCGACAAAGATGCTGTCAGCGCAGTATCACTTCTCGGCGAAATCGCTGCTTGGGCAGCTGACAAGGGTCAGAACCTTTACGAAATGCTCATCGACATCTACAGCAAATATGGATTCTCTCGCGAAAAGGGTATCAGCGTAGTACGCCCGGGCAAGTCGGGAGCTGAAGAGATCGTAGAGATGATGAAGGGCTTCCGTGCCAACCCTCCAAAGGAACTCGACGGCTCACCTATCGTCTGCATCAAGGACTATGCCGACCTCACATGCCGTTGCCTCGAATGCGACAAGACAGAAAAGATGGACTTCCCTACCACAAGCAATGTGCTCCAATTCTTCACAAAAGCCGGCGACAAGATTTCTATCCGTCCTTCAGGTACAGAGCCTAAGATTAAGTTCTACATCGAAGTGCGTGAAGATATGCCATCAGCCGATGTGTACGAACAAACAGTTGTCAAAGCTGAAGAAAAAATCGAAAGAATACTTGCCGATTTAGGTGTAAAATAACATTCGGATAAATTAAATACATAATATACAGTCGAGAGAACAGTCTCGGCTGTATATTATAGTTTTATACATTTAACCCCTGTCTTATGCTGTCATTATTTTCCAAAAATAAATACAAAAAAGAGCCCTGTTTATTCTATCATACCGATATTCATTCCCATTTATGTCCGGGTATTGATGACGGAGCCAAAGACTTATCGACAGCTGTTGAATTAATATCCGGTCTGAACAAATTGGGTATTACTCGAATGATTATCACGCCACACGTAACCGATGAGGTATTCCCTAATAACGCCACAACTATTAATAACGCATTTAATCAACTTCTAAATGCTCCCATAATTAAGCAGCTTAATATTCAATTGAGTTGCTCAGCCGAATATCGAATTGACAATCTTTTGATTGACCAATTAGCAACAAAATCAGTAATACCTTTGCCAAACGACTATATCTTGGTGGAAAATTCTTGGATACAAGAGCCGTTTAATCTTGAGGGATTTTTATATTCTCTGCAATCAGACTATGGCTATCGCCCTATATTGGCGCATCCGGAAAGATATGAATATTACCTTGACGATAAAGACCGGTTATTAAAATTACACAATAATGGCGTTTTATTTCAAACCAATCTATTATCGCTTTCAGGCAGATATGGCAAAAAAATTAAACGATTTGCAGAATCGTTGCTCAACGACAATTTAGTTGATTTCATCGGCAGCGATATGCACCACCATATACATTTAGAAGAAATCACCAAATACATTTTATCAAAGGACTATACCAAGTTATTAAAAAATCGACACACGATTAAAAATGACATTGCATTTGTCTGAATATCATAATTTTTGCCATTAATTTTTTTATCTGACTAAAAAAGAGTATTGCATATTGCGATTTAATTTGTATCTTTGCAATTAAGAATAAAATTAAGGCAATATGGAAAAGAACAGCATTGTATCCATTAATGACATTTCAAAAGAAGAGATTCTCGAATTATTGAAAACAGCCGCTTATTTTGAGGAGCATCCAAACCATAAAATCCTCGATGGCAAAGTTATAGCAACCCTATTTTTTGAGCCTTCGACACGCACAAGACTCAGCTTTGAGACAGCAGTCAATCGATTAGGAGGACGCATAATCGGTTTTTCCGACCCTTCGGTATCAAGCACATCCAAAGGCGAAACTCTTAAGGATACGATTATAATGGTATCTAATTATGTTGACCTTATCATCATGCGCCACTATTTAGAGGGTGCTGCTCGATATGCTTCAGAGGTGACTGACACACCGATTATCAACGCCGGCGACGGTGCTCACCAACACCCATCGCAAACAATGCTCGATCTCTATTCCATTTATAAAACTCAAGGTAGTCTTGACAACCTTACTGTGACAATGGTTGGCGATTTGAAATATGGTCGCACCGTACACTCACTACTTATGGCATTGAGTCATTTCAAAGTGAAATTCCAATTTGTAGCTTGCGAAGAATTGCGCATGCCGGAAGAGTTCAGGACTTTCTGTGACAAGAATGGTATCGAATACACTGAGCACACTGATTTCTCAGCCGACGTTATCAATAGCAGCGACATTCTGTATATGACACGCGTACAACGTGAAAGATTTACCGACCTTATGGAGTACGAACGTGTTAAGGATTTATACAATCTGCATAACGCAATGTTGGCAGACTCCAAACCAAACCTCAGAATTCTTCACCCGCTACCTCGCGTCAATGAAATCAGCCAAGACGTTGACGACAATCCAAAAGCATATTATTTCCAACAAGCTCAAAACGGACTATATGCTCGTCAGGCAATGATATGCAAAGTGTTAGGAATAAAAGTTAATAACTAAAGCAAAACAATATTATGTCAACAGATAAAAAAGAACTTGCTGTAGCCGCTTTGAAAAATGGCACTGTAATTGATCATATACCGACCGATGCACTATTCAAAGCAGTTGATTTGTTAGGAATTGCCCGTCTTGATAAGAGCATCACTATAGGATATAATCTTCAAAGCAACAGACTTGGTAAAAAAGGCATTATCAAAGTCGCTGACACTTTTTTCCCTGACGAAATTTTAAATCGAATAGCAATCATAGCACCATCGGCAGTGATAAATACGATTAAAGATTTTGAAGTTATCAAAAAAGAAGCTGTAAGTCTTCCTGATGAAGTCATCGATCTTGTCGTATGCAATAATCCTAAATGTATCACACGTAACGAGCCGATGAAAAGCAGATTTGACGTAATCGATAAAGAAAACGTCACATTAAAATGTCGCTATTGCGAACATGATGTTTCAGGAGAATCTATCGTATTAAAATAATTCCTTCGATTATGGGCAAAGTTTCATGGAAACCGGGCACGATGATTTATCCGTTGCCCGCTGTATTAGTCACCTGTGGTGATACCGAGAAAGAATGGACTATGCTGACAGTGGCATGGGTTGGCACAATCTGCTCTGACCCTGCTATGTGCTACATCTCGGTGCGTCCCGAGCGTGCAAGCTACCCTATCCTGGAACGTTGCATGGAGTTTACCATTAACCTTACGACTAAGGATATGGCTCGTGCCACTGACTGGGCAGGGGTTCGTTCAGGTCGTGATTATGACAAATGGAAAGAGACCGGTCTGACTCCGATTAAGGGAGAAAAGGTGGCTTGTCCCTCTATCGAGGAATCGCCTCTCAGCATCGAATGTCGTGTAAAGAGTATTCAGCGTCTTGGCAGTCATGACATGTTTATCGCAGAAGTTCTAAACGTCAGAGCCGATGATAAATTCATTGACCCCGAAACAGGTCAGTTCTCGTTATCTGATGCCAATCTGATTGCTTATTTGCATGGATTTTACTATGAATTAGGTCAGATGATTGGCCGTTTCGGATTCTCTGTTCAAAAGAAGAAATAAGCCTGTTATTACATTTAACAGTTTTGATAAAGCATTAAAAGTCACATACAAAATATGTGGCTTTTTTTTACATAACATGTTTGTGTAAAAAATAAGCAGTGCCCCGTGAGAGACACTGCTTTACGTTATAATCGTTGTTCAAATATTATTTTTGAGTAAAGATTACTACGCGGTTCCAATCGTTAGTGCTGTAAGGTTGAGCATCGCTACCTTCACACTTAACGTTTAGACGGCTGCGGTCGATGCCATATTCGTTAACAAGAGCATCAGCAACAGCGTTAGCACGTTTTTCAGAAAGTTTCAAGTTGTATTCTGCAGTACCTGTTTCACGGTCAGCATAACCTACTACGTCGATTTTTTCTTCCGGATTAGCTTTCAACCATTCAGCCATGTTGTAAACATTGATTGCTTCGCTCTTGCGAATCTTAGCTGAGTTGATGTTGAAACGAACAACAGACATCAAAGGAGCGCTTACGCAGTCTTTAACGACAACTTGTTGTGGTTCTGGACATGGAAGTTGAGCTTCGCAAGCAGCAAGTTTTTGACCACAGTCAAGGAGTTGACCACGAAGGTCGTTAACTTGGTTGTTAAGAGCTGCGATTTGAGAAACGTAGTCACATTCGTTGAATGTGTTCCAACCACGACCACCGATATTGATATTGAAACCACCGATAGCAGCTACGTTAGCTTCGATAGGATCTCCGTATGAGCAAAGATTCCAGTTGTCACCGTAGAATGTAGCGCGAGCTTCAGCGAAGAAGTCAACATATTTGCAAAGACGGAAACGGAATTGGATACCTGCAGTCACAGGAAGAGTCCAAGATTCAGTTTTCATACCGCCTTTTCTCCAACCGTTAATGTTAGTAGCAGCAGCGATGTTGCCTTCGCGATCTCTGATACCCCAAGTGTAGTCACCACCAAGACCTGCGAATGGGATGATGCTGAATACGCGTTTTTCGTTTACACCACCAAGTGAGTTAAACATATCCCACATCAATTCGAAGTTAACGTTAACGTGTTTAGCTTTTGTCCAACCGTTGTTAGGTTCAGTCAAAGTTGGGTTATCCCAGTGAAGAGCACCACCTACAGCGTTAAGACGGAAACCTAAATAAGGAGTCATCCAACGACCAAAACCAAAGTTATAAACAGCTGTCATGCGATTTTTGTCGATAGTTTTGATGTCTGCATCGTAACCGATACCATATTCTACGAATGGTTGGTTTACGCCGGCACCTAATTGGATGAACCAATTGTCACGCCATGATGCATACTTGTGATCTGTGTTATCACAATTGTACTCAGCTGCAACAGCAGTTTCTTCAACTGCTACAACTTCTTGAGCATTAGCTTCGGCAGACATAAAAAGTGCGCCTGCACAAAGAGCTGCAAAGTAAAAACTTTTTTTCATAATTAATTTATTATTTTAGTTATACATCAAATATTTTCTTTACCAATATTAACACATTACAACTAAGTTAGTTCATAATTAGATGCAAAGTTAAAATACATTTTTGAAATCACCAAATTTTTGGTAATTTAAGTTAATTTTCCGACATTTTTTTACTATCCTCTTACTCATTTCAGCTAAATTTGATATTTTCGTGAATTTTTACACCATTAAAACACGTTAAAACACCTGCCGTAATTTGAAGACTTCATCACTTTTGATTATCTTTGCAAATTATTTATTATTAACTGCATAATAACTACGATGCTGAGAAAGAAACGATATAGAATTGTTATCGAAGATGAAAGTCGTTTGATGGAGTTGTGGTCGCTTAAGTTCACGACTTTAAAAGCGATCATTATGTCGTTTTTGATTTTAATCGCAAGCATTTGCCTTTCAATCTTTCTGATTGCGTTTACCCCCATAAGTTATTTGCTTCCGGGATATATGAAAAAAAATCAAAGGATTGACTCGATAGAGACTCTTTTGAAGTTGGATTCGCTTCAAAATCAATATGAGAGCAACCAATTATATCTCAATAATATTGCGACAATATTTGACACAGAGCGAACGCCAAGCGATTCTTCATCGCTAACGAAACAGAATCCTCAAGTCATCGAGGATACAATTATGCCGACTTCGCAAGAAGAACTTGAGTTCATAAAAATGATGCAAGAGAGAGAAAAATACAACACATCCATTCTTGCTCCATTGGCTGCCGAAGGAATGATTTTCACTACTCCGAGCGCAGGGTCAATCATTGAAGAAAAAAGCATTGAGAAAAATTCAGCTAAGATAATAATTCCACGTGGAAACGTTATTCGCAGCATAACGGAAGGTACGATTGTCGATTTGCATTATGACATCATCACCTCTTCCTATACGATCATCATTCAACATGAAAAAGGATTTTTATCTAAATATATTGGGACAGGACAACCTCTTGTTTCGATTGGCAAAAATGTCATAACAGGTGAAAACATTGCATTATCATCTCTTTCCAATTCAAAGTATGCAGATTGCATAATTCTTGAAATATGGCGTAATGGGTTGCCTTTAATAGCATCCCAATACATAACACCTAAAGAAGAGACATCGACTCCGTCCGACTCTTCTGAAACAATCGGAGGAGATGAAAATAATTAACGTCGAATTTAATTAATTGATTCAGGTGAAAGAAGTTAAAAATATTGCCATATTAGGCAGCACAGGCTCTATCGGCACTCAGACTTTGGACATAATTGCCGAATATCCACAACATTTCAGAGCATATCTTCTTACTGCTAATAAAAATGTTGACTTATTAATCGAGCAATCAAAAAAATACCTTCCAAATAAGGTTGTCATCGCAGACGACAGTCTATATCCTCAACTAAAAGAGGCCTTGAGTGGCTATCCGATAGAAGTAGCATCAGGCAGCAATGCAATAGCAGAATCTGTCTGCGACAGCAAAATCCACACTGTCGTAACGGCAATGGTCGGATATAGCGGTTTAGAACCGACTATCAATGCAATAAAATCAGGCAAAACGATTGCTTTGGCAAATAAGGAAACGTTGGTTGTGGCAGGAGAACTTATCACATCATTGCTATGCGATTCTACATCAAAAATCATTCCTGTCGATAGCGAGCACTCAGCGATTTTCCAATGTTTGGAAGGTGAAAAGACCGAGCACGCAGAAAAGATTATCCTAACAGCAAGTGGAGGTCCGTTTCGCACTAAAAGCATCGAAGAGTTGGAGCGTGTCACAGTGAAGGATGCTCTTAACCATCCTAATTGGGACATGGGAGCAAAGGTGACTATTGACTCAGCATCGATGATGAACAAGGGGTTTGAAATGATTGAAGCACATTGGCTTTTCGGATGCCCTTCGAAGCAGATCGAAATCGTTGTGCATCCACAATCAATTGTACATTCGATGGTCGCTTTCTCCGACGGCTCGGTTAAAGCACAGTTAGGCGTTCCCGATATGCACCTTCCAATCAGATATGCACTCGGTTATCCTGAACGCCTTGCGACAAGACAGACACCATTAACTCTATCTCAATACAGCAACCTTACATTTGAGGCTCCAGACTTGAAAAAATTTCCTCTTCTTGGCTACGCTTTTGATGCCATAGAAATGGGAGGTAATGAACCATGTATCTTAAATGCCGCAAACGAAATAGCAGTGGCTGCCTTTTTGAAGGGAGAGATACGATTTGTCGATATGCCGAAACTAATCGCTAAAACGATGGAGAAAATTCCGTTTATTACCCGTCCATCCTATGATGATTATGTCAGCACTAACATAGAAGCAAGGAAATATGCTTCCTCAATTTTAACTGAATTTTAAATACATAAATATATTATTAGAGACATCTAAAAATGGAGACGATACTAATTAAAGCCGCACAATTAATTTTAGCATTTGCAATCTTAGTTATCATTCACGAATTTGGTCATTTCTTTTTCTCTCGTCTGTTTGGAGTAAGAGTTGAAAAGTTCTATATATTTTTCGACCCATGGTTTGAAATTTTCAAATGGAAACCAAAAAAATACATGACTTTTTTCGGCAAAGCAAAACGTCGTATTGAGACTGATAATGAGACCGAAGAGTCAGACAACAAAAAGAGCAGTTTCTGGGGCGACACCGAATATGGTATCGGTTGGCTTCCATTAGGAGGATACTGCAAAATCTCCGGTATGATTGACGAATCCATGGATAAGGAGCAAATGCAACAACCTCCAAAACCTTGGGAATTTCGTACAAAACCGGCTTGGCAACGTTTGCTGATTATGATTGCCGGCGTACTATTCAATTTCTTATTGGCAATCGTAATATATGCCGGAATTGTTTTCTATACAGGCGAAAAGTACGTACCGTATAAGAATGCCGAGTTGGGTATGATTTATTCTGATGCAGCCAAACAAGCCGGATTTCAAGATGGCGATATTCCGTTGACTGCAGACGGCGTAGAATTGGATAATCCAATGAATGCACGTATGCAAATGATTGAAGCAGAGACTGTGGAAGTGCTCAGAAATGGTAAAAACGTCGCTATCAATATCCCTGATAAATTCATATTCCAATTGGAAGAAGAAGCCAAAAGCGGCACATCGTCAGTCAATTTCATGAATTATCGAATACCTGTAGCTATCACTCAAGTCGTGAGTGGAGGAGCTGCTGACAAATCAGGCATGAAAGTCGGAGACAAAATTATTGCTATTAATTCCGATGCAACTCCAAGTTTAGATGTATTCTACGAAAAATTAAAGGGTCACGACAATCAGAAAGTTGATTTTACAATAGTGCGTGCAAACGAAGCTGCGTCAGACACACTTAACATAACTGCACAATTATCAGAAAATTCCAAATTAGGAGTAGGATTGGAAGTCGATCCTTCTAAATTCTTTGCATACGAAGAAAAGAGCTACAATATCTTTGAGTCAATTCCTCGTGGATGCGAAATGGGCGTGGAAAGGCTGACATCTTACGTATCATCAATGAAGCACATATTCACAAAAGAAGGTGCTGAAAGCATAGGTGGGTTTGGTACTATCGGAAGCATTTTCCCTGAGACATGGAATTGGCTGGCATTTTGGAACATCGCAGCATTTCTATCGGTGGCATTGGCATTTATGAATATTTTGCCTATTCCGGCATTAGATGGTGGTCACGTATTGTTCCTTTTATATGAAGTAATCACTCGTCGCAAGCCAAGTGAAAAATTCATGGAATGGGCACAAATGATTGGTATGGGACTCATCTTCCTATTGCTGATCTACGCAAATGGTATGGACATAATCAGATTATTCAAATAGATATTAATATAAAAATGGCATACAAAACTATACGCCTAAAGCGAGGCAAAGACGAATCTCTTCGCAGATTTCACCCATGGGTGTTTTCCGGAGCAATCGCAACATTGCCCGACAACCTTGAAGAAGGTGACCTTGTAAGAGTAGAGTCTCACGAAGGAGAAACAATCGGAGTCGGACATTACCAAATCGGCAGCATAGCCATACGCATTTTGGAATTTGGTGTCGAGACATTATCTCAAAATTATTTTGAAAAACGCCTTAATGCTGCATACGAGATGCGCAGAAATCTCGCATTGATCCGTCCTGACAATGATTGTTTCAGATTGGTGCATGGAGAAGGCGACTTTCTGCCCGGTTTGGTTATTGATATTTATGGAAAGACAGCAGTTGTTCAAGCTCACTCACCGGGTATGCACTTCTGCAGACAACAGATTGCAGATGCTTTGCTAAGCATCCCTGATGCCGGAATTGCCAATATCTACTACAAGAGTGAAACGACACTCCCATTTAAGGCACAGCTTGACCCGGTCAATGATTATATCGTCGGTGGATTTGACACAAATATAGCCACTGAAAATGGTCTCAAATTCAACATTGATTGGTTGAAAGGACAAAAGACCGGATTCTTTGTCGATCAAAGAGACAATCGTAATCTTCTTCAGCATTATGCAAAAGACAGAAAAGTCCTCAACATGTTCTGCTACACAGGAGGTTTCTCTGTCTATGCAATGAGGGGAGGAGCAAAATCGGTTGATTCTGTCGATAGTTCTGCAAAGGCTATAGCATTGACTGATGAAAACATCGCATTAAACTTTCCAAATGACGAGCGTCATCAATCACACGCTGTCGATGCTTTTAAATTTTTGGCAGAAATGAAAGACGGAGAATATGACCTCATTATCTTAGACCCACCTGCGTTTGCCAAGCATCGCAGTGCGTTGAAAAATGGTCTGTTGGGCTATCGCAAACTAAACGCTAAAGCCTTTGACAAGATTCGTTCAGGAGGTATTCTATTCACATTCTCATGCTCGCAAGTAGTCACACGCGAAATGTTCCGCCTTGCTGTCTTTAGTGCCGCGGCACAAGCCGGCAGAAAGGTCAGAATCATACATCAATTGACTCAACCTGCCGACCACCCGATCAATATTTACCATCCTGAAGGCGAATACCTCAAAGGTTTGGTGCTATATGTAGAATAATTTATTAATCAAATATTAATTTTCAACAAATGAAAAAAGTAATTCCAACTCTCGTATTAGGAGCAATGATTTCTTTAAATGCAAATTCGGCACCTAAGGATTTTAACTATCATGTCGATAACTTTGCCGATATCGAAGTGCTTCGTTATGAAGTACCGGGCTTTGACGACCTCTCTCTTCGTCAAAAGAAAATGGTTTACTATCTATCGCAAGCAGCTCACATGGGTCGCGATATTATCTGGGACCAACACGGTAAATACAATCTTCAATTACGTCAGCTTTTGGAAGAAATCTACGTCAACTACAATGGCGATAAGACTTCTGATGAATTTAAAGCATTTGAAACTTACTTGAAGCAAGTGTGGTTTGGCAATGGTATTCACCACCATTATTCAACTGAGAAGTTTGTGCCTAAATTCAGCCAAGAGTTTTTTGTCGCTCAAGTAAATGCACTTCCTCAAAGCAAACTTCCTCTTTGCGACGGTCAGACAAAACAAGAAATGCTCAACACTCTTGTTCCTGTCATTTTTGATCCTACTGTAATGGCAAAAGGTGTAAACCAAGATAGCTCACAAGACGTTGTCGCTACATCTGCCAACAACCTTTATGAAGGTGTCACACAAGCAGAAGTCGAAGCTTATTTCGCCAACCTTAAAGACCCTAACGACAAGACTCCGATCTCATTCGGTCTTAACACAAAAATGGTTAAAAAGGACGGAAAAATCGTCGAAGAAAGCTACCACCTTAATGGCCTTTATGGTGATGCTATCGCTAAGATCATCTATTGGTTGACAATGGCTAAAGATGTTGCTGAAAATGATGCTCAACGTGATTATATCACTACGCTTATCGAATATTATACAACAGGCGACCTTCGCAAATTCGACGAATACTCTATCGCTTGGGTTAAAGATACAGAATCTGAAGTAGATTTCGTCAACGGGTTCATTGAAAGCTATGGCGACCCTCTCGGCATGACAGGTGCTTGGGAATCATACGTTAACTTTAAAAATGTACCTGCGTCTAAACGTACTCAATTGATTGGAGAAAATGCTCAATGGTTTGAAGACCGCTCACCGGTTGATCCTCGTTTCCGCAAACCTGTAGTAAAAGGTGTGTCTGCAAAAGTTATCACTGCTGCAACACTTGCCGGCGACGCTTTCCCTGCGACTGCTATCGGCATCAACCTACCTAACGCAAACTGGATTCGCGCTGCTCACGGTTCTAAATCAGTGACTATCGAAAACATCACAGAAGCGTATGCAATGGCTTCTAAAGGCAACGGCTTCAACGAAGAATTTGTGATTGACGACAAGACTCGTAAGCTTCTTGACGAATATCTTTACATCACAGATATGCTTCACACAGACCTTCATGAATGTCTTGGTCACGGTTCAGGCCAACTTCTTCCGGGTGTAGATCCTGATGCAATGAAAGAACATGGCTCTACTCTCGAAGAAACACGTGCTGACTTGTATGCTCTTTATTACCTCGCAGACCCTAAACTTATCGAGCTCGGTATCCTTGACAATCCGGAAGCATACAAAGCAGAATACTATAAATTCATGATGAATGGTCTTATGACTCAGCTCAACCGCATCGAATTGGGCAAAGACGTAGAAGAAGCTCACATGCGCGACCGTCAGCTTATTGCAAAATGGATTCTCGAACACGGCAAAAAAGGAAAAGTCGTAGAACTCGTTAAACGCAAAGGTAAAACTTACCTTAAAATCAATAATTATGAAAAGATGCGCGAACTCGTCGGTCAACTCCTTGCCGAAGTGCAACGCATCAAATCTGAAGGCGACTACGAAGCTTGCTGCAAACTTGTCAACGATTACGCTGTAAAAATTGATCAAAAGCTTCACGCTGAAATACTTCAACGCTATTCAACTCTTGATATTCCTCCTTATCGTGGATTTGTAAATCCTCAATTCATCCCTACATACGATGAAAAGGGCAACATTACCGACATCAAGATTGATTACTCTGAAGGTTATACAGACCAAATGCTTCGCCTTTCTCGCGACTACTCTCCATTAACAAAATAATTTGTAGAGAAAACTTTTAAAATCATATACGTTTCGAGAGGCTGTCTAACAACAAAAGTTGGGCAGTCTCTTTATTTTACAAGAATTGGAGCATCTAAACAGTCTTCATTTTGCAAAGGAATTATTTAAGTCCGATAATTCTAAGGCTATAATCGCGATTTATATGCCCGTCGTCGTCATTAGCTTATATCGAACAACTGACGTCACAAATACCCTAAATGGATGGATAGATTGCAAATAATAAATTCTATCACAAATAAAGATTGGGATGAAAACGACCTCCACAATTGTCGCTTTTTGATTAGGAGGGGAAATAGCAAAAAAGAATCTCAACCGCAATAATTCAGCGATTGAGACTCATTTTTATATCCATTTTGATGTTTTATCTTACACCAATAGTTCTAATTATATTTCATCAATATGGTTTAGGATTATTATCCGATTTTAATGCCGGAGAAGCCCATGAATGCCATTGCGAGAAGTCCGGCACAAATCAATGCAATAGGCACTCCTTGCATACCCTTTGGCAGATCGGTCAATTCAAGTTGCTCACGTATTCCTGCAAATATCCACAAAGCTAATGTGAAGCCCAATGATGTAGAGAATCCGTAAGTTACTGACTCCATTAATGTATAGCCTTTTTGAATCACAAGGATTGCAACCCCAAGCACAGCACAGTTCGTCGTGATGAGAGGAAGAAATACACCTAATGAGCTGTATAGTGCCGGCGTGATTTTCTTCATTATGATTTCAAGCATTTGCACAAGAAATGCAATTACAAGAATAAACGCAATGGTCTGCAAATAGCTCAACTCAAGAGGATCCAATACAAATTTTTGGAGCAACCATGTAACGACAGTTGCAAGTGTTGTCACAAAAGTAACGGCAGCACCCATACCAAGCGCTGAACTTGTCTTTTTCGACACTCCGAGGAACGGACATATACCGAGGAATTGTGATAATACGATATTGTTGATGAATATCGCTGTGACGATAATTGATATATAGGTCAACATATTTTATTTCGATTTACGGAGTTTATTAACAATAGCAATTAAGTAACCCAAAGCGAGGAAAGCACCGGGAGCCAAGACAAAGAGCAACATTCCGTAGTCTTCCGGATAAATCACAATGTCGAATAGACGACCTGTGCCAAGCAATTCTCTGACAGAGCCAAGCAACGTTAGAGCGAATGTAAATCCGATGCCACAACCAAGTCCGTCGCATATTGAATCAAGCACACCGTTTTTTCCGGCAAAAGCTTCGGCACGACCAAGCAATACACAATTGACCACAATTAATGGGATAAAGATTCCCAATGTTGCATTTAGAGCCGGGAGATAAGCGTTAATTATCAATTGAAGTATTGTCACAAATGTTGCAATAATAACGATGTAGGCAGGTATTCTCACCTTATCGGGCACAAAATTTTTAAGCATTGAGATTACGGCATTAGAGCATATCAACACAACCATTGTCGCTACACCCATCATAAATCCGTTGATTGCGCTTGACGATGTACCAAGCGTTGCACACATACCCAAAAGCAACACAAGCACAGGGTTGCCGGGGATTATACCATTATAGATTAGTTTCCACTTATTTGCCATAAAATCAATTGTTTTTTTCTTGACATTCTTTATATTGAACATACGCATTATAAGCATTGCGCAATGCTTCAAGAAATGCTCTTGAAGAAATTGTTGCTGCTGTGATAGCGTCTATTTCGCCTTTTTTGTCTGTGTCTTTGGTAACATACATTGAGTTTGTTTCCATATTAAGACCAATAACACTACGCGAACCGGACGAATCTCTAAACCATGTAGCCATTTTCGAACCGAGTCCCGGAGTTTCTGCATGGCTGAGCACTTCATAGTTTCTAACTGTGCCATCTGCATCAAAGCCACACATTATCTTGATTTCACCTGAAAATCCCGACATTGATGCCGATTCTACGGCTGCACCGACTAATCGATCTGCATCATACGCAGGATAAACGGTATAAGTTATACCGTCTTGTTCGTATTCCCACTTATCAGCTTCAGGATCGTTGGTAAATTCAGGCGACACTTTTTTGATTGCCTCCACTTGTGTCTGATGTGCCATTTGTGCAATAGGTTCTTTTGTCACATAGTATGCTGTACCCAATGATGCTCCTGCGACAAATGTTATTACGCCCAACGACAGAACCATATTAGAGAGCGTTGACGACAATTTTTTCATTTACCCCTCCTTTCTCCAAAACGATGTGGCTTGATATATTTGTTTATCAACGGAGTAAATCCGTTCATAAGTAGAATTGCAAACGAAACGCCTTCCGGATAACTGCCGTAGCAACGTATCAAGATGGTTATAATACCAATCATTGCTCCATAGATGAGTTGTCCTTTTTTGGTCATTGGCGATGTTACATAGTCTGTTGCCATAAAGACAGCACCAAGCAATAAACCACCTGACAACACTTCCAACAAAGGATTACATCCGAGCATCCAAGAGAAAATGGCTGCCGATGCTATCACTGACACCGGGATGTGCCATGTAATTACACGAGTAATCAAGAGGTAGGCAAGACCTATAAGTATTGCTATGGAACCAACTTCACCAAGCGAACCATTCATATCGCCAATCCATACTGACAACCAATCTATTTGTGATGTATCCATTTGGTGAGAGTGACTTTTGAGTGTTGCCAATAGTGTAGCACCCGATGAAGCGTCGATGCTCGCGCCTGTCGTCGCATCCACTCCGGAAGCCACACCGGCATCCCAAGTAGTCATCGCAGCCGGGAAAGAGAGCAACAAGAAGACACGTCCGACAAGAGCCGGATTCCATATATTGCAACCCAATCCACCAAATGACATTTTACCAACACCAATTGCTACTACTGCACCGATTACAATCATCCACCAAGGGAGAATGTTTGGCAAATTGAAAGCAAGGAGCATACCGGTGATTATAGCCGAACCATTACCTATCGTACAGCTCCTATGAAATAAATATTTTTCGATTAACCATTCGGTCAATATACAAGATGCAACTGATATCAATGTCACCCATAAAGCACTCATCCCAAAGACATAGATGGAAATCCCCAATACAGGCAACATTGCTATCACTACGTTCCACATACACTTCTCCACGCTGTTTGTTGTATGGATATGCGGAGCTACTGATATAGTCAATTTATTACTCATATCTTTTTCTATTTCTTATTATTCCTTTCTCTGATTATTCCAGCCACTGTCTGTTTTCCAAGCTTGATATAGTCAAGCAATGGTCTATGCGACGGGCAGATATAGCTGCACGAACCACATTCAATGCAATTCATCACATATCCTTTTTCGCAGTCTTCCCAATTATGTTTTTTTGCCAAAAGCGAGATTAGGAATGGCTCCAATCCCATCGGACATACATTTACGCAATTAGCACATCTAATACATGGCAACTCTTTCTTGCGATGGCTTTCCGACTCCGGCAATACAAGAATACCGGATAGACCTTTTGTTGTCGGAGCATCGATATTAACGACTGCTTTACCCATCATCGGACCACCGGCTATTACCTTACCTGTGTCTTCCGGCAGACCACCTGCGGCCTCAATGAGAGTGCGTATTGGAGTTCCCAACGTTGCCAAAAAGTTTCCGGGATTTGTCAACGACGGTCCTGTGACAGTCACAACTCGCTCTATAAGCGGGCGATCGTTATATACGGCTTCAAAGATGGTGTAAACTGTTGCTACATTGTTGACTACAGCTCCTGTCGTAACCGGCAATGCACCACTTCTTACTTCTTTGCCCAACACAGCAGCAATCAATTGCTTTTCGCCACCTTGTGGATATTTCTTTTTAAGGCTGACCACCTTAATATCATCACGTCCTTCGACAGCTTTGCGCATGATTTTGATAGCCTCAGGCTTATTGTCTTCTATTGCAATGATTCCTCTACGGACATTGACAACTTTCATTAGCAACTCTACACCCTTAACAATTTCGTTAGGATAGCGACGCATCAACGCATCGTCACAAGTCAGGTATGGCTCACACTCCACTCCGTTTATGATGACCACCTCCGGCTTACTACCTTCCGGTGGTAACAACTTTACTCTTGTAGGGAATGCCGCGCCACCGAGTCCCACGACTCCATGACTATCAACAATATCAATAATCTCTTTTACAGATAGCGCATCGATTTGCTCTTGCGTGCGAGGATTTGACGCCTCCATGAAATCATTGCCACGATCCGGGTCGGCTTCAATTGTCACAGCTTCGCCATACCAACCCTGCGTGTTACGAATTTTTTCGATTTTAGTCACTGTTCCCGAAATAGGAGCATGCTGACAAGCACTGACGAAACTGCCGTCTTCTGCTATCAACTGACCTTTTTTCAGTTTATCTCCAACCTTAACAATGCAAATCGATGGTGCACCAATCTGTTGATATAGCATCATCTGCACCTTTTGAGGCTGTTCGAGCCAAACGATTTCCTTGCCGGCTGTAAGCTTAGAGTCATTTGGGTGAATACCTCCTATTTTAAACGTCTTTGACATATCTTTAATCTTCAATTTTTTGTTTACACAAAATACTATGACGCGGACAAGCCACGATACATTCGCCACATGCTGTGCACACATCGCGATCGATACGAGCTAAGAAGTCAGTCACTTTTACAGCGCCTTGCTGACAGACTCTTACACATTTTCCACATCCGATACATGAAACACTGCATACCTTTGTCGCCAAAGGGCCCTTGTCCTTATTGCCACAAGCGACATACACCATCACCTCATGACGTTTTACCAACTCAGGGATGTGTCGCGGGCATGCTTGAACGCATTTTCCGCATCCGACGCATTTGCTATAATCGACTGTCGGCAAACCGGTCTCTTCATTCATTGACATCGCATCGTATGGACACACAGCGACACAATCGCCACCACCAAGACAACCATAGATACAATCTGTCTCGCCTTCATAAAGAGCTCCTTCAATGGCACAAGAACCGACTCCTTCATAGTTGGATGTGTGTGGTCTATTTTCACATGTCCCGTTACATCGGATGATTGCTACTTGCGGACTTAATGCTTTTGCCGACAAACCGACAATTTCAGAAATCTTCGACATCGTTTCTTGTCCTCCGACAGGACATGCCAAATCATCCAACGTCTTAGCGCTTGCACATGCAACAGCGAAATCATGACATCCACTTCTGCCACATCCGCCACAATTTGCTCCGGGCAGACATGATTCAATCTCTCCGATTTTTGGATCTTCATAAACATGAAATTTTTTAGCCACAAAGTACAATACCACCGCGGCAAAAATTCCGATAATCGTGATTACAACAATCGTAATAAATACTATATTCATATCGATTTATCTATTTGTTTTATTTATTCTAAACACAAATTCTTTTTCTATTTTATTTCGCATAGCATAGAGTGCCACAAAAAACACAATCATCAATATTAACCCGGATATAGCAGCGATAGTCTCGTTAAATGTCAAAAGAAAGATGCCCACCATCGATGCTACCATTATGACACATGGCAACACGACAGCCAACATTATTGCTTTTCTATGCATTATCTCTGTGCCGACTATCTCAACCGAGTCGCCTACTAAAAAAACTTCTGACGTCTGAACCTCAACAATGTTTTCATCCTTCTGACCATGATTACAAAGTTTATGAGCCGGACATGAAGCGCAATCAGAACTACCTTCAATTATTGCTCTGACTCTACCTCTCTCCGTATCTACTGCGACAATTCGACCTTTATGCTTTATCTCTTCAGTTTGTGACATTTTTAAACCTACTGTTATTCAACAAGTTAACTTTTGCGTACTTGTTATTGAAAAACAAACCACAAAATTACTAAAAATTTCTGTATTTCTACATATTAATACATATTAAATTTTCCTACATTTTTTATACTTGTAAAACTTTCTTTTTGAAAGCCTATTTCTTCCCATAAATATGTGTTTTTCGCATCTATAAAGCCACATTTTTATTCACGTGTTTTGGTATTTAAAAAAGATTTATTAACTTTGCCCTATCTTTCAGTTGTCAATCAAACAACTGTCTCAATCAGCATTAAACAAAATCATCAGCTGATTGTAATATCACTATAAACATTTCATTTTCTGCAAGCATCAGTAGCAGCATTTCATTCTTTTTGAAAATTTAACTTTGCATAATAATATTTTTATGTACAACATCAATGAACTTAATTCCATGTCGGATGACCAATTGCGTAAATTGGCTGAAGAGATGGGTATGAAAAATCCAAATTCTGAAACTACAGAATCTATCGTTTATTATATCCTTGACAATCAGGCTATAACATCAGCCAAAGAACAATCAACCAAAAAAGCTCCTAAAGAAAAGAAAGTCAGGGAGAAAAAAGCAAAAACCACAAAAATCTTAGAAGAAAAATCCGAAAAGGAAATAACAATAGAAGAAACGCCAATAGTTGAACCGGCTCAAGAAGTCAAACCTAAAGAAAAGCCGGTAAAAACGACTAAAAAGAGAACAGTCAAGGCTAAAAACGACGGTGAAAATCAAAAAGCAACAACAGCTGCTGATGACACTGAGCAAAAGGCTCAACAAGAGGATTCAAAGCCGATTGAAGAGCCATCTGCAGAACCAACGCAATCTGATGTCGCATCAAATGCAGAACCGAAAGCTCAACCTGAAACACAATCTCTAAACCAACCCCAAAGCGACAATAAAGGCTCAAATTCTTCAGAAGAAACAGAGACTGTTCAACCTCAACAATCGTCGCAACAACGCGATTCTTCATTCGGTTCGTTCTTCCCTAAATCCGGAGGCAAAAAATTTGTTCCACGCACACAAGAAGAACGAGAACGTGCTGAAAAGGCTGCCGCAACTGCTCCGATTATAATCCAAGAGCCTACTGCCGACCAACCTGTTCAACAACAGCAACAAAAGAAGAATAAAAAACAACAAAAAAATCAGCAATTACGTCAGCAACAAAATCAACAACCCCAACGTCAGACCTCATTTGACTTTGAAGGCATCTTGACAGCTACAGGAGTTCTTGAAGTTATGCCTGATGGTTATGGATTCCTTCGCTCAAGCGACTACAACTATCTCAATAGCCCTGACGATGTCTATGTGGCGCAATCTCAAATCAAGCAGTACGGACTGAAAAACGGCGACGTTGTCGAAGGTGGCATACGTCCTCCTCGTGAAGGAGAAAAATACTTCCCTCTTTGCAAGGTAATAAGCGTCAATGGATTACAACCGGAAATGATTCGTGATCGTGTACCTTTCGAGCACCTTGTTCCTCTTTTTCCGGATGAAAAGTTCGATTTGACAAGCGGACGATCTTGCAATATTTCCACTCGCGTAGTCGATATGTTTGCTCCTATCGGCAAAGGTCAGCGTGCTCTTATTGTCGCTCCTCCTAAAACCGGTAAGACAATTCTATTGAAAGACATTGCTAATGCCATCGCCGAAAATCATCCGGAGACCTATATTATAATGCTTCTCATCGACGAACGTCCTGAAGAAGTGACAGATATGGCTCGAAGTGTCAATGCAGAAGTAATCGCTTCAACATTTGATGAGCCGGCAGAGCGTCATGTCAAGATTGCAGGTATTGTGCTCGAAAAAGCAAAGCGCCTCGTCGAATGTGGTCACGATGTCGTAATCATGCTTGACTCCATTACTCGCCTTGCACGTGCATACAACACCGTTTCTCCGGCTTCAGGTAAAATCCTTTCCGGTGGTGTCGATGCCAATGCCCTCCAACGTCCGAAACGTTTCTTCGGTGCAGCTCGCAACATCGAAGGTGGAGGTTCGTTGACAATTATTGCGACAGCTCTGACTGAAACATCATCAAAAATGGACGAAGTTATCTTCGAAGAATTCAAGGGCACAGGCAATATGGAGCTGCAACTCGATCGTAAGCTGTCGAACAAAAGAATATACCCTGCTGTCGATATTATCGCTTCATCTACTCGTAGAGACGACTTGCTCATCAACCAAGAAATCCTCAATCGCATGTGGATTCTTCGCAATTATCTTGGCGACATGAATTCTCTCGAAGCTATGGAGTTTATCAAAAAACGCATGGAGATGACTCGCAACAACGAAGAATTGCTTGTCACAATGGATAGATAACAAAACCTCTGAAATGGCCGGAATACAAAAGACTAATGCTGCGCGTCTGCTCGATAATGCAAAAATTGCTTACGAGTTGATACCATACACTGTCGATCCGGATAATCTTGCTGCTGATCATGTAGCTGCAGAACTTGGTGAAGATATAAACCAAGTTTATAAAACGTTGGTCCTACGCGGTGATAAGACCGGACATATCGTGTGCGTAATTCCGGGGAATTGCGAAGTCGATTTAAAAAAAGCTGCAAAAATCAGTGGAAATAAAAAAGTAGAAATGATACCTATGAAAGAACTGCTCCCCACCACCGGATACATTCGTGGTGGGTGCACTCCCATAGGAATGAAAAAACAATTTCCCACCTATATTCAAGAGGATTGCATACTATTCGATCATATTTTCATTTCAGCAGGTCAACGAGGACTTCAAATTCAAATCAACCCCACTGATCTCATCACATTCGTCGGTGCTATAGAAGCCGACATCACAATATAAAACGTTATTAAAGCATCCCGAAACATATCTTAACGTATGGTATGTTTCTAACAACCCACCATATTATAATCAACGCCAATATTATCTTTACCACTTTCGGATGCTGAACATAATAGCGTATTTTCTCAATTGAATCTGCTTTGCAAAATGTGGTTATGACGACGGCTATAAAATAAGGAATAGAAATCAAAAGAAAATAGTTGTAGCGTAATGCTGTGGCAATATCACCATTCAATAAAGCATGAATCGCCCTCTGAATACCACAAGCAGGACAATCATACCCTGTCAAATATCGAAACATACACTTCGGAGCAAACACTGATGTTGCAGGATCGACCAACGTTAAAAACACCAATACCAATGTCACTATTACTCCTAATCCGATTATGTAGAATTTACGACTCACAATAAATCCTATTTGTGAGAAAACATTTAAGGTTGACAAACAAAAGCTATTCATCAACCTTTTTTGTTAATATTACATCAATTCGGCACCAACACCGATTGCTACTAAAATCACATAAAATATAACATAAAGCAGACCACCTACCAGACCAACAACTGCAGAAATAATCGACCATTTTTTTGCATCATTTGATGCTTGAATTGCTTCGGCATGATTTCCGGCATACCACAATGTATCGACCTTTGATGATTTTACAATTGCAACTATACCAAATGGCAAGCAGCATAACAATGTGGAAAGAATAGCCCATACAAGATAGTTGTCAGGTTTTTGTGGCATTTGTGGTCCGTACGGATTTCCTTGTACTTGATTTTGAAAATTATTCATAGAGATGTATTAATCGTTACGACCTTTCAAACGACATTGATTAACAAAGAAAATGTAAGGTCGATTAGTTTTATCTGAATGAAGATTTTGAAATGTCTGTAACATAACGCAATTCCAAAATTTCCATTCAAAGTATAGCTAATACACTTTCACTTATATCCAAATTCGCCTTTCTTATGCAAGAATAGCGCAAAATTAGCATAAAATTCGACAACGCCAAAATTTACGCAAACTATTATTTATTATTTCTTCAGTTTTTTTATTATTTGATTCTATGATTGCAATTTTGCAGTTTTCCAAATAAATACTAAATTTGCAGATATTATAATTAGGAAGATATACCTTATAATAGGAAATGAATACGTTTGGAAGAATTTTCAGATTAACATCGTTTGGCGAAAGCCATGGCAACGCTATCGGTGGTGTCATTGATGGCATTCCCGCCGGTGAGGTCATCGATATTGAGGCCATTCAGAGTGAGCTAAATCGTCGGCGTCCCGGACAATCATCTCTGGTATCTCAACGCAACGAGCAAGACCGGGTAGAATTGCTTTCCGGTATTTTTGAAGGCAAGACACTCGGTACTCCGATAGGCTTCATCATTCGCAACTGCGATCATCACTCCGGTGATTATGATATGCTAAAAGATGCTTTTCGTCCTTCGCATGCCGATTACACCTACACTGCAAAATATGGTATTCGTGACCATAGAGGTGGTGGACGTGCAAGCGCTCGCGAGACGGCATGCCGTATTGTAGCCGGTGCTATTGCCAAACAGATTCTTCTTCGTCATGGCATCCGTATTGAGGCCTACACTTCGCAAATCGGATCTATCCGTTTGCTTACTTCCTACTCCGATTTAGACCTAAGTCTTACGGAGTCGTCGCCGGTCAGATGTCCCGATTCAACAATAAGCCGACAAATGACAGAACTTATTGAGCAGATAAAAAACGTTGGCGACACTATCGGAGGTGTAGTTACTTGCGTTATCAAAAATGTACCAGCCGGTCTTGGCAACCCGGTATTCGGCAAATTACAATCTCGATTGGCTGATGCTATGATGAGTATAAATGCTGCAAAAGGTTTCGACTATGGCGTAGGTTTTGATTGTGCAGCAATGAGAGGTTCGGAAATGAACGATAGCTTCACATATCACAATGGAGAAGTTCATACAGCGACAAATCATTCAGGTGGCATTCAAGGAGGCATCTCCAATGGAGAGGACATCCTAATGCGAATTGCTTTCAAACCTGTCGCAACGCTTATGCAAGACATCGAAACAATTGACAGCAAAGGAGACAAAATCATTCTGCCGGCTAAAGGTCGCCACGATGCTTGTGTTGTACCACGCGCTGTGCCTATAGTTGAAGCTATGGCTGCAATGGTAATTCTCGACAATATTCTTTTATCCAAAACCGATAGACTCTGATTTATGAATCCTTTTTATACGGACTATGCAGAATTTCTGCAACGAATTTTTCCGGGGATAAAAGTGCAAAAAATTTCCCTTAACGCAGGTTTATCGTGTCCAAATCGCGACGGGACACTTGGAACAGGAGGTTGCACATATTGCAACAACCATACTTTCAATCCCGACTATTGTCGTCCAACGAGCAGCATCACCGAACAGATTGAAGAGGGTAAGCATTTTTTTGCTCGCAAATACCCTCAAATGAAATACCTTGCCTATTTTCAAGCATATACTAATACATACGGCGAACAAAGCCGACTCCTTGCAATGTATCATGAAGCTTTGCAAGTCGATGATGTCGTCGGAATGATTATTGGGACTCGTCCGGACTGTATGCCCGACTCGTTGCTGCTCAAACTCTCTGAGCTAAATCGCATAAAACCGATTATTATAGAATATGGAGCAGAGACTTCACACAACAGGACACTCGACCTTGTCAACCGTCATCACACATGGCAACAAGTGGAAGATGCCGTCCGACGTACCCACTATTTCGGATTGTCATGCGGTCTGCACCTCATTTGCGGTTTGCCGGGAGAAAATTCTGATGACATTCTTCTGACAGTAAGACGTGCTTGCCAACTTCCTATTGACACGTTGAAATTTCATCAACTGCAAATAGTCAAAGGTTCCACCCTTGCCTCCCAAATAGAAAACAATGAAATTGATGTCAGGACATTCTCTGTCGATGAATATATCGACCTTTGTTGCAAAATAATCGGCATTGTTCCTCGCAGTATTGCCATAGAGCGCTTCGTCTCGCAAGCACCTGCCGACCTACTCATCGCACCACGTTGGGGACTCAAAAACTATCAGTTTACCAACCTGCTCAACAATCGTCTCAAAGTAGCTATCGAGCAAGCATCTGCCGAAGTCACACAATAAAAATGCTCATAAGATTGTTATACATTATAGAACTCAATTAAATATCAGATATGAAGAAAACATTATTTACACTTTGCACACTCGCAATGGCCGGTGCATCAGCATCAGCCGACATCACAGTGACATTTGACTTCACTCCTGAGCAAAAGGAGGTGATCGTCGCTTCACTCCCTATCGAAAAACTCCTCACAGCGCGTCGTGAGTCCGACCTCACAATGACTTTCGACACCATCGCTATCGTCGACCGCAAGGCTTCGCTCGCTCTCAAGGAGGGCGCAGCACGCCAGTATGTCATCAATGTCGAGGGCCACGAGCAAGCACTCAGCGACTTCTTTGCCGCTCCGGGCGAAAACATCACCGTCAGCATCTCCGGACCACAAGAGCAGATGACAGCCAACGTCAGCGGCACTCCACTGCTCGACGGCATCAGCACTCTCAAGACTGCAGCTGAACCTCTGAAAAACACAATCCTTTCTATCAGAAAAGGAGAAAACACAACTGATAGTTTTGAAGAGACATTAATGAAATATTATGGTGTGTTCGAACAATTTGTCAGAGAAAATCCCGACCATGAAGCGACTGCATACGCAATGCTGAACGTTGACCAAAACGTATTTATGGAGCTATATGACACACTTGGAGAAAAGGCGAAAAATTCGCTTTACTTCCCATTTGTCGAATCAAGCAAAATGCGTATCGAACAACAACTTGAAGCAGAACGTCGCCAAGCAGAAATGCAGTCAGGCTCTGTTGATGCTCCTGACTTCACACTTCCCGGTCTTAACGGCGAAAAAATCTCTTTGTCAGATTTTAGAGGCAAATGGGTGGTAATTGACTTTTGGGGCAGCTGGTGCGGTTGGTGCATCAAGGGTTTTCCTAAGATGAAAGAAGCATACGCAAAACATGCCGGCAAAGTAGAATTTATAGGTATCGATTGTGGCGACAGTGTTGAAGACTGGAAAGCCGCTGTCAAAAAGTATGAAATTCCATGGGTAAACGTCTATAATGACAATAGCGTTCAAAACGGTCGTCCTGACCAAACATACGCAATTCAAGGCTATCCTACAAAAATAATCGTCAGTCCTGAAGGCAAAATCGCTAAAATAGTAACCGGCGAAGACCCACAATTCTATACCGACCTCGACAACTTTATCCAGTAATCGAACGCAGAGACACCACATAAAAGGCTGATTCCCATCCGGGCGTCGGCCTTCGTTGCATCTACAGCCCTGATAGCGTAAATAGTATCTATAGTAATTATAGCATCTATTATATCTATCCTCACGCAACGGGAGAGCAAGGACAAGCATATAGCAAAAAATCAGCATTGAAGCATTGAAGGTTGTAAATTTTGTTGTATCTTTGCAGTTCATTACGGGACGCAACACAAAGTCCCCATAAAGAAAAAAATACTCAAAACTATGATAACTAAAATCAACGCTCTAAAAAACGAAATAAATGCATTGGTTGCAACTACTGCTGAGGATGTAGAACAATTGCGTATCAAATACTTAAGCAAGAAAGGTCTTGTATCTTCCTTATTTAATGATTTCCGTAATGTTCCTGCAGAACAAAAGCGAGAAATGGGACAATTGCTCAATGAACTCAAAAACCTTGCGACCGACAAAATAAACTCATTGAAAGAAGGTCTTGCCGGTCAAGCAGATGCAAAAGCTGCAGAAATTGACCTTACACGCACTGAGACTCCACTTCCACTTGGCAGCCGTCACCCAATCTCATTAGTCAAGAATGAGATGATTGATATTTTCTCTCGCATGGGTTTCACTATTGCTGAAGGTCCGGAAATCGAAGACGATTGGCATGTGTTCTCTTCTCTTAACTTTGCTGCCGATCACCCTGCACGCGACATGCAAGACACATTCTTCATCATGCGTAACCCTGCCGATGTTCTTCTTCGCACACACACTTCTTCTGTGCAAA
This sequence comes from Muribaculaceae bacterium, assembly GCA_045637445.1. GTDB lineage: Bacteria > Bacteroidota > Bacteroidia > Bacteroidales > Muribaculaceae > Lepagella. The sequence goes on from JAZTZN010000030.1 coordinate 191,101, forward strand.
CTCGTGTCATGGAGAAAACTCAACCACCAATCCGTATCATTTGCCCGGGACGTGTCTATCGTAACGAAGCCATCTCAGCACGCGCTCATTGCTTCTTCCACCAAGTAGAAGGTCTTTACATCGACAAGAATGTATCTTTTGCCGACCTTAAGCAAGCTCTTCTCTATTTTGCTCGTCAGATGTTCGGTCCTGAAACTAAGATTCGTTTACGCCCAAGCTACTTCCCATTTACCGAGCCTTCTGCCGAAATGGATATCTCATGCGGTCTTTGTGGAGGCAAAGGTTGTGGATTCTGCAAGAACACCGGTTGGGTGGAAATCCTCGGTTGCGGTATGGTCGATCCTAACGTTCTTGAAGCTTGTGGCATTGACTCCAAAGAATATACCGGATATGCCTTTGGTATGGGTATTGAACGTATTACAAACCTTAAATATTCAGTCAAAGACCTTCGCATGTTTAGCGAAAACGATGTTAGATTTTTACATCTTTTTGACGCTGCACACTAAGCAACACGATTCACATGACAACACGACAACGATACGAAGGCATACTCTCTTGGTTTCAAGAGAATATGCCTTCGCCGCAAACAGAGCTTAACTACGACACTCCATTCCACCTGCTTCTTGCCGTAATACTATCGGCACAATGCACCGATAAGCGAATCAATATGGTTACTCCTGCCCTATTTGATGCTTATCCGGAGCCTCGCGACCTTGCTGTCGCATCAGTGGATGAAGTGTTTGAATACATTAAAAGCGTAACATTTCCTAACAACAAAGCGCGACATCTCGTCAATGCCGCTCGCTTAATCGTCGATGAGTTTGGTGGCGAATTGCCGGCAGACATCGACAAACTGATGAAATTACCCGGTGTCGGAAGAAAGACTGCTAACGTGATGTTGTCTGTGGTGTGGAACAAAGCCGCAATGGCTGTTGATACCCACGTCTTCAGAGTCAGCAACCGAATAGGTCTGACAGACAATTCTAAATCGCCTCTTGAAACAGAGAAAACTCTTGTGGCAAATATCCCTGAAAATCTTATCGCTCAAGCCCATCATTGGCTAATACTTCATGGCAGATATGTCTGCACAGCACGCAAACCAAATTGCTTAGAATGTGGCATACGCCAATTCTGCAAAACATACACCAAACGATAAGTTATAATCGACATAAATTAATTCTTCTGATATGCTATCCTTCTCGGTTGGTCGCATACCTACAAACACTATTACTCAAATTCTAACCATTTCCTTCCAAACAAGGAATAATGATATAGCATCAATCACGCATGTTCTTTTGTAATTGCTCTTGACGAAATTCTTTCCATTGACGTGTCTGCTTTCGCTTGCCAAGAATGTTGCTGATACCCAAAATGCCTTTCACCCTGTCGAGTACTTTCTGACCGAAGTTTCGCTCTACTTTGCGTCCGGCAAGGCGCTTATCAGGCGCCATAGATAATCTTATTTTATTATGATCGACATTATTAACTCTATCAATTAGCGTCTCTATGGCAGGTTGCAATTCGGGAGCCTCTTGCGGTTCTATAATGCAGATGTCGTCAAGATTCAGATTTCCCTTCTCCCATTTCTTAGCCTCTTTTACCGTGATGTACTCTTTATCGACTACATAGACCTCTGCATAAGTCGATACAAAAAACGGCTCATCGTTACGCGAAAAGCGAAACATTCCCCTGCCTCTGCCATTTGATTCAATATTGAAAGAGTAACCGGTCAAGTCAATAGGAGCGATAGAATCTGCGACTACATTTCCATAATTAAACTTTACTCTGAACTGCTCAAAGTCAAGATTGTCTCTAAAGAATAACGAGAGATTAGGCACCCACTTTCGACTCGTCGTATCGGCAAGTACATTGACATCAAGCGTCAAACGATCATCGTTTCTCATCCAAATCTCTGTCGGGCTGTACTTACCCCGTATTGTATCAACACCTATCCTATTCCTAACGAGCGTCTCAGGGATAGCTGCTGTCGGTATTATTCCCACCCAGTCAGCCCATGAGAAATGATGATTACACTGGTCGCTTACGCTGTCAAGTCCTGTCGAATCGGTAAATCTATAGTAGGAGTTCGACTTCAAAATTCGTGGATTGAGCCAACCGTCAAACTTCAATCTTTTATCCATTGGCAACATATAATCCACCATCTTTTCTCGAAACAGGAAAACGGTATCGGTGTAGGTTGTCAGCATGGAATATTCCCTGACGTAAGCCAATGTATGGAGTATTTTATGCTTGTTTGATCCGACTATCACTTCCGGTAAATCCACAGCATACTCATGCAAAAAGACAGTGTCTGAATCGTGATAGTTGACACATTTTTCCTTATAACCCAAATATCTAATAGTCAGTGGATAATCAGACTCTGACAGATAAGGCAACAATCCGTCAACGCTGCATACTCCTGCCAACTTTCCATTGCAATTGAAAACAGATGCGTATGGTAATACCTCGCGACTAAGAGAGTCTGCAATAATCACATTGCTACGCTTTTGCGCAGGTACTGCTTGAAAAGACATCAGCAACAAAAATATTATGAGCAACCTCAACATCTGAAACATCTGTTAGACTTAGATTATTATCAACAAAATTAAGCAATTATGCTCTATTCTCACCGGATTTTTATTAATTTAACTTCGTTTTAGTAAATTATAACACTAATATCGTTCGATATCGGTTAATTTCAAATTGCAGCTCATGTTTACAAAAAGGCACTGTTCCTAACGAGAAACAATGCCTTATATCAAAGTAATATTTTATTTTTTTTACAATTTCGCAAGTCCTAATCAGATGCTTTGTTCAACGTTCCAAACAAAGGCGCGAAGCCCAAGCTTTGGACGATACTCATCAAGCTCCTTCAGACGCGCGAGCAACGAGTCAACACGATGGTCTTCCACCATAGTGATGAGTGCCGAAGCCAACGACGGCCATGCGTGTGTGCCATAGTGTGGCTCACCTTTATCGCTGCCACGACCTTGAACATTACCAAATGCTGTGAAGCCACGACAGTTGTTGCGATCGAGAATTTCGATGATACGCTCGTGGTGAGCTTGGTCGTAGGTTATGAATACTGCTTTCATTCTTATTGGTTAATTTATCGGCTGCGCACCCCGCAATCGCAGGGTGCATAGCCTTGTAGTGAGTAATTAATCTTCTTTAGCGCGTATTTGCTTGCGTGTGCGTTTTACGCCGTTGTAGGCGAAGACACAGTAAAGCACCGGTACGAACAAGAGTGTCAAGATAGTTGATACAGTCAGACCGCCGATTACTGCTGTACCCATCGGACGCCACATTTCTGCACCTTGACCGTCACCGATAGCCATCGGCACCATACCGAGAATTGTCGTCAACGTAGTCATCACCACAGGACGCAAACGCGACTTGCCGGCATCGATTACAGAGCGACGAATACTCATGCCACGCTCACGGTTAAGGATAATGTAGTCGATAAGCACGATACCATTCTTCACCACAATACCGATAAGCATGATACCACCAATCATCGACATGATGTTGAGCGTGTGGCCTGTCATCCACAAAATCAAGAACACACCCGAGAATGCAAACAACAATGATGTCATGATGATACCCGGATAGGTCAACGATTCAAACTGTGCCGCCATCACGATGTAAACAAGAATGATAATCAGCAATCCGAGCAACATCAAGTCGCCAAACGATTCTTGTTGGTCTTCGTAGCTACCTGCCAATGTGATCGAAATGCCCGAAGGGAGGTCCATCTTGTCGATTTCAGCTTGTGCTTGAGTCACCACGTCACCCATTGGCACGCCGTCAACGACTGTCGATACCTTCACCACGCGTTCGCGGTCCATACGTTCGATAGTCGGAGGAGTCAAGCGTTGCACCACAGTGCCGACATCTTTCACGCGCACGCCACGACCTTGATTGTTGACGATGACAATGTTTTCGATATCAGAAATTTCGGTGCGGTGTTCAGGAGCATACATCACCTTGATGTCGTATTCCTCACCATCTTCGCGGTAGTAGGAAGCCACAGAGCCGTTGATGCGATTGCGCAAGAAGTAGGCTGCAGTCTGGAGATTCAAGCCGTTGAGAGCCAACTTTTCGCGGTCGAAGTCAACTTGGTATTCAGGTTGATAATCCGAACGAGAGATAGTGATGTCGGCCGTACCCTTGATATTACGCAACGCTCTGCTCAATCGACGAGCCACCGAGTCGGTCTCTTCAAAGTCGTAGCCATAGATTTCAAAGTCAATCACCGACTGGCCACCCATGCCTGAGCCACGACCACCACCGATGTTAACCTCTCTCTTCTTCAACTCCGGTATCTTCTCCAAGTCTGCACGCATGTCGTCGGCAATCTCGAAGATGCGACGCTCACGCTCATCAACATCGACCAATGAGATGTTCATGCTGATGATGTGAGGACCATTGTCGGAAAGCGAAGCAAACGTGTTGTCACTACTTGCCGAGCCTTGTGTATAGTTCAACACCTTGATTTCAGGATATTTCGCACGCCACAATGAGTCGATGTAAGATGTCACCTTGCGAGTCTCTTCGATGCGAGTACCCACAGGCATTTCGAGTTTCACACCCAGACGTCCGTCGTCTTGCGCCGGGAAGAACTCTGTGCCGACAAACTTCATCAAGAAGACTGATGCGACAAAGAAGCCCATACATACAACGATGGTCACTGTCTTATTGGCCACCACCTTTTCCAACAGTTTACCATACGCTTCGTCAAACTTGTCGAGTGCGCGCTCGATAGGACTATAGAATTTCACGAAGAACTTGCCCTTAGTACGTTGCAATCTCAACCATTGGCTACAAAGCATCGGAGTCAAAGTCAACGCACAAGTAGTCGAAATGACCATCATGATTGTCACCATCCAACCGAGCTGCTTAAACAATACGCCGGTCATACCTGTCACCATTGTCAATGGGAAGAACACAGCAATCAATGTCAACGTAGATGCAATTACGGAGATAGCCACCTCATTGGTGCCATGCACTGCCGCTTGCTTAGGGTCTGAACCACGCTCAATGTGGGTAGTGACGTTTTCAAGCACCACAATAGCATCGTCGACCACCATACCAATCGAAATCGACAACGCCGAGAGCGAAATGATGTTCAGAGTGTTGCCCGTAGCATATAGATAGATGAACGATGCAATCAACGAGATAGGAATTGTGATGACGATAATCATCGTAGCTCTCCATCTACCCAAGAATGCAAAGACGACAATCATCACAAACAACAACGCATACATCACTGTCTCTACAAGCGACGCAATAGTGTTCTTGATATTGTCTGATGTATCCTGAATCACACCGATCTTAACATCTGAAGGAAGGCTCTTCTGAATACGTGGAAGCATCTCCTTCACCTTGTCGGAAATCTGCACTGAATTGGCACCCGACTGCTTCTGAATGATGACCATCGCACCGAGCTTACCATTGTTGTAGGTCTCTTGCGAACGTTCCTCCAACGAGTCATCTACACGTGCAACATCTTTGAGGTATATAATCTTGCCGTTGAATGAGCCGACAGGGATATTCTCCATCTGACGTGCCTCATCAAACTCACCCTGCACACGAAGTGCGTATGTGTTTGAGCCGACGTCAAACGAACCACCCGGCATGTCCATATTCTCAGCAGCTATCACGTTAGAGATTGCTTCAACAGTCAAGTTGTAAGCCTCCAATCGATTAGGGTCGCAATAGACATGTATCTCACGCTTTGGTGCACCCGACACCGACACCGAACCCACGCCATCAATGCGCGCCAATGGATTGACCACATTGTCGTCGAGAATCTTGTAAAGACCTGCCATACTTTCCTTCGCTTCCACCGAGAGAAGGCAGATAGGAATCATGTCGGTCGAGAACTTGAAGATGATAGGATTCATGATGCCGTCAGGCAGTGACGATTCCACCATGTCAAGCTTGTCACGCACATCATTGGTCAGCACATCGATGTCATAACCGAATTCAAACTCAAGCGTAATCACCGAAGTATTCTCACGCGAATTTGACGAGATGTGCTTAAGGTGCTCCACCGAGTTGAGGGTGTTTTCCAATGGTTTGGTCACATTCTGCTCGATGTCTTCAGCACTTGCTCCCGGATACATGGTGATGACCATGATAGTATTGGTCTCGATATCCGGAAGAAGGTCAATCGGTAGTTTTACCAACGAGAAAAGACCCAGAATCACGACAGCCACAAAGCAGAGGGTTGTCATAATCGGTCGTTTCACCGCTGCTCCATACAAACTCATAGTTTTAGTCTTATTAAATTCTTACTATTGTTTCTACTCTCTATCTTGGGGATTATTTTGCCAATTCCACTTCGTCGCCGTTAGCCAAACGAGATTGACCCGACACGACTACTTGTGAGCCTGATTCTACACCTGAAATCAACTCATACTTGTCGCCCATGCGTTGACCGAGTTGCACCTGATTGTAGCTCACCTTGCCATCTTTGTAAACATAGACATAGTAGTTGCCCGAACCCGGTTGCTTCACCACAGCTTTATCAGGCACTACGACGTGCTCCATTGTGCCGAGATTGAGTTCTACACGAGCAAACATACCCGGAAGGATACGATTGTCTTTGTTGGCCACTGTCACCTCAACGCCGAATGTGCGTGTCGCCACATCGACAGTCGGAGCCACCATTGTCACCTTGCCGGCAAACTCTTCGTCGCCGTAAGTGTCGAATTTCACCACCGCAGGCATGCCGTTGTTGACCTTAGCCAACTCGCTTTCCGACACGTTGATGACAATCTTCACCGGCTGCACTTGAGCGATTGTGAGGATTGGCAATTGACCTGTCATGTCGCCTGCATCATAGTTGCGAGCAGTCACAACGCCGCTGATAGGGCTTGTAAGCACGGTGTTTTCCTTCACATTCTGCAACGCACGCTTAGCACTTGCCAAAGCATTTTGCGCATTGATAAGCGAAAGTTCCATCTGTTCGACAGATTGCTTGGTGCCGCCACCGATCTTGTAGAGTTCTACAGCACGGTTGTAGTTGATTTCAACATTCTTAAGGTTGGCTTCAGCATTAGCCACCTGAAGCTCGTAAGAGTCGGTGTTCACATCGTCAAGAGCGACAAGGCGTTGACCTTTCGACACCTTCTGACCCTCATCGACATAGATAGCCTTGATACGGTTTGGCATCGCAGTAGTGATGTTATTCACCACGTCGGCTTCAGTCGTAGCAGTGTAATTGCCGATTTGGTCAACCGATTGCGACACCACAGTCTCAACCTTTACCAAAGGCTTTTCATCCTTTTCTTCCACCTTCTTCTCTTCAGAAGAGCATGACGTCATCAGCATTGCCGACGCCATGAATGCATAAACTGCAAATTTTCTAAATTTCATATCCTATATTCGTTTTTTATTATTTTTCTGTGGTTGCTTTCTTATAGATATTGAGCGTATCTTCCTTACCCAACAAAGTATCAAGCTTGCTTGTTGAGCAAAGATAGTTGTAAATAGCTTGGTAATAAGCCAATTGAGATGCTGTATTCGCAAGTTCGCTATCTCTTAAGTCCAAATAGGTCGCAGCACCGATTTCGAAACTCTTCTGCATGATAGAATGTGCTTTTTCCGCTTGACGGACACCTTCTGCACTTGTCTCGATCTGCTTAATCTCCTTGTTGATGTTGTCAAGAGCAAGGTCCACTTGCATATTCAACGAACGTACAAGGTTTTCTCTATGCAACTTCATTTCGTTATATTGCACTTGTGCCTGCTTCAATCCGAACAATTTTGAACCACCGGAGAAAATAGGCACTGCTACAGATAGTGCGACGTTGCTGTATGGATGTAAATTAATGTTTTTAAACACCGGACCATTAGAAATTGAGCTCCATGCCAAATTAAATTGTGCACCGATAGTCGGCACCCACGCCAATTTCTTCATTGCGACGTTTTGTTTAAGTTGTTTAGTCTGAATATCGAGTGTGCGAAGATCTGTATTTTGCGATAAATCACGTTCGACTCCCATCACATAGCCATACATATCTTGTTGCATCTCCTTAAGCGTTGTGTTTGCCTCAATTTCAACTGCAGCATCCATACCCATAAGTATCTTAAGCAACAATTTTGCTTGTTTGATGCCAATCTCAGCCTGAAGCAACTCCGGCTCTACATTCTTCACTTGCACCGAGCTGCGAAGCACATCATATTCCGATGCTGTTCCGACATCAAACTTCTTCTGTATCAAATCCGCATTAACCTTTGCATTATCATAATTCTGCTTCAATACGTTGTAAGAAGCTTCAGCCAAAAGCAATCCATAATAAGCTTGATTTACTTGGTCGATAAGGTCAAGACGTGAAGCTCTCGCTGCTTCGACATTGGCAAGAATCTGCGTATCACTCATGCTGATAGATTTCCACAACTGTGGAGCCACGATAGGCATAGTGGCAGTAAAACCTAAATTCCAAGTGTTATCGCTACCCATCTTAATCGACATGTCTTGCCCACCCATACTCATATTGATAGTCTGCAATTCGATGGCACGCTGATATGCCAAACTAAAGTCTATCGCAGGGAAAAGACCTGCTATAACTTCTTTCTTTGAGTAGTCAACACGTTTTACCTCCATGTCGGCAACCTTAATTGTAGGGTTGTCTTGCAATGCAATTTCGATACATTGTTCTCTTGACAATACCAATTTTGTCGTAACATCGCTTGACTGCTCAGTGGATATTGCAGCCATAGCCTCCTGTGCCACACAAGTCAAAGTCGGCAATGCCATAAGCATGGCAGCCACCAAAATTTTAGTTCTCAACTTCATTTTTATATAAATATTTTTCTATTTCTTGCTTAATCTTCGTCGGATCCTTGATTATCTCATCGAGCATCTCCATCCCCTTAGCCGACACAATGCCACGCAGAAAGCCCACATAGATTGCATCGTATGCACGGATAAGCGTTATCTCAGGAGGGAAATGCTCCTCCATACGCTTCAACGACTCCATCTGAATCTCAAGTATCCTAAACTGCACCGTGAAGTCAATATCATCACGCAACACTCCTTCCTCAATCCCTTGCTTAATAAAATTCTGGCTATCGACAATGTTGCGCTCCGACTCCTCACGATAATACTCCCTGATGTCACGACTTATCTGGTCCATGTCACGAAAGAAATTGACATTGACGTTACAGATAAACTCTCGTTGGAGCAAGAAAATACGCAGAATGCCGTTCAGACTGTTGGGTGCCGACCTATAAGCTTCATAGGTCACCTTTCGTCGCACCTCATTCATGTACGACATCGTCTTGACTATCATGTCGCTCTTACTCTCAAATATCTCATATAGCGTACGCTTCGATATCGACAACGACGAAGCCACAGAGTCCATCGTCAGACCCTTAATGCCTCGCTCCAATATCAACTGAAATATCATTGATAGCAACTTGTGATATGCTTCTGTCTCCAACCTCATCAGTTCGTGCAGTTTAATATGAAATGTAAATTATTCAAAAAACTGAAAACACTAAAATAGTTTCCAATTCAAAAACAAATTGCAAAATTACGTAAAAAACCAAAAACTCAAAAATAGTTTTCAGTTTTTTAACAACTAATCCGACCATTTGGTTGCAAAAAAGAGAATAAGAACACAATCACCGAAAAATTCCCCTCATCTCCTACCCTCAATAACTAATAAATTACCCTCCTCTCAAGAATAAAAATCCCGCAAGATTATCTTCTATAATACTATAGCATCTATTATGTCTATCGTATCTATAGCATCTATCTTCCTCAGCCGAAGAAGAAATAGGAGACAATGACAGCCGACACAGCTCCGACCACATCGGCGAAGAGTGCGTATTTGACTGCATAACGAGTCTTAACGACTCCTACGCTACCGAAATAGACGGCAAGGATATAGAACGTTGTATCGGTGCTACCTCTCACTGTCGCTGCCACTTGGCTCACAAAAGCATCAGCACCATTCGCCTTCATCACATCGAGCATCATAGCACACGACCCACTCCCACTCAGTGGCTTCATAAGCATCGTTGGTAATGCACCGACCCACTCTGTGTCGCATCCCATTGCAGCTAATGCCGTTTCTACTGCTGAGGTAAACACATCCAACGCGCCCGAGGCTCTGAACATGCCTATTGCCACAAGGATTGCAACCAAGTAAGGAATTATCATGACTGCTGTCTTAAAGCCCTCTTTGGCTCCCTCGATGAAACAATCATAGACGTTCAGTTTTTTCTTTACACCGACAACTATAAACGCAATTATGATTGAGAACAAAATGACATTTGCTCCAAAGGTTGAATATTCTTGCACCTTTTCAGCCGGCAATGATGAGAAAAATCCCACCACAGCAGCCACGACTGCGGCTATCCCTGCAAACCAGCTCCACAACACCAAGTCCATCTTAATGCGCTGACGAATACAAAGAGCTATCAGCCCGATGAGTGTCGCTATGGCTGTGGCTATTAAAATCGGAATAAATATATCCGTAGGATTTGAGGCTCCTCCTTGCGCACGATACATCATGATGCTTATCGGTATCAAGCACAATCCCGAAGCGTTGAGCACAAGAAACATTATCATGGCATCGGTAGCCGTATCCTTCTTTTCGTTAAGGCTCTGCATCTCCTGCATTGCTTTCAATCCCAATGGTGTCGCAGCATTATCAAGCCCCAACATATTGGCAGACACATTCATAAAAATTGAACCCATAGCCGGATGATTCTTCGGTATGCCCGGAAACAATCGCGAGAACAACGGACTTATCAATCTCCCCATATACTGAATAACCCCTCCTCGTTCTCCAATCTTCATAATACCTAACCATAGTGTCAACACACCGGTCAATCCCAATGAAATCTCGAAAGCAAAAGCCGCTTGATCAAACGAGCTATTCATTATCGTTGACCAAATGCTCAAATCGCCGGTAAACAAAGTCTTGCCAAGTGCCATCAAAAAGGCGATTACCAAGAATCCTATCCAGATATAATTCAATGCCATAATTTCAAATGTTTTCGGTTGTCTGTTTATATGCTTTCAGCGACACGATGTCGGGACATAATGTTGTCGAGCCGAACATTCGTGCAGACCATGATCGACGATGAGATGACGATTGGCCATGCCTGCTATCACCGACATTTCATGTGACACCAAAACGATAGTTGTATGCTTCGACAATTCTTCTATTATGCTGTAAATCTGATGTTCAAAGTTTTTATCAACATACGACAATGGTTCGTCAAGCACCAGCACTTTCGGTTGTGAAATTAATGCACGACCAAGCAACGTCCTTTGTAATTGACCGCCGGAAAGTTCGCCTATAGACTTATTTCGGAAATCACCCACTCCGACCAACTCAATGATTTCCTCTATCTTAGCCTTATTTTCTTTGGTTATCTTTTGTTTGAAGCCACTCAGCAGCCCCGATGCAATTACATCATTGACCGTCACCGGGAAACGCAAATCTATCGTATTTTTTTGTGGCAAATAACCGATGGGAAGTGTATCGACATTTTTACCATTGAATCGATATACGACATTGCCTGAACTTGGTTTCAGCAATTTCAAAATCACTCTCAGAAGAGTCGTTTTTCCACCACCATTCGGTCCGGTTATAGCAATAAAGTCTCCTTCATCCACCCTCAACGACACTCCGTCGAGAACCGGACTTCTGTCATAACTGACTTTTACATCTTGCAACTCAATTATCCCTTTTTGAGGCAAGCGTATTGGCGATACTGTACATTTCTTGCTTCCACTCATAATTCATCAAATTGACAGGAGTCAAAGACGTACCTATTTCTTTGCTTATTAATTCTGCCTGACGGCTGTCATATTCCTTTTGATAAAAAAATACTTTTGGAGACACAGCTTTGGCGTCATCTATGATATGCTTAAGGTGGTCGGCTGTCGCTTCTTTTCCTTCATATTCGACACTCATTTGCTTCAATCCATAGTCTCTTGCCATATAAGTCAACGACGGATGCCACACAAGGAATGTTTCTCCTTTTATCGGCGCCAGCAACCTTGTGATACTATCATCGACGAGTTCCAAATCCTGACGCAACGCTTCATAGCGTTTTTGATAATAGTCCTTATTCGACGAATCAATCTCCACCATGGCTTTATACATATTTTCGGCTATAATCTTTGCGTTCTTAACCGATGTCCACACATGAGGATCTACATCCATCTCATGATGACCATGATGATGACCATGAGTGCCTCTTATCAATGGCACCCCTGCCGATGTGTTATATATTTTCAGGTCCGGAAAATTATCGTTTATTTTCGACAATGCAGCAGCCTCGAAGCCAATGTTGCCCATCCTCAAATATGCCTTGCTATTCTGCATGCCTATCAGATGATTCATTGACGGGTCATAGTTTTCCGGATTTGTTCCGGGCGACAACAAAGAGTTAACGACAAATTTTTCTCCTACGATTTGCTCAAGCAGGTATTTTTGAGGAGGAATACTGACCGTCAAAACCGGTTTGTCTTCTGCTCCGTTTTTTTCGCCACAACGAATGAAAGTCATCATCAAAACGAGAGACAAACCCAACAGAGCAAACCATCTTTTAGCCATAGCTCTTTCCTTACTCTAAAATTTCTTAATACCCATGATTTCACGCACTTCACGCAATGTCTTGGCTGCTGTTTCACGTGCTCGCTCAGCGCCTTGACGCACGACCTTACTCAAATACTCGTCATTGCCTTGAATATCGAGTATTCGCTCTCTTATTGGAAGCGTTACCTTCAAAATATCTTCTGCGAGTTGTTTCTTAAGGTCGCCATAACGGATAGAACAGTCGGCGTAAGCATCTTTAAAGTGTTGTAGGGTGTCAGGTGTTGAGACAAGTTCCATCAATGTAAAGAGGTTGGCGATTGGTTCGCTAACAGGTGAATTTGGCTCCTTCGGACCCTCATCTGTCATCGCACGCATCACCTTCTTACGGAGCACCTTCTCTTCGTCGATAAGGTAGATACAGTTGCCCTCGCTCTTACCCATCTTGCCTGAGCCGTCGAGACCCGGCACCTTCACTGCATTGCCTCCGAAATTGAAGTTGACCGGTTCTTTGAAATATTCTGTCTTATAGAATGAGTTGAAACGACGAGCAAAACGACGAGTCAACTCAAGATGTTGCTCTTGGTCCTTACCCACAGGTACAAAATCTGCATTGTGTATCAAAATATCGACAGCCATCAAAGTCGGATAAGTCAAAAGACCGGCATTGACACGCTGATTGGTCTGATTGCCGATGATTTCCTTTTCGATTTCGTCGCCGTCGCTATGAATTCCGAGTGCCTTGCGAGCCTTATCCTTAAACGATGCTGTACGCATCAATTCTCCTATGCCGACGTGCATATTCATCAACAAATATAGTTCTGAGATTTCAGGCACATCACTCTGCACATAAATGATATTTTTGTCAGGATCAAGTCCCGCTGCCAAATATTCTGCCAAAATCTGCTTCACATTCTCATGGAGCATCTTTGGATCAGGATGCGTTGTCAAAGCATGAAGGTCGGCTATAAAAAATCGACAATCATAGTCATTTTGCATTTTTACAAACTTGCTCAACGCTCCATAATAATTTCCAAGGTGAAGATTTCCGGTTGCTCGGATTCCACTTAATACTATATTTTTGTTATCCATATTCCTTATTATTTTTTTAATTTGACTACAAAGATACAATTTATTATATTTGTAACGAATTTCTCAACAGTTTTTCTTTAAAATTTAATGCAATATGATAAAATTCACCCATATTTCAGCCTCTAATTGCGTTTTCCACTCAAATCACCTTACATCAATATTACCACTCTACATCGAAGCATTTCCTTGCGACGAACGTCGTGAATGGGGCTCAATCGACGACATCATCGAATTTTTCAAACTGCATACCGACCGGTTTAATATCGTTGTCATCACCTCCGACAATCGATTTGCCGGTTTCCTCTCTTTTTGGGACTTTGACACTCATATATATGTCGAACACCTTGCCATTGTAGAGCAAATGCGTTCGCTTTCGCTTGGGTCGCAAATGATTCGGTATGCTATGACTGAAATATGTCCTAACATCCTGCTTGAAGTCGAGCACCCTGATTCGCCTCAAGCCATACGCCGCATTGACTTCTACAATCGCCTCGGATTCTCACTACATAAAGACATCCCATACATACAGCCACCCTATTCGCCTCGCCAATCCCCTACGCCTCTGATGCTAATGACTTCTGGTAATATCCGGATCGACACTCCCTGCGACGATATCATCACATCTCTGAAACGCATCGTTTACAACTACTTCTAACTACCGACTTCGCCAGACAATGATTACACAAAAAAAGACCACTCTCCGATTATGAGAATGGTCCTTATTGTTTTGATAGCTTAAAGTTTTTAGATTTGATTTAGTTGTCTGAATTGTGCGACTTAATTTTGACTTTCATTTCGTCAAAGCCTTTTCCATAGACTCCGTTAGTGTTTGTCTGCGTGATAAACGCATCCGGGTCGATGCTCTTGACTATTCTGAAAATTGTCACCGACTCGGTTTTTCGACAATAAACAGTCAACACTTTGACCGGCTCTTTTGAGTACCAACCTTGTGCATCGGTAACTGTCACGCCACGACGCGCATCTGTGTTGATTGCATTAGCGATTTCCTCCCACTTGCGAGAGAAGATTGTGAAATGGATTGCTTGTCGGTTGGTATTTATCACCATATCAGCCATGAACGCTATGATATAGGTCACCATAAGACCATACACCATTGTCGGAACACGCTCTTGAAAGCGCTCTTGCCATGTACCCTCAAACGGCAAGAATATTGTCATTGACACGATTATCATATCGACATATATCATCGTGCGACCGATACTCTGATTGCTCACTTTCGACACCATAGCAGCTATGATGTCTGTTCCTCCTGTCGATCCATTATGAACAAACACTGTCCCGATACCGACGCCACACAATATACCACCTAACAAGATACTCACCGTAGTATCCGGTATCAATGGCTTTTCAAGCGACATAAAGACGCCTTCCATCAACCCTATAAAGAGCGAAAACAACGTTGCTCCCAATATGGTGCGCATCACAAAACTTTTGCCCACCACCTTGTATGCTATCGACAGCAAAATAAGATTGCAAGCATACTGGGTGACTGCCACAGGCACTACCTTATTGGTCGCAAAATAGACCAAACTACCTACACCATTCAGACCACCCATGATGACTTCATGAGGCAATATAAATGCTGTAAAGCCAAATGCTCCGATAGCCAAAAACAGAACCATCATCACATAATCCTTGGCATTTGTAAATAGCTTATTATATGAATACTTCATACTCTTATTATTTGCGTGTGTTAAATCATTTCTATAGGACACAAAAGACGCCCTTCGCAAGCGTCTTTATGTGGTTTGTGTTTATTTCTTTATTTCTTCTACTTTGCGAGGTTTAATTTTCACCTTCATTGTATCGAAACCTTTGCCATATACACCGTTGGTATTGGTCTGTGTGATAAACGCATCTTCATCGACACTCTTGATGATTCGGTGGATTGTCACTGCTTCTATCTTACGACACCACACCATCAAAATCTTCACATTATTCTTAGAGTACCAACCTTGACCGTCAAGTATAGTTACGCCACGACGTGCTTCACGATTGACTGCATCGGCGATTTCCTGCCACTTATTTGAGAAGATAAAAAATTGAACAGCTTGGCGGTTGGTATTGATTACCATATCCGTTACGTATGCCATTACGTATGTCACAATAAAGCCATACACTATGATTGGAATACGATATTTGATACGTGCCTCAAAATCACCATCGTATGGCAACAAGATTGACGACAAGATAATCATCATATCGACATAAATAATTGTACGACCGATACTTACATTGCTCAATTTCGACACCATTGCAGCCACGATATCCGTACCACCTGTCGAACCATTGTGAGTAAAAATCATACCCATACCTGTACCGCATAAGATACCACCAAGCGCAACACTTAGCGAAATCTCACTGATCAAAGGAGGATTGCTGCGGAAATAAAATTCAAGCATACCGATGAACAACGACAAAATAGATGTACTGATCACTGTACGCAATACGAATGTCTTACCAACAATTCTGAACGCGATAATCAGCAAGATGATGTTGCAGATATACTGTGTCACCGACACCGGAATACCATTGCCTGCACCAAACATTTTCTCTGTCGCCAACAAAACCAATGTGCCGACACCCGGAAGACCTCCCATGATAACATCATGAGGCAAAATAAAAGCTGTGAAACCTATCGCATACAACGCCAAGCCGAACACGATTATCGCATAATCCTTGGCATTTGTAAACAAGCTGTTGCTATACTTCGGAGCCATACTTTTTTTACTGATTTAATTTAAATTTTTTAAACATTTTTTATTTTCAGACTGCAAAATTAATTATAAAATTTCATATTCTAACTTTTTTGATTAATTTTACCCAATAATTTTTAATTCTTTTTTTTATGAACAATCTTAAATCAGCTCTAACTATATCTTTATTAGCCATTTGCGCCAATTCTGCCGATGCTAAAGATTTCTTCGACACTTCATCTCCCGACAAGACTTTCTCCCTTGGTGCGCGAATAGGACTAAATTGCTCAAACCAGACACATAATAAAGATTTCACTAAACTAAATCTCGACAAATGGGGAACAGGCTTTGATGCCGGCGTAATCTGCGACATTAATTTCAAAAATTTCATCTCTGTTCAGCCGGGATTCTTCTTCGAAAGCAGAAGCCACGACTACGCATACATCTACAACTATTTGCCTACCGAAAACCTCGAATACGGACACACTCGATTCTACTCGTTCATTGTCCCTGTGTTGGCTTCGCTCAAGCTATACCCTGCCGATTTCATTCGTTGGAGCATCGATTTGGGCCCTTACTTCCAATTTGGCATCAGCGGTAGCGATAAAGGTGTAAGCAACTCTATTGACTTCAAAGACGGTTACTTCGACAATAGAAAGAAATTTGATGTCGGACTGAAATTGGGAACCGGTGTAACTCTTTTCGACCATTACTATTTGGGCATACATTATTCGACAGGATTTAACAACGTTTATAAAGACCTATACGGTGGTCATCACAAAGCATGGACTATGACTATCGGATACGACTTCTAACTAATCCCTTAACTAATAATCTGCGACCGAATCAAAATCAAATTTTGGCTCGGTCTTTTTTATTCCCTCTCCTTCGGCAATCATCTCCTTATGACCATCATCTCCTTTCTCTTTATATCAGCCTCCCCACCCCCTCTGCCTATCACCTACGCATTCTTTAGCCGCAATTGACATAGCCCCAATACAAAAAGCCGAGTGAAGCGATACATCATCACTCCACTCGACCCCTCCTTAGGTTACGGAAAACTATACTATTTTTGCTAATTACATGACTTCCGCACTATTTAGCTCCCTCTTGAATGAAATTAATCCCGGCAGAACAAAAAGGCAAACCATCCCATACGAAGAAACTCAAAATTTGTTCTGATCCGCTATGATTAGGAAGAATTTCAAGTTGTAGTACTTGAGGAGAATCATAAATTCCTACCATATAATCATTGTATGATTTATAGTAATAATCACGTTCATGTTCTCCATGCTTATGTCTATTATCATCACAGTCGCATCTAAGACCTAACAACTCCTTCTTGAATGACAATCTATTTCTATGGTCTTTATTCAAGTACATAAAGTCTGATAGTCCGAGATAAATATCCATGTTTTCTTTCAATTTGATTTGTGCTCCTTCAGACGGTATATAGACATCGTAAAAAATTCTATAATCATCAATAGATATTACAGTCTTAAAACCTTCAAATGAGGACATATCAAAAATAATAACCCCATTACCATCAATACTATCACGACTCATCGTAGCATTGTTGACTATGCTGATATTATCATACCCGGAAGCTCTCTCCATTAATGATTTTACTACTGATGGCAATTCAGGTTCTTCTGCCTTTGTAGGATTCTCCTGATCCGTTTCCGGAGGAGTAGGAATATCAGGCATGTCATTTACATCGCTACATGATGCAGCACCGAATACGAGTGCCATCATCACCAAAATTTTTGCTAAAGATTTCATAGTCGTATTTATTTAAATAGTTTATAAATTGATTTTGCGAGTGATGCACTGACCATCGGCTGTGTAGAATGCAACTATTGCCACACCTGTCAAATCTTCATTAATCATTATTTCGCCCTTTGTTCCGGTAACTTCTTGCTGAGCCAAGATAATACCCTCTGTACTAACTACTTCAACTCTGCTGAGCATTTTTTCGCTCTGCCAACCGATTTCACCTTCGCTTTGACTAAGTCTTATTGCATCGTTAGAGATAATTTCTGTTACACTTAAATCTATCTTATCTAAATCGACTTCACAAAGTTCGTTATTGCTTGATAAACAATAAATCTTACTGCCATACTGCACAAAATCCACAAATTCTCCACTGAACGGTAAATCACA